>NZ_ABIZ01000001.1:6956109-7588483 GCF_000172155.1 Verrucomicrobium spinosum DSM 4136 = JCM 18804 | reverse complement strand
TAACAGCATCATTGAGGCCTGTGCTGCGCTGGTGGACCAGTTTGACCTCTACTATTGCAGCGGGGCGCTCAAGGCCAGGCATGGAGCCGGTTTCTCAACGGCAGCGCCAAGGGAGGACAACCCCAGGGACATCATCATTCACACGGTGTACCTGAACTCCACCTCGGATGCCAGCATCAACCATCAGACCCAGATGTCGGCTCTGCAGGAGCGTCTGCGGCTGGCGTCTGCCCTCGTCATGACTTCCCCCTGCGGAATGATTCAGAAGTAAGCCATTACAAGATCACCAAGATGAACCTTTCACTTACCAAGAAGATGGACACCCGACGTGCCTTCCTCAGCCGCACCGCGTGTGCTTCCATGGGGGTCACGGGCATGGTGAACGCCCTGGCGCAGATCCGGCTCATGAATCTGGCGGTGGCGGCAGATCCGCCGCCCGGGACGGACGACTACAAGGCGCTGGTGTGCGTCTTTCTCGGCGGGGGCAACGATGCCAACAACATGCTGGTGCCCATGGGGGATCCGGCGAGTGATGAGGCGCGCCGCGACTATGAGGCCGCGCGTGGCAATTTGGTGCAACCGCGGGCGGGGCTTCATTCCTTGAACCTGCCCGTCGCCGCTCCTGACGTGCCTACCCGTGCCTTCCAGAAGTACTACGGAGGGGCGTTCCCCCAGATGGGCATTCACCCCAACGCCAGGCCGCTGGCAGACATGTTCAATGCAGGTGATCTTGCTTTCGTGACCAATGTCGGAACGCTGGTGCATCCCATTGCCAGCCGGGCGGACTTCATCAACCGGACGGTGCCGGTGCCCATGGGGCTCTTTTCCCATTCTGATCAGCAGGTCCAGTGGCAGTCATCCATCTCAGACAAGCCGTTCAGCTCTGGCTGGGGCGGGCGGGTGGCGGACTTGATCAATGCCTCGTACAACCAGGGGGGCAAGATCTCCATGTCAGTTGCCATGACGGGCCTGAACTCCTTCCAATCCGGGTCAGGGGACGGAGTGGAGCAGTACATCATTGGTCAGGATGGCCCGGTGTCCCTGGGTTCCTACGGGCTGAACTACAAATTTGCCTACAACACCCCCGGTGATGTCACCGGGGGCTACATCAACAGCGCGCTGGGACGCCAGTTGAAGGCGTTCGAAGACATCATGCGCCTTACTCATGACCAACTGCTGGAGGAGCGGTACAACGAGTTTGTCCGCCAGGCGCGCAACACAGAAGGGGTGGTGGCGGCGGGTCTGGCTGCGGCGGCCGCCACCGGGGTGAACTTTGACAGTTACTTTGCCAATGCCCAGACCCCGTTGGGGAACTACCTGAAGATGGCAGCACGGGTCATTGCAGGCAGAGCCCCGTTGGGCAACCGGCGGCAGGTGTTCTTCATCTATGTCTCCGGCTTCGACAATCACTCCGGGATGCTGGCGGCCCATTCGGGTCTGATGGCCAGCGTGAGTCAAGCGCTGCTGAGCTTTAGAAATGCGCTCAAGGATCCCGCGATCAACGCCTTTGACAAGGTGGTGACGTTTACCGCCTCTGACTTTGCCCGCACCCTGCTCTCCAACGGTAGTGGGTCTGACCATGCGTGGGGCAGCCACTCCATCATCATGGGCGGAGGGGTCAAGGGAAGGAACCTGTATGGCCACTATCCAGCGCTCAAGCTGGGCGACCAGCCTGGATCGATCGACTCCCATAGTGGTCGGGGTCTGCTCATCCCGGATGTGTCGGTGGACCAGTATGCCGCCGTGCTGGCGAACTGGTTTGGGGTTCAATCCAGTGCGATGGATGCGATCCTGCCCAACCTGCCGCATTTTGACAACCCGCTGACCACCTCAACGGCCAACCTTGCCATGTTCTGAGTGCCAGCGCCAAATTGAAGAGGCTTGGCCTCGTCCTGGGGGCTCTGGTGGTGAGAGGTGCCGGAGTCTTTGGGTTGGTGGGAAACTCAAGCGGCCACCCGTTTCTACAGAGTGGGTAAAATCTCAGCCGTGAGGGAGATTGACACGTTCATTAGAGTCTCATCGCTGGATAGGTCAGTTCGGACATTGGATTCCACGGGGCAGGTCGCAGCCCCTGCGAATGTTACGCGTAAAAGACTTGCCAGAAGGACTGGTCTTTCTTGGTGCTCGCTGTGACCACCCCTAAAGTACACCCATCAGACTGGCCTCTTCAGCCGGTTGCGACGATACACAAGGGGCGTTTCGCCAGTGAACCGCCGGAAATAGCGAGTGAAGAAGCTCTGATCGTAAAAGCCATTTTCCAAGGCGATCACTCCGATCGGCTTGTTGCTGGTGGCGAGTTCTTCACCCGCCGCCTGGATGCGAATTCGCATGATGTATTCCTGCACACTCATGCGAAACCAACTTTGGAATTTGCGGTTGAGCTGCCTTTGGGAAATGTTGGCAATGCTGGCGAGATAAGTCACCGTGATGCGGCTGCAATGGTGTTTGCGAATGTAAGCCACTACTTTTTGAATGTGAACGTCAGCGAAAGTTTCAGGGCGCTCCTGGCGGAAAGGACGAACAAAACCCATTATTCCGATGACATCCCCCCGGACGTCACTGATGGGAATCTTGGTCGTAAGAAACCAGTCATCTTCGTTCGAGCGGTTGTACAAGAGCTCAAGACGGTCTATCAAGGGCTGCTTGGTGGACATGACCTCAAGGTCGTCTTGCCGGATGGCCGCTGCGACGCTGGCGGGATGAATGAAGTCATCCTTGTGTCCCAATAGATCTCGCTCGTGTTTGAAGCCGAGCCGCTTCAACGTTTTCTCGCTGGCCGCGACGAAGCGACCCTCCAGATCCTTGGCGAAGTATTCGACATCAGGCACCTGTTCAAGCAGGAGGCGGAACTGCTGATTGGCACCCATCGCTCTGAAAAACGAGGATTGGAGGACGTCGGGAGTGCTCGCTGTCGGTTCTGATTGCATCGGAGTGACAGGGTGAAGATGTGGGGGGGCTTTGAAGGCGGCAGTCTCTGGCTGTGCGTCTCCTGGCAAAAAGTTCCAGAGCGCGGTGTGGTTGCGGCTGGACTCTTTGAGTACAGTTCAAGGAGTTGTTATGCACACTTACCCGCAAGTTAGCGCCGTCAACAGCAATGTCTGATGAGTTTGAAGCCGGAGCCTGGCTGAGATGATCTTGAATGATACCATAAATTGCAGTGTGCAATCTTTGACCGGGTGTTGAATCGGAGCTCAGTGCTGCAAAAGACATTTTGATGCTGGTCAGTTACAGGGGCCGCTTCCTGCCATCCCTAAACGTTCGCCATGCTTGAAACTTAGATTTGGAGAAGCCTCATGGAGCCTTCAAGGAAGGGGGAGGGTGAGGTGTCAGGAAAAACATCGAAAGCGCCATCAGTTTTGCATTCTCTTAAAATTGGTCTTTGAGGGCGTTGAAGGCGGAATCGAGCAAGCGTTCTGACTGATTCAAAAAAGGCGCAATTGGTCATAGGTGTTACGCGAACATTCATTCCCTCGTCGCCAGCTTGGGTTAGCAAACACATCTGCTGCCGGGGAACTGACGAAAGTGCGAAATGCCGATGAAACTGATGACTTGTTTTCCAACCTGTTCGCCTGTTTACCCATGGGGCAGTTTCTCTGTCGCTTTCTGCCTTATGGCAGGAGTGGCCCTGGCTGATCCGGCAGTGGACAAGACGGCAGCCGCAAATCAAATCGATCAGACCGCGCTTGGCGAGCGCAGTGCCGCCGTGAAGGCCGCCCTGGCACGGGCGAACGGTCTCCAGAATCTGGGTGATCTGGACAAGGCAGACCTGCAACTTCAGGACGTCTTGCGGACGGATCCCCAAAACGGCGCCGCACGCCGCGCCATGGAACGGGGAGAACAGCTCCGGTCACCGTATTACGATGCGGCCAGGGATCATCAACGGGCTCGCGCCATCAGTGCGACCGCCGCCATGTGGGAGGATGCGGTGCCTGCTGTTGACCTCTCTCACCTGTTTGGCTCGGCAGGGCAGGAGTCTCGTATGGCTGGCAGCAATCGAGCAAGCATCCAGCAGAAGCTGCGCACGCTGATTGTACCGCTGGCGGATTTTGATTCCGTGAGCCTGGTTGAGGTGGTGGAGTTTCTGCGCATTCGCAGCCGGGATCTGGATCCCGCCAAGAAGGGAGTGGGGTTCATCCTTCATGCTTCCCCGGAGATAGAGTCCCGGACTCTGACGCTACGGATGTCCTCGGTGCCTTTGGAGGAGGTGTTGCGTCAGGCCACAAGTTTGACCGGAGCCGACTACCGGGTGGATGAGCATGCAGTGATCATCACCTCCCTCCAGGATAAACAGGAGGCGCTGATCAGCAGGCAATATCGCGTGCCTCCGGATTTTCTGCAAACGACGCCGGTCGCTGCGGCAGGAGGGGGGCTGCCGACAGGCCGGCTGGGTGCCCTGGAACTCTTGCAACAACGGGGCGTTCCATTCCCGGATGGGGCGACTGCATCCTACACACCGGCGACGAACGTGTTGTTTGTGCGGAATACTGCCACCAATATGATGCTGGTGGACAGCCTTGTGGATCAAGCTGTGAATGCTACGGCCAAGCAGGTGGAGATCCAGATTCGCATGGTCGAGGTGTCAGACGCGAGGGTCAAGGAACTGGGTATTGACTGGCTGCTGGGTCAGTTCAATGTGCCTGGCTCGGAGAAGATCTTCGCAAGTGGCGGCGGACAGTCCGTTCCAGGGGAAGTATTGCCTTTTGCTGGCAGGACGGTGACGGATGGATTGCGGAGCGCGACTGAGGTGCTGGGGTTGCGATCCAGTGGCACCAGGATCGGGCGTGCCTTGGTGCCGGGAGCCGACGCCAAGTCACCTGGTGCGTTCGCGGTGTCAGGTGTCCTTACCGATCCCCAGTTTCAGGGAGTGCTACGGGGATTGAATCAGTCGAAGGGCATCGATGTCATGGCTACTCCCACCTTGTTCACCAAGAGCGGCCAGAGGGCGGCATTGAAGATGGTGAAGGAGTTTCGATACCCCAAAGAATACGACGCACCGGAGACTCCTACCAGAACCACAGGTGGAGGCCTGGGCAAACCATCTTCGCCGCGGTCATTCGAAAAGAGAGATGTCGGCATCGTCTTTGAAGTGGAACCCGTCATCGGGCAAAACAAAGTCATTGAGCTCAGCTTGTCGCCGTCATTCCTGGAGTTCGAGGGGTTTATTGATTACGGCCAGGACTTCCAGAACTCGACCACCGACCGCCTCACCGGCCAGCCAGTCTATTTCACCGTAGAGAATCAGATTTTGCAGCCCATCTTCCGGGCCAACCGAATCTCCACGGCTGTTTCTATTTGGGACGGCTGCACTGTGGTATTGGGGGGAGCGGCATTTGAGAAGCGTTTTAGAGCGGATGACAAGGTCCCTGTAGTGGGGGATTTGCCTCTCATTGGGCGCACGTTCCAGAGCAAGGTGAAGCAGGTCGAGCGCACCAATGTGCTGTTTTTCGTCACAGCCAGAATTGTCGATCCCGGCGGCAATGGAGTCGCCACGGCCGCGGTATCCAATGCTCCGTGACAGGCCTGTTTGAACTTATGCCTTAAGGGCATCGAATAACTTGGCGCGGCTCATTCACTCACCCACGCACCACAGATATTCCTGGCGGGTGGGATCGGTTTTCGCAGAGCGGATGTAGATGCGGTTGTCGCAGATGGCCGGCGTGCTGAAGGATTCATCGCCGAGGGTGTTCTGCGCGAGCAGCGTGAATTTCTGTGGTGTGGCCTCGAAGACAGAGGTGACGCCTGCTTTGCTGGTGACGTAGATGCGGGAGTCCACCATGACAGGGGAGCCATAGAACTCGCGGTCCACCTTCTCTGACCAGAGCTCTTCTCCGGTGGCGGCCTTCCAGCAGACGGCACGGCCGGTATCGAGCACGGCGAAGAGGTGACCTTCCTTCATAAGCATGGAAGGCACATAGGCGCGCGTGGTGTTCTCCCACGCGATCTTGCCGGAGCCATCGGCTTCGATGGCCATGGTGTGGTTCTTGGGATAACCGCCGCCGATAAAGACGCGGCTGCCATCCGTGACGGCGGTGAGCACGGTCTCCTCGGTGCTGCCGTCGATGCTCCAGAGCTTTTTGCCGGTGAGCGGGTCAAAGCTTTCCACCTTGTTGCAACCAGCGAGCACCGCCTGCGTCTTGCCCGCAGCGTGGACGACGGCGGGAGAGGCATAGTTGGCCACGGGAGGACGGTCCTGCTGCCACACGATCTCGCCCGTCAGTTTGTTGAGGCCGGTGAGCTTCCCGCCGCCGCGATGGTCGGCGGAGACGAGCACGATGGACTGGTAGAGGACGGGGGAAGAGCCGAAGCCCTGGTGCACCTGAAAGTCACTGACACGGCGCTGCCAGAGCTGCTTCCCGGTGGCATCCAGCGCCGTGGTGTAGATGGCTCCGTTGTTGAGGAAGTTGACGTACAAGCGCTCCCCATCGCTGACCACATCGGACGATGCCTGGGAAGAGATGCGATGCCCCTTGGTGTTCAGATTCTCGCGGTGGACCACGGTCTCCCAGAGTTTCTTGCCCGTGCCACGATCATGGCAGAGCACGAGTTGTTCCTCGGTTTCCAGGTCGGCCGTGGCCAGATAGACGTGGGCGCCCACCACCGTGGGTGACCCATGCCCTCGCCCGCGAACCGGGGTCCTCCACAGCACGCCTTCGCTCTCGCTCCATTTCAGCGGCGGATTTTGCCCGGCGGCCGCGTGACCGTCCATCGTCGGACCCCGCCAAGCTGGCCAGTCAGAGGCAGAGCACGGCGTGGTGATCAGGACGGTGAGCGCGAGGGCGAGAAAGGCGCGGGCGGGAGTGGACGGGTTCATGTTGGGGAGGGGAGAGGCGAGGCAGGGAATGCAAGTACGTCGTGAGGAACGGGGGTTTTGCCCGACTTCGCGGGAGACACAAGACGCAAGACCTGGGGTGGAGCTCTGGTAGTGGCCTAGGAGCGTTTGGTTGTCAGAGGCATGGCGCGGCAAGCGGAGCACTTTCCCTTCAATCCGGAGTAGGTGGGCGTCGGGTCGGATCGCGACGACATGAGACGTTTGGGGCCAACGCCTTGACGCACTGCCCACTGACGGACTGACTCTCTCCGCGCAGCGGTCAGAACATCCTCCTCAAGTGTTAGCGGCGAGGAATTTTTGCGGTGAAGTGCATTGCCTGCTGTTTGAACGATCGCAGATGAGTACGCCCTGGCCACCAGATTGGTGCAGCAGGAGGGGGCATCGTGACGGCGGACTACTCCATCATGCAGGAGCGGGCCCACCGCTGGTCCAGTCTCGGGGTCATGAAAAACTTCAAGCTCGCCGGTGAGCCTGCGGAGCTGCGCGCCAGCTACGGCGGGGAGGTTGGCCAGTGCGGCCTGCTGGCGCGGCACCTCAGCCAGTCCGGTGAGCAGTTTATTGAAGTCTCGCACAACAGGAACTTCCTCAACGGCACCAGATGGACATGAACGGCATGATCGATGAAGACTAAGGACGTATATCGTTGATAATAAGTAACTTAAGAATTTTTATTTAGTTATCCATCTCCCTCATTTGCGCCGCCAGTTCGGAGAACACCCAGCACTTTTTTGTGGCAAGTGATCAGCGTTATGATTTATATAAGCGCATGGAAAGTGGTGCTCGTAAGGTGAAGCAGGATGACAGCAAGCCGCCCCGCACCCTTCGTGTCGCGGTGGTGGAGGATGACAAGGTCGTCCGGACCTTCATTGAGCGTTTGCTGGGCAAGCCGGAGCACAACTGCGAGTTCGTGGGGGCTTGGGCGGATGCAGAATCTGCCCTGAGGGAACTGCCCGCGTCCGAGCCCGACGTTGTCGTGGTGGATCTGGAATTGCCCCTGATGTCCGGCGCAGAGTTGATCTCTGTGCTTTCCCGCAAGATGATTAGCGCCGCCTTTGTGGTGCTGACCGTGCACGATGATCCCGCCAAGGTCTTCGCCGCCCTGCGTGCGGGGGCTCACGGGTACCTGCTCAAGGGTTCCAAGCCAGAGGACATTGTCGGCGGTATCCGGTCTGCCAGTGAAGGGGGGGCCCCGCTCAGCCAGGAGATCGCCCGGTTGCTCATCCAATCCTTTCAGGAACCGCCCAAGACGGAGAAGCCGCCCATCCCTGGTCTCACCCCACGCGAGACCCAGATCCTGGAGCGTCTGGCTCAGGGCATGGTGCCCAAGGAGGTCGCCTTTGAGCTCTCGTTGAGCTACGAAACGGTGCGGGACTATCTGAAGGGCGTGTATCAAAAGCTCCACGTGCGCTCCCGCACGGAGGCTGTGATCAAGTTCCTCCAGCACAACAACGACGAAGGCTGGGCGACCTGAGCCGGTGCGTCAGTGGGCAGTGCGTCAGTGGTCAAGGTGCTGGTACGGGGATCGTAAGGGGGGCGCATTGTCGGCCTGTGGGATGGCATCGCTGGCTCGATTGGAGTTTGAAGTTTGAGATCTGAACTTTGAAGTTCTTGCCTAGAACCGCCCCTCAAATGAGGGCCTGTTTGCCAGTGCCGGCTTTTGATAAAGTGCTGAACATGAACACAGCACTTCCCTCCACCCGGCCCACAGTTGGCGTGCTGATTCGCTACGCGCGCGCCTCTTCCACCCTGCCGCGCGTGATGGCGGCGCTTCAGGGCCAGACTTTGCGACCGGACCGGATTCTAGGGGTGGACAGCTCTGGATGCGTCGCCTGTGGCGAGCTCATCCGCAGTGCGGGAGGTGAGGTGCTCCGCTGGCACGAGAAGTATGAACCTTCCCGCGTGCTCAACCATGGTCTGCGCCATCTCCCCACGGAGCTGGTGCTCGTGCTGGGCTCCCACACGGTTTTGGAGGATCCCCGCACACTGGAGCACATGGTGGCAGCCATGCTGGAGCCACGCGTGGCCTGTGTGAGCGGCAAGGGGCGGGAGCGCAATCCGGGCAGTGACTATAGCGATGCCATCACCTGGCAGGAGATTCAGGAAAAAGGGCTCAAATTTGGGTCTTTCTACAGCAACAACCTGGGTCTGTTGCGCCGGAGCTGCTGGGTGGAATGCCCGTTCGATGAAAACCTGCCCACGGCGGAGGACTACGCATGGGCGCTGGAGCAGGTGAATGCGGGGCACGTCTGCCGTCGGCTGAACTTCCCCTTCACCCTGGCCCGGCGCTGCGCCTCACGTGAGAAGCTCTTCTCCCAGATAATCTTCCAGCTTGCAGCCTGGCATCACGTGAAGCCGGCCTGGCCCGGAGTCTGGAATTCGGTGCGGTGTCTGGCAGGCTGCTGGCTGCGGCCCAACCAGCCCGACGCGCGAGACCTCCGGCTCCAGTTGTGTGAGCGACTCAAGGGATGGGGCGCGTTTCATTTCTCCCGGCCTGTGTTGTATGGGTCGTTTAGGAGTTAGGTTTTATAGGTGGCCATCTTCGGTTGGGGGACATTGCTCCACCGTGAACAGCCTCGCGAAGCGTCTTGGAGTGCGTGTGGCTCGACACCGCTTTGGTGGAGCTTGTGATCATCTCGAACCACAACGGCGGAGCAGGGCAGAGGCGGGGCCAAACGCAGGCGGCCGGCCCGAAGCCGGTCTCACAGCCTTTTGGTTGCCAGACGGGGGCGGTTGGTCAATGGGTGCGCCATGCGCCTTTCCCGTCGCCGCTTCTGTTTCCATCTGCTCCTTTTGTTCCTGCCGAGCCTTCCAGTCCTCCCGGCCGAGGAGCCGGTCAAAGCGGAGCTTGATATTGTTTCCTTTAACCTGCGTAACGGCGGACGGCGTTTCGACGGGCAGTATGACCACGCCTTGCAGCATCGCGTGATTGGGGCGCTCAAGCCGGATCTTGTGGCGTTGCAGGAGGTGGACCGCCGGACCAGCCGGGTTCAGGGTCTGGATGTGCCGGCGGATTTTGCGAAAGCTCAGGGCATGACCTTTGCCTACGGGGCGGCGATGTCTTTTGCGGGAGGGGAGTACGGTACTGCGGCGTTGTCTCGCCTTCCCATCGCGTCTTCCCGCACCATCGCCCTGCCGGTGAAGGGCGGCGAGCCTCGGGCGGCCACTTTGATCACGGTAGCCGTCCCCACCGTCTCTCCGGCAGAGGTCACACTGGTGAGCGTACACTTCGACTCCGGTGCGGATGATGCCGCCCGGCGGGAAAACGCCCGCGTCCTGATTGCTGCACTTAAGGAAACAACCACTCCGGTAATTCTGGCGGGTGACTTCAATGATCGCCCGGGCTCCACCACTCTGACTCTGCTGGCCGAGGCCGGATTTCGCAGATGCGTGCCAGAAGGAGATGCCAGCAGCTACCCTGCGGACGAACCGCGCCTGGTGATCGATCACGTGCTGCTGCGCGACGGAGCCGACGTCCGCCTGGAAGATGCCGGGACCAAGGTTGTGCCCAACGCGGAGGCCAGCGATCATCGGCCGTTGCAGAGCCGCGTGCGGGTGAGGATGAAGACACAAGAGTAGAAGACACCAGGCATCAGACCTGGGCTGGCACCGAGGAGCGCGCCACCCATTCGCCTGCTGGGATGCACGCCAATACTCCACCCACCTTCGTCACCTATGGTCGGTGTAGCTGGCGATTTGGAATCGCGCGAGCGCAGTCTTCCTCCTCCCTCCCTATGGAGTGGTGATCACCACGCGGTAGAACTTCCGCGGCCCATCCCCTGCGGTGGTGTCCTGCCAGGACATGACCGCGCCAGAACCCGGCTGCATGGTCGCCACACTTACGGGATCCCAGGTTTTCAGATCCAGGCTGGTCTGCACGGAGTAGAAGCGCCCCTGTTCACTGGGCCAGGAGAGGGTGATGCTGCCTCCGGTGTTCGCCTGCAACGGCGTGACCACGGCGTCCGATTGATTGGGGTTTGTGCCAGCGAGAAACTCGGTGAGGTTGTTTCGGGCATCGCCATCGTCATCCACTGTGGGGTCCAGGACGCTCACGGGAGTGGCGCGCAGGCTGCCATACTGCTGCTCCCACCAGTCGGGCAGTTGGTTGCTGTTGCTGTCACCCACTGTGAAGGTGGCGGTGGTGACGGGCCCGGTGAGTCCGGCATGAATGCCCACCGCCTTCACCGTCGTGGTGCGCAGAGAGCTGAACACCCCCAGATTGGCAAGGGTCGGGCTTTGTGAAGTAGGCGTGGATCCGTCCAGCGTGAAGTGAATGAGCCCCTCTGGCACGGTGGTGCCGATTTTCCAGGGGATCGAGCTGCCGGACGAGGCCGTGGCGGGACTCAACGTGATCACCGGGGGCGATCCGTAGGCCGTCACACCTGGGTTCGTGGTATCCACAAGAATGAGGTTGTTGTCAGCCGGAACCAGCAGGCCGCCCCTGGGCAGGGTCTGCTGCTCCGCGCCATCCATCAGGCTGATGATGTGAGTGGTGCTGGCGGTGCTGACAATCACCCGATCCTGCGTGAACAGAGGCTGGCTGGTGGGGGTGACTGGCAGCGGAATGGTGCGCAGCAGAGCCCCGGTGCGCCGGTCAAACACATGCACACCTGGAGTGCCATCCTCAAAGGTGGCATACACCACGCCCTGTCGCACGGCGGGGGTGAAAAGGTGCTTGCTGCTCGTGCTGCTCCATCGCGTGAACGGAGCCTGATGGGTGGCCACACAGTACAGCGTGCCTTCCAGGTTCACCACGGCATCGCCGGCCTCCCAGACCACCGTGGAGTTGGTGGTAAGCAGGGCGGGATTGGGGCGGAAGGTCCAGCGCTGGACACCATAGCTGGCATCCAGTGCGTGGATCGCTCCTCCTGTGGCAGTCAGGATGAGGTCGGCACCTTCTGTGGGCGTGCCTGTCTGGGCACCCGGCAGCGTGGTGATGTAGGCGGCGGAGGGAGGGTTGTATGGCTCGACACCGTAGATCTTGGGACCAGAGCCGCCCGGCATGTGAACCAAGCCATGTGATCCCAGCAGCGACTTGCCCAGCTCGCTCACGGTGGGGGTGAAGGTGCCGTACAATATCACATTACCCGTGGCGGCCTCCAGCCCGGTGATGCTGGAGGCGTTGCCGGGATCCGTTAGCACGTAGTAGAGGTTCGAGCTGTAATGCAGGGGGGGATTGACCCCTCCTGAGATGATCTCGTTGCGGCTCCACGTAGGGAGCCCGGTGTCCAGGTGCAAAGCCTTGATCTCGTTGGAGCCATCCGCTCGGTGGCCGGTAACGTAAACGCGGTTGTCCGCCACGACGGGCATCGTGGGTGCGCCTTGCAGCGCCTGCGTCCAGCGCAATTGCAGCGGACCGTTGAGGACGGCGGGGAAGAGTCCGGAGCGGTGGCTGTTCCCTCCCAGCGCTGTCCAGGAGCCGCCCCGCAGATCGCCCAGATGCACTATCACAGTTGAGATAGAGGTGCGTGCTCCATCCGTCACAGTGTACGTGAAGCTGGTGGAGCCGGAGAGGAATCCGCCCCCGGGCTGAAAGGCGAGTGTGCCGTCCGAATTGGCCGTCACCGTGCCTTGTGAAGGCTGGGTAAAGGACTGCACCGTCAGTGGCAAGTTTTCCGGACTGTAGTCGTTGGCCAGCACATTGAGGGAAGCGAGGGACTGCCCGGGCATGGTCGCAAATACATCGGCTCCCAGCACCGGCGCATCCGGCACGGAAGATACCTGGATGGTGACGGTGGCCGGGGCGGACTCGCTGCGTTTGTCGCGCGTTGTGAATGTGAATGTTGTGTACGGTGTTCCGTTCTCATTGGTCTCCGGCAGATAGATGAGCTGGCGGTTGCTGCTGAGGACAAGTGTGGGCGCTGTGGTGATGGGGACTGTTGGTTCAAATCCATCAGAGGCCTGGAAAAGCCGCCCTCTGGCAGGAAGTTGCGTGACGTAGTACTGCAACGTGTCGTTGTCGGCATCCGACCCACTGAGAGTGAAAGCCGTGAGTGAATCCTCGCTGGTAGGCACGGTGCTGGAGTTGGCCACCGGCACGGTATTCGTGGTGGGTGTGACTTGCAGGGTCACTGGCAGAGTCGAGTCACTGCTGGTAGGATCGTTGGTGGTCAGGGTGAGCAGGCCCTCGTAAGTCCCCGTATTGAGCCGGGAGGCGTTGTACGTGACCGTGACCGTGGCAGAGCCTCCTGGGGCGATGGTGCCCGAGGATTGGGAGAGAGTCATCCAGTCCAGCGCATCACCTGAGAACTCCACGCCGTCAAACCACGCATTCACATTGCTGCTGTAGTTGTAAGCAAAGGCCGCAATGCACTGAGTGACCCCGGGATTGCGAAAGGGGACGCCAGCCTGCACCACGGTGCCGTTCACATAGTAATCAAAGGTCTGGGTGTCCCAGTCGATGTTGCGGAACTCGATGTGGTACCAGGTGTCCTTGTCGTAGGCCACCAGTTGATTGCCTCCCACATCGGCATTCAGATAGAAGCGCCCGTTCGGGTGGGCGAAGAACCAGATGAAGTCCACGAGATAGTTTCCACTTACATCACACAGCACCATGTAGGCGGTGGCCAGATCCCGCGCCGCGGTGCGCACCCGGAAGGATACATGCCCGGGCTGTTGCGCCCACTGAAACTCCTGATGAACTCCGGAGAAGTGGTCTTCGGTGCCGGCCATGTTGAAGCGGAAGGACTTGGTTCCCTCCCCTGCCGTATTGGACACCACCTCGCGATGCGCGTCCGTCCAGCTCTCAAACCACTTGTTGTAAGTTCCATCCTCGAACCCATCGGCGAAGGGCAGGTACGGATACGTCGCGGTGTTGTTGTCCAGGGCGTTGAGACCGGGGCGGGCTGGAAGCAGTCGTCCGGGCCCGGGACCCTCCTCCACGGCCTGCACTGCCGAACCGGTGGGCAGAAACGCAAGGGGATGCACGGGTTTCAATCCCGCGAGCTGGTTGGCCAGCACCTTGGCAGTGGCCGCGTTGTCAGGCCGGGGAGTTTCCTCCAGCTTCCAGGTCAGCGGCACGTTGCCATTGTTCTGCAGGGTGATGGTCTGCGCGGTCGTGTCATCCTCTTCAACCGTCGCTCCCAGGATGGAGGGCGTGATCTGGAGCGCCGAGTAGCCGAGGGTCATGTTCACGTTCTCTGCGGAGGGCGGAACCTCCACCGTCTGTGAGCTGGAAGAAACAAACCCTGCCGCACTGGCATGTACCGCATAGCTGCCATCCACCACATGGGCACTGTAGGTGCCGTCAGTGATCGTGGTGGCCGTTCGGGTGACGGGGCCGCTGAGGTGCACTGTCGCTCCAGCCAGACCGGAGCCATCGCTCACATTGGTGATGCGTCCACTGATCTGGGAAACGGTAAAGATCTGCAGGGTTGCCTCCTCGACCCGGTTCACGCCCGCGCCATCCGTAAACGTGATGCTCAATGGCAGGCTTGCTGGCGTCGTGTGATCGGCCGCCACGGTGATGGTCAGCGAGGTGCCGGTGTTGGCCTGCCGGGCGGCGGCTGGCACCACCCCGAAGGTCTGGGTGGTATTGCCCAGTGTCACCTTGGGATCGGCGCTGTTCATCGTCACCGTGGCCTGGAGCGGGCCGGTGGACAGGCCGCCCAGGTTTTGCACCTCCAGGGTGAGGGCCGCGGTTTCTCCGGGGCTGATGATGCCATCGGCATTGCCCGTGGTGCCGGGTACGCCTCCATCCACGACGGTGGTCTTGACCAGCACGGGGTAGGCAGAAGTGGCCAGATCTATCGCGTTCCCTACATCAAGACGCCCGCCGGTGCTCACCTTGCCGGTCAGATTGGTCACGAGATCCGTCTTGGCCAGCAGCGCCGCTTTGATCTGGGCAAAACTGATTGCCGGGTTCGCCGCCTTGAGCAGTGCCGCGGCACCCGATACGTGCGGCGTTGCCATGGACGTCCCGCTGGAGTGCACATAGCCCCCGTCGCGGTACGTGGAAAGAATGCTGTCACCCGGTGCGGCCAGATGCACCTTGCTGGCCCCGTAGTTGGAGAACCACGCCAGCTGGTCATTCGCGTCCGTGGCGGCTACGGCGATCAGGTTGTCCGCCTCGTAGTTGGAGGGGTAGTTGGGGATGACGTCGTTGTCGAGCCCGTCATTCCCGGACGCCGCCACGAAACCCACGCCGTTGGTCCCGGCATGGTTGATGGCATCTTTCATCGCCTGAACGTAGTCGCCCCCGCCCCAGGAGTTTGAAGAAAGGAGGACACCTTTGGCCGTGGCATAGTAGATGGCCTTGATCGCGTCAGAGTCCGCCCCGGATCCCGCCGAGTTGAGAAACTTCAGCGGCATGAGCTTCACATGATGGCTCACGCCCACCACGCCGGTGCCGTTGCGGCCCACCGCGCCCACGGTGCCGGCGGTGTGTGAGCCGTGGCCGTGATCGTCTTCGGGGTTGGCATCGTTCGAGACGAAGTCGTAGCCGTGGATGTCATCCACATAGCCGTTGTTGTCGTCGTCCAGGCCGTTGCTGGCGATTTCACCGGGGTTGGTCCAGAGGTTGGGCTCCAGGTCGGGGTGGTCCATGTCCATGCCCGTGTCGATCACCGCCACGATCACATTGCTGCTGCCTTCCGTCACGGCCCATGCGGTGAGGGCATTGATGTCTGCTCCTGCCATGCCCCCGGTTTGACCCGTGTTGGAGAGCGCCCATTGCTGATTGAAGGACGGATCATTGGGGGCCGGAGCCTGTGCCTGGTTCTGCACGATGTAGTCTGGGTCCGCATAGGCGATCGGGCTGCCCGCCTCAGCAAGCGCCAGCAGGGCGGCGTCATAGGTCTCAAGACTCGGATCCTTTGTTGCCACCAGATAAAGGGGGGCATTGGGGATGCGCTCGCGAATGGTCAACTGATGCTGGCCAAGCCAGGCCTGAAACTCCGGCTCCGTCACACGTGGCTTCAGCGTGACCATGAGGTGATCCGCCACCATCACATTCCGTTTCACCAGCACCTCTCCGCCATTGGCCATGCGGCGCACCTGCTCCTCCATGCGCAGGTGCGGGTATTTGAAGTTGGTCTCATGCAGCGTCACGCGCCGTTGCACACCATCTGGAGAAATCTCTGAGTTGTCCGCGGCCACCACTTTGCCACTCGCGATTTCGGCGGGCACTCCCCGGCGGGGAGAGTTGGGACCGCCTGCTGGAGGGAGCGGGGCGGCAGGCGCGGGGAAGGAGGCGGATCCGGTTGCGGGAGCTTCCTGCTTCCTTCCGGCGGTCGAGTGGCTCAGATCCCACGGCTTCGGCGCGGTGGGGCTTGCCGTCGAAGAACCATCTCGCGAAGCATCGCTGTCAGCACTTCTGTCGGAGTACGCATCACGCAGCAGCCATGCTGTGGTGATGGCCAAGCCCGCCAACACCAGGATACCGCCTGCCAGGAAGGGGAAAATTCGGAAGGAACGCGTGCTCATGAGGAAAATCGCTCCATGCTACTTGGAACGAGCATTTTTGGCCACTGGAACGTGAACGCCTGCGGTACGTGGAAGGCTACGGATTCTCCTGTACGGGCGGGACAGGGGGCGGCGCAGAGGGTTGAGGTACGGTTAAACGTCGCCTGCTGGGGATATTGGGGCGGCCTGCGCCCATGTTGGGAGGTTGACCAGGGAGAGGCCGGATGCCCGGCGGCGCGGGCGTGGGAGCGGTGCCGCCCTTCATCATGCCGGGGTTGGCACCCTGCGGAGAGGGTTGGCCATAGGCACCCGGAGGGGGCTGTGTTGCACCGCTCTGATCCTGCTCCATGTTGGTCATGTTAATGGCGGCAGTGCCGGGATCAGGGGCGGCTCCGTTGGGAGTGTGTTTTTGGCCCATCCCATGGGGCGAAGCCTGTGTGGTCCCGCCACCGCCCTGCCCAGCGGCCATCTGTTTCAGGAAGGCGGTGTCGTATCGCAGCGTGGCCTTTTCGCCTCCCGAGACGATCACGGCGTAGGAATCCCGCCGGGTGTCCGCGATGACGGACTCCGTCACCCGCATGCCGTTGGCGGCGGGTTCCTGGCCTTTGAGTCGCGTCCGCTCCCTCGTCTTGGTGTTCACCACCACCACGCAGGTGACTCCCTCGGCATCATCATACATGCTCCCCAGGGCGAGATTTTTGGCAAAGGACTCTCGCTGGATGGCCACCGGAGCCGTCTTCAGGGTAAAAGGGTTCTTCCTCCAACCGTTCTCATACTTCTCCGCCGGGAAAGGCTCAGGCGGCACAAAGGTCTGCTGTGCCTCAACATCAGATCCGAGCAGGAATGGGACGGCGCAAATCAACATCACCAGCTCAATGGAGCGGCGGGGAAGGCCTGGCAGTGTGCCGCTGACGGGTGCGGAGGACATGGATTTGTGGAAAAGAAGGTCTGTCCGGAAGTGTCCTCTGAGTGGGACAATTCGCCACAACATTTTGACCGGTCACCGACTGGATGCTTCTGCGGGCGGTTGTCCCAGGGGTCGGTCTTGTGGGAGATACAGGCTGGTGGGATTCAGGTCCTTCCCTTTCAGAAACTGGCCGTCGGGCTGGCGTTGGAGGTCATCTTCCGTCCACATCTTCTGGTCCGGCCCGGCGCTGCGGATCTCCAGGCGGTCGCGGCTCGCGGCATGGATGTAGAGCGGCGTTTTCCACCGGTCCACGAGCTGGCCCTTTTCATTGAAGGCCGGGTGGTCATCCCGCAGGAACCGGATTTGCGCCTTGTTGCGGCCTTTGAGAGCGTCGGCGAACTCTTCATTGGCCCCGAGCCGGAAAGGGTCATTTCCTTTAACCAGGAGCGCCAGATTCTCGAGCGCATGGGCCACCGCGTGCAGGTCATCCTGGGGACGGGAGCCGGGGCGGGCATACGCCTGCAGGATCATTTCACCCGGCAGTTTGGTGCCGGGGGGCGGATTCGGGGGCAACGGCCGGAGGGGCGGGCTGGGCGCTGCCGGGGTGGCGTTGTCAACGGGAGAGCCAGGCCCGGGTTTCGGTTTGAGGACCAGCCACAAGCCTGCGGCAATCACCGCCAGCAAAAGGGCTGCGGTGATGAGGCGGCCGGGGCGTTGGTGCGCCGAACTGCCCGCCTGTCCCGGTGTTGTCATGTGATGTGGAGGAGAAGCGGGGGGTCAGCTCCAGGTGCCGGGTTTTAGGAAACCGATGGGCAGGGTGGAGGAGCTTGCGTTGTAGAAGTTGCCCAGGTTGGGCAGCACATAGGGCATGTCCGAGGCCGCCACCCCGAACCACCGCAGCATCTCGCCCACGAACTGGTCCACAGACGTGGTGGGGATCATCCGCCCGCCATAGCCGGTGTCATTGTTGCTGTCGATCGCGAGATCCGGGAAGGTGCCGTAGATTCTGCCGCCCTGCACGGGCCCGCCCATGACGAGGGCGTTCGCCCCCCAGGCGTGGTCGGTGCCGCGGCCGTTGCTGCGCAGCGTCCGGCTGAAGTCTGAGGAGGTGAAGGTGAGGACGCTGTCCTGCAGGCCCATGGCATCCAGCGCCCGCTGGAAGCCGGCCAGTCCGGCATCCAGCACGGAGAGCATGGGGGCCTGGGAGTCCAGCAGCTCTGTGTGATGGTCCCACCCGCCGAAGCCAATGAAGAGCGTCTGCCGGTGCAGCCCCAGCGCCTGACGGAGCCCGATCATCTTGGCTGCCGCACGGAACTGGGAGCCCATGTAGGAATTGGGGAACAGGGCAGCCACCGCGCTGTCGTCGTACGAGCTGAACTGCTCCAGGAAGAACTCCTGCAGCTCGATGCTGCTGCGCGTGAGGCCGGAGAAGGACTGCTGCACCAGATTGGCGTACTGCTGGGCGAGGATGCTGCGGTGCGCGGCGTTCTTGATGCGGTGAAAGTGGCTCGGATCCCCGATGTAAGAGCCGGTGAAGGTGAGTGCCCCCTGGTCTGTCACCACGAACTGGCTGGTCTGGTTGCCCACCTGCAGGAGATTGTTCCCCGCCAGGGAAAGGTTCATGGAAAAATTCGTCGTATTGGAGGAGGCGTGCAGCACATCCGCAGCGCGGCCCGCCCAGCCGCTGAGCTGCGTCATCCCCTGCGGGACGGAGGTCTGCCACTGGTCGATCTGGTCACTGTGGGAGAAGAGCGCCCTGGGCAGCGGCATGGTCTCCGCCAGATATTGCGCCTTGGTCACGGGAGCGATGAGCGTGCCCACGTTGGAGATCCAGGCGGCGCGGCGTTTTGCGGTGTCGCCGCCCAGCCCGTTGAACATTTCCTCCAACCCCGGGCAGTTCGGATGCAGGCCGTACTCCTGCCCGTCTCCACCGGACTGGTTCAGGGGACGCAGGGTGTTCAGAGGCAGGGCCAGATTGTCCCGCGTGGTCGTGTACACGGCATGCCGGGCGGCATCGCGAGGCACCAGCCAGTTGAAGGAGTCATTGCCCCCGTGAAGGAAGACGCACACCAGGGTGCGGTAGTCTGTGGGCCCTGACTGGGCGGCAGCGGAGCCGGCCAGCTTCAGATTCAGCAGCGTGTTGAGGATCGAGAGATTCCCCAGGGCCGCACAGGCAGACTGGCCGAGGAACTGCCGGCGGTTGGGCCGGTGAAAGGGGGACCGTTGGTCTTTCATGTTCATACGGAGAACAGCGTCGCGTTTTAATGAAGAGGGCTGGGGGTCACCGGATCACGGCCCCCTCCGGGGAGACGATTGCCAGATACGCCGCCACCTGCGCGCGGATCGCCAGTTCATTGGCCGGCAGTTGATTGATCGCACTCAGGATGTGGGTGCGGGTGCCCACCTCCATGTTGCCTGCACAGAGGATCGTGTTGAGGTGGTCCACCAGCAGTTCCGGCGTGGCGGCCAGCGCCTTTTCCCGCTCCATGTCCAGGGGGAACTGGTACACATTCCAGAGCCGGAAGCCATACTGCACCAGATCCCAGAGCCGGTTGGGGAAGGAGATCGAGGAGAAGCTGTCTGTGATCTGGAAGACTGGGGAAGACAGGCTGTTTTGCGTCAGCACGCCCGGGGCCTTGTAGTCGGGGCGGTAAAAGTTGAACACGCTGGGAGAGAAAGTCGGCTCCTGGCGGCTCACATTGAAGAAGTCATTCCAGTCCCACCACAGGAGGCTTGTCTCTCCCTTCAGGCCAAAGGCGCGTGCAATGGACATGGCGCGGATGACAGGCTCCTTCAGACGGCCAAACGAGGTGCCGGAGGAGTAGCGTGCATCGCGCGCTTCTTCATCCAGCAGGATGGCCTTGATCACCGCCAGCAGATCTCCGCGCACGCCCTGTCCGTTGTTGGCAAACACCGCCGAGACCCGCTGCACATAGGCGGGGCTTGGGTTGTCGGTGACGAAGAACTGGATCAACTGCCGGCCTACGAAAACACCCGTGTTCGGGTGCTCGAAGAGCATGCGGATGAGGTCGTCGATGTCGCGCAGGGCATTCTCTGCGGAAGGGGAGCGGGAGGGCACCACAAAGCCGCGCAGCAGCGTCTTTTTCCCGAAGTCATGACGGTCAGAATGCATTGTCATGGGCGTGGCAAAGGCGGCGTCATCCCAGCCACCGTTGCCCCACTCCTGCCCGCCATACCAGAGCCCGGTGAGCACGCGGGCCACCTGGGTGATCTCGGTATTCGTGTAAGTGGGGATGGGATGCCCGCCGCTGTCCAGCATGCGCGTGCCATCTGGGTTCAGCTCCCAGAGCCCGATGGTGAAGAGCTGCATCACTTCACGAGCGTAATTCTCATCCGGATACTGGTTGATCTCCGGGTGCGCCTTCTGGTTGCCCACATGGCTGAGGTAGCGCCCCATGATGGGGTGGAAGGTGACCTCGCGCAGCACGTCGAGGTAGTTTCCAAGACCGTTCCGCACGAAGATGTCATAGAAGCTGGCCATGCCGATTGCCTTGTTCTCCAGGGCGGAATCGCGGCGGGAGGCTACGAGGATCTGGCTCAGGGCAAAGGCCATGCGCTGCCGGAGCTGGTCCTGCCCGTTTACCGCACCGCGCGCGAAGGCAGTCATCATATTGTTGCCAAAGAGGAAGTACTCATTGTCACTGCCGCCATAGCTGTAGCCCCGGCCCGTGCGCTGCCCGCGGATGTCATTGTAGATGCCCAGGATGTAGGGCGAGTGCAGCGTGGCGGGCAGCGCGGCCTGCTGGGTGATCCAGCTCGCGTAGCCCTGCTCCTGCACGGCCTGGATGTCTTCCACCGTCGGCCCAAAGGTGGACTGGGTGAGGAACCGCGCTGCCTGGGTGCGGGAGATGGCCGTGCTGCCACTGGCGATGCCGGTACCGCCGCCGCCACCGCTGCCAGAGCCGGGGAATCCGCCTGCTGCAGCGGTGCCCTGGAGGCGCTCTACCAGAGTCACGTAGTCACCGCTGTAGGTCGTGTCCACCACGCCGTCCTGGTTGGCGTCCACGCCCGTGGCGCTGCGGGAACTGTTGGCGGCCAGAGGGTCTGATCCCAGCACATGCTGCTCCGTCCAGTCGCTCACGCCGTCCCCGTCACGATCCAGATCGTTCACCCGCACTTTGTAAAAGATACGGGAGGGGCCGTTCAGCACATCAGTGAAGGTCTGCTGGTTCACACCATCCAGGGTGACAGGCGTCCCCGTGGCGGGGCTCCAGTCCGTGAGGTTGCCGCTCTGCCACACGGTCTGCTGCTTCTGCACCAGCGCCGGCCAGCGCACCAGGATGTTGTTTCCTTGAGCAGCAATGGCGGACCACAGCCGGCCCGCGGGGTCAAAGGGGTCCGTGCCTGCCGCTGCTTCCGCCGCATTGCTCATGCCGTCGCCATCGGTGTCCACATTCGCCATCAGGTTGAAGCTCCCCGCCCAGAGTTCCCAGGCATCGGCCAGACCGTTGCCGTTGAGGTCCTCACCCGAGCTGCCGGTGCCGCGGTAGAGCGGTGGCAGGCTGGAGGCCAGGAGCGGGTTGCTCCGGGTGGAGACTTCCACCCCATCTTGAGCGCCATCGCCATCCGTGTCCCGCTGTAGCGGGGAGGTGCCGGCAGTGTATTCGTCCACGTTTTTCAACCCGTCGCTGTCGGGGTCCAGGGGGGCATCCGCCGCACTGTTGATGTTCAGCCCGTACTGCGTCTCCCAGACATCGGGCATCCCGTCATTGTCCGTGTCTTTGTGGGCGCTGAAGGCGGTCGTGTTCTCCAGTGGTGTTGCCTGGAAGTAAACGGTCACAGCATCCGGCACGCGAAAATTGAACCGGTTCACCACGGCCGGATCATCATTCGTCTGCCAGGTGGCGGTGTTGTTGTGCGCGCTGGTGGCCAGGGCGCATCCGTTGTAAGTGCGGCTCACCACCGTTGACCCCGTCCGCTGATTGATGATGGCAAAGGTCACGTTCCAGCTCGTCTGGGCACCAGTGCTGGTGGCTGAAACCCGGAACCGCAAACGGTCAGAGATGTCCACCCTGCCGCGTCCGCTGAAGCCCATGGCCGTCTTCAAGTCAGCAGGCGGGGAGGACCAGTCGCTGTCCCAGACATGCTGGGTGTCACTGTCCGGATTGCTGAAGGCCCCCCAGTAGTTCGTGTGGAAATAGTAGGTCACGTTGCCATTGCGAATCGGCAGGGCAAAGTACAGGGCGGCCTCACGCGGCCGCACCGCGTTGGTAATGGAGAGCGCAAACAGGTCGTCGTTAAAGCCAGAGTGATTGCGGGAGTGGTCCCAGACCAGTTGCGCGTTCTCCACCGTCCAGTCGAAAGTGCGAGAGGGCGAGGTGGTCACGACTGGCATGCTGAAGGTGGTCGCCTCAGCCGCCAGAGGGTTGGTGCGCTCCGTGGATTCGAGGAGGTCACTGCGCCCATCGCCATCTGTATCGGCATTGTTGGGATCGGTCGGCAGTGGCAGAGTGGCCACCTCGGCCCCGTCCGTCAGGCCATCACCATCGGTATCTTGCAGCAGCGGATTTGAGCCCGTGTCGGTGGCACTCGCCCAGATGCCGGTGCCGGTCTCCACCAGGTCCAGCAGGCCGTCGCCATCGGTGTCGGCCACCCGGGGATCCGTGCCACGGTTTTTCTCACCCACGTTGTTGAGCCCGTCGCTGTCAGGATCCTGCGTGGCATCGGTATTGGACCCCGGGTTGAAACCGTAGCGGTACTCCCAGTGGTCAGGCATGCCGTCGGAGTCCGTGTCCGCAGTGGCATTCACGATCTGGATGCCATGCAGGCCTACGTTGTAGTAGCTGGTCCGGTAGAGTTGCAGATTGAAGGTGCTGCCCGTCACGTTGCGGAAGCGCACGGTGTTCCCGCGACGGGGATAGGTCGCATTGTAGATGCCCTGTTCGATAAAGGTCTTCTCCGGTCGGGAACTCGCACTGCTGAACCTCAGGTCTGTGGCGCTGTTGTTGTTGAGCCGTACATAACCCACGGAGGCCTCTGACTGAGACCCCACGTAGGCGATGACGTCATAGGTGGCATAGGGCACCTGCGTGACGGTCACGGACGCGGCATTGTCGCTTGCAACGGAGAGCATGCCGTCGAAGAGCTTCTGGGTGGGACCACCACCGTTGCCTGTGCCCCAGGTGTGCCCTGGGTTGGTCCAGGAGAACTTCACGCCTGAGTCCACTCCCGTAGCATCCACCACCTTGCCCGCGATCGGGGTCACGATGTCCACCTCAGATCCTGTGGGATCGTTCCAAGTGCTCAGGGGCATCGCGCTGTTCCAGTTCATCTGCGGAGTGATGCCGGTCACCTCCTTCGGCAGCAGGCCGTGCTCCGGGGTGAGGTCGGAGACAAACTTGATGCCGATGGCACCGGGGAATGCAGGGGGCTTGCTGCTGCTGCTGGTCGGATCGAATCCGGTGCGGACCTCCCACGCATCGGGTGCCCCGTCGTTGTCAGTGTCAGCCAGCAGGGGATTCGGGCGCGGGTTTAAAAAAACTTCCTCACCATCCTGGAGCGAGTCGCCGTCCGTGTCAGGGTTGTTGGGGTCGGTGCCGGTGTGCGTGGCATCCACATAGGTGCCAGTATGGGTCTCGTATCCGTCCTTCAGGCCATCACCGTCGGTATCGGGGTTCCGCGGGAGTGTCGTGCGGGTGAACTCCTGTAGGTTCGTGAGTCCGTCCTGATCAGGATCAAATGCGGCATCGGCGGCATTCTGGTCGTCGAACCCGTGGTCCTCCTCCCACCACCGGGGCAGGCCGTCGCCATCTGCATCTTGGAGCGCAGTGGGGTGCAGATCGAGTTGCAAATAGTCGAACTGGAGGGCTCCGTCCGGGCTGGAGGGGCTGGTCGTCACCCGCGTGATTTCCAGGACGTTTTCGCCTGTCGCGAGGGTGAAGGTGCCCGCATTGGCCTCCACCAGCATCTCGCCCCGGGTGGTGAAGAGCTTCGTCCCAATGAGAGCGCCATTGAGCCGCACCTCAAGAGAGTGGTTGCCGTAGCCGGGACCCTGGGTGTTGGTCGTCGCCTGCCACCAGCCGCCCCACACCTGGTTGAAATGGAACCGGATCCTCGCCGTGGTGGTGGCCTGCCCGGCGTTCAGATTGAAGTGGATGCGCTGAGTGTGGTTGGTCGTGCTCAGCACCCGCTCGAACTGCGAGGCGGCCTCAGTGGCTGCCACGGTGCCGATGCCGTAGGTCCCGGCAAAGTAGTAGTCGTTATCAAGCGCCGTTGCGCTGCCAGGCAGGTTGTTTTGCGGCCATGTTTCACCCCCCAGTTCCTGGGGATCGTTGTTTTCCACGCCGATGGACCAAAGAGTCGTGAACTGGGAATGGAGCGCAGGCAGGGGCAGAATGGCCACCCAAGTCACCAGCACCCAGAGGGCAGGCATTCGCATAGGTTTTGGTATTGGCGGAGATTACGACTTCTCTAGATTGCTGGCAATTTTCAGACCGTCTTACGATCGATTAGGGGCCGGGAGGATCGCCGGGTTCAACATTACACGTTCGCCTCCACGACTGGGAAGCCCACAATTGAGGGGCTTTGCCGCCGGGGATTCAACGATCTAGTCTCGTCGGACGGGTTGTCGATGGGGAGCTCCCAGGCTTGCCGGCTACACCGGACGTGGTCAGCGTCCTCAAAAACAATTCCATCTTGATTCACACTCTGCGGATGATTCCTCCCCCTCCCGCCCATCACACCCAAAGTCACCAACGCGAAGACTCTATCGGTCCAAAATTGCCACAAGCTTGCCCTTCAATGCGTTCACATTGAACACTTGCCCCTATAAATGCGCCGTGGAAGTGCCTCGTCGGACAAGGGAAATTGCGTCTTAAGACTCTAAATATCCTTTATTTCAGTGGGTAGGGCGTGTATTTTTCAAGCTGTGAATTCAGAAGGGAAACTACTTGTTGAGATTTAGATGCAATAGTGTACAGCTCCCTTGCGAATTCTCCTCCAAGCCCTCCTATGAAACCCAAGGTCTTCCTCCTGGCAGCTTTTGTTGCCGCCGTCTCTACGCAAGGGATCTCCATGGCCGCAGAGGTTTCGACGGATCCGTTGGGGGTATTCACCTTTGAAACTTCAGGCAATTCGGACTCTTACGTCTACCTTCCCTTGCGACGTGTTCCTGAATTTGTTGGAACTGTTGCGACGGTCTCAAAGAACGGTGCCTATGACGTGGGGGAGCCATTCACCGATACTAACAACAATAGTGTCCGGGATTCCGGCGAGGTGTTTGTGGACACCGATAATGTTGTTACTCTAAGTGGCACTCCGGGTCTCATTTCGAATCAGTTTGTGTATGCCGCTGGCACACAACCAAAGCACTTTTACATGTTGGTGAGCAGTGGCTCACGGGCGGGCATGTACTACACAGTGCTTGCTAATGGGGTAGGAACTTTGACCGTGGACGCTGCGGGGGACAACCTCCTTTCAACGTTGGCTGCGGGAGCAACCGTGGATGTAGTTCCTTTTCAAACCTTAAGTTCAATTTTTCCAGCAGGAGGTGGCGTACATCCCTGCTCCACACACTCCATTGCCAATAGGCAGTCGGAGATTCTGATTCCAGACAATGGCACAGCCGGGAAAGATTTGGCTGCCGTAGTGTCATACTATTATTTTTCAGGCTCTACGGGAGCAGGTCCTGGCTGGAGAAGGGCAGGTGCTGCAAGCGTTTTGGCGAATGATGATGTGTTGCTGCCTGATACATTTTTCATAATTCGGCATAACATTGCCACCCCTACCACCGTGAAAATGTTAGGTGGGGTTCAGATGGCAACCTTGAGCACGCCCCTCAATGTTTCAGCAGGGGTTGATCAGGACAACGCAGTGGCTTTGCCGTTCGCGACTGAAGTCACTTTGGCTCAGCTGAATCTGATTGCATCGGGAGCGTTTGTCGGCAGTTCGACCCATTCCATTGCCACCCGTCAGGACCAGGTGCTTGTGTGGGATAACTCTATTCCAGGGCGTAACAAGGCAGCAGACGCCAGCTACTATTACTATACTGGTTCCAGTGGGGCAGGACCGGGTTGGAGAAAGTCAGGGGTGGCTAACACCATTGCGGACTCCGATGTGGTTATTAGCAATAGCAAGTGCATCGTGATCAGAAAGAAAGCCGGGACCGTTGCGAGTTCGGTTCTCTGGTCGGTTCGCCCCTCCTATGTCGCTGCGCCTTAAAGCTATCCGTTCATCATAGCCCCCCTCTTTAACGACATGAAGTTCATAGTAGCCACTTTGGTCACGCTGTTCGCAGGCTTGCTTCCAGTGAACGCCACGATCACGTTTTTGATGCAAGCCGACCTCCTAAAAGATTCGAACGGAGTCGCAATGTCTCAGGATGGAGTGTTTATGCTGGTGGCGAGCACTGCAGACGCTACCTTCCAGCCGATCTTGGCGGGTACATCTACCGCTGTGGGAAGCACGTTTGGCCTGGACGATCGGATCTTGTTTGTCGGTGATTTAGGCTCGTTTGGAGTGGACGGTGTTCTCGATGCCACAATAGCCATTGATTCAACATTGTTCGCAGGACTCACCACAAACGACCCTCTGGCACTGTATTGGTTTCCCACGCTCACCACTGGCGATACGTCAATTGGCGAGGGGACCACATATGGTTTCTACACCAATGCCGTAGCTGTCGATGGGTCAAGCGCATGGCTCACTCCAGCCGACCCTACTAGCAATTATTCGTTGGGATTCTTTACCAAGGATGGCAGTGAGCTTAGCCCAGGAATTGGCGCGTCAAATCTGGCGAGCGCGGGCAACGCCGCCAATACTGTTTCCGCCGTACCCGAGCCAAGCGTTTCTGTCCTCGCCATGGCCGGTGCCATGTTCGCAGTCTTCGGCCGCAGGAGACGCCGCAATCGTCATCCGTGAATAGGCCGAGGCTTGCCTCCACCATCTACCCCAAGTCAGGTTTGAACATCCCAATCGGCCAGGCCGATTGGGATGTGTTGTAAAAGTTCCCAATGTTCGGGAGGATGAGGGGGAGGTCGCTGCGGTTGGCACCGAGCCAGAGGGCGAGTTCGGCGAAGAGGGAGTCGCAGCTGGTGGTGGGAATGAACCGGCCGCGGCCGGTGTCGAGATCGTTGACGGTCGGGCCGGAATCGGGGTTCACCACCAGGGAGGGGTACTGGCCATAGATGCGCTTGCCGGCCACATCGCCGCCCACGATGAGTTGATTGCTGCCCCAGGCGTGGTCGGAGCCACGACTGTTGGAGGTGAGGGTGCGGCCAAAGTCTGAGGCGGTGAAGAGGGTGACCTTGTCCTGCATGCCCATGGCCACGAGAGCGCTGTAGAAGGCACCGATGGCGGCGCTCACCTGAGGGAGCATGGCGGCCTGACCCGCGAGGACTTCACTATGATGATCCCACCCGCCCCATTGGATGAAGAAGGTCTGTCGCCTGGCCTGGAGGCGGGCATGATTGTGCCCCTGAATGGTCTTGGCGACCATGGCGAGGCGCTGGCCCACGTAGGTATTGGGGAAGGTGACTCCGGCGGGGAGGTCGGGTGCGGTGGCCGTGGCAAAGATGTCATAGGCGTCCATGGCTTGCTTCTTCCGTGAGTTAAACGTCTGTGCCAGCAAGTTGGAATAGTCCTGCGCCAGTTGGCTGTCCACGGCGGCGCTCAGGGCGTTGCGCACGCTCTGGTTGGCCTCATAGGCGGTATTGTAGTTGCTCAGGTTGACCGCCCCTTGGGGGGTGATCGCATACTCCGCCACGGTCTCTCCGGTCTGCCACACGTTGCCACCATCCAGGCTGATCTGCATGGGCACGGTCGGCACCGAGTTGATGTGGTGAATCAGGTCTGCGAGCCTCCCACCCCAGCCAATGCCGGAGCGGGAGTGCGGCACTCCGGTCTGCCATTGCTCGATCTGGTCAGAGTGAGAATAGAGACCCAGCGGCAGCCGCTTCAGGCTTTGTTCCACCTCGGCGCGGGTGAAAACGGGTTCGATGAGTGTACCCACATTCGCCACAAAGGCAGCATTGCCGTTGTCGAAGAGGGTGGCCACCTCCGGCATGCCGCCATGCACGGCAAACGGCGGCAGTCCCTCGGGCTGGATGTTGACGAGCTGGGCGTCCGTCAGTGCCAGGTTGGAACGGGAGGCTAGATACGTGGCATAAGCGCTGGGTTCGCGTGGCACCAGCATGTTGAACGAGTCATTGCCGCCCGCCAGGAAGAGGCAGACCAGGGCCCGATAGCTGCCTGGCTGCGGAGAAGACGCCTCGGCAATCCCCTCAGCCAAACGAAGGTTCAGCAGCGTGTTCAGCAGCGGGATGGAACTGACGCCGGCGCAACTGGCCTGGCCCAGAAACTGGCGACGGTTCATCAGAGGGGCGGGCTTCATGGAGGGGGATGGAAGAAGGGAATGGATCGGCCACACTGCGCATCAACGCTGCACGTTGAAGTCCGATGAGGTGACAATGAGGTAAGTCGCCAGCCGCAGCCGCTGACGGTGCCACTGCCATGAGCTGGTGGGGATGCGCATCATCGCCTCCCGGATGATCTGAAACTGCCGGGCGCTCAGCGTGCCCCCGGTCAGGGCCAGATCCAGCCTCCGCAGCAAGGGATCGGGGTCCATGGCAGCCGCGCCGGAAGGCGTGTCCTGGTTGATGAGGTTCGAGGGGACAATCATGCCCAGCTCCGGATCGTTCTGCAGCTTCACGATGTAGGCTGCGGTGCCGTTGCCGTAGCGGTGCAGGCTCCCCTCAATGGCGTTCCAGAAGTAATTGGGGCCGGTGATGGCGGTGCTCGCGTTGATGATCTGGAATTCCGGCGCCACCAGCCCCTCCTGGGTGATGGGGCCGGGTGGACTGTGATTGGGCAGGAAAAAGTTGAACACACTGGGGGCGTTCATGGGATCCTGCATGTGGTCTGTGCTGAACTGGTCCAGCGGGTAGTGACCGGAGGTGGAGGCGGCGTTGAAGGCGCGGGCCATGTTAACCACCCTCAGCAGCGGCTCCCGCAGCCTGCCCCAGGTGGGCAGGTCCATCACGGCGGGATCCCGCGCCTCCGGGTCCAGCAGGATGGCCTTGACCACCGCCTTCAGGTCACCGCGCACTCCGCTGCCGTTGTCAGCAAAGGCCGCGGAAACCCTGCCCACGTAGCCGGGGCTGGGGTTCGAGGTAACCAGGCGTTGAATGAGCTGGCGGCCGATGAACGGGCCCACGTTGGGGTGGTTGAAGAGATTCTGAATCGCCGCTGTGACATCCGCCAGACCGGCCGTGCCGGCATTCCCGCTGGAGGGCGTGCGGGCGGGCAGTTGCATTCCTCCGAGAAGCACCTTGGCTTCGCAGTCGTGGTACTGGTCCCACATCTTCATCGGAACCGTGAAGTCACGGGGATAAAGCTGGAAGTTGGCGTTGTTGCCGAAGGAGAGGCCGGTGAACACCCGCGCCAGCTCCGTGATGTCGCCATTGTTGTAGGTGGGAACCGGATTGTCGTTGACGAGTTTCCTTGTCCCGTCGGGATTCAGTTCCCACAGGCCGATGCTGAAGAGCTGCATCACCTCCCGCGCAAAGTTTTCGTCCGGGTAGATGCGCAACGCGGAGTTTGCCTTCTGGTTGCCCAGATGGCTCAAATAGATGCCCATGACCGGATGCGTGGCCACGGCATAGAGCAGGTCCTGGTAGTTGCCGAAGGCATGCTGCACCATCAGGTCGTAGTAGTTGGCCATGCCCTGCTGCTCCACCGCCAGCTGTTCCGGCCGGTCGGAGGTCACGAGGATTTCGCTGAGGGCAAAGGCCACCCGCTGACGCAGCGCATCGTAGGGCTGTGCCGGGCTGGCGGGTGCGGTGGGGCTGAGCTTGGGCGATCCCATGACGCGCCCCCACCAGGCGAACTCCTTGTAGTTGCCATACAGTGCGAGCGCCTGCCCATTGGGAACCGCCCAGTCCACATACGGCTGTAGCTTGCCCACCGGCGTCATCGCAAACTGCTGATCGATCCAGCCCTCAAACCCCAGTGCCATCACTTCCTCCACGTTCTCTGGGACGGCATCTGCATCTGCGCCATCGGAATCGGGGCCAAAGGCGGCTTGGATGAGGAAACGGGCGGCGGCTTTCGGGCTGGGCTGCGTGCTGGCATCCGCCAGTGTCACCGTGGCAGTGGTGGTGGTCCCCAGGGTGTAGCCGGTCCCGCTCGTGGCCGTGAGGATGATGGTTTCCGCCCCTTCTGTTTGCGAGTCCTCCAGGGGCGTGAACTCCACCCACACTTCTCGTACTCCCAACGGGATCGTCACCTGGCTGCCGATCACCGGGCAGGTGTAGTCAGCATCACGGGTGGCGGTGCCGGTCAGCGTGAGATTGACGGTGATGGGCTTGAGCCCGCCGGTCCGTCGGATCGCCACCAGCCCCTTGTCCGGCCAGTCTTCATTGATCTCACCGTCCAGCAGCCCCACCGTCACCACGCTGGTGCCGGTCCACTCCGTGTTCACCCGGCTGAAGTCGGATGTCGCTTGCCGTTCCGAGGCGCTGCTGCGTGGATCCAGCCCCAGTTGCCGCTCCTCCCAGTCGCTCAGACCGTCCAGGTCAGTATCGATGTCGCTGACATTGAGCCGGAAAAACTGAGAGCCTGGTGCCACGGAAATCGGCAGGTCGAAGATCTCGCCCGTGCCGTCCACGGTCAGCAAGGTCTGCCATGAATTGAGCGCCAGGGTGTTGCTGACATCGATCCGGTACCGCTTGCCCGGGGATGACTGCCAGGAGATCTCCGCGCCATTCCCTGGTCCTGCCCCGATGCCGATGGCTGGCCGGGACGTGGCGTCAAAGGGGTTGGTGCCGCCCGCCGCTTCCTGGAGATTGGTAAAGCCGTCGTGATCCGTGTCCAGCCCCGCAGTGAGCGCCTGGGCGTTGAACTGCAGCTCCCAGACGTCACTGAGCTGGTTGGTGTTCTTGTCCAGCTCGGCCAGGGCTGCCGTGCCGGGCAGGAGGGCGAGCAGCAGGGACAGAGCCCAAGCAGGTCGGGATTCCGCGAAGCGGGACGGGCTTACCAACGATGCAGGAGATCGCATGGAGGTAAAGTACCACTGGCAGATCATGCTGCGCAAATGTTCCCGATGAGGTGAGGAATTGTTTCGAGGTGAAAACTTAGGTGGAGCGGGAGAGGAGGCCCCCTCTGCGCTTGAGTTTATCCCAGGAGATGGGGGCGTAATTTCCTGAAGTCGGCTCGACAGGTCCGCTGCTGCTGTTGAGAGGCTCGAGCCCATCACAAGAGCCACCAAAGCGGCGTCGAGCCGCACACAATCCAAGACGCTTCGCGTGTTTGGAGGTCAGGCAGCAATCGATGTCCAATCTCTTTTGAATATCTTTCCAGTTGGTACCAGGAGCTTCGCACCAGCGTCTTGGAGTGCGTGCGGCTCGACGCCGCCTTCGCCTGCCGGAGCGTGAGTTGTTTCCTAATATTCTCCGCCAGCATCTGGGCAGACAAAGGGGAGGTCCACCCCGGCGATGGCCTCAATCTCCTGCCGCCCCCGCCCCCGAACGAGCCCGACGCCCGAAAATGCCTGCTTGTCAGCGGCGGAAATTTTCACCTATGATGTCGCAAGATGTCACTCCTGAACACCGGATTCCTCTGGGCGCTAGCCGCGTTGGCGGTGCCGCTGTGGGTGCATCTGCGTCGCCGCATGCAGTACCGGCAGCTTCCGGTGGGCAGTTTGCGGTTTCTCAATGAGGTGTTGCAGGAGCGGCGGCGGCGGTCGCGGTTTGAGGAGATTCCCCTGCTGCTTCTGCGGCTTCTCTGCGTGATCCTGCTGGCCGTGGTCTTCTGTCGGCCCTTCTTCAGCTCCAGCGTCAAGGCGGTGGCTGATCCGGCGGAGACGGTGATCCTGCTGGATGCCTCCGGCAGCGTGACCGGGGCGATGAAAACAGCGGGGATGGATTTTTTCCAACGTGCCGCCGCAGACGTCGCCGAAGGCGGCAAACTGACGCTGGCCCAGTTCTCGGATGAGGTGGCGGTGATCTCTGATGCCGGGGAATGGACCCCTCGTGCCGGGGCTCCCACAGATTTGACCCGGGCCATGAATTGGGCCCTGGACCGGATTGGTGCTGGCGACGGCGGAGCGGGTCAGTCTGGGAAAGTGGTGCTCATCGCGCATCTGGCGGAGGGAGACGTGCCGCCCAGTCCTCCGCGAGTCTGGCCTCCAGGAGTGTCGCTGGAAGTGCACGCCCTGCGGTCGCCTTCGATGCAGAACGCCGCCGTGCGTCAGGTCACCCTGCTCACGCCTTACGTGATGGAGCAGATGGAGATCGAGGCCGAGGTGCACCTGCCCACGGGGGCCGACCGCGCCGTGACCTTGAAGGCGGAGGGCATCACGATCACGCAGACCGTGCCGGAGGGCGGAGACCGGGTCATCTTCAAACTCAAGCCGCCTCGTGATGAAGTGCGGGGCACTATCTCCCTCAGCGGCGGGGACGACTGGCCTGCGGATGACGAGCGTCCCTTCGCGGTGCGGTGGGTCCAACCCCGGCGGGTCCTGCTGGTGGATGGCAACCCGGGCAACACGCCGTTTGAAGGGCAGGCCTACTTCGTGGACAAGGCGCTCACGGCCTCTGGCGCGGCGCATGGGAAGACCCCGTTCCAGCCCGAGATCGTTTACGGACTCTCCGCGCGCCAGGGAGCTACGGATTTATCCGGAGTGGCCGCGGTGGCGTTGTGCGGTCTGCCTGCGGTCTCCACGGCGGATGCGCGCCTCCTCGCACAATATGTGGAGACGGGTGGAGGTGTTCTGATTGCACTCGATGCCCGCTGGACCCGAGGTGCTTCTGCTGTTCTGGAAGCGGCAGGGCTCCTCCCTCCCGGCATCCGTCCTGCTGGGGGTGACAGCATGCCAGCTTTGGCAGAGGAGGCCGGCCCCGTACGGACGTTGACGACCTGGGAACGGACGCATCCCATCCTGGCTCCTTACGATGGCAAAGATGGCGGGGATCTCCGGGAGGCTGAGTGGCGGGATGGATTTGACGTCCCTGTTGAATCGGGCTGGAAGGCGCTGGCAACGCTGGATGGCGGACACGCCTTGCTGCTGGAGAAGACGCCCGCCGTCACCTCTAAGGGCCGCATCCTCGTGCTGGCTCATTCCTTGACCCGGGAGTGGACGGATTTGCCGCGCGATCCCTTGTTCGTGCCACTTGTAAAGAGCCTCTTCACCTATGTGGCCCAGGCGGAGGGGGCCAGCCCTGAACTGAAGCCTCGCTATCCCGGTGTTCATGAAGATCGCCCTCCCGGCCTCTACGCCGATGCCACAGGCAATACGGAGATCGTGGCTGCGGCTCCATCGGAGTCTGTGGTGAATGGTGTCGAGATCACCGCACTGCGACAGGCCTTTGGTGTTCCAGACGCATCGCTTCCCGCTTCTACTCCACAGGAAGATCCTTCGTTGGCAAAGGCATCCGTCCCCTGGCGGCATGAACTCTGGCCGTGGGTGGCGGTGGCACTCCTGTTCCTCCTCATGGCGGAGAACCTCGTCGCCACCCGCCGTCCGCACCCCTCATCCACCCGATGAAACGTCCCTCCCAGATTAGGTTCGATGAGTCACCGGTGCACGCCGTCGTGCGTCGTCGCCGGCTGATTGATGGCTCGACCGCCCTGCTGACCGGGCTGGCGGTGGGGGTGGCCGCCATCATGGGCTTGGCATATTTGGATCTCACGGCGGCCTGGCCAGAACTGAAGCGTCTGTGGCTCCTTGGCATCACCGTTGCCGGAGTGTTGCTGCTTGTGCTTCAACGCTGGCTGGTTGGCAGGAAGGGGCGGAATCCCCTGGCCGTGGTGAAGGCCATGGAGGCCACGAACCCGGCTGACGGTCAGCTCCTGCGTACCGCCTGGGAACTGTCGGGCAAAGGCGTACTTGCACCCACAGGCGGCGATCGGGGAATTCTGTCCTCCCGTTTGCTGGGCGAGGCAGAGGAGCGCCTGCGTCGTGGCAAGTGGCAGGCTCTCGCGCCGTCCGGGCGTCTGCTGGTTTGGCTTGCTCTAGGGGGCGTCTTGGTGGCCACTCTGCTGGGTGCGGCCCGGCAGTCGCCGGATTTCCAGACTGCCTTGCACCGCATTCTGTTCCCTCTCGGTGCGCCTACTTACACCACGGTCGCCTGGGAGTCACCACCGGCACGCTATGATGACCGGCATCCACCGCGTCTCGCCGTCGCAGTTGCGGGTCGGCATGCAGAACCCCAGATGCTGGTGCAGGCAGCGGATTCGAGGGAATGGCAGCCCCACGCGCTGACGACCCTGGCAGACGGGCACACCTATGACGCCGTGCTCACCGGCATGACGGGGGACTTCCAGGTGCGCGTGGTCGCCGGCGATGGCTCGACACCGACACACACGGTGAAGTATCTCCCCATCCCGCGGCTGGAGGAGGCAAGGGTCACTGTGCACTTCCCAGACTACACGGGGCTCAGTGCCGAGGAGCGGCCCGGAGGCGATGCCAGCGTGGTGGAGGGCAGCCGCCTGGAGTGGAGTTTCAGGTTTAACACTCCGCCGGACCGGGTGGAGTGGACGCTGGCCTCCGACACCAGTGCGCCCCAAACGATCTCCACGCACGGCGACGGAGCAACGGTGCAGGCCTCCTGGAAGGCGCCGCTGGGCAAGTACTCCGGCGTCCTGAACGTCTTCGACAAAGCGGGTGTCCTGCTGGACACCTGGCGCTATGAGGTGGTCGGGCTCGCAGACCGGCTGCCCACCGTGGAGCTGCTGGAGCCGGTGAAGGACCTCCAGGCCACGTGCGTGACAGAGCTGCCCGTGCGCATCCGGGCGCGTGATGACTTTGGGGTCGCGGAGGTGGGACTCATCATGGAGGCCGCAGGCCAGACTTTGTGGACGCTGGAAAAGGTCATCACCGAGCGGGACCAGCGCGACCTGATGGAACTCACCCGCGCCATGCTGGAGACCGTACCGCTGACGATCAACGACAACATCAAGCTGTACGCCTATGCGCTGGATCACAAGCCGCGGGGCGGTCCCCGCAGCGTCAGCGCTCTGCGTTGCATCGACATTCGCGACTTTAAAAAACTGGCTGCGCTGAACAAGGGGCGTCCACCCAACGGCACCCCGTTGCAGATCGCGAAGCTGAATGAGCTCATTCGCGGCCAGCGGGTCGTGGTCTCAGACTGCCATATGGTGAAGGAGGCGGCCAAGGATGAAAATGCCGATGGCGTGGGGCCGAGGTGCCAGGAGACGGGCGTGAAGCAGCAGGACGTGATCCTCAAGGCGAATGCCTTGCTCGCCAACTGGCAGCAACTGCCCAATGCCCCGCAGGATGATGTGACCCTGCTGGGCACCGCTGTGGCGCAGATGACGGAGACCGGTCGCCACCTCGCGCGCATCCTTGCTGAACCGGCTCATCTGTCATCTGACCGGGCCCTGAGCTCCCTGCTCCTGATCCGCAAGCATCTCATCTGGTTGATTGGAGATGCCAAGGACGGCGAGATGGACGAAGGCGAGGACATGGAAATCAAGAGCCTGGAAGAACTGGCTCGCGAGGCCCAGCGTCTGGCGGAAGAGGAAAGAACCGTCCGGGAGCAGATCGGGCAGGAGGTGGCAAAGCCCATCGCAACCCTGGAGGCCTCCCGCCGGCAGCAGGAGGTGGCTGTGGCGGATGCGGGTGAACTGTTCTCCTCCATCGTAACCCACCCGCAGAAGAACGACCCCATGCTGAAGCTGATGGCGGCCGCGGAGACCTTCATGCGGGATGCGGACGAGCGCCTTCACTCCAAGGAGCATCTCACGGCGCTGCCACTCCTGACGGATGCGGAGCAGCGGTTGCGGGATCTCTCCGACTTCATCCGCGCGATGATCGAGGAGAAGCTGGCCGACACCTTGAAGCAGATGGCCGCCAAGGCCCAGGCGGATGCACAGAAGTCCGGCTCCCAAGGGCAGGGTCAGGGCAGTGGCAAAGGCGAAGGGGAGGGGGAGCCCTCTCAAGGCGGGGAATCTTGGAAAGGAAATAACCAAAAGAGCGGAGAAGGGAGAACCCCGGAACTTGCGAAGAACCCGCAGGGGGAGGCGGAGGGTAAAGACGGGCGACAGGCGGCCGGAAAGGCGGCGCGGAATGCAGAGCTCGCCGATGAAATCCTCAAGGCCCTGGAGGCGCTCGCCGCCGCAGGCGGCAACCAGCCGGCTCAGACGCCAGGTGATGGTGGCAACGGCAAGACACCGGGTGGCAAGGGCGCAGGTCCCGGCCCCGGCATGGGAGCGGCGGAGCTCGCTGCCCTTCGCGCCCGCGCCGGCACCGAAGCACTTGCCAAGGATCTAAAAGCCCTTGCCGGAGGGGTAGGAAATAAACCGGGCGATCCCGGTGACGCAGGTGGGAACGGGCAAGGGACCAAACCCGATGAAGACAAAGCCGCAACAGGAGAGGCTGGCATTGCAAATCGGCTGGAGAAGATGGCCCAGGTGCTGAATGCGGAGGCGGCGCGACTGAACGCCACACGTCTCGCCCAACTCACCGAGCTAAGGGAGAAGGCCAAGGCCCTGCGCGACAAGGCCGCTCAGAAGGGGGAGGGTGCTGCTCCGTCGGAACAACTCCTGGCCCAGGCCGGGAAACCAACCCCACCAGCTCCCGGCAAGGGGCAAGGCAGCGGTGAAGGTCCAGGCGAAGGGGAGGGCAAATCTGGTGCGGGCAGTGCCAAGGCGGACATTGATCGCTTCTCGGCGGAAGCAATACGTCTGGGTGATGAGACGATCACCGGACTGGCCAGCCAACTGGATGCCGTGGTGCCTTCTCTCTCTGCCTTTGATGGCATCATCGAACGTCTGGACCTCCTCATGGCCAGCCTTCCCGGCCGGGTGACCACCCAAACTGTGCAGAATCGCGTGCCAGAAAAACACCGCCGCGAGATCGAAGCTTATTTCCGCAACCTCTCCGATGACTTTGGCAATGAACCCCAGTAAGGCCGCCGCTCTCGCCAGCATGCTTTGTTTCCTGTCGCCGTCGTCGTTGCGGGCGGAGGTTCCCCGTCTGCCTGCGGGGCAGGGGGCGGTGATCTTTGCCGCTCCCTCGGGCGCGGCCCCTGTTTATCCCAGCGATGCCGACCTCATCGACACCGTGACGCCTGCCGTGGTCTCGGTGTTTCCCGCCCGCATCGTGGAGGGGGCTGATGCGGAGAACCCGCTCGACCAGTTCTTTAACCGGGACCGCTCCGCCCCCAGAGGCAACGGTGGGGATGGCGGCAGCCGGGAGAACGAGCGGGTGCAGGGCGTGGGCTCCGGGGTGGTGATCAGCGCCGACGGGTGGATTGTCACGAACAGCCACGTCATCCATTTGCAGAACGGCAAGCAGGCCGACGCGATCTCTGTGGAGTTCGCCGACCGCCGGCGGTATGACGCGGAGATCGTGGGGGATGATCCACTGACCGATCTGGCCTTGCTGAAGATCAAGGCCACCGGGCTGCCCTTCTTGAGGCTGGCAGACAGTGACTCGGTGCGTGTGGGCGATCCGGTGTATGCGGTGGGGAATCCCTTCAAGATCGGCATCACCGCGACCAAAGGCATGGTCTCTGCCGTGCGTCGTGCGAACCTGGATCTCACCACGCGAGGTGGGTATGAGAGTTACATCCAGACAGATGCCGCCATCAATCCAGGCAACTCCGGCGGCGTGCTCGCAGACCGGCACGGGAGGCTTGCCGGGATCAACACTGCCATCTGGGGCGCGGCAGGGCGGTTTAATGTCGGCATCGGTTTCGCAATTCCCTCGAACCTGGTGCGAAATGTGGTCACCCAGCTTGCCGAGCGGGGCCAGGTGGAGCGCGGCTTCTTTGGCTGGCAGATTGAGGAGCCCTTGCGCAAGGACATTGAAGCTGCGGGCCTCGTCAGCATGGCGGGGGCAAAGCTGGGCCAGGTGATGGAGGGGGGGCCCGCAGCGGCGGCGGGATTGAAGGCGGGAGACATTGTGCTGGAGGCTTCCGGCGGCAAGGTTTTCACCCGTGGGGATCTGCGTTTCCTCGCCTCCATGGTCCGGCCTGGGGAATCACTGCCCTTGAGCTATCAGCGGGCGGGCCAGAAACTGACGGCCACCTTGACCGCCGGTCGCAATGACCCCCAGGCAGTTCCTGCTGGATCGACCTTCCGTCTCGACAGCCTGCCCGGCATTGATTTTCGCAAGGGTCGGAAAGGCCTCGTGGTCGAGCAGATAGGAAAGAAGGAGAAAGCCAAAACGGGTCTCGCCGTGGGCATGGAGATCGTGGAGATCAACGGGAAACCCGTGGCGGATGCCAGCGCCGCCGGGGCGGCGCTGGTGGAGGGGGTGAATCAGGTTAAGGCTCGAACCGGAGCAGACGACCAGACCCTCGCCATCCGTCTGCCTCTGAATGCAGAAAGGGAGTAGTCGCCCACACCCTTCTCTTCCTGCATGAATCTGTACTCCACCCTGCAACCAGCGCTGCCAGTCCCTCTGATCGTGGGGCTCGCTGTGGGTGCCGCGCTGCTGGCCGTGGTGACGGCGCTCCGGGGCAGACCATTGCATCCGGCATGGCTCCAGGCTCCTGTATTGTTGCTGCGTCTGAGCGCCATCGCCTTGATTGCATTCATCTTGTTGAACCCATCGGAGAATGTGAGCACGCCCGTAAGGGCCTCCCGCAGTGTGGTGCTGGTGGATGCGTCCGCGAGCATGACGATGGCGGGCACAGAGCAGGGGACGCGTTGGGAGGAGGCGCTGGGGTGGACGGCTGACTTGGGTTCCGCGTTCCAGAAGGCGGGGCTGCCTGCACCGGAGTACCGGCAGTTCTCGGTGGATTCGGAGCCTTTGCCCATCGGAACGAGCGGGGACCTCACCCTGAAGCCGGATGGCCCGGAAACGCGGCTGGCTGCGGCATTGGAGCGCCTGGTCGCCAGCAGTGAGTCCTCGAATCTCGACCATGTCATGGTGGTGTCAGATGGTTGTGTGCAGGATGCTTCACGGCTCAGCACGGCGCTTGGAGCGCTACACGAGGCGGGGGTTCGACTGTCCACGCGATTGGTGGGTCGGGATGTGCCAGCGCGAAACGCTGCCCTGGTCTCGGTGCTGCCGCCGCGCATGGTGCGTGCCCAGTCCCGCGTGGTGGTGCCCGTGGAGCTGGAGGCTGGCGGTGTCTCCCGGACGGAGAGCTTTGATCTCATTCTCCGGGATGATGAGGGGGCGGAGATCACGCGGCAGACGGTCACTTTTTCGCCTGCCTCTGATGCCAGTGTCGCCACCGCGTCCCGCAAGCTCGTCTTCGTGAGTCCGGCCCGCACCACGAAGTACACCGTGGAACTCAAGGGACCAGGCACGGAGGCGACGCTGGAGGACAACCGCTTCACTTTCACCATGGAAGTGGTGACCACCAAGCTGCGTGTGCTCGTGGCAGAAGGCACCCATGCCAAGCGCTCGCTGGGATCTGAGGGGCACTTCGTCAATGACATCGAAATGATCACCTCCGCCTGCACCGGCACCGGTGAGATGGAATGCACCACCTTCACCCCGGTGAGCCAGTATGTGGACCGGCCCAACCTCTTCGGGGTAAAGTTCGCCAATGGCGAGATGCTGGTGGATTCCTCCCGTCCGTTTCCTAAAACCCGGGAGGAACTGCACAGTTATGATGTGATGATGTTCAGCGATGTGCCGGTGGGGAATTTTTCTGAGGAGCAGATGCAGTGGGTCGTGGAGTGGGTGGTGGAGCGGGGCGGGGGCTTCCTCATGGCTGGCGGCAACACCGCCTTCGACTCCGGCAACTATGACCGCACGCCCTGGGAGAAGATCACTCCGGTGGACATGGTGGACTACGGCGATGGCAACTATGGCGGCACGCTGGAAGTCGCCATTCCTGCCTCAGTGCGGAACCATCCCATCTGGCAGTTGGTGAGCGACCCCAAAGAGAATGCGGCGATCCTGGACACGCACCCCTCCTTCAGCGGCATGAACCGCGTGCGACGCGCCAAGCCCGGGGCCACGATTCTCGCAGTGGTGAAGGATGAGCCCGACCAGCCTGTCATCGCCGCCCAGAACTACGGGCGAGGCCGTTCCATCGCCTACCTGCCAGATCCCAACGGAGGCTGGGGGGCAGAAGTGATCCGCTGGAGCTCTGATCACGCTCCCACCTTGGGGGATCGCATTGAGCTGGGACAGGGCGCATCTCTGACCACCCATCCCAGTGAGGCCCAGGCTCCCGCCTCGCCACGGCCTCCCCATCCCTCCCCGTACTATGCCGCCTACTGGGTGAACACCATGAAGTGGCTCGCGGAGAACAGCATCCGCTGGCGGCGGGACAAGCTCTCTGGAAAGATCCTCGTCGCGCAAGCCGAACCGGGCGGGAAGTTGCCAGTGGCAGTGGAGTTCCTGGCGGAGACGGATCCAGAGAAAGTGGCGGTGCAGGAGATTGGAGCCCGCCTCGATCTGCCGGGGAGTCCCCGTGTCCGCCTCACCTATGACCGGGACCGGCGGGAGTTCACCGGCATGCTGCAAATGCCCAGAGAGCTAACCAACCAGGAGGTGCAGGTGCTCTTCGATACCAACACTGGGCGCGAAGTCCTGACCGATGCGGCGCAGTGCGGTGTGCGGGTGCAGAGCCGTGAATACACCCGCTCTGCTCCCGATGGTGAACTCATGGCGGGTCTGGCCAAAGCGGGCGGCGGTGAGGTGCTGACCACCGTGGAGTCCGCCGTGGCCGCCAGTCGCGCCGCCTCTGAGGCCCATGCCGCACGGGAGTCGCGGGCCTGGCCGCAGCCGGTGTGGAGCCGGTGGTCGTGGTGGGCGGTCATCATGACTCTGCTTGCTTTGGAATGGCTGCTGCGCCGCGCCGGTCGTTCCAGTGTGACTCCTCTAACCCCTCTCCCTGGTGCTGCATGAATCGAGTCCTCATGACATGGCTTTGTCTGGCGGCCGCTCTTGCGGCTCAGGAACCACAACGGGATGGAGACCGCGTCCCGGCGCTCATCGAGCAACTGGCCGAGCCCAAGGTCCGCCTGCGGGACGAGGCGCAACAAGCGCTGGCGCAGATGCTCGAAGCGGAGCCGCAGTTGCGTGCGGCCATGGAGACGCATCCCAGTGAGGAGGCGCGATTGCGGCTCAAGCGGATCCTCAAAGGTTTTCATGACGGGCTCTGGACCATCGAGGTTCAGCAGGCCGAGACCCACCTTGGGCCTGACCGGGGATCCCTGCGGGCCACTTCGGATGGCGCGCACCTCGCCAACTTGCACCCCCGGGGCATCGACCTCGTGGAGACCCAGGACCTGACCACGGTGCGCACGTTGGGCCGCTCGACCACGGGCACACTCACCCTGCGCATGCTCGCCTGGTCCAAGGATGGGCAGAGGATCGCTTTCTCCAACCAGTCCGGTGCCGTGATGGTGGAGGACGAAGCCGGCAAGCGTGTTCTGACAGTTCCGGTGGAAACCCGGAAGACGATAGTCAACCCCAATGGGGTGCCTCGGGAGGTCACGCAGAATGCCCCGCCTGTCGCGGCAGAGTTTCTTCCTGGAACCCAGGATCTCGTGGTGTTTTCAAACGCTGGACTCACTGTGCATGCGAGCGGCGGTGCCAGCCCTCGGAAGATGTCCGTGGCCCAGATCTTCCCTGAGATCACCCGGAATATCCTTGCGCAATCCATGGCCGTGTCCCGGGATGGCAAGGCGGCGGGGGTGGCGTTTGAAGTGCCCGGTCCGGAGGAGGATCTGGTGACCATGATCTCTTTGGCTGATCTGAAGGTCTTGTGGGTGTCCCGCATCTCGGTCACGCCGCGTTGGATTGCCGTGAACCTGGATGGCTCAGAGGCTCTTGTGGCGATGCGAGAGCGCGGCGTGGTCCGTTGTGCCGCAGATGCCCCGCAGGCCATCACCATCAGCCGCTCCATCGATGATCTCACCTCCGTGGCCTATGCGCCTGACTACAAGAGCGCCTTTATCACCTCGGCACGCGCGAACGCCCCGGTGCGCCAGCTTGCCCTGCCAGATGGCACAGAGATCTGGACGGCCCCACCGGCCCCAATGGGATGTTACCACCTGACACTGCTTGGGCCGGATCGTTTCGCGGCCAAGACCTTCGACAACCGCATCCTGATCTGGAAGAAACGTGTTTCACCCTCTGCCCGCTGACATGCCCAGTATCCGCCTGATCCTCTGCAGCATGATCTGCCTTCTGGCAGCTCCAAAAGGTTCTGCCCAGGAGCCGGCTGCCCGGCCCTCCGTCAACACGGCCGTGCCGAGGGTGTGGATCTTCAACGGGACACCGGGAGACGACAGGCACCACGAGTTCTATGAAACCAATCTGGAGTCGTTGCGACGCTCCCTGACCGGGCGCTTCGGGGTGCCGGCAGGGAACATCACCGTCTTGTACGGCCCCAAGAATGCTGGCTACGACGGCCCCTGCACCCGGGAGGCCCTGCTGGATGAGCTGGCGAAGGTGGTGGCGCACACCAAGACTGCCGGAGCGGGCCCTGCATGGGTCATCCTGCAAGGGCACGCCAACCCTGTCACGGGCGGGGCCATGTTCAATCTGCCGGGGCCGGATGTGAGTCTGCGTGAAATGGGGGATGCCCTGAAGGAATGCGCGCCCCAGGTGCCTTTGGTGGTGCTGGGTACCTCCACAGTCAGTGCGGATCTGGTCCGTCGGACCTCGGGACCTGGGCGTTATGTCGTGACCGCCACCACCGCCGGGGACAAGGAGAGTGAGACGGAGTTTCCTAAATCCCTGGCCCAGGCGCTTGCCGCTCCCGCGAGTGATGCCAACCAGGACGGCGTGCTCAGTCTGACAGAGCTCTATCTCGCCACCAACGAGGCCGTTCTCGCTCTCTACAAGCAGGGTGGCTACATCGTGCAGGAACACGCCCAGCTCGATGGCAACGGCGATGGCAAAGCCACGCAGCGCCCGGCGGAGGAGGATGCCGAGCCAGCATCACGCATCGGCCTCGCCATCGGTGGTGGCAAATCAAAGTTCGAATAACACGACCCCTCACTTCCCCTGAATCATGTCCACTCCAGCCACTTCCAACGATCCCGCTGCCCGACTGTTTGCCGCCCGCGAAGCGCTGCGCAGTGAAATGAAAAAATGCGTCGTGGGTCAGGAGGAGACCGCCGAGCTCCTGCTGCTCACGCTGCTGTGTCGCGGTCATGCCTTGCTCCTCGGGGTGCCGGGTGTGGGCAAGACGCTCATGAGCGCCGCCCTGGCCAAGGCGTTGCACCTTGAGTTTCATCGTGTGCAGTTCACCCCGGACCTCATGCCGGGTGACATCACCGGGACCGAGGTGCTGGAGGAAGACCCCTCCACGGGGCGCTATCAGCGCATCGTCATGCCGGGGCCGCTCTTCGCCAACGTCCTGCTTGCCGATGAAATCAACCGCACCCCTCCCAAGACCCAGGCCGCGCTGCTCCAGGCCATGCAGGAGGGGCAGGTGACGATTGGACGGGAGACCTACACTTTACCCAGTCCTTTCCTCGTACTCGCCACGCAGAACCCGATCGAGATGGAAGGCACCTACCCACTGCCCGAGGCGCAGCTCGACCGTTTCTTCTTCTGCATTCGGGTGAACTACCCGGACCAGGAGGACGAGCTGGCCATCGCCATGAACGCCCCGGGCAGCGCTCTTGCGGCAGTGAATGCCGTGCTGGATGCAGAGGCCCTGAAGGCTCTGCAGGAGAGCGTGCAGGCTGTCCCCATCTCTACTGACGTGGGACGCTATGCGGTCCGCCTTGCCTCAGCGACGCGGCCACAAACCAGCAATGTGCCCGGCGTCACGGAATTCATCGAATGCGGTGCCAGTCCCCGTGCCTCCCAGGCGCTGGTGCTCGCGGGCAAGGCGCGGGCCCTGCTCAATGGGCGGGCCCACGTGGACTTTGCAGACATCCGTGCACTCGCTCCAGCCGTGCTTCGCCACCGGTTGGTCCTTAACTTCCGCGCCCGCGCTGAGAAGGTGGATGCGGACGCGATTGTCGCAAAGCTGCTGCAACAGGTGTCTCAGGAGAAAGCATGAACGCTGTCGCGGCATCGATGACGGTGGAAGATCCGGAGGTCTTCCTTGCGATGGAAGATCTGGATCTGGTGGGCCGGGGCCTGGCGGATGCGGTGTGGCACGGGCAGCACCAGAGCCTCATGCGCGGACCCGGGGTGGAGTTTCACAGCCATCGCCCTTATCAGCCGGGCGATGATCTGCGTCGCGTGAACTGGTCACTCCTGGCGCGGCAACGGCGGCTCTATGTGCGGGAGAGCCGCGCTGAATCCAGACGTCCTGTCTATCTGGTGCTGGACAGCAGTGCGTCCATGTCCATCCAGCATGGCCCCAGCTCGAAGCATCAGTATGGCAAGCGGGCTCTGGCGGGAGCCGCGCACCTCGCCCGGAGACAAGGCGATGCTCCGGCGTTGCATCTGACCCATGGGCCGAGCCTGCCGCCGCGCAACAGCAAGGATCACGTTTCTGGCATCTGTGCAGCCCTCAGCGGCTGTGTTGCCGAGGGGGCCGCGGACATGGCGGCGGCGCTGCTTGAGATGCGACCCTTTTGCCGTCAGCGGGGATTCATCTTGTTCATCTCCGACTTCCTGGAACAGGAAGAGGCGATCTTTGCCCAACTCGCCGCCTTCCGAGCCCAGGGCCATGATGTCTTTGCCCTCCAGGTCCTCGATCCCGTCGAGGTCTCCCTGCCCGAGGGCGGGGACTATGATTTCATGGAACCCGAAACCGGCGGCCACCTGCGCACCGCTGCGGAACCCATCCGCACTGCGTATGCCCGACGCGTGGCGGAGTGGAGGGAAGGATTGCGCCGGCTGGCAGGGGCACAGGATGTCCGTTGGTACAGCACGACGACCAGTCAGTCTCTGGTGGCGACGCTGAGGGGATGGTTGGGGTGATTGGACAAAGTGAAAAGTTAAGAGTAAAAAGTGATAAGTGATAAGTGGGGGCCAAGGCCTCACAGAGCTTGGCCGCGGCGTAAAGGAGGCGGGGTCTCCGGCCCAGCGCGCCAGGGGTAGTGCGCCCTGACCGCGTAAACGCGGAACTCCAACCCCGCCGTTGGAGCGCAGAGGGTTGGAGTTCCGCCTTTAGGCGGGCGCGGCGATATACGCCAACATCTCGCCTATTCACTATCGACCACTTACCTCTCACCATTCACTGCTTACCGAACTCATTCGTCCAAGTGCACAATGCCCCGCTTCACGGCCTCAATGGCCGCTTGAGTGCGGTCGGCGACATTCAGCTTGTCCAGGGTGTTGGAAATATGCAGTTTCACCGTCGCCTCGGACATGTGCAGCTTCGCTGCGATCTCCTTGTTGCTGTATCCGGCCACAATGTGGCGCAGCACCTGGAGCTCACGCGGTGTGAGTGCGTTTCGTGCCTGCCGCGCCGCCAGTTTCGCCGCCACGTTTGGGGAGAAGTATTGTTCCCCGGCAAAAATTCTCCGCACCACCTCCAGCAGTTCCTCCACCTCGGCGGACTTCGAGACATAGCCTGATGCGCCCGCCTGCACCGCGCGCCAGATGTCTTCTTCCCCTTCGAAGACGGTCAGCAGGACGACGCGAGCATCGGGGAACTCCAGGCGTAGTTGCTTTGTGATCTCCGCACCATCCTGACCGGGCATCTTGAAGTCCATGGTCACCACATCGGGCTGATGCTCACGGTAGAGTTGGATCGCCTGGGTGCCGTTGCTGGCTTCACCCACCAGGATCATGTCGCGCTCGCCAGAGATGGCCTCAGTCAGGCCCAGGCGCATCATCGCATGATCATCGACTACCAGAACGCGGATTTTTCTTTTCATGAGTGAGGAGTGGAGCCGTTGGAGCGTTTGGCGACTTCAGAAGGCACCACCACATGGATGCGGGTACCCTTGCCGGGTTCAGAATGCGTCTGGAGTGTGCCTTGCAGCTTGTTGACGCGTTCGCGAATGCCCAGCATGCCAAAGTGACCCCGCGGCGCAGGGGCGTCGGTGTCAAAGCCGCAGCCATCATCCTCAATCTCCAGGGAGACGGTTTCAGGAGTGAACTCAATCGTCACCTGAATGAGGCGGGGTGAGGCATGGCGTGCCGCATTGGCCACAGCCTCGTGGGCGATGCGCAGCAGATGAATCTCCGAAGGCCCGGCCAGGTGGTACGGCTCTCCCTTCACCTCCAGGGAGAAGTGCGCCCCCGCTTCGGTGGCCAGCGGGGTGAGCATCTCCTCCAGTGCTCCATGCAGGCCGCGCAGCTCCAGGGCGGTGCTTCGCAAGTCGCGGATGGAAGTGCGTGCCTCCTCGCGACAATGTCGTAGCATCTGCTCCGCCAGGCCCAGCGATCGACTGGCCTGTTCCGGGGCGGTGGCGATGCGCTGCCGTGCGTTGCGAAGCTGGATGGAGAGCCCGGCCAGTTCCTGCTCGATGGTGTCGTGCAACTCCCGGGCAATGCGCTCCCGTTCATCCTTCACGGCAGAGCGTTCGATCTGGGTGCCGATGATGCGCGTTTGTTCCGTCACCCGCTGGCGCAACAAGGCCGCCCAACCCAGGAAAACCAGAGAGGCCGCACCCAATAGCCCCAGGGCCCAGAGCGTGCGCCGCAGCGTCCACCAGGGCGGGTGCTGGATGATGGCCGCATCGTTCCCGCCACGAAGGTGCAGACGGAAGCCGTCCACGCTCTCGCTGAAGGGAAGGGGCCGTGTGGTCGTCAGTTCACAGATGCCCGTGAGCCGCAGCCGTGTATCCGGTGCATACCGGGGATACGGATCACTGCGGGGCGGGAGTGTTGCTTCAAAGAACCAATCTCCCGTGCGGCATTGTAGCGTGCTTTCATGGTTGGGTCCGTCCCGCTGCGCCTGCACCGTTGCATCCACCGTGACCAGCTCTGCCTGCTGGGTACCGAGCTGCCGGTCATTCAGGTTGAGCACCTGAGGTTGGGGCGGGATCGCGATGCTCAGGGGCGTCACCCTGGTGGCGCGTAGGACCGGACGAAACGGAGCGACTGCGGCAAAGCCCTCTGCTTCCACCCGGGTGCCGAGAGCAAGCCCCTTGACGGCGGCATGCACGAAAATACTCCCGCCTTCTCCCCGCATATACAGACCGTCATCCGTGGTGTGTGTCACCACACCGCGTACCCTGACTCGGGTGCTCGAGTTGGAATCACTGCGCAGCAGTTCATTCACCGGGGTCAGCCGGGGTTCTCCCTCTGGGGCTGGAGCCTCAGAAGGGACAATCTGGTCAAAACTGGCCACAAAGAAATGCCGTCCAGCAAGTTGTCGCTGGCTGTTGAAAACACTGCCCACCACGCCGCGGATGGTCACGGGCCGCTGCATCAACTGGGAGGCCTTCTGCACAGCGTCTTCACCTGTGGGCACGAGGAGTCGCACCGTCCAGCCTGAGATTTCCGCAGTGATGACGAGTGAATTGTCATGCCACACGACACCTGTCATGACGGCCGCGACCTCCACCCATTGACAGTCCAGCGAGGGTGAGAAAAGTTCTGCGGCGTCGATTCGCTTTGGCGGGGGAGGGACGCCATCGCCCAGATGGGTGATGTGGCGGCATTCAATGATGGGAAGGAAGCCGCCGGGCTGAGTCACCCCCTCAATGCGGATGCGGCTGCCCAGTTTGAGTTCGGCACCCATGCCTTCTGGCACAGCCACATAGATGCCCTCGCGGCCATCGTTGGCGATCAGATTGGACTGGCGTGAGTTGCGAAAAGTCACGGTGGCATCCACCAACACCGGCAGTCGCTTCGCGGCCTGTTCGGCCGTCAGCGCACGAATGCTGATGATGGAGGTGAGCGGCGGTTCCGCCCCCCGTGCAATCTGCCCGTGCCAAGGTGCAACCAGCAGCATGGCCAGCCAGACGATAAGGGTGCGAGATACAGTTGCGATCATTCCAGTGACATGCCAAGAGCGGCTTCATGACGCACCAGTCTTTCAGAATATTTCATGCGCGTCATTATATCTGCATAACTCATGCAAAATAATTAGCCATCTGGCTAGGTAGGCAGCGGCCGGGTGTGGATGTCATACTGCGGGCATGAAGTCCACAGTGACATCCCATGAAGTAAAACATTGCGCCATGAGACTGCCATTCCTGCCAGGCGTACCCTGTCGGGCTCGTTTGGGTTTCTCGCTGGTAGAGGTGACGCTTGCGCTGGGCATCGTCTCGTTTTCCATGGTCGCCATCTTCGGCCTGTTGCCGGTGGGTCTGGATGTTTCGCGCCAGGCGATCGACACCACGGTGTGCAGCCAGATCACCCAGCAGATGGTTCATGCTGCGCAGCAGACGGACTTCTCCCGCCTGAGTCAGTTGCAGTCTGACTCCGCCTCCCAGCCCTGGTGTTTCGATGATCAGGGCGGCCGCTCCGCGAATCCCTCGCTCGCCCGCTACAAGGCTGCCTATCAGGTGACACCATCAGCCGCCCTCCCCACCGGAGGTGGAGCCTCGCGGCTGGCGCTGGTGACGGTGAGCGTCCTGGGCACCCAGGGGCCGCGGACCAGCAAGGAGGCGGACATTCTGAAGAACCCGGATGCGAGGAGAGTTTCTTTCCTCGTACCCGACAACGGCCGGTAGTTGCACCTCCACCCAATTTCCAGCACCCAAGCCATGTCCCATCAACGTTCCATCCGGGCCTTCACGCTTGTCGAGCTCATGCTCGCGGTGGTGGTGCTCGCCCTGGTGGTGGCGGTGGTTGCCCAGATGACGCAGCAGACCAGCCAGGTCTGGAAGAGCTCCATGGGCCGCATCCAGTCCTTTCAGGAGGCGCGGGGGGCGTTCGAGTCCATGACGCGCACGCTCAGCCAGGCCACGCTGAACACCTACTATGACTACTACGACAGTGCCAACCGTTCGCGCACGGTGCTGACGGCGGCTGATCGGGCGGCGTTTGTGCCCCAAGTGTATGACCGCCTGTCGGACCTGCATTTCATCTCCGGGCAGGCGCGCACCCTGCTGGCGGCCAGCCCGAAGGAAGTGCCCACCCAGACGCAGGCCGTCTTCTTCCAGGCGCCGCTTGGGCACTCGGCAGCTCACGAGTCGCTGCGCGCATCGCTCAATGCCTGTGGTTATTTCCTGAAGTTCGGCAGTGATGAGGCCACGGTGCCGGAACCGGTGCGGGAGGCGGTCGGCTACAAGCCGCGCTATCGCTACCGGCTGATGGAGATGACCCAGCGCACGGAGCGACTGGGCGTCTATCAATCCGGTGCGGGCAAGCCGCAGGACTGGTTCGTGAATCATGCGGAGGCCACTGGCCGAGTGTTGGCGGAGAATGTGATCGCCCTCGTGCTGCTGCCCAAGCTGTCTCCACGCGAGGACTCTCCCACGGGCAAGGGAGACGGGGTCTCGCTGGCCCCGCAGTACAACTACAATTCACGAGTGCCCCGCAGTGCCGTGGACGATGCGGCGTGGGCAGGAGCGGATCCTCCGTTTCCCGGCGACACCTTTGCCACCCATCCGCCCGCCCCTGCTCCAGGGCAGCCGCCCCAGCCGGTAAATGCCTCCCGTCACCATCAACTGCCACCCTTGATGCGTGTGCTCATGGTGGTGCTGGATGAAGCCTCCGCCGCCCGGCTTCAGGGCGACAGCACGACACCTCCTGCGGCGCTCGACTTCTCCGGTGCGGGATTGTTCCGCAACGCCGCTGCTCTGGAGGCGGACCTGCGCGCGGTGGAAAACATCTGCAATGCCGAGCCCGGCAACCTCACCCAAAACATCACGCCTCTCACCTACCGGATCTTCTCCACGGAGATCATGATGCGTGAGGCCAAGTGGAGTGCGAACTGACATGAACTCAACATCTTCCATTCGTCGACAGTTCCCGCCTCGTGGTCTGGCCCTGGTGGTGGTGCTGCCCCTCATCGCCCTGTTGACCATTCTGGTGGTCACCTTCCTCGCCAGCGTCTCCACGGAGTATCAAGCCGCCAAGAGCCAGGAGTATTCGTCTGATGCCCGCATGCTTGCCGATTCCGCCGCGAGCATGGTGATGACCCAGGTTCAGGTTGCCACCGGTTCTCCCTCCCTTGCGTGGGCCTCCCAGCCGGGCATGATCCGCACGTTTAACACCACGGGCAATCCCAGCGCTGCCTACAAGCTCTATTCCTCCGCCCAGATGCGGGTGGAGGGGGCTTTCGATCCTGTTTCCAAGCTGGCCGATGAGGTCCCCGCGGACTGGGCCGCCTCCACCAACACCACGCTCTACACTGATCTCAATGCTCCGGTGTGGGTGGGGCGGGGGAGCACCGCCATAGCCCACTACCCCGTCATTCATCCCGGGGCGGTCGCGCGGGATCACGGGGCGGCAGAGGCCCTCGTGGGCGCCGTGGCACCGGTGGAGGGTTGTTACCTCGATTCCACGATCCCGTCCGGAGCCGCCATTGTGGCCACCAGCAGCTCGCAGATGAATCCCCTGCCCATGCCGGTGCGGTGGCTCTATGTGCTGAAGGATGGTCGCATGGCGGTGATGGATGCCACGTCCCGCAAGGTGGACGGTGCCGGGGATCCCCTGCCGGACGGGACGCTCAATCACATCGTGGGTCGTATCGCTTTCTGGACGGATGACGAGAGCTGCAAGATCAACCTCAACACCGCCTCCGAGGGGACCTTCTGGGACCGGCCCTGGACGGCATCGGTGACAGGCAGTGCCGGCTCTTCTGACGGCTATGAGCGGCAGCTGGCCCTGCGCATGCCAGCCCAGAATGAATTTCAGCGCTATCCCGGGCATCCTGCCATGACCTGCCTGAGCCCGGTCTTCCCGCCGCTCAGTGAGGAGCCGCTGGAGACCTACAATGCGCGGATCTACAGCTACAGCCCCCGGGTGGTGAATGGGGGCAGTCGCAGTGGCACGGCCAACGTGACTGGCAGTACGCTGCCACTGGTGACGGATGCCGACCGCCTGTATGCCTCGGTGGATGAGCTCATGTTCAGCACTGTGGGGGTGCCCCGGCAGGAGAACAGTCGTGGGGCCTTCATTCCCTTTGCTGAGCAGGACATCGAGCGCACCCGCTTCCTGCTCACCACCACCAGCCGGGCACCGGAGGTGAATCTCTTCAACAAACCCAGGATCACGCTCTGGCCCTTGCAGGCCAACACCACGGACGTGAACAAGCCTCATGAGGCGGTGAACCGCAACGCGCAGGACAAGCTGATCGCCTTCTGCTCCACGCTGGGCAACAAGAGCGCCACGCCGAAGCCTTACTACTTCCAGCGCTACAACACATTCACCACCCCGGCCCAGCTTGCCCAAGCCAGCAGCCAGAGCCCCATCATGGACTGGGATGAGGTGCCGCGGAATCAGGAGCTCTACGCCTACTTGCAGGCCATGACGCAAGCGCAGATCCCCGGACTGGGCGGCAGCCTGCAGGGGAAGTACCCCACCACCCGGGACCAGATCCTGACAGAGATGTTCGACTTCGTACGCAGCCATGTGAACACCTTCAGCACGGCGGGCAACCCGGCGTACTACTATGCCCCTTTTAATCCCAATCGCCTCATCCCGGCGCAGTCGCAGATTGTCCCGCTGGCTCTGCCCAACGGCACCCGGGGTTTTGGACGATTCCCCACCGTCACGGAGGCCGCGCTCGTGTTCTATGCATCGAGTGAGACGGATCCCACCCAGGTGCGGGCGGTCTTGATCCTGGAACCCTTCAACCCTGCACCTGGCCCGCCCGTGTGGTCGTCCCATGTGCGCTACTCCGTGAAGGGGATGGACGCCTTCATGGCTGGCACCACGCCCATGGCATTCCCCGGCCTGGTGGGGAATCTGGTAACTGGCCTCGACGGTCAGTCCAATGCCACCGCGCTGACCGGACTGGAGCAGGCCACCCAGTACTACAGCCCCTCCGGTGTCTTCACCAACGCCAAGGTCCTGGGCCAGGGGGATGAGGAAACAAACTACACGTTCTGCTCTGCGGACTTCAAGGTGAACGCCACCAAGTTCGACTTCAACGGCGGCACCATCACCATTGAGATTGCCGCAGCCTCTTCGCCCAATGTTCCGGCGCAGACGCTCAAGCTGAAGTTTCCTGCGGTGACCGGCCTTCCCCGTCCGACCATGAGCACGGCGGCCTACGTCAACTTTGACAATCGCATTGCGCGCTACGCGAACCCCGCTGTGAAGAACGGTCGCTTCGGCATCCTGGAAGACAGCAAACACAATCCACTCCCCTTGATCAGCTCCACCGACACTGTCCGCAGTGTGGAGGTCCGCTATGGTGGTCCGGCAAAAGGCGACCTGCGCGTTTATGCCTCCTTGAGGGAAGTGCCCGAGGAGTACTTCGAAGGTCATGGCGAGCGCGATGTCGCGCTGGGTGGCAAGCCGTATGACGCTCCTGGGGTCACGGCGGAGGCCAATCTGGTGCACAGCCTGCGCATCGACGCCCAGACCGGCCCGGGCGACACGAGCAATCAGAATGGATTTTACGCCGGCAGCGGGGGCTCAGGGGATGTGCGTGGCAAGTTGCTCCCCAATGCGCCCTATCTGGATCCGAACCGCGGGGACAACAAGCGCAACAGCACAGCACCTGTGGCCCCTCGGGGTCTCAATGGCGCGTACATGGCCGATGGGGTGACTCTGGGGGACTGGGACACGGGCATCGGCACCACGGCAGACGGTCCCTACATCAACATCGCCGATCAGGCGAGTGCCAACAAATCCCAGTCCTCCTCCGGACTCTATTATGCCAAGGGAGGCTATGTGAATGGGGCAGGAGTGGTGGAGAGTGGGGCGTCCTTCTCGCCCAACCGTCAGATCTCCTCCGCAGTGGCCTTCGGTTCCCTGCCCACGGGCATTGATCCGGCCCGTCCCGCAGACGTCAAGCCCTGGCAGACCCTGCTTTTCTGCCGCAATCCGCTGGGGGGCGACGCCCATCCGGGGTTTGGGAAACAATATAGTGCATCCGGTCCTCCTGCAGGCCCGCCGTATGACACCCCGCCAGATCACGCCTTCCTTGATCTCTTCACCATGCCCATCGTGGAGCCCTATGCCATCAGCGATCCCTTCTCCACAGCAGGCAAGGTAAACATGAACTACCAGATGGTGCCCTTTGCGTACATCACCCGGGCCACGGCAGTACGGGCTGTGCTGAAGTCCACCTGCATCACGGCCATTCCTGCCAGTGATGCTGGTAAATACAAATACAACACTGCGGCCGCTCCCACGCCGGATTATCGTTATGCGCTGAACCTTGATGAAAGAGAGGGAACCCTGGCGGGATTCGAGAGGCGCTTTGCCGCAGGAGACATCTTCCGTTCCGCCTCGGAGATCTGCGACATCTATCTGGTGCCGGGCAAGAGTGTAAACCCGGCCCAGCCTGGTGCGAGCCCGAAGCATGCGAACATGGCGGACTGGTGGAGGGACTATCAGCTCACCGGGGACAACGTGCGTGAGCAGCCCTATGGTCACATTTATCCGCGGCTCACCACCAAGTCGAATGTCTTCACGGTGCATGTGAAAGCGCAGGCCCTGAAGACCTTGCGAGCGACTCCCGCCGGGGAGTTTGTGGATGGCCGGGACCTCGTGACCAGTGAGTTCCGGGGGAGCTTCATGGTCGAGCGCTACTTGGAGCCCAACACCGACTCCCTGGTGAAGGCGGACGGCAGGACACCAACGGATGAGCTGGATCCTGAAGGCATGGTCGGCCCCTACAAGTTCCGCGTACGCAGCGTCACCCGATTTGCCCCATGAATCGCGGCCATCATCAACTTGAATCCCGCCGGCATTGGGCTGCTTTCACTCTCTTGGAGTTGCTCTTCGTCTGTGTGATCGCGGCCGTCCTCCTGGCCGTGGCGACTCCAATGGGCGTGTCGGTGTTGCGCGCATCCAGCCTGAACCGCGCCAGCACCATGATCATGGACGAGCTGAGCGCTGCCCGGCAACTGGCCATGACCCGCAACTGCGAGGTGGAGGTGCGGTTCTACAAGATCGCAACGGATGCCTCGACCCAGGACCTGCAGTTCCGTGCCTTTCGCACGTTTGTCATGGAGCCGGGGGCCGCCGGGCAGGGACGCCCCCAGGGGGGTGTGCGGTATCTGCCGGAGTCCATCATCATCGCCGCGGATGCGGAGAGTTCCACCTTGTTTGACTATGGCAATCCCAACCGGTCCGGGCTTTTTGTCACCAGGGAGACGCTGCCGGGCCAGACGACTGAAACAGACGGTCTGGGATTTGTCTTCCGCCCCAATGGAGGCACCAACCTCGGACCGATCGACCCGCCGGAGGGTAACTGGTTCATGACCTTCTATTCACAGCACGATCCGTTAAATCCTGAAACCGGCATCCCTTATAACTTTGGCACCGTGCAGGTGGACCCTGTCACCGGTCGCGCCCGTGTGTTCCGTCCGTGAGCATGTCATCAAGGTTTAGCCGATTGGCTAGGTAGTCAGTTTGCCTGCCGGAAGGTAATTTCAAACCGTCTCTGCCTGATCCCCATGGGTGGAGGCAATCGCTCCTTCTTTCGCACCTCCTCAAGTCATCCATGAACAGCAAGACCAATGATATGCGTCGCCGGACGATGATCCGGTCCCTGGGGATACCGCTGACCCTGGTGGTGTCAGCATGGGCCATGGTGGCCCGGGGGCAGGCCACGACCGGCTGGAGCCCGACGGCAGGGGGCACGTACTCATACTCTGACACGAACAACTGGGCGGACAGCACCATCAATGGAGTGTGGCACAGTTCGCTTGCGCTGGCAGGGGGGCAGACGATTACTGTGAACTCGGATCTCTCACCGGGTTACGGATTGTCCTTCAACTACACAGGCAACTCGGGGATCACGCTGCGGGGCACGGGGGGGAATCGTACCTTCACGCTCGGCGGGGACATTGTGCACACCGCGGGGGCCAGTGCGACCATCCTCTTTGGATCGACTGGTACAAATGAAGCTCTTGACATCGATCTCGGCGGTGAGGTCCGCAATTTCACAGTGGGCAGCAGCCGCACGCTGGGGTTCATTAATGCGATATCCAACGGAGGCATCATTGCCAGCGGGGGCACACTGAACTTCTCGGGAGCCAATACCTATGAGGGCTCCACTGCCGTCCTGTCCGGCACCTTCTCTCTGAACGGGGCCACGGGCAGCTCCGCCAGTTCCGACTTCATCGTAAAATTCAACGGGGGCAGCCAGTCTCATCTCCGGTTCAACAGCGGCACCAGTGGAAACACCGGCATCACCCGGGTGAAGAGTGTGACTTTGAATGGAACGGGGCGCAGTGATGGGGTCCTCCTGACAGTCACAGGAAATGCCGGAGCGAACTCTAACGACACCATTGCCCATGCCCTCACCGCGGAGGAGGGCTACGCCATTGTCACCCTCACCCCGAACGCGGCCAGGACTACGCGGCTCACAGCCGGCAGCCTGGTGAGGGAGACAGGCAGCACCCTGCTGGTCCGGGGGCAGAACCTCGGGGTGAATGCGGCGGCAGATCTGGTGGCAGACTCCTCGAACCTGATGCTGGATGAATCGCCCGTTCTGACGGGCAGTGGAGTGGCAGGATCATCCACCGTCGGCATTGTGAAAGGGGTGTATGGTGCCACCACTACGGGAGGTTCCGGGACTGGGCTGGTGACTTATGATGCCAGCAAGGGAATCCGGCTGTTGAACACGAGCACAGAATACACCGCCGCCATCGTCAGCGGCCAGACCCAGCTGGACAACGTATTGTACGCGAGGACATCTGGAAGCGCCTCGCAGGACACCGCCCTCGGAGCCGGTGTGACCTCGATCAATTCGCTTTCGTTCAGTCTTACCGGTACAGGGACCAATACTGGAGTCGCGATCTCAGGTGCTGGCGCCACCCTCCGGGTTCACAGCGGCATGATCTTCGCCAGTCAAGCTGTCACCACTGCCGCGGCAACGGATGTCATGCTCCTTAGTGTGGCAACTCTGGATCTCAACGGCCAGGAGGGTGTGGTTCTCTCCTTCACCAACGGGGTCAACCAGGGCAATACGCCCGCCCCCCTGCAGATCAACAGTGTCATCACCAACGATGGGGGGAAGGGGGTCACCTTTGGCGGCACCGGGCAGACTGTGCTGGGTGGCTCGGAGGTCAACACCTACACGGGCGTCACCACGCTGAACAGCGGCATCCTTCGTCTGAACAAATCCGTGGCCAACATCGGTCTGACCACTGATTTGGTGATGAACGGCGGTACCCTGCTCAAAAACAGCAACGCCATCGCAGACACTGCCAGTGTTACCATCAACGCCGGCACTTTCTGGATGGACAGCACCGCAAGCAGCGGCAACAACGGCCATACCGAAACGATCAACAACTTCACCATGAACGGCGGCAACTTTGGCAATCACGGCAGCAATGCCACCTTCAACATCAACGGCAACGCCACCCTCAACAGCAGTGAGCTGGGGATGAATGCAGGCGGGGACATCACTGTGCTGGGCACGACCACCTTGTCCGGCGGGGTGCTGCGCGCCAAGGAGTCCTCCAGCTCCAGTGCCTTCAACGCCTTTACCTCGCTGAAGGAACTGGTCATCAGCAACGTTGCTTCAGGAGCCTACACCGCCATCATCGTGAACAGCCATGCCACCAACAAAGGGGCCCAGTTGACGCTGGGCGGAGACGTCACCTTCACCGGCAACGCCAGCAACCAGGAGACGGTGAAGATCGCTTCTTCAAATGCTGCGGAGGTCAATCAGGGGGGCGTGCGCCTCGATGGCACCCGCACCTTTAACATCGGCGATGGCGCAGCGGCGGCAGACCTCACGGTGGAGACTGCCCTCACGGATGCCACCGCTGCCGGCGGACTGAACAAGACGGGGGCTGGCACTCTCGCATTGGCGGGAGACAATACCTACACCGGACCCACAACGGTGACCCAAGGCCGTCTGCTGGTGAACAACACCGCTGGCTCCGGCACCGGGCTGGGCAATCTCACGGTCAACGCGGGTGCCACTCTCGGCGGCACCGGCCTGGTGGTGGCTGCGGCTGGCAACAGCCTGACTTTCCACGGTCTGCTGGATGTGGGTGACTTCACCCTGACCACGCCTGCGGCAGCAGAGTTTGAACTGCGAGGAGACACCGTCACCTTCAGTTCCACCTCCCGCCTGGAGTTTGACCTTTTTGGCGGCAGCGGGGATGGATTTGGAAATAACATCACGGGGGTGGATGCAGACCTGCTGCTCTTCGGTGCCGGCCAGGGCCTGGTGGATATAGCTGCGGGTGCGACACTGCATGTGGACGCGGCCGATGCCATGACCGCCTGGGCGGTGGGGGATACCTGGAAGCTGATCGACTGGTCGCAGGTTTCCGCCACCTCCGGGAGCTTTGCTTTCAGCTCCAGTGTGGATGGCCTTCTGGCAGGTTTGGGCCTGGCTTGGGATACTTCCCAGCTTCACTCAGAGGGTGCGATTTCCATCGCTGCGGCTCCCGAGCCATCGCGGGCTCTGATGGCGTTTGCGGCCTTGATTGCTGCCGCCTTTCGCCGGGGCCGGCCAGGGAGGGCGGGCTCTTCCTGGCAGCCTGCCTGGTGTGCCGTGCTGTTCGCCTTTTTGTGTGTGGGCGTCACGAGCGTGAACGCCCAGGCGCCGGCTCAAAAGACAAACCTCGTGAGCAATGGCGACTTCAGCCAGGATGCGGATGGCGACTCCTGGCCGGACGGCTGGGGCAAGGGCACGGGCCTTTCGTGGGAGAAGGATGAGGCAGGCAAGCCGTTCTTCCGCATCACCGCGGTCGAGTCCGGCAAGATGCTCTCTGCCTATCGTGAAGTCCCCATTCCAGCCGGCGTGATGGGCATCGAGGTGGCCTTCAAGTATCGCACCGCAGACGTCAAGAAGGGCAAGCAGAGCTGGAACGATGCACGGGCCATGTTTCATTTCCTGAACCAGGCGCGGGAGCAGGTGAAACCCACGCCATCGCCGATCGTCTTCTCCATGAAGGCGGCCGGGTGGACGGAGATCACCCGCAACTACATGGTGCCGGAGGGGGCCGCAGCCCTCCAGATGATGCCCAGTCTCTTCCAGGCGGAGTCGGGTCGTCTCGACTTTGCGGAGATTCGTGTTACTCCCTTGAACCCGGAACAGATCGAGGCGCTGAAGAAGGCCGACGCAGAGCGGGCCGCCAAGAAGGCGGAGATGGATGCCAAGGTCGCGGCAAAACGTCGCGAGCAGGCGGCAGCTCTGCTGGCCAGGGAAGGCACCCTGCTGAGCAACGGCAACTTTGAAACCGAAAGCAAAAAGAAGGATGCGCCCGAAGGTTGGGGCAAGGGTGGTGGCATCTCCTGGGAGAAGGACGAGAGCGATGGGAACCGATTCATCCGCCTTACCAGTCTCACGCCTGGCAAGACCGTGCTTCTGTATCGCGAATGCCCCGTCCCTGAAGGCGCGGCGGCCCTTGAGATGACCTGGAAACAGCGCATCACCGGGTTGAAGAAAGGCCCCAAGCCCTGGTTTGATGCGCGCATCATGCTGGAGTTCAAAGGTGCTGACGGCAAGACGCTGCCGGGCAAGCCCGCCCCGCCGTATTCTCAAAAAGACACAGATGGCTGGGTGGAGAAGCGGACCGAGTTCCTGGTGCCCGCAGAGGCAGTGTCCGTAGTGGTCATGCCGGCATTGTTTGAAGTGAAGAGCGGCAGCTTTGAGCTCGACAACATCCTGCTCAAGCCTGCCGATGCCAATTTGCTCCTCGCCAGACAGAAGGAGCGCGAGATCCAGGCCGAGAAATCGCGGGTCCCGCTTGAGGAACCCAACCAGGCCAAGTGGCCGCCGGCGATCCGGGCTGAGGGCAATCGCATTGTGACGGTGGACGGGGGCAAGGAAGTCTGGCTCCAGGGTCTGAACGTGCCCAGCCTGGAGTGGAGCCTGCGTGGGGAACAGGTGTTCAAGTCCGTGGTGGTGGCGATCGAAGAATGGAAGGGCAACGTGATCCGCCTGCCCATCAAAGACGACTACTGGTTTGGCAAAGACCTCGAAGACGGTGGGAAAGCCTATCGAGCGGTGGTGGACCAGATCATCACCCTGGCTTCAAATCGCGGCGCGTATGTGGTGCTGGACCTGCACCGCTACCGGGCACCGCGGAAGGAGTTTCTGGATTTCTGGAAGGATGCGGCCGAGCGCTACAAGAACCATCCTGCCTTGATCTTTGACTTGATGAACGAACCCCACGGCGTCTCCTGGGAGGTCTGGCGCGATGGCGGGTTCGTGGAAGAAAAACGCAAAGACGGCGATGAGGATGCTTTCCTTACACCCGAGGAGAAGTTGCACAACAAGCATGGTTTTCAGTCACCCGGCATGCAGGCCATGCTGGACGCCGTGCGCTCGACTGGTGCGAAGAACATGGTGCTGGTGGGTGGTCTGGACTATGCCTATCAGTTGGATGGCATCCTCAATGGATTCGGCCTCAAGGACGAAGGCGGCCAGGGTATCATCTATGCCTGCCACATCTACCCCTGGAAGCGAGGCTGGCAGAAGTACCTGCTCGATGCTGCCGAGAAGTATCCCATCCTGCTGGGGGAAGTGGGTGCCGATGCCAAGAAGATGGACTTCATGCCCCACGAGGTTCAGGAAGACGCTGAAACCTGGGTGCCCGACATTCTGGGATTGATCCAGAAGCATCGCTTGAACTGGACCGGCTGGTGTTTCCATCCCAGCGCGAGCCCCCGCATGCTGGTGGACTGGAACTACACCCCCACGCCCGTTTGGGGCCAGCCCGCCAAAGAGGCGCTGGCGGGCAAGAGGTTTGAGCTGCACGGGAAGCTGCGTTGACGAAGGGGCCTAACCCAACTTGGCGGATTCGCGGCCGATTTTGGCATTTTTGGGCCTGCCATCGAGCTGCAACCCTTGATTTTGCGAGGGTCCGTTTCAAAAACGGCTTGTAGTGCAGACCTTGGTGGTTGCACGCGCGTTTTGCTGGCTAACTTCTTGGGCCATCATGTTCCTGCGTTCCACCAAACGGCTCAAGGATGGCAAAGAGCACCTCTACTGGAGCATCGTCGAAAACCGGCGGATCAGTTCCCGGCAGGTGGTCCAGCGGCACGTCCTTTATCTGGGTGAACTCAATGGTCGTCAGGAAGCCTCCTGGCGCAAGACGGTTGAACTCTTCGGCAAAGACCAGAGCGCTCCTCAACAGGTGGCCCTCTTTGCCGAAGATCATGCTCCCGAGCAGGTCGGTGTTGATGAGTTGCCCATTGTGCGTCTGCGCCTTGCGGCCATGCGGCTGGAACGGCCCCGGCAATGGGGGGCCTGCTGGCTGGCCTGCCTGCTCTGGGAGCAGTTGCTCCTGGCTGACTTCTGGCGACCACGTCTGCCGCCCAGTCGTGAGGGCACCCGCTGGGATCTGGTGCTCCAGACCCTGGTGCTCTACCGGCTCATCGAACCGGGCAGCGAATGGCGGCTGCACCGCCACTGGTTTGACCAGACGGCCATTGCCGACCTGCTGGGCGCGGACTTCGCCCTGGCCGAGATCCACCGTCTCTACGAATGCCATGACAAGATCCTGGCCCACAAGCGTGCCTTGTTTGATCATCTCACCGAGCGCTGGCGCGACCTGTTTGGAGCCCGTTATGAGGTGCTGCTGTATGATCTGACCAGCACCTACTTTGAAAGCAACCCGCCGGACAACCCCACCGGTCTGCGCCGCTTTGGTTACAGCCGCGACAAGCGCAGCGACTGCGTGCAGGTGGTCATTGCCCTCATCGTCACCCCCGAAGGCTTCCCGCTGGCCTATGAGGTGCTGCCGGGCAACACCACCGACAAGAGCACCCTCAAGAGCTTCCTGGCCAGGATCGAAGACCAGTACGGCAAGGCCCAACGCATCTGGGTCATGGACCGGGGCATCCCGACTGAAGAGACCCTTGAACAGATGCGGCAGAGCACTCCGCCGGTGAGCTATCTGGTGGGCACGCCCAAAGGACGCTTGAGCAAGCTGGAGGAGTCACTGGCCCGGCAACCCTGGCAGCAGGCCCGCCCCCAGGTGCGCGTCAAACTGCTGCCGCATGAAGGGGAGACTTATGTACTGGCCCAAAGCCAGGACCGTGTGGCCAAGGAACGCTCGATGCGTCGGCGCCGGCTGCGCAAGTATCTGGATGCCCTGGAAGGGTTGCGCAAGCGCAAGCGCCCCCTGCACCGTGATGCGATGTACGAAGCGTTGGGTGCCGCCAAAAAGGAGGCGGGGCGGGATGCGCGCTTTGTCAAGGTCAGCGTGCAGTTGCAGCCAGCAACAGGCAAAGACCAGAGCAAGAGCAAGAGCAAGGGCAAGGGCCGGCAGCGGGCGACTCTGAGCTGGGAGCTGGACCGCAAGCTGTTGCGTGAAGGATGGCGGCGGGAGGGGCGTTACCTGCTGCGCACCAATTTGACGGAGACCGATCCCGCGAAGCTCTGGGAGTATTACCTGCAACTGGTGGAGGTGGAGCAGGCGTTCAAGGAGCTCAAACACGATCTGGGGATCCGGCCGGTGCACCACCAGTTGGACCATCGCATTGAAGCGCACCTCTTCGTGTCGTTCCTGGCGTACTGCCTGCAGGTGACGCTCAAGGCGCGCTTGAGGCTGACGGCCAGCGGGCTGACACCGCGAAGTGTGCTGGAGAAGTTCGCGACGGTGCAGATGCTCGATGTGCATCTGCCCACAACTGATGGAAGGGAGGTGGTGATGAGCCGCCACACGCAGCCTTCAAAGGATCTGCAACTGCTGCTGGACCAGCTCAAGATCACGCTGCCTGAACAGGCCCCGCCCAAAATCACTGGTTGAAGCAGACCCCGGAAGGTCGCGAAATGGCGGAAGATGTAGTGAAGACTTTTTGAACCCAATGTCGCAAAATCAAGGGCTGGAGGATCATCAACCCCGGCAATCCGCCAAGTCGGGCTAAGTCAGCAAATCCTAAAGACACCTCCAGCCGGTAAAGGAGGCGGGATCTCCGGTCCCGCTGGTGAGCGAAGCGGTGGGCCCACCTTTGTTGTTGGTTCATCTAACCGCGTGTCACCTCAGTCATCCCGCAACTGAGCGGGGCTGGGAACCCCCGCCTCGTGCATGCTATGAAGTCTCCGCTGTGGGGGCATGAGCTTGTGAGGCCTGGCGTCCCTGCAATATCCGTTTCCGGGGAAGCTGTTCGTAGTACAAACTTTAGTTTGCTCAGTACGCGTCACGGTAGATCGACTGAGCAAACTAAAGTTTGTACTACGAACAGAGCCTCGCCGCCTTGGTTGCGAGTCGAGGGTTGGCATTTCCACCCGGGGTGGAATTGCCCATCGGTCTTGACCAAATGCAAACGGGCCTGCTTGGAGCATCTTGCTCCAGCTTCACCTGGGGTTCCGCAGGAAGAAGTGCTCCAGTGCCTCCATCATCCCTTCACTGGCCGGCCTGCCTGCCAGGTAGCCGCCGTGCGCCTGCACGTGAGCTTTCACCGGATCGAGTGCGTTGCTCGGGCAGGCAATGTTGCCTGCCACGCCTGAGTCCAGCATGGGCAAATCATTGTGATTGTCCCCCGCGGCGAAGATGCGCTCCCGGGGCACGCCGATCATGCGGGCGAGTTCCTGGAGGGCGGTCCCTTTGCTGTAGGAGGAGTGGGTGAAGCGCAGGTACCGGCCATTGCGGTGGTAACCGATGTCCGGATCACGGGCGGTGCGGACGTTGATCACCTCGCAGATATCGTCGAGCTCCAGCTCATCCAGAGCCACAATACCCACCTGGCCCAAGTCACCCATGAGGAACTCTGCACGGGTGTTCTGCTCCACATGCTGGCGCATCTCCGCGAGGAAGAGGCGATGCTTGTCCACGAAGTGGTCGTGGGCGCGGCGGGCGCGGGAGTTCCAGGAGCCAAAGTCCTTCCATGGCTTGAAGAAGCCGGGCCGGTAGATCTCGCACTCCTGGGCGATGATGTAATCCGGCAGCATGAAGAGATGGTGCTGCGCGATGCCCTCCAGCGTCTGGCTCAGGCTGCGGCCGGTGTTCACCACCCAGGCTGCCCCCTGGCTTTTGAAATGGCGCAGCATGTCCCCCATAGCCGGATGAAAGGCCGGCTCTCCCTCATGATTGATGAGGGTTCCGTCGAAGTCGAAACAGAGCAGGAGCGTGGGCGCGGGTTTGGCCATGAGGGCTTCAGTGAGGCGGGCAAGCGCGGGCTTAACGGTTGTCGAAGAAGGGGAACCGGAAGATCTCAACCAGTCGCCAGGAAATGGCGGCAAAGAGCAGCCACTGGGCCGCCAGATAACTGCGGGTGATCCACGGGCTACACCCCTGACGACGGCGCAGACGGCGCACAATGGACTCTGCGCCCCAGATCAGGCAGAATGCCAGCGGCAGGTACAAGGAAAGCATGAATCGATCCCCGCTGCCGCGGGCGATGGGCGCATAGAATCCATAGGCCGCACAATAGATCGCCACTGAGCCGAGCACGAACAACACAATCGTGACCGTGCCATGGCGGAAGACGACGTGGCCGGCGTGTTCTGCCTTGGGCGCGGCACTGCATAGCACCACCACCAGAGCCATCAGCACCACCCCCAGCCAGATGAGGTACACTCCACGCCATTCCAGCAGCGATTTCCAGGGTTTCTGATTCTCGACCTTCTGGCTGCGCTTGGTCTGCTTGGGCCAGAGGAACTCACTCACGCGATTCCACGTGCCGTCCTGGAGTCGCTGGGCAAAGGCCTCCGTGCCGTGCGTGTCGATGTACTTCTTGAGCGAGGGCTTGTCCTCAGGTCGCAGTGCCTGGAGACGCTCCTTCGTGTTGTGCTGGCCCATCCACTCGTAGCAATCGGGGTTGAACTTGTCCATCCACATCCAGTAGGCGGGGTAGGAGTGGAAGGAGTCACCGAACTTCTCCTTCGCATCAGTCAGGCGGGGACCAATGGTCAGCAGGTGAACCATGCCCAGGATGAGCAGCCCCATCAGATGATTCCGCCAGTGCCACAGATTCCCGTTCGCCAGGACAAAGCCCCGGCGGCGGGCGCTGACGAGTTCCCAGAGGCAACGCAACGTGCTGACTCCCACGAAGACCATGATCAAAGGGGAAACAGAGCCCTTTGCCATGTACGCGATGCCGGAGAGCGCTCCGATGAGCCCGTAGATCCAGAGGGTATTATGAGACAATGCAGAGATGCACGCCACCCAAGTGAGGAAGAAGAAGACGAAGTAGAGCGGCTCCGGTTGAAAGTATGCGGAGCGTGGCAGGAGCGCCCCGAAGCCGCCCAGCAGCATGAGGTTCAGCGAGGCAGGCAGGGAAAAGATGCGGCACGCTGAAAGGCCCAGCATGACCAGGAAGGTGCAGGTCATGAACACATGGAACCAGCGCCCTCGATTGAAGTAATCCTCATCCTTCTCCGTCACCGTGGCGGCATCCGCCTCTGTCGGGGTGGGATGATCCGGCGTGGCCAGCCAAGCCGCCACCCAGGGCCAGAGGGGGTTCACCACGCCGTCCGTGCGATGTGGGAAAAAATCTGCCAGGGCTTTGGTGAAACCCTTGTTGAAGTCCGGGCTCAGATCCTCCCTGGTCTCCAGCGCCAGGCGGATGTTGTGCTTCTGGTCACCTCCCAGGATCTGCTGGGCAGTGTGGTTGGTCTGCGAGATGAGCAGGCCCCCCATCTTCACGTACGCGACCACAAAGAGGATGGTCAGCAGGATAAAGCTCAGCCATCGAAAAAGGCTTGAACTGCCGTCTTTTTTGCGCGGTGCCGCCGCTTCCTTGTCCCCCATGCCGTGTGAGTGAGTGAGTCCTGTTCTTTTGTGTGTGGGTCGTTAATGACACCGGCTGAACGGATGTACAGGCCGGTTTCTTCGTTCCTTGGGGGAAATGCTCTGATGGCTACTGGCTGATCGGGCGCACCTTGATCTCGACACGGCGGTTCAGGGCTTGCTCTTCCTTCGTGCCGTTCGGGTTCACTCGGGCCAGGGGACGGGATTCGCCCATGCCCACGGCATCGATGCGGTCATTGCTCAGTCTCAGGGAGCGTATGAGCCAGCCCACCACGGCGTTGGCACGGCGCTGGCTGAGATCAAGGTTGAACTCCGCTGACCCGATCGTGTCCGTGTGCCCCTCGATGATAAAGCGGCTGTTTGGGTTCTTGGTGATCAGGTACCCCAGCTTCATGAGGCTCAGGCGGGCGTTCTCGGCGAGCTGGTCGCTCCCGTATTCAAACAGGAGGTCAGTTGGCAGCATGATGGGCGCAGTGCTGGCATTTACTGCACCGCCCCTGGCCAGCAGATCTTCGAGATTGCTGTACCCGGCCATGGCGCGGGGAGATCCGTCACCAGCTTTGCTCTGGTTGTTCAGGCGATCCAGCAGTTTGCCGTCCATTCCTTCCAGCTCCTTGTCCAGGGGTTTGGCGGGGAGCACGAGCTGTTGGTCTGACACGGCTTGCCGCAGGGCGGAGCTCTTGATGGCGTCCATGGAACTGGCCAGATCGGGACCGGGGGCCATGTCCGCAATCGCGGCCATAGAGGGCGCGTGGGCCGGGCTCGTCGCGTTGGGGTTGGATTTGGGGGCCAGGAAGTTGGTCACCTTGTCCACGTCCGGCGTGAGATTCAGCGGCCTGTCCTCGGGAATCATCTCCGCAATGTCCTGTAGATCAGCCTTAAGCTGCGGCTCCGCTTTGTCTGAGGGGGCGATCAGGTCCGGGATGTGCTGGATGGCCTGCTGTTCCTTGAGCGCCTCTGGATTGATGGCGATACGATCCGCCTTGGCCTTGGTCTGGGTGACCGGCAGCATGCTCTTTCCGAAATCCACCGTGCTAAAAAAGTAGTACAACCACCAATGAAAGAGGACCGCCAGCGCGAAGGCAAACAGCAGCCACAACCGCAGGCTCCACGACCAGCGTTCAATCTTGAACGCCGTGCGGCGGTTGTTCGACCAGGGATAGGTCTGGGTGGACATGGTGACTAGGGTAGCACGTTCAGCAGCCCGGGAAACCGGCATTTCGGTAAATGGTGAGAGGTCTATGGTAAGCAGTGGGGCCGAATCGCCAGAAAAGATCCAACACCTTGACCACTGACGCACTGCCTCCTGGCCACTGGGCCCGTAAACGAAGACCAAGATTCCCTTTCCTTCGCTCAAAACGGCCTTATTTTACGAGCTGGGTCGGTCGGAGGCTGTCGCTGTCAGATGTCGCAAGGCAATTGAGAGAGGAAAGTCCGGACACCTCAGGGCAGTGTGCCGTGTGAAAACGCGGGGGCTGGCGGCGTAAGCTTCCGGTCACGGAAAGTGTCACAGAAAACATACCGCCGCGGGCAACTGCGGTAAGGGTGAAAAGGCGAGGTAAGAGCTCACCGCTCCGACTGAAAGGAAGGAGGCAGGACAAACCCCACACGGTGCAAGACAGAACAGGGGAAACGGCCCGCCCTGGCCGCACTGACTCCGCAAGGAGTTGGGATAACCCCGGGTATTAGTCGCACCTCGCGCAAAGCGGGGAGCACGGGGCGCAAGCCCCGGGCTAGAGAAATGACCGCCACCTTTTGCGGCAACGCGGGAGGCACAGAATCCGGCTTACACCGGCCGGCCCAGGCCCTTCCCGCTTCGCGGGAGACACAAGACTTCAAGACAGAAGACGCAAGACTTGAGGTCAGGGGTGAGGTGGGCGTCCATTGGACGATAGCCCGCATCGGTCCCGAATATTCGAAGTTCTCCCATGATGTGGACGGCAGGGTTGGAGTCCCGTCCCGCATGCGGGACCAATGCCATCAGGGAAAAGTGGAGAGGTCGAGCATCTCCCTTTTGTGAAAGTATTGAGGGCCGAAGGTCCGGCATCATTGCAGCCTTGGGCAACGCCCAAGGCAGGCGCTCGTTTTAGATCATGAGGGCTGCAGGCCCGACGTCATTCAGGGATGCTCGTCATAGGCAGACTTGATGACACCGGGCCTACAGCCCTCAAGGGTAGTTTGGCCATCTATCCCTGGGGCGTTGCCCCAGGCTGGTATGAACCCGGACCTTCGGCCCTTCTGAAAGGGGCTCACCAGTTACAGTCGTGGCGGTTGCACCAACGCGGCTCCGAGGCGCGCCAAGGCAAAACAGCAAGACGATGCGTTTTCCCTGATGGCATTGGCATTTATGCGGCTCAGGACGAATGTTCGCTGAGGTGACGAGCGGGGACGACATCGACCCGCCGTTGCAAGTCTCACCCTCCGCTCCCAAACCGGCAGAGGACAGCCGGACTACGCTCCAACTTCCGCCGACAGGCAAAAAAAGGCCGCCAGTCTCCTGGCGGCCTTTTCGCGAATTAACTAAACCTCGCCCTTACGCGTTCGCGCGCAGGATCTGCGCGAGCACGTACGGCAGGATGCCGCCAGCGCGGTAGTAGTCGATTTCCACCGGCGTATCGAGGCGGACGATGACGGGCACATTGAAGGTCTCGCCATCAGCCTGGGTGACTTTCAGCGTCGCTTCACTCATGGGCTTGATGTCGTTGGACACTCCCAGGAGGCTGAAGGTGGCGTCGGTCAGGCCCTTCACCTTGTCGTAGTCTTCCTTGTTCACGAAGTTGCATGGCAGCACGCCCATGCCCACGAGGTTCGAGCGGTGAATACGCTCGAAGGACTTCGTGATCACAGCTTTCACGCCCAGAAGGTTCGTGCCCTTGGCGGCCCAGTCGCGGCTGGAGCCCATGCCGTAGTCTTCGCCACCGAGGATGACGAGTGGCACGCCTGCGGCCTTGTACTGCTCGGCAGCGTCATAGATCGGCAGCACTTCTGCCGCTTCGGCGGAGACGCCAGGGCCGCTGAAGTACTTGGTGATGCCACCCTCAGTGCCGGGAACCATGAGGTTCTTGATGCGCACGTTGGCGAAGGTGCCACGGGTCATGACGCGGTCGTTGCCGCGGCGGGAGCCGTAGCTGTTGAAGTCTGCCTGGGTGACTTGGTTCTCCAGGAGGTACTTCCCAGCCGGGCTGTCCTTCTTGATGTTGCCCGCAGGGGAGATGTGGTCGGTCGTGACGCTGTCGCTGAAGATCCCGAGCGGACGAGCGCCGTGGATCTCGTTGATGTCGCTGGGATCCATGCTGAACTTCTCGAAGAACGGAGGCTCCTGGATGTAGGTGGAGTCACGGTCCCAGTCGTACACGAGGCCCACGCTGGAGGGAATCTCATTCCACTTGGGGTTCTGCTCAGCAAAGCCCGTGTAGAGCTTCTGGAACACATCGGGAGCCAGGGCGCTGGCCATGGCGGCACCGATTTCCTCGCTGCTGGGCCAGATGTCGGCCAGCAGGACGGGCTGGCCATCGCTACCAGTGCCGAGAGGCTCCTTGGAGAGATCGACGTCCACCGTACCGGCGATGGCGTAGGCCACCACGAGCGGGGGGGACATGAGGAAGTTCGCCTTGATGCTCTGGTGCACGCGGGCTTCGAAGTTGCGGTTGCCAGAGAGCACGCTGGCGGCCACCACGTCTTCGCTGCGGACCACGTTCTCAATACCGGGGTCGAGCGGGCCGGAGTTGCCGATGCAGGTGGTACAGCCGTAGCCCACGGTCTGGAAGCCGAGCTGGTCCAGTTCCGTCTGGAGGCCGGTTTTCTCAAGGTAGTCCGTCACCACGCGGGAGCCAGGTCCCAGGGAGGTCTTAACGGAAGGCTTCACCGTCAGGCCTTTGGCGTTGGCCTTCTTGGCCAGGAGACCGGCGGCCAGCATCACGCTCGGGTTGCTGGTGTTGGTACAGCTCGTGATGGCGGCGATGAGCACGGAGCCATGGGTGATGCTGTCCTTCACACCGTCCTTGCTGTCCACGGTCACTTCATACTGGCCGTTCAGAGAAGCCTTGCCGAAGCCATCTGGGGTGGGGGCCACAAGAAGGGACTCAAATTTCTCCTTGAGGGCGGACACGTCGATGCGGTCCTGCGGGCGCTTGGGACCGGCCACACCGGGCTTCACGGTGGACATGTCGAGCTCCACCACCTGGGTGTACTCGATCTCGTCACCTTCCTGGATGCCCCACAGGCCTTGGGCCTTGTAGTAGTTTTCCACCGTCCCGCAGAGTTCGGCGGAGCGGCCGGTGCCGGCAAGGTAGGTGATCGTTGCTTCGTCGATGCCGAAGAAGCCCATGGTCGCGCCGTATTCCGGGGCCATATTGGCGATGGTCGCACGGTCCGGCACGCTGAGCGCACGGGCACCGGGTCCGAAGAATTCGACAAACTTGCCCACCACCTTCGTCTTGCGGAGCACTTCGGTCACGCGCAGTACGAGGTCAGTCGCGGTCACGCCGGGCTGAAGGGCACCGGTGAGGCGCATGCCCACCACTTCAGGCACCAGGAAGGTCACCGGCTGGCCCAGCATGCCAGCCTCAGCTTCGATGCCGCCCACACCCCAGCCCACGACGCCCAAGCCGTTGATCATGGTTGTGTGCGAGTCCGTGCCCACGAGGGAGTCTGGATAGAACACATTCTCTTTCTCCAGCACGCCCTTGGCGAGGTACTCCAAGTTCACCTGGTGCACGATACCGATGCCGGGAGGCACCACTTTGAAGGTGTCGAATGCCTGCTCACCCCACTTGAGGAACTTGTAGCGCTCGCGGTTGCGATGGAATTCGAGGTCGAGGTTGCGGTTGAGGGAGTCTTGCGTGCCAGCGAAGTCCACCTGCACGGAGTGATCCACCACCAGATCCACGGGCACCAGCGGCTCGATCATCTTTGGGTTCTTGCCCATGGCGTGCACGGCAGAGCGCATGGCGGCCAAGTCCACTAGGAGGGGTACCCCGGTGAAGTCCTGCAGCACGATGCGGGCGACCGTGAAGGGGATTTCGTAGTCGCCGGGAGCCTTGGCGTTCCAATTGGCGAGGTTCTGCACGTCCTTCAGCGTCACCTTTTTCCCGTCCAGATTGCGAACCAGGGACTCCAGCACCACCCGAATGCTCACCGGCAGTTTCGACACCGGCCCCACTCCTTGCTTCTCCAGTTCAGGCAATGAGTAGAACTTTCCGTCCGTATTGGACCCGGTCTTGAAGGTGCGGAGCGCGTCGAGAGACATGGCAATCTGAGGTTAAAGAGAATAAAAACTTAGCAAAGGCGGACAGAGGGGCAAGTGCCGCCTGCAACGCAGTTTGCTGCGGGCGGGAAATTTCTGGCCAAGCATTTTACATTCCTAAGCTGGGAATTTGATTGCTCGCCCGTAGTTTTTGCAGGCGATCGTAAATCCACTTGTTTTGGGTGATTGTTTTCCCGTAAATAACCGGCATGAAAATCATCGGAATTGATTCCATGACAGGCCAGGAGCTGGGACATGAACTCGACCGTGGCGGTCGGTTTGTCATCTACGAATACACCTTCTCCGTGCTGATCATGACCTTCAAAAGGTCCAGTGACATCTATTTCCTCAAAGGAGGGGAGAGTGCCGTGGTCAAAGGGCTCGCCTTCTCCGGGCTGACATTTCTCTTTGGCTGGTGGGGCATCCCTTGGGGGCCCATCTATTCCATCGGCAGCCTCATCACCAACTTCAGCGGTGGGAAGAACATCACCAACGAAGTCCTGGCTGCGCTGTCTTCCCCAGGGTAATTCCTCGTGGGGGCAAAGAAAAAGCGGTGAAGCAGCCTCACAGGCCACTCTCACCGCTTTTAGAACTTTTCCCTCTGCTCACTTCTTCTTCACCTGTGCCGGGATCTCACGCCACTTGCCCTGGGTGAACTCACGGGCGGTGAAGACCCAGATGGCGACTTTCTTCTTGGACCAGAAGTCAGGGTTCTTGGCGGAGGTGCGGGCGATTTCCACGCGCGGGCCATCGGCACCTCCGGCCTGCATGGTGAATTCCTGCACGGGAGTGCCAAGGGCGACTTGGAGGTGATCCACGAAACCGCCCTGGGAGTCCAGCATGTTGCCGCCTTTACGGAAGACCTGGAGATGGCTGTCGCCCAGCACCACGATGGGGCTGGCGGGGCTGCTTTCCACGGTGGTCACGCTGCTACCTGCGCCCAGGCCAGCGCGGGAGATGGGCAGTTTTTCTTTCGCGACGGATCCCTTCTGGGCATCTGTCAGGAGATCGCCGTGATACTCTCGGGTTTCAGCAGGCAGGGTGGTGAGGCCAGCCAGCCTCGCGGCGGTCACTTCCGGGAGGGTTTTATATTTGGCTGCCACGAGGTGGGCCACCAACCGGCAGGCCGCAGGAGACCAGTGCGAATCCGTGGCGCAATAGAGCTGGTTGGCAGGCTCTGCGGTCCGGACTTTCTTGAACTCCGCTTCCAGATCGAGGGCCTCCACTCCTTCTGCCTTCAGCTTGGCAAGGAAAGGGGCCAGGGCGGGTACGCTGGATGCCTCCACCTTTGCGTCGAGCTTCTCAGGATAGATCGAGGCCTTGGCGGGCACTGGTACCACCAGAAGTTCCACGCCGAGAGCCTTCAGTTCCTTGGCGTACTTGGCAATGACGGGCACCGGGTCCGTGCCTTCCTTGTTGGCTTTGGAGAGGTCGGCAGCAGCCAGGTCGCCGTTCTGCAAGTGCTCCAGTTCACGGCGCAGGAAGAACCAATTGCTATCTCCCTTGCCAGGAACGGAGAGATCAGTGGCGGCTGAGGCGGCGAGTGCGCCTTTCACGACGGAGGTGAAATCGTCAGCCTGGGTGCCGCCGGGAGCGAGCATGGCGGCGCAGAGGAGGGCAAGCGTGGAGGAGGGGAGGCGGAGTTTCATGCAGCGATTACACAAAAGAGCAGGAGATGAATTAACGGGAAAAATGAACGTGTCTTCATCTTTCGAGTGAAGATAAGCGGGGGTGCCCCTATTTGGCAGCAGTGACTCGGGGTGAGGACACGTCGAACCACGACTCAAGGTCGAAAGCGGTCGTGTCGTCCATCACTCGCTCACCATTCAGGTGACTGTGGGCGGACTGCCGCTCCACCACGAGTTCATAGGTCTGGCCTTCGGTGCGAGGGAAGCCCTGCACCGGTTCACGACCCAGCATGCCCCAGTGTTTCACGAGCAGCCGTTTCTCCGTGGCAGGGAAGTCGCCTGCGAGTACCTCCTGCACTTCATACACGTAGGCGACGAGGGCGCTGGTGTAGGGCTCAATGCCCTCCGCGGTGGGCATGGCGGAGGTCTCCACCAAGCGGGCTTTCACTCGCAAGCGCGGCGGGGTGGGGGGCAGGCTGTTGATGCGGACTTGGGCACTGGCCGCATGCGCGGCGGCCTGATCTGCGGGCAGAGCATGGTCGTGCAGGGCCACTTGCAAAAGACCGCCCTGCCATCCGCCGCCAAAAGTGATGGAATCACCAGGCACGGGAGCGGCCTCGGCGGGAGATGACTGGAGCTCGACGGTTTGGCCATCGACATACAGCGTGAAGCCAGCCTCGGAGCGTGCCACCATCAGGTGAAAGGGCTTGGTGGGCAGGGGTTGGGCGGATGTCCACGCCTCACCAGCGCCCTTGGACACCGTGAGCTGTCCATTGCGCAAATGGAGATTCATCCCGGGCGCGCGGAATATCTGAGCGCCTTGGTCTGCGGAGCGCTCACTCGTACTGGTATCGGTAGTCGCCTCAAAAGCAGATGGTAAAACGATTGCTTCGAAACTGGCCGGGACGCGATCTCGGAAGTGCGTGATGACCGGTGCTGCGGACTCCTCCTCCATGATAAAACTGCCACCATCCAACAGCATCTCATTGCAGCGGCCGAAACGGGCGGCTCCCTGGCTGTCGAGCCGGGCCTCCAGCTTCTGGCCCGAACGGTCGCGGAAGGTGTTGAGTGCTTCGCGGTCCCTCCAGACCAGGAGCAATCCGCTGTTGTCCGCCGGCCAGTTGCCGACAGCAGCAGCGGAGCGGGTACTGCTGCCGATATGGTGTCCCGCCAGGGTGGCTTCTCGTGCGCCGGCGATCCATACATCAGGGTACGCATCTCCCTGCTTGTCTTGAGTCACGCGGAGCCACGACTCCACTTTGTCCGCCCCCGGGGAAAGTTTCCCCAGATAGATCTCTGCGGTGCCGCCACCTTTGTTGATGACGTTCCCCGAGGAGTTTTTCTCTTTAGAATAAGGGCCAGTGAGCGTGATGAAGCGGGCATGGTTCGTCCAGCGCGGGTGGTACATTTCCCGACCTTTCACCCCTGGAGCGTCGTTGAACTTCAGAGACCATGCCTTGGCACCGTCATCGGCGTACATGGTCACGCTCTTGTGCTCGCCATCGAAGACCCAGCTCAGGCCGCTGTTGTCCGGAGCATAAGCCGTCCAGCACCCATTGAGGAGCTTCTTGGCCTGCCACTGACCGTTCTTCTGCACCAGGATGCCGGCGTTTGGCCAGGGGAAGAGGGCGCTGGCCCGGGTGCCATCGCGGGAGAACTGAATGTTGTCTGGTGTGATGTAGCTGTCGTCGTAGATGAGCTCTTCCTTGGTGGGATCCTCAAGCTGGAAGCGCACCAGTCGTTGGGCCTCTAGAGACAGGCCTTTGGTGGCGCGGAGATTCCGCACTGCATACACCCATTCGGTCCCTGTTTTAGGATCCCGCCAGCATTGGGTGGCATAGCCATCCAGCACTCGCACGGGCTTGGTGCCACGCCAGTCCGTCTTGTAGATGTAGGGCTTGTAGTGCTTCTTCCCGCCCTTGCGCACGGTATTTTTGTCTGTGAAGAGAATGGTGTTCCCATCCGTACTGATGAGTGGGCGGGAGTAGTTTCCCGGCTTCTCCAGAATCTCCCGGATGCCCAGACCGTTGCGAGTGTCAATGCCTACGAGGACGAGATCCTCAGAGACGGCGAAGGTGTCTGAGGCCCCTTTCTTTCGGGCCTGGGTCCAGACGACGCGGGTGTGATTGCCGGTGAAGGCCTCCACCTGCTTGGACAGGTCATCTTTAGGGCCATCTAGCACCTTGAGCTTGATCTGGCCCGGTTTGTCTTTGCTGCCTTTGTCCTCGTCTTTGCAGGAAGCGAGCAGGATGACGGGCAGGGCGCAGGCCGCGAGGACATGGCGGCGGAGTGGGAGAGAGCGGGGGATAAAAAGCACTTTAAAAAGAGGGGCAATGTATTGGGGGCGGTCTCGCCTGGGAATCGGCGTCGAGAGCGCTCAGCGTGGTAAAAAGGTCGTATGACCAGCAGACAGACCCACGGCAGCGCCTGATCGTAGTCGGGGCTGCAAGCAGAATGGGCAATGTCACCGTATCACGGGGGAGTGCAAGACCCCGGAGAAATGGTGCGGCCACAGAACTGGCGGGCGATCATCATTACAGGGTTTTCCGTAGGTTGACTTTGCCCCGTCCGCAAGCACTTTCGCCATCCCATGCGTATCCTCTCCGGCCTCCAGCCCACCGGGCGGCTCCACCTCGGCAACTACTTCGGCATGATGCAGCCCTCGTTGCAACTGCAGCACGAAGGGGAGGCCTATTACTTCATCGCCAACTATCATTCCCTCACCAGCATTCAGGACGCGAAGGTGCTGCGAGAGAACGTGCGCAACCTCGCCGTCGACTTCCTGGCCTGTGGTTTGGATCCTGAAAAAGCGGTCTTCTTCCGCCAGAGTGACATGCCAGAGCACACCGAACTGGCGTGGATCCTCAGCACCGTGACGCCCATGCCCATGCTGGAGAACTGTCACAGCTACAAAGACAAGGTGGCAAATGGGTTTACGCCGAATCACGGCCTTTTTGCCTACCCGGTGCTGATGGCAGCGGACATCCTCATCTATGACAGTGATCGTGTGCCCGTGGGCAAGGATCAAAAGCAACATCTGGAGGTGACCCGCGACATCGCCACCAAGATCAATCTCGCCTACGGTGAAGGGACGCTGAAAGTGCCCGAGGCGTTGATCCGGGAAGACACCGCGGTGGTGGCTGGTCTGGATGGGCGGAAGATGAGCAAGAGCTACAACAACACCATCGGCCTTTTCGAAGAGGAGAAGGCGCTCTTGACGAAGGTGAAGCGCATCATCACTGATGCCACGCCGGTGGAGGCCCCCAAGCCCACGGACGACAGCTCCATCCTCAAGCTCTACAAGCTGGTCGCCACGAGTGAGGAATACGATGCACTGGTGGCGGACTTCAAGAAAGGCGGCCGTGGCTATGGCGACTACAAAAAGCAGTTATTCCAGAAGATCTGGGACTTCTTTGCCGAGGCTCGTGATCGTCGGGCGCAGATCGTGGCCCAGGCGGGCTATGTGGATGATGTGTTGCAGGCCGGTGCCGCGAAGGCGCGCGTCGTTGCCCGCCGTACTCTGGACCGCGTACGCCATGCCGTAGGACTGGGCTGAGACCTTGCGACGCGCCTCTGCGAATTTATTGGACAAACTGGGGAGCACGCCACTAGACTCGCCGAAATAAGCGAATTCTTTGATTACGAAAGAATTTCGCAGTTATGGAGGACAGGCATGAGCATGTATGGTTATGGTGAAGAACCGCAGCGCGGAGCTCCGCCGCTGCACAGTGAAAAAATCGTCGGCGAAAGGAAAATCTTTTTCCTGGACCTGAAGGAGAACGACCGGGGTCGGTTCATCAAGATCACCGAGGACGTCCGAGGGCGTCGCGACACCATCATGCTGCCCATGGAGAACGCCGAGGAGTTTCTGGATGCCTTGCAGCGCACGCTGCAGGTCGCCCGTGAAATGGAGTAGGCTCTCCCCAGCCCAATCTTTTTTTGGGTGTGGGAAGGTGGGTGGCAGCGAAGAAAGGCTGGGGTGAGGCAATCGCCCTGGCTGGGGTGGCGAGATTCTTGATGGCAGGGTCCTGCGAGTTCGCGCAAAGAAACGTAACCGGCGACCTGACGGTGGCGTCTCATGGGTCGTGCCCCATGTTCATCCATGCCTGCCGCTCGTGACACTCCACCCGATTTTGCCCCATTGGTGGCACGGGTGCGGGATGATCGAGACGAGGCAGCGGCCCGCACCATGGTGGAGCTGCTTTATCCCGCAGTGGTTCGTATTGTGCGTGGGCATCTGCCGCGTCGCGTCGCTGAGGAGGATCTCACACAGGAGGTGTTCATGAAAGTTTTTGCCCGTATCGATCAGTGGCGGGGCCCCATGCCTTTTGAGCACTGGGTCTCCCGCGTGGCGGTCACCACATGCCTGGATGCGTTGCGCCATCAGAAGCGCAGGCCCGAACTGCGTTGGGCAGATCTCAGCGAGCGGGAGGTGGAGGTGCTGGACCAGGTGCTGCAGGACCACTCCCAGACCAGCTCTGGCGATGCGGTCAGCGCCCGGGAGCTGGCACACAAACTCCTGGAAACTCTGAAGCCGGCGGACCGGCTGGTGCTCACCATGATGGACATGGAAGGGAGGTCGGTCGCGGAGGTGCAGGCAGCCACAGGATGGAGCGCCACGCTGGTGAAGGTCCGGGCCTTTCGCGCCCGCCGGAAGCTGCGCAAAGCCATGGAAGCACTTGAAGCCACCCCCCCAAATCGGCAACAGAAGGCGGGGATCTGACGACTCCTGCGGAACTTCGGTTTGATTTTCGCCATATAGAATAGAGACACAGAGACCTTATGAACGAATCCCCTCGCAACTCATCGCCCTGGTCACGCCTGGCCCGCCATGCGGCCCAGGCCCCGGCAGAGGACGAGACCCTGCCGTATGGCTTCACCACCCGCGTGGTGGCGGGCTGGCAGGCTGGCATGGCGGAAATTGAGGCAGGCATCTGGCGCACTCGGGAAACCTTTGCCTGGCGTGGGGCCGCCATCGCCATGGCCATTACCTTCGCTGCCGTGGCCTTGAACTATGACCTCCTTCTCGGTCTTTGGAGCGGCGACACGGCCTTGGCGGGTACTTTCATGAACACGTTTGCCGCTCCTTAATACGTCCTTCCCTTCATGAAGATTCTCCGCCACTGGAAACTCGTGCTCGGCATGACCGCCATCTTTGGAGCTGGTGCGCTCTCCGGTGTTGTAGTCACCCTCCAGGGGGTGAAAAAGGCACTGACCGAGCGCTCTGCCCTGAAGCGATGGGGGGACGCCCGTATGGCGGAATTTCAGCGTCGGCTCAAACTTACTCCGGAGCAGCGGCAGGAGATCCGCCCCATTCTCGATAAAACGGGTGAGCGTTTTCATGGCATCGTGGCCGATGCGGTTGAAAGCATTCTTCTCGAACTCGAGGTGACGCACAGCGACATCGCCAAGCACCTCACCCCAGAGCAGAACGCAGAGTTCGACAAGATCAAGCAGGACACCTATCGGCGCTGGAAGGAACTCTCCGGCCGGAAGGAAAAGCTTGGGCCGGCGACGGTACCGTAGGGGAGAGGGATAAGGGCTTGTCAGAGCGCATGGGATTGCGGCAGACTCTTGCCAACGCTCATGCCAAAACGTCAAGACAGGCCCAGTACCGAAGCCCAACCCCCGAAGAAGAAAGCCAAGCCCAAGGCGCGGTCCGCAGCGTTTGCCCGGATTCGGGCGGAGGTCATCCGGTTGGTGGCGTTGATCCCGGCGGGGAAGTTCACCACCTATGGCAGCATCGCGGTGCACATGAATGTGGTGGCGAGACACGTGGCCACAGTGATGAGCCATCTGACGGAAGAAGAGTCTGCTGTGTTGCCCTGGCATCGGGTGGTCAGTGCCGACGCTCGGATCAGTCAGAACATGGAGACGGAATTGTCCAATGTGCAGCGCAGCCGCCTGGAGGGCGAAGGCATGACCATCGATGCCCAGGGTTACATTCAGAACTCGGACGATCACTTTCATGTCGTGGGAGTGAGGCGGAACATTCGCTGGAGCGAGGTTCGGGATTAGGGGGGCGGCGCGTCAGTGCGTCAGTGCGTCAGTGCGTCAGTGCGTCAGTGCGTCAGTGCGTCAGTGCGTCAGTGCGTCAGTGCGTCAGTGCGTCAGTGCGTCAGTGCGTCAGTTGGGGTTCGAGGTATCTGTCGTATCGGCGGAGCGGGCATTGTTGGAGTACCGACTTCAGTCGGCCTGGTTGCCAAAGTGACACGTTTCCAGGCCTCCCTTCGCACGCCCTTCTCGCAATAAAGGAGGCGTGGGTTCCCAGCCTCGCTCAGTCGTGTTATCGACGTCACACAACGACAGGCTAAAGCCTATCACTACTTTGAGCATCGCTGCCTGCAAGGTAGTGCAGAGCTTCAGCTCGTCAGTCGAATTACCCCCTGATGTCCGCCTGCTCCCTCAACAGGCCATCTGTTTCGAGTGTCGCGTCAGGAGTCATTCGCGGCAAGCGGAGCGCTTGCCCTACAGCGTCAATAGCCGATTAAAATCGGAACAGTCTTCCAGGGAAGTTGAGATGCCGGAGGCGACGTCGCGGGCATCCGCTCCGGGATGCAATACGGAATCTGAACTTCCGGAGGTATCAGTCGCTAGGCTCCTTCAACCGTCTAATGGCCTTGATGCCTCCGGCATCGGGCAATCCGGGCTGGGACACCATCAGATCATCAAAGTTGACAAGCCAACTTCCCGATGATGGCGCTGGGTCGTGAGTTGCGGCATCGAAGTAATTCATCAATCGCTCCGTTAACCATCGGCGGTTGTGCAAGCACAAACCGCGGCTCCTTGGTCAAGCGTTGGAAGCATACCCTCGCCAAGCAAAGTAGTCACAGGCTTCAGCCTGTTCCGTCGCGCCATCTACGTCATACAAAGGCAGGCTGAAGCCCGCCACTACTTTGAGTTTCAGCTGCCCTCCCTCTCCGGAATCGACATGCTCTTTCCGCCACGCGCATTCACCAGCACCGCCTCGGTTTGAAACAACTCCCGGTGGGTGATGGCATGGCTGGCCTTTACGCCGACCCTGACAGAGCTGCGGCCCTTCTGCAGCACCTCGGCCTCGATCTGGACGATGTCACCCTCCACTGCCCCGTGGATGAAGTTGAATTCGCGGAACACCTTGGTCACAAAGGTGCAGCCGGGGTAGGTCAAGGTCGCGGCGATGAAAGCGAGTTCGTCGGCATGGGCCATCATGGTGCCGCCAAAGGCGGTGCCGGCGTGGTTCAGGTCCTGAGGTCGCACCACAAAGTGTTTGGTGAAGATTCGTCCGGCCGTCATGAGGGGCATCATCCTTCGCTGGCCGCGCCTTGGCCATGACAAAATCGCGACTCCCCAATGAAGTGCTCCCGGATGTGTGAAGGGGCGGCGGTCAATTGGTTGGATGAGCAGGATGCAGCCCGAATTTTTTGAGAGGGTCGGTAGAACTGCAAGGGTGCCACCATGACTTGCCTGCGTCCGATCCAGTGCGACGCGGCGCGCTGCGGGGGCCTTTCCATGCCTGCGAACAGGACCGTCCGCAGCCCGGCCGGACGGCTGGGACTTGCGGTGTCCGGCCCGTAGAATGAGCGGGGAAACCGCTTGGGTTACAGTAAGCCATGCAATTAAATTATTTTTTTGAGATAAGCTGCTGTTCTGCATAATGCCGTAATGAAAATATATAAATTATAATTTCTGCAATTTTGCGTTGATTGTTTTTTCGCAAATTGGCAGCCTCGCGGGGACTCCGACTTCAGCCAAGGGACTAATTCTCAACGCTTAATCCGCCATGATGCGCCCCTCCTCACTGTGCAAAATAAAAGGAATGACTGCGGCATTGGGACTGGCCGCCACGTCAGTGTTGTTGGTTCATGGAGCCGCCGACAGCAATAACGACGGGTACGATGATGTGTGGCAGAACCGCTACGGCATTACTGTGGCGACGTACCCACTCGCGGAAGATGCGGACGGTGATGGTGCCACCAATTTGGCAGAGAGTGTTGCGGGGACAAACCCCAGCGATCCACTGGACGTGCTGAAGGTCGGGGAGGTGAGCGCTTCGGGAGGCAACTTTCAGGTTTCGGTGAAGACCCAGACGGGCAAGCGCTATGTGCTGGAAAGCAGCACTGCTCCCAATGGACCCACCTGGACGGCGGAGGGATCCCCGCTTACGGGTACCGGAGTGTCGCAGAGCTTCACTGTGCCACTCGGGTCTGGCACAGCCCCCAAATTCTTCCGCGTCATTGCGGGTGACCAGGATACAGATGGAGATGGCGTGTCTGACTGGGCGGAGGGGCAAATGACCACGTCTCCAACGTTGGCCAACTCACCCAACAACGCCTCTGGCGGCGTGGGGACAGACGGTGCCACGCTGAACAGTCTGCTTTCCATTTCTGCCAGTGTGGTCACACCCAGCGCCTATGAAAAAGAAGGTACGGCAGCGGTAGTGCGGTTGACCCGCAGCGACAGCAGCATGCCGCTTCTGGTATCATTTGTCCTTGCTGGCAATTCTGACGCCGCACTCGGCTCCGCCTCTGCTTCGGATTATGTCCTGAAAGATGGTGCGGGTGGCGCCATCTCCGGGACAAGCTTCACCATCCCGGCTGGGGCGGCGCAGTACGATGTTCGGGTGACACCCACCACTGATTCCAGCAATGAAGTTCCTGAAGTGCTTCGCTTTACCTTCCAGTCGGTGTCCGGTGGCGTGACCACTCCCCTGGGCACGGCGCAGGTGGATATTCGTGATGCCACCAACACCGAGGCCAACCGCCGGCTCTTTGTGGCCTACCTGGGCCGGGAGGGCGGGGCAATCACCACGGCCACCGGGGTGGCCACCCTCATGCTGAACGGGGACAACACCCTGGCCGTGGTCAACTCATCCTTTGGCAACCTGACCTCCCTCCAGAGTGCCTCCCACCTGCATGCGGCGCCTGCGGCGGATGCTCAGGCGAGTGGACCGATCGTGGAAAGCCTGGAGCTCGGCCAGGTGACCGACCACGTGTACACCATCGTGCCGGAACCCGTCGGTGGCTGGAACACCGCGCAAGCCACGCTCAACGCCCTCTTCAACGGGTACGTGTACATCAACGTGCACACGGCCAACTACGGAAGCGGTGAGATTCGAGGAAACTTTGCCCCTGCCAACGGTTCCGTGGCCGAGCCTCCGGCCCCACCCGCCCCGCCGGTCTATGGCAGCACAGGCTGGCCGATCCTCACGGGATCCAACCTGGACCGCGACATCGTCCGTTTCCTGCTTCAGGCCACCTATGGCCCTACGCCGGAGAGCATCCAGGAGGTGAAGGACCTCATTGCTGCCAACGGCAACGACGCGCTCGCTGGCTACACCGCCTGGATCAACAAGCAGATGGACCTGGGGCAGACCCCTTCGCCTTCCTTCACCACCCTGGTGCAGGCCGCAGACATGGAGGACTTTTATCTGCGGGGCAACAAGCCGATCAACTACAACCGTGACCCGCAGTTCGGAGCCGGTTCCTTTTCATGGAATGGCACCGCCTGGGTGGCCAGCACCATCCACCAGAACAACTACCCCAACTATGCCAACCGCCGGAGGGAGTGGTGGACGCTGGTGCTACAGAGCAAGGACCAGCTCCGTCAGCGCATGGCCCTGGCCTTGAGTGAAATCGTGGTGGTGTCGGAAAACGACTCCACCTTGCAGACCAACCACTACGGGATGGCCCACTATTGGGACATGCTGTCGCAGGGTGCTTTTGGCCGGTATCGCCAGATCCTCTCCAACGTGAGCCAGAGCCCGGTGATGGCTTATTACCTGAGCTTCCTGCGCAATCAGAAAGCAACGGGCAACATCCGGCCGGATGAAAACTACGCCCGTGAGGTGATGCAGCTGTTCTCCATTGGTCTGGTGCAACGCCATCTGGATGGCAGCTTGAAACTGGACAACAACGGCCTGCCGATCGCCACGTATGACCAGCCCGACATCACGGAGCTGGCCCGCGTCTTCACCGGCTTTGCCTTTGGCAAGCGTTACGCCAGCGTGACGGCACCCACCTATCCCAACCCCTCCAGCCAGACGGTGGGTGCGCTTCAGGACAACACAAACTTCTTCCAGTCCAGCACCTCCACACGCTACTGGCAGGCCGCGTGGATGAACCCGCTGAAGATGTTTGATGCCTATCATGACTTTGGCGCCAAAACGCTCTTCAACGGCAAGGCCGGTCAGGTGGCCATCCCCGCCCGGACGAACAACACCACGCCGGAGTCGGAAGGCCTGGCGGACATCACGGATGCCCTCAACGCCCTGGCAGGCCCCCTCTCCGGCGGCACTTACAACGGCCATCCGAACACCCCGGTCTTCATCAGCCGTCTGCTCATCCAGCGGTTTACCACCTCGAACCCCAGCTCCGGCTACCTGTATCGCGTTTCCAACGTGTACAAGAACACCTGCGGAGATCTGGGTGAGGTGATCAAGGCCATCCTGCTGGACTATGAGGCCCGCAGCCTCTCCATCGCGGATGGGACGGTGGCATCTGGAAAGGTGAAGGAGCCTCTGCTCCACTTCACCTCCATGCTGCGCTCCTTGAAGTGCTACACCGGCCTTCCTCTGGTGAACCTCACCACGGTGCCGATCGCCTTCACCTCGCTGGAGTCCCCGGTCACCACGGCGTATCCGGTATCGGAATACAACAAGTTCCCGGCGGGGGCCCTGCGCTTCCGGTTCTTCGACACGCAGTCGTCCATCACCCAGTCTCCGCAGCGCGCCCCCAGCGTGTTCAACTGGTTCCTTCCGGACTACGTGATGCCTGGACCGCTGGCTTCCGCAGGCCTGGTGGCACCTGAGCTCCAGGTGGCGACAGAGTCCAATGTGGTGAACGTGGTCAACGGCCACTACAACACCATCTTCGCCTCCGTGCCTCCCACGGCCAATGCCGGACGGAACCTGGATGACCTGCCCAACATTGCCGGCTATCAGACAGGCACAGGAGTGCAGCTCTCCATTCCCCAGTGGGCGGTGGACAAGGGCTACTTCACGGCCACCCAGTTCACTCCTGGAACCAACTCCCCGGGCAGTCTCTACAAGCAGGTGGACAATCTGATTCCGAAGTTTGATGAGCTGATCTCCCTGTACACGACCACCTACACCACGGCGCTCGCGGCCCAGTATGCACCTGCGGCGGTGCCGGCCACCCCGGGCACCACGCAGAAGCAGGCAGCCCACGCGGAGGCGGTGAAGGTGATTGTGGACTTCGGCGACAGCCTCCTCTCCGCTGGCTATCTGAAGTCGGCTTACGGGAGCTCCTCGACGTCCAACCCGCGCAAGTCCATCATTGATGGTGTGAACTTGATCGCGGCCAACAACCGGCACACGACAGATGCGACGAATTTCGCCAACGATGCGCGCACCCGCGTGAGGAACACCTTCTACCTCCTGGCCACGCTGCCCCAGGCCGTGGTGTTGAAATAACCGGAATGATCTGCCGCCCGGATGTGCCGGACGGCGGGTCCCGATGTCACCGTCCAGACTTCAATTCCAACCTGTTTCTTCCATGCACCTCAATTTTCCCAAAAAGAACGAGCCCAACCGCCGTCAGTTCCTCGTCAAGACCGGCTGCTCTGCCATGGGCATCACCAGCATGGTGAATACCCTGGCCCACCTGAACCTCATGCAGGGTGCGCTCAATGCGCAGTCTTCCGGAGGCGGGTACAAGGCCCTGATCTGCGTCTTCCTCAACGGGGGCAACGACTCCAACAACATGCTGCTGCCCTTCAGTGGCACGGCCCGTACGGACTACGAAGCCGGCCGCGGCATGCTGACCATTCCCACGACCCATGCCACCACGTCGCTCAATGCGCTCCAGCTCAATGCCACCAACATCGCCGAGTGCGATCCGTTGGGCGGCTATCTGGGCACGCTGGGGGTGCACCCGAAGTTCACGCACGTGAAGTCCATGTTCGATGCGGGCGACCTCGCCTTCATCGCCAACGTGGGCACGCTCACCTTTCCCGGAGTGACGCGGGCCAACTACTCCTCCGCCCCCAAGCCCCCGCAACTCTACTCGCACTCGGACCAGCAGGTGCAGTGGCAGAGCTCCATTCCCGACAAGCCCTTCACCAGCGGCTGGGGTGGACGTGTGGCCGAGCTCCTCGACCCGGCGTACAACCCCTCTTCGGGCAACGCCTCGATGAACATCTCGATCTCCGGGGTGAACAGCTTCCAGGTCAGCCCGGCGGGACAGGTGGCCCCATACATCATGACCAGCGGCGGTCTGGTGAACTTCACCGGCTATGGCACGAACTACGCCAGCGCTGTGACCAACCCGAGCCTGCTCTTCCAGGCCAGCAACTACAAGAACACCGAGCAGGGGCACCGGTTGAAGGCGTTTGAGAACGTGCTGCAGATGACGCATGCCAGCCTCATGGAAAACGCCTACAACGGCGTGGCCCTCAATGCACGGCTCACGGAGGGCATGGTGGGCACTGCGCTGCAGTCCACGGTGGGTGCCTCAGGCACGACGACGCTGGACAGTTATTTCACCAATGCCTTCAGCGGTTCCGGCCTCAGCGCGAACAACGACTTTGCCAATCAGATGAAGCTCGTGGCCCGCCTCATCGCGGGGCGCTCGGCACTGGGCAACACGCGCCAGATCTTCTTCGTCCAGCATGGAGGGTACGATACCCATATCTCCCAGATTCCCGCAGGCAGCAACACCGCAGGCCACACGGGGTTGATGAACAATCTGAACTGCACGCTCAAGGGATTTGCCGACGCGCTCAAAGGCGCGGAAGTGGGGAATGTCTGGGACAATGTGGTCACCTTCACCGCCTCCGACTTCACCCGCACCTTCACGCCCAACAAGACGGACAACACCGCAGGAAGCGACCACGCCTGGGGCGGCCATGCCATCGTCATGGGCGGTGCTGTCAAAGGACAGCGGGTCTATGGCAAGTACCCCGTGCTCAAGCTGGGCAATGTGACGGACTCCATCGATGCCACGGGCACCCGCGGCCTGTGGATCCCGAGCACACCGGTGGACCAGTACGCCGCCATCATGGCGCGCTGGCTTGGGGTGGACGCCAGCACTCTTGGCGACATCTTCCCGAACCTGAGCCGCTTCGTGACGCTGCCAAATATCACCTCAGGCAACATGGACTTCCTTGAAGCCTGACCCGGGCCTGTGCGATTGTGCTGAAGACTCCGGCTGCCGTCCGCCTACGAGGGGTGACGGCGGCCGGCTGGTGGGTGCTGTCATTTCCTGAATCTCATGTCATCTTCTCCTCCTCCGCGTGGGCGCGCGTTGCCGGTCATCGCCGTGCTGGTGGTGGTCGCATCGGCTGTCGTCCTCTGGTACATCACCAGACAGGACGGGTCCGGGCCGCCCAAACCGGAGCCTGCACCTTCGAGCCCTTCGGTAAAGTCCCCCGTGCTGCCGCAGCCACCTCCCGTCGTGCTGCATGAGTCCGCCGCGGAACTCTCTGGCCTGATTTGCAAGCCTGGCCAACCTGCCGAGGAGCGAATCCAGTATGTGGAGAAAGCCATCTACATGTACCGCCAGGTGATGGGCGGCATTCCCACTGGCCACAACGAGCTGGTGGTCAACGCCCTGCTCGGGGAGAACGAAAAAGGTGCCGCCCTCCTGCCCAAAGACTGCCCCGCCATCGTCAAAGGAGAACTCGTGGACGAATGGGGCACGCCCTATTGGTTTCACTCCGTCACGAGCAAGGACATGGAGGTCAGGTCTGCGGGGCCGGACAGGGAGCTTTTTACGGATGATGACGTCGTGCCGGATGTGAAGGAGTAGGGGGCGGTGCGTCAGTTGGGGTTCAAGGAAGCAATTGACGTCGATGGAGGCGGCATTGTTGGAGTACCGCCTTTAGGCGGAATCAGTCGCACGTCTCCTGTCATCCAACACAAGATAGGGAGGCCAATCGCCAAAATACGCCGCCTAAAGGCCAATGCCATCAGGGAAAACGCATCGTCTAGCCCGCATTTCTCATACGCGAGAAGCTTGAGCCGGGTGCAGCGGCGCATTAGTCTTTGATTACCAAGGCAAAAACCAAGGCATGCACCAGACTCAAGCAGCGACACAGTGTACACAGGCCAAGTTGGAGTTTCAAGCGCTGGGTGGCAGGCGTGTGGAGGCGGATTTCTCGGGAGGTTACCTCTCCAGTGAAGGGGGCAGCCTCCTGTTGCGCCAGATCGACCAGAAGCTGGGCCTGTGTGAGAAGCTGGCGGGTTGTTTCACGGACCGACGCGACCAGCGCTTCGTCGAACACGATCTGGCGGGCATGCTGCGTCAGCGTATTTTTTGGTCTGGCCCTGGGCTACGAAGACCTCAATGACCACGACTGTCTGCGCCGAGATCCCCTCCTGGCTGCCGCTTGCGGGCGGGCCGATGTCTTGGGGCAGGAGCGGCATCATGCGCAGGATGCAGGCTGCCCCCTGGCGGGCAAGAGCACCCTCAACCGCATGGAGCTGGGTGCCCAGGAACACGCGCTCACCAAAAAGATCCACGCTGATGCCGACAGGATCCAAGACCTGCTTTTGCAGATGGCGGTGGCGGCCATCCCACGCAAAAGCGGGGTCATTGTCCTGGACTTTGATGCCACCGACGACCTGCTTCACGGCCACCAGGAAGGCCGCTTCTATCACGGTTACTACAAAGGCTACTGTTACCTGCCCCTTTATTGCTTTTGTGGGGATGTGCCTCTGTGGTCACAGTTGCGCACCGCCGACGGGGATGCGGCAGGCGGCACCCTGGAGGCCCTCCAGAAGATCGTGAAGGCCATCCGCGGCCGGTTTGGCAGGCAGGTGGTCATCATTGTGCGTGCCGACAGCGGGTTCTGCCGCGATGAGCTCATGAGCTGGATCGAGACCCAGCCGCAGCTGTACTATGTTTTTGGACTGGCCCGCAACATCCGCTTGCAGGAGATGCTCGTCCCCACCTTCTGGCGGACGGCCGCGAAGCTCGATGCCGAGGCGGTGCGCCTTGCAAAAGCTGCCGGAGCCAAGGCTCCGCCCGAACTGGAAGGAACCGCACGGGAGTTTGAGGAGTTGAGCTACCGCACGCTCAAGACCTGGAGCCGGGAACGGCGTGTCATCGGCAAGGCCGAAATAACCCAGGGCAAGACCAACCCCCGCTTCATTGTCACCAACATCAGTTCCAGGGAGCCATGGGCGCAGGGGGAGGAGCAGTTTGCCACGGGCAGCGGGTTGTATGAACGCTTCTATTGCGCCCGGGGCAACATGGAGAACCGCATCAAGGAACAGCAGCTGGACCTGTTTGCCGACCGCACTTCCACTGCCTGGAAGAGCAGCAACCAGTTGCGTCTGTGGTTTTCGACTTTTGCCTATTTGCTGTTGAGCCAGATGCGTGCGGTGGCCTTGCACGGCACGCCTCTGGCTACAGCCACGGTGGGCACGATCCGGCTGAAGTTGCTCAAAATCGCGGCCCTGATCACCGTGAGCGTGAGGCGCATTTATGTGCAGCTGCCAAGTGCCTGCACTCTCAAAGAAGTCTATGGTCTGGCCCAGCAAAGACTGGCTGGATGCAGCCCCTGAGACCGGGGCCTTTTCACTCAAAGGGACATCTGCAGCCCATGCAGAGGGATGCTTATGCCTTCGAACCCTGGGCAAAGAGCATCCAGGCCTCTTGAACACGCCCTGAGAGCCTTCAGTTCCCTGGCCCGACCCATTTCGCCCACCAAGTCTCACCCCCCACAGAAGGCGCACACCCCAAAACCCGCTGATCTTGGGTTGTCAAGTCAGGGGGTATGAGAAATGCGGGCTAAAGGAAGTACTCCAACCCTGATAGCGGACCTCTTTGCGGACCAGGAACCTTGGGGGGCTGCTACCCTTTACCCTTGCCCCCAGGCACCTCACTACTGCCCACCTTCAACAACCGCCTGCACTCGCCCAGCAGATAACCCGCCTGCACATACGGATCATGGCTGATGTCGCTCCACAGCACCCGTCCTTCGCCATCCAGCAGGAAGGTTCCGTGCATGGGCTTGTTCAAGAAATCATCATGGCACTTCCAGGCTTTGAAAGTGCTCAGGCTCGAGTCAGAAAGGATCTGAAAGGGGAGGTCGGGATCCAGCTCTGATTTGCCTCCTAGCGTCAACGCCAGGTCTGAAACAGGATCCGTGCTGACTGTGAGCAACGAAATGCCTGCGAGATGATAGGATGGCACATGAGGCCGGAACTTCTGCAGCTGCTCCACGCAATGGGGGCATCCGCCGCCCAGGAAGAAGATGACCAGCACGGGTCGGCCACGATAGGCAGCCAGATCCACGACGGAGCCATTCTTGTCCGGCAGTGCGAGGGGCGGAGCCATCGGTGCCAGCCAACCATACTTGGCTTCTTCGGCTGCTGTTGCCGCATCGGCCCCCGGGGAGGCTGTCTGTACCGCGCCTGGGTTCTTGATGTTCTCCAGCGCCGCCAGCAGAGGCTTGGAGCCGGGTTGTTTTCCCAGTGCCTCCTCCAGCATGGCGATGGCTCCGTCTTTGGCCCCGGCGGCCGCCACCTTTGGTGCCAGCACCAAGGCAGGCACGTCCACCACATCTTTCAAAAAGGGAGACACCCGGCCCTGGCACAGATCTGCAAAAGCATCGGCGCCACGCACCATGCGAATCGCGAGCGGCCCATGGCGGTTGAGATAGGGGGTGGCCTGCACCAGGTCCGCAGTCTGCTTCAAAGAAGGACGCAGTTTGACCAGTTCCGCGCGCCGTCCTGAACCAGCGGCGGCGAGCATGCCGAAGTACTGGCTGTGCAGCTTCTGCACCAGCCCGTCAGAGTTCGTGGTGATTTCCTGCATCCATGTTGCCAGCCCCGCCCAGTCGCCAGTGGCCATCATGAGCTGGGCCCGTAGTTTAAGGCCTTCCAGGTAGATGCCGGACGGGTCATCATCCACCGCCTCCAGGCCAGTGAAGCCGGGCTTGCGGGCCTGACCAAGCAGGCTGCTGGCCGTATCCAATGCCGAAGCTGCCGCGCCGGAGTGATAGAGCGTCCAGGCCAGCGAGGCGCCCCGGTCCCATCTCTGCTGGGTCTGACCGGTGGTTTCCAACGCAACAGCTTCGTACGGTGCCTTTGCCTGGTAGGCGACCTCAAGGTGGCCCATGGCCCCGCGGAGATTCCCGGCGGCGAGCAGAGGGTCGGCCGCGAGCCGTTGCATGGCTGGCTGAGGCCACTTCTGCACCAGTGTCTCCACCCGTGAGGAGGCGCGGGCCGGATCCGTCTTCGTCCACAAGAGCACCGTGTAGGGCAGCAGGATGTCGCCGCCCGGTTGCTTCGTCCAGGCCAGCAGTTGGGCATCGGCTAACTCGACGTTCTTCACAGGGAGTCCGGACACATGTGAGGCGAGCATGCGGTAGCGCAGCGCCATGGCCAGGGCTCCTGGCAGGGGCTTGCCTGACTTCTGTGTGGCTTCAATGCCATCGGCCAGGGTGATGAGCCGGTCTGATAGATCGCGGGATTGTACGGTTTGGAAAAGGGCGCGATACAGATCGTACCATGCTGCCTCGGGCCTGCCTTCTGCGGCGGCAGTTCCTTGATCCAGAAAATAGAGGGCCCGGGAGGGCAGCTTCTCATTGGCAATGGCCAGCCCCAGCCAAGCGGCGGCGCATTTTGCATCCAGCCGCGCGGCATCGCGGAAACAACGTTCGGCCGCTGTGTCGTCCAGCGCATGCAGGTGTCGCACGCCCTCCACGAGCCGCGCCTTCACCTCTGCGGAGACGCCTGTCATTGCCCAAGGCAGGAAGGCGGCCCGCGGGCCGGGATCAGGAATCACGGGCAGGTCGAACGGTCCATTCCGAAAGGCCTGTTCCTCGTTGGCAGGTTTTTGAAACTCTTGCTCCCGCTGCCAGGCCATGGCGGAAAGACAACGCCAGGCGGGCGGCGGCTCGGCGGCAGTTGCCGCCAGCGCACCGGCTCCCCAGCAGAGGGCGAGAGGTAGCCGCCGGAGCTTCCGGATCAGTAACGACATGGAGTTATTGGACGAAGACATCATCATTGGTGAAAAGTTCGCGATCAGGCCCGGCAGAGCGAATCTCCATCACCTTGGCGGTCACGGAATGGAACCAGTAAGGGGTGCCCCATTCGTCCACCAGCTTTCCGTCCTGGATGGCGGGGCAATCCCTGGGCAGCAGGGCGGTGCGCTTTTCGTTCCCGCCCAAGATCGCGGCCACGATGTCCTCGTTCTGGCCGGAGGGATTGCCGCCAAAACCCTGGCGGTACACATACAGGATCTGGTTCACCGCCTCAATTCGCGCCATGGTGTCCAGGTCATTTCGGGTGAGCTGGGCGGCCAGTTCAGGCGCTGATGGGTGGACGGCTATGGGCCCCAGGTCCACCACTGGCTGGGCAGGTTTGGGAGCTTCTGCGATGGGTTTGCCGGGCATGGCAGGCGAGGCCGAGTCCGGGGAGGATCGGATTATAAATACCGCCACCACTGCAGCAACAGCGATGCCGGCAATGATCAACAATAACGTGCTCCGCGACTTTTGAGAGGAGGGCATGGCAGCTAGTAGAAAGAAAAGAAAAGGCCCCGGCAACCATTGTTTGCCGGAGCCTTGGAGGTTTCAGAAATCTCAGACGGCGAAGTCCAGGAAATCCAGGTTGGCCGCCGCGCTGGAGGGGCTGTTGAAGCGGCTCAGGTTTGGGAAGATGTTGGCGAGCTGCGCATCGCCCACGCCCAGCCACTTGGCCAGCACAGAGGCGTACTGGTCCACGCTGGAGCTCGGGATCCAGCGACCGCTGGCTCCGGTGGAGTCGATGCTGTTAGTGGCAGCACCGAGCTTGAGCACGGGGAACTTCCCGTACACCCGCTGGCCCTTGACCGCACCGCCCATGACGATGGCGTGTCCACCCCAGGCATGGTCGCTGCCCGCAGAGGAGTCGCCCTTGTTCGCCGTGAAGGTACGGGTGAAGTCGGAAGCGGTGAAGGTGACCACATTGTCGAACACCCCCAGGGAGGTGAGCGCGTCGCGGAAGCCTTTGAGCGTGCAATTGAGGTTGTTCATCAGGCCGGTGTGGCCGCCCGTGTTGCTGCCAGCCGGGATCTGCGTGGTGTGGGTGTCAAAGCCACCCTGCTGGACGAAGAAGATCTGGCGCGTGTTGGCGAGGGATGAGCGGCCGGCGATGAGGCGGGCCACGAGCTTCATCTGGTTGGTGAAGTCGTTGTTGGCATTAAACCCTGAACCCACGAATGCGTCATTGAAGACCGTGTCCAGCGTGCTGGTGCCGGCGGTGGCCCCCGCCGTGCCCTGAAGGGCGGTGCCCACCATGCCTTCTGTGACACGGGCGTTCATGACCACACCATTATAGGCGTTCTCCAGCAGGCTGGCATGGGTCATCTGCAGGATGTTCTCAAACGCCTGAAGACGTCGGCCCTGCTCACCCGTCTTGTAGTTGGCGGCCTGGAAGAGCAGACTGGGGTTGTTCACCGCACTCGCGTAGTTCGTGCCATAACCGCCAAAGCTCACCACCCCGCTGCTAGTCATCACGTAGGGAGCCACCACACCGGTGGGGCTGACCTGGAAGCTGTTCACGCCGGAGATGGAGACCGACATGGAAGCATTCCCCGTGGTGGGGTTGTACACCGGGTCGAGCAGGTCCGCGACACGACCGCCCCAGCCGCTGGTGAAGGGCTTGTCTGGGATGGAGCTCTGCCACTGCACCTGCTGGTCCGAGTGCGAAAACAACTGCGGAGGCTTGGAGGCCGTGGCGTAGTTGGCGCGAGTTACACCGGGCTGGGTGAGGGTGCCAACATTCGCGACGAAGGCCAGCTCCCCGGTGTCAAACATGGTTTTGACGTGGTTGAACTTTGGATGTACGCCAAAGGTGCCCAGATAGCCGCCCAACGGATCGCTTTCAGCAACGTTGGTGGCATTGATCTGGAGGGCATTAAGCGCGGCATTGGCGTTGGCTGTGGGGATGGTGAGCACCCCGCGACCCGCTTCATAGTCGGTACGGGCGGTGCCAGTGAAGGGCAGCAGCATGTTGTTGGAGTCGTTGCCCCCGTTGAGGAAGACACAGACCAGGGCCTTGTAGCCACTGCCGCCGGACTGCGCATTGAGCGCACCCTGCATGAGCTTGAGGTGGGCCAGCGTGTTCACCACACTGGTGATGCCCATGGCGGAGCACCCCGTCTGAACGAGGAACTGGCGGCGGCTGGGCTCATTTTTGCGACGAAACAGTAGATTCATGTTTGGAAGCCTGGAAAAGGTTGGTGGATACTTGAAACAACATCACGCGGAACACGGTCATTTGAGAACGATGGCCTGAGGGGCGCTGACCGCCAGGTAGAGGAGGTTGCGCACCCGGGTGCGGGCATCATTGGTGAAGTTCGTCGGATCCGTCGTGTGCCGGTTGTTGGCCGCGATGAGGTTGACGCCGTCAATGATGGACTGGCGGGGGTTCGGAGCGGCGGCGCTGCCGAACTTCGCCTTCAGATAACCGGAGGTGAAGAGCAGGTCGCACTGGTCCAGCACCACCTTCACCGCTTCGGCATGGGCTGCCTGCTTCTGCGTGGTGCCCGGAGTGGCCGGGACCGCAGCAGGCGCATACTGGGCGGCGAGCGTGGTGGTGTAGGTGTTGGTGTACAGCGTGATCAGGTCGTCGAACTTGGGAATCAAGTTGTCCACCTGGTTGTTGATGTCTCCGGGCTGCGTGGTGGCACCTGCGGGATCGAAGGTGTTCGCGCTGAAGTATCCGGCAGAGACGGCGTAGGTTGGCACGGTGAGTTGCACCCCGGCCGCACTGCGATAGGAGGCGAGGTTCAAGTAGTCGTCGAGCCCGCGACCCGCCTTCACCGTTGGTGGCACCGAGGTGAAGAGGATGTTGTAGTGCGAGTTGACCACGTTCACCACGTTGGACTCAGTAGCCACCTGCAGCTCGGGGGCAAAGAGGCCAGCAGTGGCCAGCGGCCCGGGCATCACATAGTCCGGAAGAAACCAGTTGAACACGCTGGGCGCGCGTTGTGGAGACTGGGTGACGGAGCCTGTGGTGTCGAAGAATCGGAAGCGCACGGCCCCAGCCGGGAACTTGGCGAGCTCTGTGGCCGGATAGGCTGTGGTCACCGGGGACTCGGTGGCGGTGAAGGCCACGGGCATCGTGTTCAGCGCAGCCAGCGGAGAGCCGGTGTAGCTCTTCACAGCGCGAATCATGGCGGTGAAGTGCAGGAGCGGTTCCTTCACCTTGCCAGATGCCACCACGGAATCTGCGGTGTTCAGGTTGCGGGCTTCGTAGTCCAGCAGGATGGCCTTGATCACCTCACCCAGATTGCCGTTGGTGTCCTTGTACTTCTGTGTGACGCGGTACAGGTAGCCGGCGCTGGGGTTCGAGGTGGTAAACCGCTGGATGAGCAGACGGCTGATGAACACCGGGGTGTTCGGGTGGCCATTGTAGGTGCTGCTGGCGGGGTTGCCAGCCAGCGCGTTGAGCGCATCGATCACATCCGCATTGCCTTCCGATTCAGGCGTGGTGTTGTTGGTCCGGGCCGGGATCGTGGTGGCGCCCGCTTTGCCTGCGAAGAGGGTCTTCGCGGCAAAGTCATGGTAGGCGTCGAACATCTTCATGGGGTTCACCCAGGAGGCCTGCCAGAAGCGGTGGCCACCGCCCTGGAAGAAGTTCGTGTTGTCTTCCACGGCACCGATTGCCTGGTTTGTGGCAGTCGGGTAAGTGGGGGCGCCCACCACGGTGGCGTTGCGTTTGCCAAAGCTGAGTCCCGTCATGACGCGCGCCAGTTCTGTGATGTCCGTCTGGTCATAGGTGGAGACAGGCAGGCCGCTCGTGCTGAGCTGGAGGCTGCCGTCCTGGTGGCGCAGGACCAGACCGATGGAGAAGAGCTGCATGATTTCACGCGCGTAGTTCTCATCCGGGCTGATCTGGCCGTTTGCCTTCTGGTTTTTCAGGTGGCTCAGGTAGATGCCCATCATTGGGCTGTAGGTCACGTTCTCCAGGATGGTGCGGTATTTGCCAAACGCGTTTTGCGCCAGCATGTCCCAGTAGTTTGAGGCACCGTAGTGGTAGGTGGAGACCGTGCCGTCATTTTCAGAGATCACCACGATCTCACTCAGGGCGAGGGCCAGACGCTGACGGAGCTGGTCCTTGCTTTGCAGCACCAATGTCCACCACTCACGGCGGCGGTTGTTCTGGAAGGGGTAGTTGTTGTTCCAGATGCTGCTGGCATCCCAGGCCCGGGTGGTGCCGTTCCACTGGGTGGAGTTGCCACCAAACTGCGGATCGTTGCCGTAGGTGACCGGCTTGTTGTTGCGGATGATGAACTCTTCCACATCGGCGGCCTGCACCAGGGTGGTCAGGGATGGTGAGGGCGTCTGGGCCAGATCGACCTGCTTGTTGATCCAGGCCGTGTAGCCGTTGATGGCGTTGTTGCCATTGGCGGCGATGAGGTTTTTCACCTCCTGGATGCTTTCCGGCGTGGGACCATAGCTGGCCTGGGTGAGGAAGCGGGCGATGTCCCGATCCAATGCCGGATTGTTGTTCACTCCACTGGCCGCGAGGTTCGGGAACTCCGTGCTGCCATAGGTGGGGGGAGCCGCAGGTGCCGGAGGCGGCGCGACGGATCCGTTGGCCAGAGCGTAGTTGCCACGGATTTCACCGCTTCCGTAGTTCGCGGTATGAACGTTGATGTAGATGTACCCGTTGTAGAGATTGTCCAACGTGGCCTGATCGGTATTCCATAGAGCCACCGACTCCGCAGTGATGGGGTACACGTGGGCTGTTACCTGGCCAAGCTCAAGGCTCTCAATGATCGGGCCGCTTGCCTGCGGGGTGCCCGCGGGAGCCGCATGCAGGTGGGAGGCACTCTGGAGGGAGGTCAGGTTGTTGAAGGTGGAGTTCACTTCCGCGGAAGTGTTGTCCCCGTTGAGAAGTAGCGTGGCTACGCCAGTGGCGGTGGTCACTGCGCCGCCTTCACGCCCCAGATAGGCCACAAAGAGCTTGCGGTTGGCCGTGGTGTTCGTGGCATCCCGGATGTGTACCGCCTGGGTGTTCCCCAGCTGGGTGGTCACGCTGCCTGTCACCCTGCGGAAGGTGAGGCGCAGCATCTCCGGCACTTCGTTGGCGGTGTCCAGCACCGGGGCGATCTGCACATCGTACTGAGTCGCTGCGGAGGGAATGGTGAAGGAGCTGCCAATGGCGACATTGGCGGCGTCTTTCAACGTGTAGTCACCCGCGGCGGCGGATCCTTTGATGGTGTCTGTGTTGCCAGCCGTGGTGTAGGAGACTGTTAGTGGCATCGTGCCGTAGGAGCGGGTCAGCCGCAGGCGGGCGGTGGTGGCTTCCTTTTCATAAGCACTGGCCGTGACCACGCTGGTGGTGATCGACATCAGGCTGCGCAGGGTTTCGCTGTCAGAGGCGACTCCGCCAGACGCGTTGTTGGGCGAGTTGGCCAGCGTGGCGTTGGTTCCCATGAGCCCCTCGGCCCAGTCAGAGATGCCATCGCCGTCTGTATCCTGGTCTTCGGCCTGCACCCGGTAGAACTTGGGTGCCGTGCCACTGCCCATCGCGACTGTGAAGGTTTGCACGGTGCCGTTGCCGGTCAGCGGGCTGCCTTCATCCGCCCAGGTGGGGCCGTTCGGGGCGGCACTGCTTTGCAGCTTGTAACGCTTGCCCGACTGGGTCTTGGTCGATACCTGAATGTTGGCACCTGAAACCACAATGTTGGTCACGGCCAGGACATCCAGCGAGTTTTTTGGGTCCGTGCCAGCGACGCTTTCCGCCAGATTAGTGACGCCGTCACCATCGTAGTCGCTGGTGAGCGGGTATGAGGAAACTGTGATGCCGTGGCGTTGCTGCCAGACGTCGTCGTAACCATCATTGTTGTAGTCAGTGGCAGCGTACCCGTCAGAAGCGGCCATTCCCAAGGCCACAGCGAACCCAATTTTCACAGACGTATGGAAGCGTGTCATAACCATGTGTTGACGCGTTAGTGGGATTAATGAAAAATAATCCTGCGCTTAGGTCTATGAATTTTGCTTAGAACGGTCAATACATTTTGCGCAGATCTATACGTTTTATATTTAGTATAGACAGACGGGGTCAATTCCCCTTATTTTCAGCGTGATTTATTAACAAAAATCATGAATAAATCGCTCTTCCTCGTCGGCACCGTGGTTGCCGCTGTCACCAACCTCATGGGGCAAGCCCCGTCCACCGTTCCGTCAAAACTGGCGGGATTTCACAAAGTTACTGCGCGCGCCTGGTCCACCACACTGGTGGGGGTCAACTTTGTCCGACCGGTGCTGGCCTCTGGCAAACTCGATGCGGAGGCGGCAAACAGCCTGACCGACAACAACGTTGATTTCAACGTGGCACTGGCGGGGCAGAGCAATCTCTGGGTGGAGATCACCAGTGGAACGAACAAGGGCATCGCCAGCCCGGTCACGACCATCGCCCAGCGGGTGCTCACGACGGAGGATGATCTTTCCAGCTTTTCGGCTCCTGGGGACACCTATGAGGTTCGAGCTGCGCACACGATCACCACGCTGTTTGGAGCCACCAACTCCGCCGGCCTGAAGCCGTGTCCCACGGCCACGTGGAATGGCAGTGCAGACCTGGTCTATGTGCCGGACGGTGCAGGCGGGTACAAGTATGTGTTCTACTCCACGGCGGCGGCTGGTTGGCGTGAGGTAAACAGTGGTGCGGCGGATGCTGCCGGGACACCGGTCTATCACGTGGATGGTCTCTGGATCACCCGGAATGACTTCACGAACCTGACCATCACTTTCACCGGATCGCTGCGGACCACGCCCACGTTCTTCCCGGTCGCCAACGGAACCAACCTCCCTCTCAACACCGTGTATCCCACGGGTTCGACCCTGGCCAACAGCGGTTTGAGCACCCAGGTGCTTCAAGGGACGGAAACCACGGCCGACATTGTGTGGATCCCCAATGCCACCGGTGGCTGGGATCAGTTCTACTATGCCACCGCCTCCCCACCATCGGTGACCGCTGGTTGGAAGCAGGTGGGCCAGGGGGATGTGGACAAGGGCAGCACGCCCTTCCCCTCCGCCTTCAGCTTTGAGCGCCGCGGTGCCACTGCCAACGTCAAGATGGTGCCCAACACCCTCTACAACGGCTTGTGATATAATAATTAATTCTAGGAAACAATTGCTGGAGGCGCGGAAGCTGGTGAAAGCCGGTGCCGCGCCTCCAATCGTTTGGGGAGAGGGCAGAGGGGGAGTCCGCAGATACGGAGCGGGGCACCCGGTGAATTATTAATTAATTCTAGGAAATAATTGCCAATGAGCGGGCTGCTGGGCTGCGGGGGAGGCTGCATCCGAGTTGCCCGGCTGCTCCATCAAGTCCAAACCTGCTGCAGCATCCTGGCTATGGATTGTCCGTGGGTGCGAGCGGTGGCGGTGGCGGTTGGGGTGCGCCTTGCGGTGCTGTCAGGCGACGACGGTTGGCAATGGTGGGCCGTCCGTTGGGATATGGGGTGCGCACTCCCGTTGGAGTGGGCGCTGGACCGCCTCCGGCGACGTTGGACATGGGCGCATTCGGAGCGGCTCCGCCACCCATGGGAGGCGCTCCGTTCAGGGCGGTCATTGGGGCGGGTTGGCCTTCGCCAGCAGGCTCGCCTCCGTTGGCGGCAGGGTGACGCTGGGCTGTTCCGGCTCCGGTCGGGCTGGCCCCGCCGCCTGCTGCCATTTGTTTGAGAAAGGCCTCGTCATATCGGAGGGTGGCTTTTTCACCACCCATCATCACCACAGCATAGGAGTCACGCCGGGTGTCGGCGATGACAGACTCTTCAACACGCATGCCGTTGGCTGCGGGTTCCTGACCACGCAGGCGGGAGCGCTCACGGGTCTTGGTGTTGACGATGACCACCGAGGTGACGCCATCGACGTCGTCGTACATGCTGCCCAGAGCGAGATTTTTGGCAAAAGACTCGCGCTGGATCGCCACGGGGGCGGTCTTCAGCGTGAACGGATTCTTCCTCCAACCGTTTTCGTACCGCTGCTCTGGAAAGGGGGTGGGCGGAGCCCAGGGCTCTGCCGCTGAAAGCCCGGTCAAAAAGCCTGTATGTATCAAGACCCAGGCTGCGGCCTGCATGACGCGCCCCCTGGTCACCAGCGGGATCGCGGTGCCGGTGTGAGAAGCGTTGCGGGGGATCATCATGCCTTGGGATGTCGGGGTCCAACTTTCCGTTGCTACCGCCAATTGTTCCAGTGATTTTGTGGAAAATACAGGGGCAAATTTGGATCAAGGAGGAGGCTCGGGGGCAGGAGCAGGCACAGGATCCGGGGAGGGCGTCACCGGGGTGCCCGGCGGCGGCGTCGCCGGGGGCGTGGGGCTGCTGCTGCCGGAGGGTGTTTCCGCGGGGGGAACCCAGAAGGTCCAGCGTTGTGGCGGGCTGGCAGCCATGGTCAGCCGCAGTTCCATTAGTTGTGGACGTTGTTTGCGTGGAATGGTGGGTGACGTGTTCAGACCCGCTCCCGGCTGCCCGGGAACAGGGGGCTGTCCGCCTGCGGAAGGGTCATCCTGCGCCGGGTTCGCGGTGATAACGCCCAGTGGGTAGAGTTCCAGCCGCTCATTCCACACGGGTTCCCACTCGCCGCTTTGCACGCGGTAGAAACGCCACTCCAGGTTGGACACTTCCTCCAGGAGCTTCAGGCGTCGGCCCACACGATGGTCGCCTTTTTCCCAAGCCAGGGCCTGTGTGGCGGTCATGGACCGGAGGGTGACCGTCAGGTAGCCGTCCACCTGTTCATCTGTCTCGATCACCATCACCTCACTGCCGCCGGCTCCTTGGGTGGAGAAGGCACCTGGCGATCCCTTGAACGTGAGCTGGGACAGGTAGTGGTTGCCCTTCTGCTTCACGCGATGTCGCACCACGGCATTGGCCGGCAGGTTGCGCAAGGTCCGTTCGCAGAACTGGGCGAAGCCATTGACGCGGCTTTCAGCGAGTTGGGCGTCGGTCATGTCGTTGCTCAGCTGGATGGTGGCCCGCACCACCCCGAACACCGCCCCAAGCAGGATGGCCAGGATGAACATGACCATCATCACCTCCAGCAGGCTGAAGCCGGCGGGGCGTCGTCGATGCGGCGGCCCCCATTTCATGGCTGGTTCAAATTGGGAGCGTACAGAGGTGGCCACATCCAGGTCTCCGCCGTCTCTTCACGGTCCCGACCGCCATCATTCCATCTCGCGATGGCTCGCACCCGCATGAGCTGTGGCAGTTCATGCCCCTCCCTGTTGGCAAGCTCCAGGGGCTCGATTTTCACCAGGTAGGACACGCCATTCTCCTCCATCTTTCGTTCCCCGGGGGCGACATGCCCCGAGGGTTGGTTGGGATCGGGCTTCCGAGTGGCCTCTACCAGCAGGCTTTCCAGCCGGGATTGCACTGACAGATCCTCGCGGATGTCGTTCCAGGCGGTGCCAATCCCGTTGATGGCCGCCACCAGGGAAATCACGGCGGTGCTGAACACCATCAAGGCCATGAGAGCCTCCAGCAGGGTGAAGGCCGGGGCGCCTCGCAGGAGGAGGGGTGGACGTGATTTCATGAATCTCCAGGAATGTGCATGCCCTCATCCATCACACGACCGCTCAGCGGATCCACCGTCACCTCCAGCCAGGACGCTCCGAGCTCAAACCGGGCGGTGAGAGGCTCGCACAATCCGCTGGCCGCCACCACCAGGCGCTGCCCGGGGGCGGGGGCGAATTTCTCTGCGCCCCACCGGCGCAGCGTGAGCTTCATGGCCGGGGGCAGTTTCACGCGGCGGATGTAGAATTCATCCTCATCTTTCCGGCGGATGCCGTCTGGATCCTGCCGGTAACGGATGGCAAAACCGGTGGGCTCAAACAGGATGACCTGGGGTTTCTCCTGTAGCGCGGCGCGTCGGACCGCCTCCATGGTCATGCGCTGTAGTTCCATGACCGGCTTGCGCAGCTCCCTTTCCGCAGTCAGACCGCCGAAGCTGTAAATGCACAGGCCCACCAGCAGCGCCATGATAAACAGCACGATACTGATCTCCAGGAGCGTGAAGCCCTGGGGGCCACGACGCACTGGTGGTGAGATGAGCAGGCGCATCGGGCGCAGCGGTGGTCGGAAACCCGGGGAGCCTTACTCCCAGTTGCCAATGTCGTCGTCCGTACCCTCTACACCGTCAGGTCCGAGGGAGAAAATGTCGTATTTGCCGACATTCTTCTTACCCGGATTGCGGTATTGGTATTTATGCTGCCAGGGATCATTCAGCGCATTCTCCGTGGCCAGCTGCATCCATTTTTTGACGCCATCCGGCCGTCTCACCGTGGCTTCCAATCCCTGGGCCTGTGTGGGCAGGGAAAGGTGGGTGGTGCGGTAGCGCAGAAGGATGGTCTCCCATGTCTTTATGTCGGATTCCGCACGAGAAATTTGGGCTCCCTCACTGACGTTTCGCATCATGAACACGCCACTGCCGATGATCAGGGCAATGATGAACATGACGAGCATGATCTCCATGAGGGTGAAGCCAGACTGGCGGCGGGGGATTCTGGGTTGCGTTTTCATCGTAGGTACGAGCGTGTGGGGGAATAAAATCTAAATGGCAGGCTGAAAATCAGCAATCAATCAGGGTGATCAGCGTTGCAGATTGTTGAGCGTGGCCCAGACGACGTTGATCATCATCCACGCCATGGTGCCAACCATGCTGGCCATCACCAGAATGATGACCGGCTGAAGCAGCGCGGTGGCGCGGTCCATGGCCTTGCTCAAATGGCTCTCAAATCGCGTCCCTGCCTTCTGCAGGGCGGTCGAAAGTTCACCCGTCTGTTCACCCACCCGCACCATGTCGATGACCAGCGGGCGCACCACATTGGCTTTCTCCAGCGCACGGCTCAGGGAGCCGCCGTCGGCCACTGCGGCCTCCACGTCACCCAGGCGGGTGCGGAGGAACTGGTTGACGGTGGCCTTGCGAACCAATTCCAATGCGCGGTGCAGCGGCAGACCATTGTGCAGCAGGTTGCCCAGGGTTTCAAGGAATTGGACCTCGAACCGTGTGCGGAGCACGCCACCGTAGATGGGCAGGTTTAGCTGGACGCGGTCCCACCAGGCCTGGCGGCCTTTGTCCTGAAAAAGCACCACGATGGTGAGAACGGTGAGTACCACGCCTGCCAGCAACGCCCACCACCAGGCGATGAAGAAATCGCTCGCGGCCATGAGGACGACGGCAATGCCGGGCAGATCCCCATGCGTGCTCTTGATCAGCACGGCCAGCTTTGGCAGGAGGTAGGTGAGAAACATCACTGCCAGCCCCAGGCCGGAGGTGATGATGAATATGGGGTAGATTAGCGCGGTGGTCACCCGTGCCTGCAGCGTCTGCATCTGCGTGAGGTAGATGGCCTGACGATTGAGGATGGAGGGGAGAGACCCGCTGGCCTCCCCTGCGCCCACCAGATTGCAATAAAGCTCACCAAATGAGGGGGATACATGCTGGAGGGAGACTGAGAAGGGGATGCCGTCCCGCACCTTCTCACGGAGCCGGACGGCCAGCTCACGGACCACCAGTGTACTGCGGTTCTCCATGGCGTGCAGCGCCTGCTCCAGCTGGAGTCCGGCGGCCAGCAAATCGCACAGCTCCTCAGTGAACTGGATGACCTGCGCTTTTTTGAGTTTGATGGGGCCGGTGCCGGGGACTGGGCTGCCGGCGGACCGACCTCCGGCCTTCACGGCGGGCCGCGCATCCGTGTCTTTGCCGGGTTTCCCCGCCTTGACGTTGCCGGATGTTGCGGGTGTTTTTGCTCCCGATTCGCCGGCACGCACGCTGGAGGGCTGCAGGCCGCGGCGGGTGAGCTTGCGCAGCGCGTCCCCGCGATCCATCGCCTCCAGAGTGCCGGAGCTCGCCTGGCCGGCCAGATTCACAGCTTCAAAATGGAAGACGGGCATGAGGGGGTGAGTTCCTTGAACTGCTCGCGTGGCGAGGCGGGTGCCGCGGCTACTTTTTCAGCATCTTGGTCCGCTCATTGGCCTTCTGCTTGGCAGTGCGGGCCGTGGGGATGTCTCCATCCACCGGGACCGGCGCGGGGGCCGCCTGGAGGGGGGCGCTGGTCAGCCGGGCAGGCGGAGCTTGCTGGACGCTGGTGGTGACGGTGGTCGTGGAGCCTTCCGGAGGCAGGTCATTGGACATGCCAGGCGCTCCACCGTTCTCCGGCGTCCAGCCAGGAAGCGGCAGGAAGGGGGAGGTCACACCCTGCCCGGGTGATGGCGGAGTTGCCTCCAGAGGCACATGGATGGTGTCATCCGCGAACTGCTTGTTCACCGGATAGGACTGGGTCTGCTCCACCCACTTGGACTGCGAATTGAGGTGGTCCACGCCGTCGGTCAGAATCTGCGGTTGCACAAAAATCATCAGCTCGCGTCGTTCCTTGCTGTTCGACGTGTTGCCGAAGAGGTGCTTGAGCACCGGTACACGGACGAGGAAGGGCAGGCCATTCTTGTTCTTGCTGTCGCGCTCGGTGATGAGGCCGCCCAGCAGCACGGTGCTGCGGTTGGGCACAATGATGGTGTTGCGCATGCCCTGAACGCTGAGATTGGGGACACGGTTGCCGCTGATCTCGGTGAAGCCAGACACGTCGTTGTTGGTCTGTTCGAAGTCGAGCCGAACCTCGTCATTGGCAAAGATGTGGGGCGTGATGCGCAGTTCGAGCCTGACTTTGACGTAGTCCGTCGTGCTGGCCACGGAGGCACCGTTCACGGTGGTGCCACCGGTGGTCAGTGTCTGCCCGGCGATGGCGAGATCCTGGCCGATGAAGATGTTGGCCTCTTCATGATTCAGAGCGGTCACAGTGGGTTTTTGCAGCACATGGAAGCGCTTGTTCTGCTCAAGCGTACGCAGAAAGACGTTCAAGTGCTTGCCGATGTGGCCATAGACGGCAAGACCCTGCGGTGCGGCGAAGTCTTCAATGCCGCCGAACTTGGTGAAGTCCACCGGCTCCACACCGGAGGTGTTCAATGCCCCGGCAATGAGGCCGTCTTTGCCGACGCTTTCCAGGGTGTGCAGCCAGTCCACGCCAAAGGAGAAGTCATTGCCCAGGGTGAATTCCCCTATCACCGCGGTGAGCAGGATCTGGCGGGGGCGTTTGTCCAGCTCATCGGCCAGCTCGGTCAGCATGCGCAGCTGCTCTGGCGGTCCGCTGGCGTAGAACTGGCTCGCAGAGGGGTCAGCAATGACCAGGGTCTTGCCGATCAATACGCTGCGGGGCTGCACGTCAGCTGGCTGGCTGCTGCCACCGCCACCCCCGCCAAATCCAGCGCCACCGCCAAAGCCGCCACCGCCACCAAAGCCGCCTGACCCGCTGTCGCTCCCACTGCCGCCCATCCCATCGAACCCACTGCGGGAACTGCGGGAAGAGGTGGTGCTCGTGGTGGTCTGGTTGCCGCTGCTGGAGGAGGGGCTGGAACCGCCGCCACCATCATCTTTGGCACCGCGCAACAGCGCATTGCGCGCGACTTCGAGGAAGTCCATCACCTTCAGGTAGCGGAGCTTCCGGGAAACAAACGTCTTGTGCGGAGACGCCGCATCATACTCTGCCACGAGGCTCTCGATGTACTGGATGTCCAGCGGCCGGGCTACCACCAGCAGGGTATTGGTACGGGCGATGGCCTGGATCTTGGCAGGCGTAGCCTCGGCTTCGGTCCCTCCGACGGGCGAGGTGACGTTCACCTGGGCTGCGGCCATGGCAGCGGCGGCTTGCGGGTTGGTCGGTCGCACTGCCTGGGGAGCCACGGGTGCAGGCCGTGGAGCCTTTCCGGAACTGGAGCCGCCTGAACCTCCCTGGCTGCCCAGGCCGAGCAGCTCGCTGATGGCGCTGGCGACATCCTCCGCATCTGCGCGCTCCAGATGAATGGATTTGTGCTTCACCTCACCTGGGGGCACGTCCACCTGGCGGGTCAGGTCGATGTACGCGCGGATGGTGTTGGAGTTCTCTGTGATGATCAGTGCCTTCGCGTTGGGCACGGGGGTGATCTTGCCGTACGGGTGGGGCGGGATGATCTGGGCAAAGGCCTGGGCGGCCTCCTCGGAATTCAGATAGGCCAGTTTCAGGAGATAACTCACCACCTGGTCGGACTGGGGCAGCCCCTCATCGGAGAGGATCATGGGCACGCCTTCGCTGGCGGGGATGCGGCCCCCTTCGTAACCGAGCACCTTGAGCATGTTGTTCCCGCTGGGGACGATGGCATAGCCAGCCAGCAGCAGGGATTTTTCGATGAACTCAATCGCCTCCGGGGTGGGCACCTCTCCGGAGGTCTCAATGGTGACCGTGGCGTTTTCCAGCTTGGGATCGCGGATGATGCGCTTGCCCGTGAGCTGCTGGTAGAACTCCAGCACCTCCCCCAGCGGGGCGGCGGTGAACTGGATGCGATGGCCGCGACCGGAGCGGGGGCCTGGGCGTTGAGTGCTGGTGACGGTGCCGGGGGGCTGCACCGGGGCGGGCTGCGGACGGATGGAGGGCGGGGCACCGCCGGGCACGGGGCCCTGCGCGGGGCTGGGTCCAGAGCCCGGGCCCGTGGGCGGTGGCACGGGCGGCGTGGGGCCGGGAGTCTGGGCGCTGGCCGTCAGCGTCGCCACACTGGCGATGACGATGCAGCCACGCAGCAGCCGGGGGAGGGGCAGGCGGAGATTCATGAAATAATAAGCGGGCGATTTGGGAAGGGGGGCCGGTCACGGGCGGGTGGTGCCGGCCGTGAGCGGGCCGGATGCGGAGGCTGGCTGGCCGGCAGTCCGGTACCAGCGCCACACCTGCACGGTGGCCACCACGAGATTGGGGTCCTGCTTGTCAGGGGCCACTTTCAGGGAGGGGATCACGCGAAAATCAGCCGGTGCCTGCAGCCGGTGCAACCAGCGGAAGACCTCCTGCAGCGGGCCCTTCACCGTCATGGTGAAGCCGAGCTGCTGGTAGAGCCCGGTGGACTCGGGTTCGAGGAGTTGCCGGTTGAGCGTCTCCAGGCCCCGGTCGCGGGCCATCTCCTCGGCACGGGTCAGCTCCTGGTTGGCCTCCAGTGCGTCTTTCATCGCCGGCTGGCTCTGGTAGATCCATTCATTGCGGGCGTTCCACACGTCCGCCTCCTCCAGGAGCAGGCGGGACTCCATCTGGGTCAGCGTCAGGCGGTCCTCAGCTTTGCCCAGGCGCTTCTGCCAGGAGAGCAGCTCCCGGGTGCCCAGCAGGCCGGAGATGACGGCCAGCAACACGAAGAACAACAGCAGCAGGCGGCGCTCACTGGGCTTCATCTTCACCTCCGCCGTTGATGTTGCCTTCCACACGGAAGATCGCGCGATTGTCCGGACGGATGGTGGGCACGGGCGTGCTGAAGGCGTAGCGCTCCAGGGCGGGGCTGGCCTTCAGGTCCGCCTGGAACTTGGAGGCATGGATGGGCGAGGTGGCTTCGCCGCTGATGACGAGCGTCTCAAGGTCCATGGAAAAGTCGAGGAAACGAATGCCTTCCTCCGGCAGCAGGTTGACGATCTGATCGAAGATCTCCACTGGATAAGTCGCGGGGTCGATCGCGGGCTCCAGCGCGCGCCACCGGAGCTGGGCCTCCTGCACCTGCGCCACGCGCGGTTCATCCACCCTCAGGATCGCCAGGGCGGCATCAAGCTTGTGCTGCCGCCAGGTCAGCCAGCCTGCCCATGCGGCGAAACACAAGAGGACCACCAGCGTGGTGGCGGTGAGCATCATCGCCTGCCGTCGCGCCTTTTCACGGTCACGACGTATCGCTGCTGCCGCGGCCGGAAGCAGGTGGCTGCGGGCATGCGGCGGATGTGGGGCCGGGCGGGGCCCCGTGTGGATCCGCACTCCGAGCGCGGCCTGCAGGGCATCCGCAAATCCCGGCGCGCTCTCCGTCCAGACGTGCACGGCTTGGAGAGGGGACAGGAGACCCTGCATTTCCAGGGCCATCAGCAAGTCTCGAATCTCTTTCGCTGCTGCGGCATCGAGCAGCCGGGCTGATAGAAGAGTCGTGTGCAGAAGTTGACCATTGCGCTGCACGGCCATGACCAGCCGCCCCAGTTCCCGCCAGATGGCGGCCTCATCATGCGAGATGGGATAAAGGCGGGCGCTGATCTCAAACGAATCCGGCAGGCTGCGGTGCCACAGCTCCTCGCACGCATCGTCCGCCAGTGCCACGCTGCCGACGAGCAGCTTGTCTCCCACGGTGGCGACGGGCCATTGCGCCCAGTGTTGGCCGCCGGCTCCGGGCTCCATGCCCAGTGCCTCCCACCGCAGGTCCGTGGTCTCTGCCAGCCGGCCTTCGCTCGCCTGCGGCACCCAGAAGGGGCTGCTGTCGAGGCATCGCAAGGGGATGACGAAAATGCCGCCAGCCGCAGCTTCGGGTTTGGGGGACTTCTGCCAGGCTCCCCGGGCGTCGAGCAGCCAGCACTCCCAGCCTTCTTCGCCGGGCAGTCGCAAGCTCTGAGATGGTGAGGGGGTTCCCATTGCAGTAGTCCGAAAGCTAGGGGATACTCTTATGAGGAGCGAGTCTAATTTTCGTGGTTTTTTTGACGTATTTCGCGCTTCAGTCCAGTTGTCTGCGGTGATCGGGCTCCACGGTGAACTCACGCCACTCCAACACCTTTGGCCGCACGGGATCCTTCTTCAGGATGACGGCGATGCCGCGGGAGAGATCATTGACGTGACCGACACTTTCGATGCGCAGGGTGCTGCCCCGCAGGCTGAACAACGCCGCAGCGGCCGTGCGTTGCTCCCCCCCCAGACCCAGCAGTGTGAGTGCATCCTCCACATTCTCAAAGAGCTGATCATCTTCCGTCTGGTGCTCGCCATCGCGACCATCCCGCACGGCCACGACCGTTTCCGCCACGGAGAGGGATACATCTGCTGTGGCGGCGATGACAGCGGCGGACGCCTCATTCACATCCACCCTGCCATCGCCCCAGAGGGTGAATATCTCCCGCCACTCAGGATGGGTCTCCGCATAGGCAGCCATGCCCTTCACGAGCAGCACCTCATCCAGAGTGTGAAAGGGGCGGTTATACGGCCGGTCGGCAAAACCCGCGCGCTCATACTCCTGACGCTCTGCGCCTTGTAGCCGGCGCAGGTCATCGGCATCCTTCCAGTCCATCAGGCTCTCCACCAGCTCGCTGGCATCGGCAGGGCGCAGGCCCCAGCGGGTGAAGACGCGCTGCAAGGTGGGGCGCTTCTCCTCGGTGAGCAGGGAGTTGAGATTGATCCGGGCCTCCTCAGTGGTGAGCCTGACCTGGTAGCCCTCCGCGTCGCTCACCTTGCGGCGCAGGAGCGGATCCTGGGCCTTGATCATCGGATGGCTCGCCACGGCCACGCCCATCTCGGCCAGTAACCGGGCGCGGAAGACCATCTTGCGGGAGATGCCGGTCTCCACGTCCTGCATCATGATCATCATGGTCGTGACCACGAGAAAGGAGAGCAGGGCGATGACCCATAACACCACCAGCAACGCCGAGCCAGTGGCGCGCCGTGGGGTGGGGAAGGAGGAAAGGGGCCGGAACATCGGCGTCAGAAGCGGGGCTTGCGCAACAGGGCATTCTCCACGGCAGTGCTGCGAATGCCAAGCAGGAATCGATGTCCTGTTTTTACCACAACTGCTACGGAACAAGGTTTGACATGGGGAAACCCGCCCGGTAGCGTTTTGACAAATGATCCGCCCCCTTTCATTTTTTCTGGCCCTGCTTCTCACCCTGACTGCGGTTTCCTCCGTGCAAGCGCAGGTGCTCATCTACAAGCTCGACTTCCGCAAGGACAAGGGCATCAACTACCATCCCTTCACCGGAGGGTACTTTGTAGCCCCCCTGCTGGGAGGCAGTGGCACGTTTTTCCTGACCAGCACGGATGATGAACGGGTGTACGTGGAGGCTGCCGAGGGCGGCCGGCTCTTCACCGCCATCAGTGGCGGTGGGGACAAGAAGTCGGTCATCTCTGCGAGCCTGGGGGCTGGCACTGCCATGGGTGCCCTGGTGGCCATGGGGGACATCAATCACACCGTGCAGGTGCGCGGACCGACCTACACTCTGGATGCACGGGTGGCCAAGTCCCTCACCGGCATGTCTGTGAGCGCGGATGACGAGAGCGAAGCGGAAGGCCCCGCCCTGAACGGCAGCATCGGAGCCGCCGGGTTCTCGGAAATCAAAGCCAGCCTGGATGAGGAGGAGACCAACCGCGCAAACGGCAAGGGCCAGAGCCTGAGCCAGGCCTCAGAGGCCATCCGCCTCCTGCTGGAGCGCCAGGGCTTTCATAATGCGGATGGAGATGACGACGATGATGATGATGGCGGGGAGGAAGATGCCACGGTCACGGAGTAGGGATTTGCCTTCCGTTGCTGAATCGATCCGCCATTGACCTGCTCCGGCAGACTTGCCTCTCACTCCCCGTCCCATGCCTGCGCTCGCCCTCAGTGCTGCCTTCCCGACCGTGGCTGATCCTGAGGATCTGAAAGTCGCCGCACAGGAGGCCAATGCTGCGGGTCTCTCATTGGTGGACGTCTTTCTGGAGCGGGGTCTCGTTGAGGAGGCGATGCTTCAACCGCTGGCGGAGGAGCTGGGCTGGCCCTGGGAGCCCATGCTGCAACCGAAGCTGGAAGAAGCCTCGGAACTCAAGCGTCTCTGTCCGGCCCGGTTGGCCCTGCGCCATCGGTTGCTGCCGCTGGGGGTAGAGGAAACGGCTGCTTCCGCCCTGGCGTCCGGGGAAGGGACCGCTGAACCAGCTGCTCCCGGTCGCGTGCTGCTGCTGGCTTGTTATGATCCCTTTGATTTCATGGCCCGTCAGGCGGTGGCCCGCACCGTGTCGCTGCCAGTGCGCTGGTGCCTTGCTCCCCGGGGGGAGGTGTTGCGTTCCATCCAGGCCTTTTACGGCGTGGGGGCGGACACTTTTGATGACATCATGAAGTCCCGCGACATGGACGCGGACGACAGCCACCTGCGCGATGAGGCCAATGTCATTGACGCCGATGACGCTGAAGCCTCAGTGGTGAAGTTCGTGAACCAGGTCATCCGCGAGGCCCTGCTCCAGCGCGCCACGGATATTCACGTGGAGCCCGTGCAGGATAACTTGCGCATCCGCTATCGCATTGACGGTGTGCTCCATGAAGTGCCCGTTCCGGAGAACATCAAGTCGCTTCAGGCCTCGGTGCTGGCCCGTATCAAGGTCATGGCCCGGCTGGATATTGCCGAGAAGCGCCTGCCGCAGGACGGCCGCATCAACCTCAAGCTGGACAATCAGAGCATCGACGTGCGCGTGGCCTGCATCCCCAGTGTGGAGGGGGAGAGCATCAGCCTTCGTCTTCTGGGTCAGGAGCGCTTCACCCTGGCCAAGCTGGGGCTCAATGCAGAGTATCGGAGCAAGGTGGACACGCTGCTGGCGCGGCCCAACGGCATCGTGCTCGTCACCGGCCCCACCGGCAGTGGCAAGAGCACCACGCTCTACACCTTCCTTTCCCAGCTCAACAGCATCTCCCGCCGTATTGTCACGATTGAGGATCCCGTGGAGCACAAGCTCCCTGGCGTGGTGCAGATCGCGGTGAAGCCGGAGATCAGTCTCACCTTCGCCAGTGGTCTGCGCAGCATCCTGCGCGGCGATCCGAACGTGGTGATGGTGGGAGAAATTCGTGACCTGGAGACCGCGGAAATTGCCGTGCGTGCATCCCTCACCGGTCACTTGGTGTTTTCCACCCTGCACACGAATGACGCCGTCGGTGGCATCACCCGTCTGGTGGAGATGGGGGTGGAGCCTTTCCTGGTTAGTTCCTCTGTCCGCGCCTTCATCGCGCAGCGCCTCGTGCGTTCCCTGTGCCCGCAGTGTCGCAAGCCGGCGAGTTACAGCCCGGAGCAGCTCTCCGCCGCAGGCTTTGCCATTCCTGTGGGGCACATCATCTATTCAGCCGCCCAGAGCGGCTGCCCCGCCTGCCGCAGCACCGGCTACTACGGCCGTACCGCCATCTACGAACTGGTCATGGTCACCCCGGCCATCCAGGACCTCATTGCCCAGAAGGCCAACGCCAACACCCTCCTCAGGCAAGCCCGCCGCGATGGGTTCATCTCCATGCGCGAGTACGGCTGGCAAAAGGTGCTCGATGGCGTGACGACGCTCGAGGAAGTGGTGCGCGTGACGAGTGAGGATCACGGGGCGGAGTGATGGGTGATCCTCTTTGGCTCAGGCCAGGCCCCGCATGGTAGCTACGAATGTTTCGTAGTATTTGCAATGGATCCATTTTTTTGAGTTGCAACCATAAGGGCGGCATGTAGGTATGGTGTGAACACCCCCTATAAACGATGAGAGAAATCCTGAGGTGGCGGAACGCCATCCTTAATGTTTCGTGCCTCGGAGCCGTTGTTTGGACTTCGTGCCTGCTTGGAGCTTGCTCGCGCAAGCCCGCAGCCGAGTCACCAGCTGTCGTGGCACCATCATCTGACCATAAGACCTTGGTGACAGAGAACCCCTCTGTGCCCGTTCCATCTTCCCTGATCGTCACGGATAAGCGGGATCATGGGATGAAGGAATCCTCGGTGGAAAGGATCCGGACCAAACAGGAGCCTTCCAGACAAATGGAAGAATTGCCTGCCATTCTAAATGCAGGCGTGCTCCAGGAGGCCCATGTGCTTCAAACCGCTCCATTGCGAGCGGGAACTGTTGCCGCGATGCCTGCCCCTGGGGCGGACCCTTAACTGGCCGCCAGACGAGGATTGCTTCCCCACACTGCGGCGCGGATCGCGGACGGTGTTGTTTTCTTACTTTTCGATGTTGTTGATCATGAATCATTTGTCTTCCCGAATTTCCCTCTGTATCGCCATCCTCGGCGCGGCTCTTTCGATGCCGCTTTCTTCCGGGTGGGGCCAGGTCAATACGCCACCGGATGGTTTCGGCATTCTTCCCGATGAAGTGGGGGTCCATTACGGTCCGGCCAACAGCGTGGCCATCACGGTTGCGGGTGCGAACCTTCTGGATGCTGCTCCCGACGGTGAGTTCGTCACGGCAGCCACGGGTCAGGTGCTCTGGGCTCTTCGGCACACCCCCACGTCTTCATCAATTCCCGCCCCTGGCCCGTTGGATGAAGTCGATTTGCATCGGCGCGATTCCGCCGGCCAGTGGATCTATGAAACCACGCTGCAGGCTCCTTTGGCCGCTGGTGGGACGTCTGAATTCGGGGCGTCTGTGGTCGCCTCGGGCAACCGCCTCTTCATTGGTGCCCCTGGTGCGGTGAACAGCTCCTCTGTGGCGGGTGGTGTGGTCTATGTGTACGAGTTTGATGGCACCACCCTCACCTCCGTGCAGACCCTTGAACTGGCAGATGGGGTGGCCGGTGACCGCTTCGGTGCCGCCCTGGCTGTGGAAGGCGGGCGTTTGCTGGTCGGGGCTCCCGGGCGTGACAAGGTGGACGGGGGCAGCACGGTTGCCGATGCCGGCGCGGTCTATTTCCATGAGTTGAGTGGCACCTGGAGCTTGGTTCGCACCGCGTGGAGCAGCCAGCCCCAGGCCGGCGCCCAGTTTGGATTCTCCGTCGGTCTTTCGGGCCGGCGGTTCGCCGTCGGGGCTCCCTATGAGGATGGCGAGTATGTCGTGGGCAGTACGCCCACCGTGTTGAGCGATGCGGGCGCGGTCTATTTGGGCCGTTGGGATGCGCCTGCTGGCCTGCTGGCTTACAAGAATTTGTTCTCCACCTATGCACCTGTGCAGGCGACGATGTCTGGCCTCACGGGCTCCCATTTTGGCTGGTCTGTTGCTGTGGATGACCATATGCGCGTGGCGGTGAGCATGCCGGACTCTTCCTGGACCTCCATGGACAACATGACGGGCTGGGATTCAGGGCTCGTCATGGTCATGCACTGGAATGGTGAAATGTCCCCGGATGAGGCTTTTGTTCGCACCTCATTTTCCCATGCGGAGCTCCCTGCTGGCGCTCGCTTTGGTGAGCATGTCGAATCAGCCGCCGGCAACGTGGACTTTGGCATTCGGACGGGGCAGCGCGTCAACAATGCTCCGGTTCATTACTATGCGCTGGAAGCCATCCAGGCGCAGCCAGGTGCCGTGGTGGGCAGCGTGGAGACGCCTCGCCGGGTGGGTGATCTGGTGGCAGCGGATGCCGAGGATGAGACCCTGACGTTGAACATCCCGACCAGCAACAACCCGTACGGCACCCACTTTGAGATTGGCTCCACTGGCGAACTCCGCGCAAAAAGCAGCCTCGCAACCCTGCTCGACGGGGTTTATCCCCTCGAACTCACGGTGACCGACGGTGAAAACGCGCCCGTCAGCCGGCTGTTCCAGGTGGAAGTGACCGGGGCCGTGGCAGATGCCGATCACGACAAGATGGCGGATGCCTGGGAGACGAGTCACGGGTTGAATCCTCTGGTGAACGATGCGGGACAAGATCCCGATGGAGATGGGCTGACCAATCTCCAGGAATATACCGGCAACACAGATCCCATGGATCCCGAGGGCCCCCTCTTGATGGGGGGCTACATCGATCTTCGCCCTTATGCATCCCTTGTCTCCCAAGACAAACCAGCAGAAGGCACCATCACGGTCATGGATGGTGGTCAGGGGCTCGCCTTCACCGGCAATCGCTGGGTGCGGGTGCCTTTCGACTACACCGTTACTCCCGATACCGTACTGGAGTTTGAGTTTCGCGGTACTGTGCAGGGTGAGATTCACGGGGTGGGATTGGATGAAGATGTGATCGAGGGCAACGCCAAGCGCCTTGTCCAAGTTTGGGGTAAGGATATTTGGGGTTCCGCCCTCCAGCCCGGTGACTTTGATGCCTACAAACACCACGCCAACGATTGGGCCACTCATCGGGTACGCATCGGCCAGTCTTATACAGGTGCCATACACCAATTGATCATTGCCAATGATCATGATGGAGCCCCCCAAAATGGCAGCAGTGAGGTGAGGAAGATTCGCGTCTATGAAGCGCCCATCATGGATGGTCAGGGTTTTGTGAACCTTCGTCCCTTTGGTGGCTACGCACTGGCCTATGACGGAGACAAGCCCAAGCAGGGCTCGGCCATAGCCACCACCGATGGGAAAGAGATCGAGATCACCGGCAATCGCTGGCTCCAGTGGCTGGTGAACTACACCGTTACCCCGCTGACGGTCGTGGAGTTCTCATACAGAAATGACGTCCAGGGGGAGATCCATGGCCTTGGCCTGGATGAGGACACCCAGTTGAACAACGCCCCTCGCGTCTTTCAATTCCATGGCACCCAGTATTGGGACAAGGCCCGCCGGCTCGGAGCTTCAGATTGGTACGCGGGTCCCTCTGGCACCTGGAAGGACTACCGGATCGAGGTGGGCAAGTCCTACACTGGCCTCATGCGTTACCTGGTCGTGGGCAATGACCATGATGTCACCACGCCCAACGCGACGGCCAGCATCAAAAACATCAAGCTCTATAACGCGGAAGATTACGACAAAGATGGGATTCCAGATTGGTGGGAGAACCAGTGGGGAACAGACGTCGCATTTAAGGATGCTGGACTTGACTCAGATAATGACGGCCTGAGCAACTATCAAGAGTATCAGAACAACAGCGATCCGTTGGATCCAGAGGGTCCCCTTACTCTCGCCGGCTATTTGGACCTGCGCCCGTACAATTCACATACGGGTCAGGATGTTCCTTCAGCCGGAACGATCACTGTCGAGAACAAGGGAGAGAGCATGACGGTGGTGGGCAATCGTTGGGTGCGTGTACCGTACGACTACAACGTAACGCCCAACACGGTCATGGAATTCGAGTTGCAGGGCCACCAACAAGGGGAGATCCATGCGGTGGGCCTGGATGTTGATACGTTGGATGCCAACGGCAAACAACTGTGCCAGCTCTGGGGAACAGACGTGTGGTCCAATGCTTTCCAGCCAGGAGACTACGATGGCTACTCGCATCATGCCCCTGATTGGAAAACCTACCGGATACGCGTGGGTCGCCTCACCACCGGGGCCATGCATCATTTCTTCGTGGTGAACGACGATGACAACGCTCCCCACGATGCGTCCATGACGATCCGCAAGGTGCGCTTCTATGAAGCCCCGATCAACGACGCGCAGGGTTATGTGGATCTCCGCTATTGGAGCGGCTACGGGTTGCCGACGAACGATGGCGATGTGCCCAAGTCGGGCTCCGTCACTCCGGCTAACAATGGTCGTGAACTTTCCATCGCCGGGAATCGCTGGCTTCAGGTCTTGGTGGACTATCCGGTGACGCCTCGCACGGTGGTAGAGTTCAGCTACCGCGCCGACGCAGAAGGCGAGACCCACGGACTGGGGCTGGACGAGAATACAGAGCTGGCCGACGCAGCCCGTGTCTTCCGTATTCACGGTACTCAGGCCTCCAGCTACACGATCACCACTCCGCCATCGCAACGTTATCGTGATCAAGGGTCTTGGCGGCAGTATCATTTGCCTGTGGGTCGAACCTATCCGGCTGGATTGATGCGCTATCTGGTCTTGGCCAATGACGATGATCGCTTGTCACCGTTGGCCTCGACTCAATTCAAGGATATCAAGATTTTCGAGCAAGAGGACGCTGATTCCGACGGCATGCCCGATGCGTGGGAAATCGCCAATTCCTTGAATCCCAACTATGCCGGTGACGCCAACGCCGACCCCGATCAGGATGGTCTGACAAACTATCAAGAATATGTCACGGGCACCAACCCAGATACGCCCGATACCGACGAAGACTCGTTGCGGGACAAGCTTTCTGCATTCGGTCTGGCAGCTTATTGGAAGATGGACATCACAGGGGACCTCGGACAAGAAATTCAAGATGAGACCAATTCGCATGCCCATGGAACCGCACTGATGCAAGCCGGATTGGAGAACGAAGCTGGTATCGCCGAGACTGCCGCACTCAGAATGGGTCTCAACAACCTTTCCAGAGTGATGTTGCCTCCGGATTTGCTGGAAATGCAGGCAGATACCACACTGTCCTTCTGGATGCGTTCATCTACTCAGGGTGAGATGGGGGTGGTCAGCGCCCCCTCGGCCACCAACCACAACGCATACCTCGTCTTATTGAAGGATCAGTTCCTTCGTCTTTACACAGGCGTCTATTCCAACACCTATGTGGAGTGGGAACCTGGGTTGACTGATGGCAACTGGCACCATGTTGTGGTGGTGCGAGAGGGCTCCGCCGGCAAGGCCCGGCTTTATGTGGATGGACAGTTCCAAGGCGAACGCACGGCGACATTCGTGACCTCAGACATTGATCTTGCGGTCCTTGGACATGAGGCCGACTCCCTGACTGGCGACTACGAGCCCTTTCAGCGTTTCCGCGGATTCCTCGATGAGGTCCGGCTTTACCAGCGGGCGCTTTCTGCGGATGAAGCTTCCACTCTCGCCCTGTGGCAACCTCGTCTCAAGGACCTGACGGACCTCGACAAGGACGGTATGGCCGACGCGTGGGAGACCGCCAATCATGTGACCAATCCACAAGCGGACCATGACGGTGATGGTCGTACCAATGTGCAGGAGTTCCTGGCGGGCAGTGATCCGTGGGATTATTACAATGGAAACCCACCGGTCCTGGGCAACATTTTCGACCCTTCGGGTGGTCTGGACTTGATGCTTCGTCTGGGAATTCGCGATCCCGGCCTTGCCAACGATGACTCGTGGAGAGCCTACATCAACGGCATCTACATTGGTCGAAACTACGCCAACGGCTCGGAGAGCGAGTTCGAATACAGTGACATTCTTTATCTTCCCGTAGGTCTCACTGGCACCTTCACCTTCCAACTCATCCTGGATGGCAACGACGATGGTAGCTCCTTTGCGCTCGACCTGGATTTCCTCAACAGCATTCCCTATGAGCTGATTGGCTTTAACGCCGAGCCTCAGGGAGGAAGCTACACATTCACTCTCAAGATCAGCGACGATCTGGACCATGATGGCCTAATGAACGCCGTGGAAACGATCATGACCACGGATCCACTGAATCCAGACACCGACGGAGATGGCCTGTTGGACGGTTGGGAAGTGGCGTATGATCTCAATCCCACCAGTGATGACAGTGATCAGGGAGCGTCCGGCGACCCAGACCGGGATGGATTGACAAACCTGGAGGAGAAAGATTTGGGAACACATCCCAACAACTTCGATACCGATGGGGATCTGTTCCCCGATGGGTGGGAAGTGGCCAAAGGTGCACCCTTTAATTCGCTGGTTTACAACGATCGCTTTGCCGACACGGACTCCGATGGGTTGACCGACTTCGATGAGAAGATCTTCCAGACCAACCCGCTGGTAGCCGATACCGACAACGACGGCGCCTCCGATGGGGATGAAGTCAGTCAGGGAGGCTTGCCCAATGACGACAGCGATGGTGGGCTCGCTCCAGTCTTTGCTGTCGACCCGGCCCATCCTCAGATGGGTGAAGCCTGGCCGCTTCGACTGGAAGTGGGGGATCCAACAGGTGGAAACTCTGAGCGTTATACCCTAGTCGTCATTGACGCGGACACGGGCAACATTGTCCTTGAGCATGAAGGGGGCACTTTCGGCGAAGTTGCAGCGAGAGAGTATTCCCAGTTCCGTTTCGGCAAAACCTACAAGTTCAAGCTGCGCTGGAACGGCACCGATCCCAAGCTCAATCTTTCTCAACCAGACTTTGATGGTATCGCCTCCGTCAAGCCCATTGCAGTGCCTGCCTGGACTCCGTGGGTAGACTTCAAATACCGTCTGTTCGACGCTCTTGATCCTCAGACGCATTCCCTGTCAAAGGACCCCGTCGTGCTTACCAACTGGACTGACAAGCTCGATTTCCAGGTATCGGCAGCGCGCTATGAATCCGTGTTAATCTGGCTAGATGATCACCAAACCGACACGGACAATGATGGCCTGCTCGACAGCGAGGAAGTGCATGTGTACGGCACCAATCCCGCTTTGCCGGACACGGATGTTGATGGCATGCCTGACGATTGGGAGGTTGCAAACGGTCTGCGGCCCCTGGACGATGACGCCACCCTGGACCCAGATGATGACGAACTGAACAACCTCGAAGAATGGCAGGCTGGAACTGACCCTCATTCTGCGGACACGGATTTCGACGAGTTGCCTGACGGCTGGGAAGTAGGCCACGGGTTGGACCCTCTGGACTCTCTTGATGTCTTTGCTGATGCAGACAACGACGGCGTCTTGACCTGGGAAGAGTTCGAATTGGGCACCGATCCCACCAGCGCTGCAGACGTGGCTCCGGCAAATGGTATTCCGGATGACTATGAGAAGAAGCACGACCTCACCAATGTTAATCCGGATGGCGACCTCGACAATGACGGCCTCACCAACCTGCAAGAATCACAGCATGGCACAGATCCGCACAAGGCCGACACGGATGGTGACGGTATAGGCGACAAGCAGGAACTGATGCTTGCCATGAATCCCCGTGACAGCTTCGACGGAAGAGCCGACTTGGATGGCGATGGGCTGAGCGCTTCGGAAGAGGTAGCCCATGGAACCAATCCCAACTCTCGGGATTCGGATGGGGATGGCTATGGCGATGGCCGTGAGGTAGCCGGTGGCTCTCAACCTACGAACCCAACGAGCAAGCCAACCAACCAAGGGCCTCCCGATGAGATTGAGCTTCTACCACCAACTGACAACGCGGTTCACATGTATGTGGCGGGGAAATCGCTAACTACTGCTGTTGCGACGCAAGGTAAGAGGGAACCGGCAGGGTCTTACTATCTAGTCCGGGAAGACGGCACAAATGACGGCAATGAATTGAATAAGGTTGTCGGGATCGGAGGTGTTGAGTCGATGCTAAACGGATTCAACGAAGGCAAGTATGTCGACAAAGTTGGTATTGGCGCAGTGGAAGTGAAGTCTCATTATCTGCTAAACAAATCAAAATGCTATAGCTGTCACAATGAAACCGCTTTACATGAAGCCAAGAAAGTAAAGCTCCAAAGAAAAGATGGAGTCGGCGGTTTGTTTGAGAAGATCTTTATAAAGATCGATTCTTCACGTGAGACCGAGGAGATCTCCAGTAGCGAAATTATTGACAAAGTTCAGACCGTCAAATTTACAATTCCGGAAGGGGGGGCAAGTTCAGAAGAGGTAGAACTTAGGGCGACGCTTAAAGAAGGGATTGAAACCAAAGTGAAGTTGTCTCCAGTCGATCTCGTTACCGCGAGCGATGGGCAGATGCGACCGATTGAAAGAGTTGCATTTACCAATAGGGAGCCTGATATAAGGCTGGATGATATAGAAGAATCTAGCGTGATAGTTGAGGGAAACTTGGCAACGTTAACCCTATCAGGGAGAGTGGTGGATGCATTCACGAGCTCAATTCCAGTCGGGCACGGCGCGGACATTGAATATATCAATATATATGCAAATGACCAGTTGATTGCGGAGCATGTGGCGTTGACTGGAGGCGAAGGGGGGGGCTCCAACCCGTCCGATGCGATAATTAACCCGACGCAGATACAATTTGAGATCGAATCGAATGTGACCATCAGGCTTGAAACGTCCGAGAACCTCGCTGGAGTCAAAGGAGAAGAAAAAGTTGAGTTGTCATTTACGCCTCAATTCCAAGAACAAGGGCAAATCGTGACTCCAGGACTCGCTGGCGCATTGACAGTAAGCGGTCCACTTAATGCCAATGCAATTGATGTTGTTGCATTTAACCTATTTCCAAACGCCGCAACTGAGGTCGCGGTCGAGACTGGACCCGCCAGTCAGATCTTTGCAACGCAAAGCGGGCAAATAGTTCAGATTTATGGTCTATTTACACCCACATTAGGTATTGACTTATTGCATGCGCAGGTATTTCAGGCGAGAGTGGGTAGAAGGTTGGAATTTCCGGCCGCAAGCAGTATACTATGTGTTGAGTCGGGGGCTGTCACAAATACCTTTCACTTTCAAAGGACTGCGTATGACGAGGTAATGCCGAAAGAATTCACGGGATGGCAGTTGTCAAAAATTGCCGACGAAAACATTCAACCCAGTGGGTCTGCTTGTGGCTTCACCGTCAGCATTCAAGATGGGAAGGGGCTCTCGTTGATGCCTGTTGGTCAAGAAGGACCAGAGTTGGGTTTCGTGTTCATTGACGATGGAGTTGAGGTCGTCAGTTCGGTCCCCGTATTTCCCAATGGGCGCCCCTTTGTGGGATTTCGGATCAAAGGGGGTGATGGCGGCGGCGACGAGCTTCTATATTACAATGAAGCAAGTGGGGACATAGTTAGAACGCCTTGGCAGTTGAATTCGATTGTGGCTAGGGTTGGCAGATCAGGAAGTGATATGATCGATTTGCTCCCCATTGAAACTTGGGATATCGAGTGGCAGAACCTAAGTGGAGAGCCTCTTGTTTCTACTTACAAACTGAGCGCTCAGTCACTCGTTACGTTCCTTGAGAGTGCGACTCATGACGGTGTCCAAATACCTGATGATGCTTGCGCAAAAATCTCGGTGAGAGGGCTCAAGTCGGGAAATCGCGTGATTGTTCAGAGTCCTGAATTTACATTTGATGGTTTTGAGTTGAGTCTTCCTGGCGACGCTCAGGCATCGCAGATGAAGCGCAGAGCGATTCTTCAAGCACAAGGTCCAGGGATGCATGTGAGCGAAGGCAAGATCGTCATATATCATTCATCTCCAGGGCGTGAAACAATTACGGATTCGCAATGGGAGAGTTTGAGACAAGCCGGCTATTTGGCTGTGCATAACGTGGAGCCAAGTGCCGCTGTAATATCAGCGCTTGAATCCATGACTGATGGAAAGCCGTACGAAAAAACGACGGGCGTGATTCTACACCATCTTTTTCAGAATTTCAGAAATTCGCCCGACAAGGTCCTGAAGGCCAGGGTTGATAAATTTTGGAAGAATTTGGGTATTGATGTGGATGATTTTGTCATTCCAATAGCAGGTGTGCAAAACTCTTCGTATCATACGATGGCAGGCGGATTAAATCAGCAATGGACTGAATTTATTGAGGAGTACTCGGATTCTTCAGGGCGACTGGTTGGTTCGCCAGCTGAGATTAAGAGGAAAGCCCTAGACGTGATGTGGGGACAAGTTAATGATAAAAGGTTTAATTTGCCATATGAAAAAGTCATGCGCTATAATGTCACAAATGGCGTGGTAAGAAACATTGGCGAATCTCGCTCTAGGCTTATGCAGCTTGACATGTTCGATATTGATGATTTGAGGGTCGGAAATCCGGGTAAATTCAAGGACATCATGAAGAGATGGGGCGCAGATACACTTGAGCGGCTGTCAAAGCAGGCTGGCAGGAGGGTTGCTATCAAGATGCTCTTCAGTTTGGGGATCTACCTGCAAGCATTAAATGCAGTTTCAGCGGCCGAAGATCCGGTGGGTTGGGTTGCCGATACAACCGGGCTCCAGAGAGGAAGTGTGGAAGACTTAATGAATTCATCGTGGGAGGAAATACACATGGGCACGCGCCCGCCCACAGGGGGGGTGCTGCAGGTTGTATTAGATGACGGGCAGTTGCTCTATATTGGCAAATCTGTAAGGTTTTATGGCTGTAATACTGGAGGGATCATAGATAGAATTTACAGTGGCACTGTGCATGACATAGAAGCCTCTGGAGGGGGTTACAAAGCCACCTACATTGTCACAGAGGAGAATTCACAAGTTAAGATTGAAATCAAGTCTCCAATGCCGTTTAGGCGTCAGGCTGATCCTTCGTATTGGAACAACTTCCAGAAAGGTGATTTGATTCCCTATGCTGGTAACTTTGTAATCCCAGGGTTGCCGTGAGTGCTGAAACAATATAGACTGCGAGTGATGACTGCACTTGATCTGCTTAAGTCTGAGGAGTTGCAATACCGATTTTATGCGATGGGTTCAGACATTCGGGCCGTGGTGGACTGTACCTTGAAAGATTTTAGGGTTCGCTTCCCAGATCAATCTTGGGATGGGTATCTGGTCGAGGTGGCCGAGGGTAAAAGAGATCAATACCCTTTGTGGGGAGTGCGAAGAATCGTTAAGTGGGGGCGTGCAGATTTCTCGATTTTTAGAAAACGTTGGGGGGTTTCTGTCCCTGAATGGATGGAGGAGTTTTATAGCAAAGTCACCTGTGCGCTGCTGCCCATGCTGAATCAAATTTACATCATGTCACCTGAAGAAGCTGTGGCTGCAGAAGAGGCTCGTAGGGAAAGCATGGGCGAAAGTGCGCTGCCATATCGTCTGATTCGATTCGCGGATGGGGGAGATGATGGAACTGGATTCTCGCTTCGGCAGAGATTGGATGACGATAGCTGGGAGATTGTTCCCACCGGACCGCAATACACTGCAATGGAGTATCAATCTGCTATTTGGGAGCAACCCGGTTTGAGCGATCGGGATGTTAATGCATGGTTGTTGCGGATGCTGAACACCGATGGGCACCCATTGATGATTGGGAATGAAGAATTCGAACCCATGCCTTACAGACGTGTGCCAGCTGAATTAGTCTCGAAATATACTGGATAACTAGTTCATGTCGTACAAATAGACAGGCAGAATTTACGGTGAGACAGGCTATTACGAGAGGAGGAAGTTGACCGCGTAGCCTTTTAATGCGATGGGGGCCTCATGGCCTCGCCTCGATATTTTGCCGATCCGCTGGTTCCGGTCGCCCTATTACCACTGCATTTCAAGGGTGGTCGAGAGGCGGTTGGCGTTTGGGCCGGAGGAGAAGGAGCAGTTTGTGCGCTTGATGGTAAGCAGTTCAGCAATCCCGTCGGGTCGGGTCAGGTTCGAGGGGTGACAGTGCATCCTGCCGCCATCGGGTGGGCAGCAGTTCGCCGATGCGTGTGATGTTGAACCCCACCGGATCGCACAACTTCTCCGTAAACGTCACCGACGGTTCCGTCTTCTAACACTTGACGGCTCTGGGGGTCAGGCGGCCAGGGGCCGTTGCCAGGCCAGCTTCCCGGCCACAGCCGCCGGTGTCACGTCCTTGATCTGACGGTTGGTCAGCGTCGGCATCCGGCTCAGCAGAAGTACGAAGAGACAGGCTATTACGAGAGAAGGAAGTTGACTGCGCAGTCTTTTAATGCGATGGGGACCTCATGGCCTCGCCTCGATATTTTGCCGATCAGATGGTTCCGGTTGCGTACTACCACTGCATATCCAGGGTGGTGGAGAGGCGGCTGGCGTTCGGGCCGGAGGAGAAGGAGCAGTTTGTGCGGTTGATGCGGGCCTATGAGGGCTTTTGCCAGGTGCGGGTGTTGTCCTACTGCGTGATGTCCAACCACTTCCACATCATGGTGGAGGTCCGGAAGCGACCGGAGGGGGAAGTGTTCACCGATGAATGGCTGCTGAAACAGGCGACTCTGATCTACTCCAAGCCGGCAGTGCGGATGCTCAAGGAGACGCTGGAAACCTTTCGCAGCCAGGGGCATGACGCGGCGGCAGAGGAGCTCAAGGAAAGATGCCTGGGCCGGATGTGGGATGTGAGCCAGTTCATGAAGGAGTTGAAGGTATGCAGTTCAGCAATCCCGTGGCATAGCTTCAGGTTCGAGCCCTGACGCAGGTTTGGGCTTCCAGCGGCTGGGCAGCAGTTCCCCGATGCGCGTGATGTTGAACCCCTCACCGTCACACAGGGTCTCCAGCGCCTCCCCAAGATACTCCCGCACGTTGAGCCCCAGCCGCTGAGCACTGGCCAGCACCGTCAGGATCGCCGCTACTTTGGGCCCGCTCTCGTGGCTTCCTAGATGCAGCCAGTTCTTGCGCCCCAGCGCCACCGGCCTCATGGCATTCTCACACCAGTTGTTGTGTATGCCTCGGAAAGGCGTTGAGAATCACCGGGTGGAAGTCCCGGCTGGCTATATCGCTCCGGCCAGAAGCACTGGGGGCGGTTCAAGAGGTGACAAATGAATCGAAGTACTTCCAGAAAAGGCTCCGTAGGGAGTCAGCGATCATGCGGGCTGCAATGTAGTGTGAACACCGTGCAGGCCTCGAAAGACTGTTGTGGGAGCCGACCCGCCATAATAACGGGGAAGGCCGTCGTCTGGGGCCGCTCTGAGCGGTTGAAGGTCCTGGATTCCACCGGGGTAGTGGTGGCAGTACGCATGGAAGGGGCTCAACGCAACGAGGGAAGTCTGCTGGGATGGACAGCCGGGGTGGCATCCGGAGCCCAACCATCGGCCCGCGAGGGAGACGGTGGGTCCTGGCAGATGACGGATGGGGGTGTAGTACCTGGGAAGCCTGGTAATGCGGGTGGAGGGAAGGCTCCCTGATGACTGGCAAGTGAACCAAGCAGCGAGAACCATGAGGATTGATGGCAACATCTACGAACTTCAACCGGGCAAGACCGGGACGGTTGGGAAGCTGCAAAGTGCACTGCTGACAAAAGCCAAGGCCGAGCCCGGCTGCCGGTTTTACAGTCTGTGGGACAAGGTCTGGCGCGAGGATGTGCTGGCTGAAGCCTGGGACCGCTGCCGCCGCAAAGCGGGGGCACCCGGAGTGGATGGCACCAGCTTCCAACAGATCGAACAACAGGATGTGAGCGTGTGGCTGAGGGAGCTGCGGGAGGAGTTGCGAAGCGGTGCTTACCGCCCGCAACGCCTCCGCCGGGTGTGGATACCCAAAGCAGGAGGAGGACAGAGACCGCTGGGCATTCCCACGGTGAAGGACAGAGTGGTGCAAATGGCGATGGTGCTGGTGCTGGCCCCAATCTTTGAGGCCGACCTCTGCGAAGAGCAGATGGGGTATCGTCCGGGACGCGACGCTAAAACTGCGGTACGCCTTGTCTATTATCAGGTGAGGCAGAAAGGACGCAGTGAAGTGGTGGACGCGGACCTGAGCGATTACTTCAACACCATCCCCCATGGAGCGCTGCTCAAGTGCCTGAGCCGGAGGATAGCTGATGGCAAAGTGCTCCGGATCATCCGGATGTGGCTCAAAGTCCCCGTCAAAGAACCAAGCAGAGGCAGCCGAACTGTCCAAGCGACTGAAAGCCGCAACCACCGACGCGGGGTGCCGCAGGGAGGGGTGATCTCGCCCCTGCTTGCCAACCTTTACTTTCGGAGGTTCCTGCTGGCCTGGAAGAAGTTTGGGCACGACCGTGCCACGCAATCGGTGATCGTGAACTACGCTGATGACTTCGTGATCTGTTGCAAACCCGGAAACGGGCCGACGGCCCTCGAGGCCATGGAAGGGATCATGGAGAAACTTGGGTTGAAGGTAAACGAGCGCAAGACGCGGCTGGTGCAGGTGCCGGGAGGGATGTTTGACTTCCTGGGTTACAGCTTCGGACGGTTTTACGGACGAGACGGAAAGTCATATGAAGGGACCCGGCCTTCCAAGAAGGCTGTGCAAAAACTGATGAAGGCAATCCATGACGAGACCACCTCACTGTGGCACGCCTCGGAACCCGAGGTGAGGACATTGGTGATCAACCGGAAACTGAGAGGCTGGGCGGGTTACTTCAACCAAGGCCCGGTCTTCAAGGAGTATCGCAAGATCCAAGCCTATACAGAGAGGCGGTTGCGCAGGTGGCTGATGCGGCGCAGGCAGAAGAAAGGCACGGGCTACCGCCAGTATCCCGACAAGCACCTCTACGAGGAGCTTGGCCTGTACAAACTGCAATGCGAGCGCCCAGGCACGCTGAATGCGAAAGTACAGAAGTCGGTGATGAGAGCCGGATGCGGTAAAGCTGCAAGTCCGGTTCGATGAGCGGGGGCAGGAAACGGAGTCAAGGGAAGAGACTGAGGCACCGGCATCAGGCGAAAGCCGCCGGCAACAGCAACTCCTCTTTCCTAAAACCACCGCGCCTGTCTCCGACTCTACCTATCTCCACCTCCCCGTGGCTGGCATACACCTCCAGCTTCTCCCACTGGTTGAGCGCATAGTCACAGGCCTTGGCCAGCAGGCTCTGCGGCAGGAGGGCCTTGGCCCGCACCTCCAGGATCTGCGCCTTGAGGCTGGAGAGCTTTTGCGCCACACCCTGCTCCTGCCGGTAGTCCAGACGGGCCTGCCCCTTCAACTGCTTTTCCCGCGCCCGCTCTTCAACTCCATACAACGCGCCGATGCTGGCCACCACCGCCAGCCCCGGTTCGCACGGCACTTCCTTGGGGGCGGCCTGGCACGCCTCCACGAACTTGCGTCGCACGTGGGCAAAACATCCCGCATGCCGCTGCACCTGCCCCTCCAGACAGTCATAGACCACATAGCCGTCGCTTTGCAGGATGCCTCCGTAGTCCTTCAAATAGGCCCTCGCCCCCGCCTGGGCACGGTTGTCCTGGTACTCGAAGTACACCAGCCCTCCGGGGATGGAGTACTGCCACAACCACGCCACATCGTTGCGGCCTTTACCCAGATCTTGCAGCACCGGCAGCCTCGTCTCATCGGCCTGAATGAGCGGCCCCTGCCGCAGTTCCTGGCCGATGGCCCGCGCCAGAGGTTGCAGTAACGCTCCTGCGGCCATCACCGCCCGCGTCGCCGTGGCCTGACGCACGGTCACACTGTGATCGCGCTCCCACCCCTGTAGCTGACGGTACACCGGCAGATAATCGGCGTACTTGCGCACCACCAGCTCCACCACCGTCTCGTTGGCCAGCTGCCCTTTGTCGACGATGCGCCCAGGGGAGGCGGCTGTGGCCACCGTGCGACGGTCCCCCAGCTGGATGACTCGCTTCTCGCGCTTGAGCACCCGCACAAAGAACTCCGCAGGCTTGATGACGAGCTCTTCCTTGATCTCATAGCCCACCAGTTCGCCTTGCGCCGCTTCCAAGCATGGTAGGATGACTTCCACCCGCGGCAGATGCGCGGGCAGTTCGTGCCGCCCAGGATGCACTTGGGCGTAGCGCGGGGTGCCGGGCTTTTTCTTTTTGAGCCGGGCGGCCTGCTCCTGTTCCAGGCGTCCAGCCTCGGGCAGGGTCTTGTCCGCCAGGGCCAGGCCCACTTCAAGGGCCACCTCGGCCTCCTGCACGCCGGGCTCCAGATCCAGCAGCAGGGCCTGGTCTTTGCCGAGGCCCTCGCCTTTGGGACCGTACTTCTTGATGAGGGCCAGCCGCAACTGCTCCTCACGCAGGCGCACTTCCAGTTCCAGGGTGGCAATACGCTCATCGCGCTGACGCAGGATCTCCTCCAGGGCAAGACGCTCCCGGGGTCCCAAAGAAAGCAACAGGGCTTCAGGCAGATCCGGGGTGGCAGGAGTGGCGGGCATGAGCAGCGGGAGCTGCATGATGCCCAGCAGCGGGCTCGTTGCAACAAGTTGTTACCGCGAACCCTAAAAAACACCTCTTCCCGCACCCTCACCCGACCCGGTGCCAGGCCCTCCGTTGGGTGCCTTCCAGGTCAATGCCCGCCAGCAGCAAAGTGAGCTCCGCCTGGGTGAGCACCACCTTGCGTGAAGCTCCTTGCGCTGGGGGCTGCGGCCAGTGGAAGCGCCCCTTCTCCAGCCGCTTGGCGCACACCCACAAGCCCGAGCCGTCCCAGTAGAGGGCCTTGAGACGGGTGCGGTGCTTGTTGCAAAAGACAAAGAGGTGACCGCTCAAAGGATCCTCGCGCAACAGACCAGAAGCCAGGGCGAGCAGCCCCTCAAACCCAAGGCGCATGTCGGTGGCACCTGCCAGCAAATGGACTTTGGTGGCAGGACCCAGGCTTAGCATGGGGCACCTCCCTGCCTGGCATGGAGAAGTTCAAGGAGGGCGGCCACTTCATCGCGGCCAAAGCCTGAAGGGACGTGCAGACGCCAGAGACCCGCTTCGATGAGATAATCCAAGCCGGGAAGTCCCGCAGCAGTGCTCCCCGGAGGTGAGGAAACTTCCACCGGCAGCCATGGAGGCGGCGCAGGATCAGAGGAGCGCTTCTGAAGTTCAACATGGCGACGCCAGGCACAAAGGCTTGAGACACTCAAAGAATGAAGCCGGCAAAAAGTTGCCAGGGTCAGACCGCTGGATTGAAACTGGCGCACTAGACGACGACGTTGCAGGGCTGTATATCGAGGCATACGCGCAAACTTGCCCGGCTGCGCTCCGCGCACCAGACGGCCTTGCTGATCTGCTTACACAAGGAGCGCCTTCGTGATCTTTCAGACAGTTCGCAAGAGCTGCGTGAGCTGTACGCCTATAGGCTAAATAGCATTTTCGAGGTAAATTTTCCGTGGCAGGAAATGATTGATCAGGATATTCTAACGCGAGCGGCAGCGGGGGATGTTTGTTCGGGATTGCTGGCGAAACCCGTGGATTTCAATGACCGTTCAGGAGTGATCGATTGGGTGTACAATCACTCTGAGATAAGCTGGGCAAGGCGGGTCCTTGATGAAGCTGCTGAGCTATATGAAAGAGACAAGGGGAATCTCGAACACTCGGACATTCGGTTCATCGCTCGACTTGCTGCCAAACTTGGGGATGCTGGTCATCTTGATCTTTTGAGAGATATCCAAAAAACATACAATGTTGGGATGGAAGAGGTCGTCTTGAGGAGGCGGTTGGGGATGGAGGATGTAAAAGCCAATTCTGGCGGCGGAATACAGTCGCAAAAGAAAACGAATTCAAGCAATGAGTCCGATGGGGCGAACCAGCAAACTTCAGTGCAATCTCTGGATTGGTATCGAGGAAGATGGGGGGGAGTTTTAGGCGGAGCACTGGCCCTAGTGGTGACACTTCTCACTTGGCTTTTTTTGAAAAAACGCAGATAGCTTTGATTGGCATGCGGGCGAGGGCCTTTGTGTTGGAGTGCAAATAGCCTGTCTAGAATGGCACTGACTTAAGGGGTGTTTTGGACTGTTTTAGGCGACAAACGCGTTGAATTTTACAGGGTTCGATGTAATACAATGCATGCGGACCTCCACCCCCTTCTTTCCGGGCATTCATCGCATCCTTTTTGGTCGCAAACCTCGCGCCACCAACTCTGCCCTCCACTTGTTCAAGAGCAAGGTCGACAACCTTTGCCTCCAGCAACTGATCATGCTTGCGGGCGGAAATGCGACGAGACAGGCTATTACGCCATCCCTGCAGAGCGTTTGCTTGATCTGCTTGAAGAACACTTCAATGCCCCAGCGGCTCTGGTAGAGTTCTCCTACCGTGCTGGCGGCCCATTCTGTCTGGTTGGTGATAAAGGCCATGCGCACTTCCTTGCCGTCAAGCTCCACGAGCATCTCCACCCGGCGCAGCGGGCCGGGATGTTGCGAAAGGCTCCTGGCTCCTTTGAGCACAATGAGGTCATCGCGCAGCACCTTGCCTTGCGGCCGTGCCTGGAGCTTGCGCGTCACCCGGTAGCTCATGTTGTCTTTGGCACGGGTGACCCAGAAGATGCCCCGCCCAGTCAACTCCCAGAGGTGGGCAAAGTTGATGTAAGCCTTGTCAAACAAGGCAATTTCCCCGTCTTTGAGGCTGGCACAAAGCGCGCGGGAGCGCGAGTCATCATGATGAGAGGCTTCTTCGATGATGGCAAAGGCTGGCAGGAAGGTTTGCAGGTTGAGACGCAAATGGAGCTTGGCCGCCGCCTTGCGCTGCCGGTGCTTGGCCCAACTCATACAGTTGGCCACCAGGGCGATGGTGCTGGAGTCGATGGCGTAGATGGCCCGTCTAAACCGCCGGGGCAGTCCTTCATAGCGCAGGCCAAACCCGGGGTGCCGATGCTGGAGATGATCCAACATCTTCCAAAAGAGGGTCTCCATCAGGTCGCTGTCCCGATTCTTATTGGCATGGGACAGGGTGTTGCGGGCTGGCGGTGTCGCTCCGCGGATGGCAGCGAGGGCCCCGGCATGATGCCTCAAGCTGTCGCACACATCGTTGAGACTGATGGAGTGTGTCAGTTGCGCGTAGAGCAGGCTGACCACGTGACTCCAGGAACTGAAGGTGCGCGGCTGGCTGCCGTGGTGGTGTTGAGCGCAGAGGTTCGCGACCAAGTGCCCGGGAATGAGCTTGCAAAGCTGCCCCAGAACGCTTCCAATGACTTTGGCTGGTTTGAATTTCATCTCAGGCCTACCCTGTGTGGGGTAGGCCGCCAGTCACCTTTTTGTTTCGCTGTGGGACGGCTGTGTGTAAAATAAGAAAAAATTGCTGACCTTGTGAGAGCAAACTTGTGGCGATTTCATAGAAACCGGTAGGCGAAGGCGCCTTCGAGCAGCGCTTGTTTAAACATGAAAAGGAAGATCTGTGTTTATGTGTATCGATACCCCAACGAGTGGGGGCCCACAATTCTCGACAACGATCAATGCGATTCGTTGTTGAGAGTCGCCGTTGAAGTCGGCCTTTGTAGTGAGCCAACGCCAGGCTCTCACATTTCTCCTGACATTCAGGCGTCCGAAGATCATGCCGGATGGCCTTACTTTCTTGAGGCGCTAAGGAAACTTGGTTGGAACCCGCATCCTGGCCCGCCGCCAGCGGCGTTGCGCTCTACGCATTTCAATCTGCGTAAGGTGGTAACCTATGACGAGCGGGACATAGAAGAGGCGGAGTACTTGCGGATTGCGGACACATGGGGGAAGGGGGTGTTAACTTCATTTTACGCGAGGTCGGGACAACGTTGGGTTGGTATATCCACAAATGTGGGCCGCCGCTCTGGCTTGAAGTGGGGGCAAACTTACGGATCTTTGGATGGATGGAGGAACTATTTCGTCAACAGCGAGATTAAAAGAGGGTTAGAGGCAAGTGGGCTTGACCTTTCCTTTCACCCGCTAGGCTGGGACAAGCCTGAGTTGGCATTGGGCGCTTATTGGGAGGTTGATACCCCAAATCTAATGCCTAATTGTTTGCTCTCGGTGTTCACCGACGAAATGGGGGCCAGACATTTCAATGATGGAGGTTGTGAGCCCCAGGAGCTGAAGTTCCTGCGTTCGGAGGTGGAGTCGATAGGGAAATTTAATGCTGCTTGGACAAGGGAAATTTTGGGAAACCCTAATGAACCCCGGGACGGAGGGCGGTCTTTGATCGTTTCTCAAAAGTTCAGGGAGACTTGTCGTAGTTTGGGACTGACTGATGTGAGATACATTCCTGTGCGGATTGTCTGAGTAGAAATACAAATAGACAGGCTAGAATGGCACTGATTTGCAGTGATCCCCATGACTATTACAATGGCAATCCGCCCACCTTGGAGGACATTTTTGAGGAGTCTGGGGGGCTTGATCTTGAATTGCAACTTGGGATTCGTGACCCGGGGAGGCCGACGATGATTCGTGGCGTGCTTACATCAACGGGATTTATATTGGGAGAAATCTGACATCAGGCGGGTCCGAGAGTGATTTTGACTACACAAACATCCTTTATCTCCCTGTCGGCATCACTGGTTCATTCACCTTTGAGCTCATTGAAGACGGGAATGACGACGGCAATTCTTTTGAACTGGATCTCAGGTTCTTAAACAACGTTGAGTATACATTGACTGGCTACACTTCCGGCCCTCACGGAAGCGGCTACACGTTTACCATCGATATTGCAGACGACTTTGACCATGACGGCCTAATGAATGCCGTGGAGGTCATCATGACCACCGATCCTTGGAATCCCGACACTGACGGCGATGGACTTTTGGACGGGTGGGAGGTGGCCTACGGCGTTGATCCTAAGAGTGCCGTGGGTGATAACGGCGCGGATGGTGACCCCGACCGGGATAATCTTACCAATCTACAAGAGCAGGGGTATAAAACTCACCCGAATAATTTTGATACAGATGGTGACCTGTTTGAGGACGATTGGGAAATCGCTCAAGGGCTTCCTTTTGATCCTCTTAAGCTGAATGACAAGTTCGCGGATACGGACGGCGACGGGTTGACAGACTTTGATGAGACCATTTTTGGCACAAATCCAAAGCATGCTGATACCGATGGAGATGGAACAGGAGATGGAGACGAAGTTGCTCAGAATGGGCAGCCCAACAGCCCATCAGATGGTGGTCAACCTCCCTCAATACCCTCGTCGTCGCCAGGGGGGGGGAAGCCGTTGCCAAACGACGGAGACCTGTTCGAGTTAGAACTTGTTGTGGGAGATCCAAGCGGCAGCCATTCCGAAAGATATGATTTAGTTGTTACAGAAGTGCCTAGTGGTAGGAAACTTCTGACGCACAGAGCACCAAACTATGGTGTTGTTGAGACTCGAGTGTACTCGCAGTTTAGAGTTGGTCAGGCTTACAAGTTTGAGATTAGACATCGCGGGACGGACCCCAAGGCGGACTTGCCATCTCCCGACTTTGATGGGACTTCTCGAGTATCAGTTGCCAATACGGAATGGGCGCTTAGAGACCTGGGTTATGTAATGTTTGATTCCATTTCAGCCGACGCCGGTGGAATTTCTCAGGAAACGAAAATCCTATCGGATTGGTCTGATGAGGAAGACTTCAAAGCGAAGTTTGAAAAGAGCTATGCATTGTTAACGCCCGTACGAATTGAGCGCCTTGCCCGCAACCCTGTAAATGGGCAAACCTACGCAGTTGGAGGCTTAGTGACGGAGTCTCAACCTACGCCCGAAGTGGATTTGGAAATCAGCAGTGCAGAAATCGCCTCTAATGGGGAGTTGCAAATCGAGTTTGCCTGTGCCGTCACGGATCCTCTGGTCGGCATAACAGGGGCCGACGAATCTCAGGTTGCACGGATATTCCTCAACGGAACTCTTCTAGAAGCGGTAAACTTGACTTCTCCTTCAGGGACGACTCATAGTGTTTGGTCTCCCAATCCCAATCGGTTTGAATTCAGCCGTAGCGTTAGCGTCCCCATGGCACGGCTCGGTCCTCATGTGTTGAGAGTTCAATCAAGCAGTAATGCAGCAGGAAATATCGGATGGGATCAGGTAACCGTTTTTGCTGGAAGAGGCGATTTGCAATTCAGTCAAACTTCAATTCCATCGGCGGAGCAAGATGTTTCTTCAATTGCTGGGTATGTAGAAATCACGGCTTCTTTTCAGAATGCCCCATCCCCATCGAATGATGACACAGTTAATATTTCAAGGAGTGGATTCACACTCGCTGCTAAAGAGGCTCCGGATTCAAAAAACTCTGGAGAGTTTCATGGATCTTCGCTCGATGGACAGGTGTCTTTTTCATTCGAATCCATCCCAACGTTTAACGCCTTTGCAGTTGATTCGTTTCGTGCGAATGTTTGGTTGGTGGATTCGACCGGTTCAGCATATATGGCTGGCGGAGTTTGGTCCGAAACGAGCAATGACTCTAAAGTCTTCAAGATGGCTTCTGGCAGGTACATGGAGGACAATTCTGGCTCCTCGGAACTTGCTGTTACGTCAATACAAAATGGGGGGAAGTCAAAAAATGGAGCATTCGAACCGTTTGTGGTGCGTTACACAATCCCTGAAATTTTGGCAGATCAATTAGGGAATGAAGATGGGAAATTGCGGGCACGAATCAATTCGCAATTGCACGACATCGTCAGAGATGACCAGTTTGCTGACGACGTTCCTCCCCCCGGAATGACTCATTTCTACATTTCATCAAGCGGAAAGCCTAGATTGTTCGCTGCAGTGAAAGAACTCTCGGATACTCTTCTCCCAAATGATGCTTGGGCGATCGAAGAAATCAGCGCTGCGCTTCAACTGAGAGATGAGACAGTTTTTGAAAGTGTTGTGTCCATTGTTACAGACCTCGATGCTCCCACTGATGCGGCCTCTCGTGCCGCGCAGTCTGTAGAAGATAGTGTTTACGATCTAAAAGAGATTCTGATGTGGTTGGAGATTATCGATGAAATTGCAGGTGGCGATGTCATGCGGCATCTGTCGATTTATCAAGATCTCGGCCCTGGAAAGTTTAAAATTGAGGTTGTAGATCTATGGGATGCATTCAATTGGTCGGGCTATAATTTCAAGAACAATTGGACGGAAACAGGGGCGTTGACTATTCAGATTGACGACGATTTCTCTACGGAGCTCCAGGCTGCTCAAACATTGGCTAACGCAATTCTCGAAGTGAAAGCGAAAGCTTGGAGGTACGACTATCAGACAATTGACTATGACGGAACGCTGATTGAGAGTTACTACGCGATTTTCAATCGCTGGGCGGAGGCTATGGATTTGGCGGCTACGGCGGCTGAAATAGGTCTATCCCTCATCGCGGAGCCTGCAGATTGGGTGCTTACTTTGCCTCACCTTGTTGAAGGGTTTGAAGACGGTGAGTATAAGCAAGCATCTTTACAAGCTGCATTGATGCTTATGCCAGTTGTTAGCTCAAGATTGATAAAACTTGAGAAAGGGCTGAAGATCTCTGGGAAATTCGGGACTGTCGAGATTCCAAAAGAAGTTTGTGAGGCATTTGCAGCTGCCCGTGTCGCTGCACGCACCGCCGGTAGTGCAGCGGCGCAGAGGGTTGTGTTCATGCAGCATTTAGCACCACTCATTCAGAATGGGACTATTGACGGTGTGTTTCTAGATAAACTAGTGGATTCCGGATTGCTTTTTGTGAGCAATTCTTCTAGCAGAGCATATTTAAGATCGGTTCTTAACGTTGCAGATGGAGCTTCCAATGTTGCGCATCACGACCTGCCTATCGCCAAAGAATTTCTGAGAAATTTCCTGCGAGCTGGTCTTGATCCGAACTCGAAAGAATTCGGCAGGATTGTTGATAAACGCATCCACGACTCTTGGCACAACGGCAAAGACATCGCTCGCGGCGGATGTTTTAATCAAGTTTGGCGAGATTTCTTTCGACAATTTCCGGAAGCAACTGAATCGCAAATCCGATCGAAATTGGATGAAATTAGATCGGGAACGGGATACACTTTCGTAACTAAAGACGGCAGCACTAGAACTTTCAATTTCGCAACGCCATGAACTTTTATGTGATGGAATACCTAAATAATAGCCCATGCGGGAAATTTGTCTCAATGAAGAGGGGCAATGTCTACCGGGCTGGAAAAGTCATGGGGGATTACCTTCCAGGGGCGGGCCAAATTGATGTCTACTATCGAGCGAGGGCTTGGCCAGATCACCTTTACTGTTTGGAGGGAACCATTTGGAGTGACCGTCTCGTGAGGGGGTTCCTGGCGTCAGGCCTGAAAGGAATCCATCACTTCCCCCTAGAATTGAGGGCTGTGGATCACAAGGGTCTTTCAGCTCTGCCAGATCCGTGTTACCGATGGGTGCTTCCGGAAATGGGGGTGCCCGCGATTCCTTCGATGAGTGACTTGGTCACTCCGTGCCCTATTGAACCGGAAACGGGTTTTTATGATTTGTCAGTGGGGGGGGGGCTCAGAAGATGGAAGTTCGATTTCAGTGACTGGGATGGGCAAGACCTGTTGTACTTTTCCACGACTAGATCAAGGACTCTGTTGTGCAGTGAGCGATTCAAGAATCTTGTGGAGAAATCGAAGTTCACAAATTTCCGATTCGTAGCAGAGGACGGTGAAGGGATAGGTACTTATTTGTTCTAGATCCACCATGTGCAGAAAATGCAATTAGACAGGCTAGAATAGCTGAAGTACAAATAGACAGGCTATTTGTAAAAGAGATAAGTTGACGATTTAGGCTGGGCCTGTCAGTATTGGGACATGGCTTCGCCTCGATATTTTGCCGATCCGCTGGTTCCGGTCGCGTTTTACCACTGCATTTCTCGGGTGGTGGAGAGGCGGTTGGCGTTTGGGCCGGAGGAGAAGGAGCAGTTTGTGCGCTTGATGCGGGCCTATGAGGGGTTCTGCCAGGTGCGGGTGTTGTCCTATTGTGTGATGTCCAACCACTTCCACATCATGGTGGAAGTCAGGAAGCGGCCTGAAGGGGCGGTGTATTCGGATGCATGGCTGCTCAAGCAGGCGGCGTTGATCTATTCCCAACCGGCGGTGCGGATGCTCAAGGAGACGCTGGAAACCTTTCGCAGCCAGGGGCATGACAGGGCGGCGGAGGAACTCAAGGAAAAATACCTGGGCCGGATGTGGGATGTGAGCCAGTTCATGAAGGAGCTCAAACAGCGCTTCAGCTTGTGGTTCAACAAGAGGGAGAATCGCAAGGGGACCCTCTGGGAGGAGCGCTTCACCAGTGTACTGCTGGAAGGGGAGCTGGCGACGCTCTCGGTGATGAGTGCGTACATTGATCTTAACCCGGTGCGGGCGGGACTGGTGCAGGATCCCAAAGACTATCGGTGGTGCAGCTATGCGGAGGCGGTGGCGGGGGGACGCAAAGCGTTGTCAGCCTTGTACACGATCACCAATGAGCATCGGCTGCATGAGCAGAATCAGACAGGAGGGTCACAACGGATCCCGATTGCGGATCGAGTGCTTTCCGGCTACCGGGTATGGCTCTTTGGCCAGGGGGAGGAGGTTCGAGACGGTCACGGTCCGGACAGCCAGGTGCTGCGCAAGGGGATCAAGCGCGAGCTGGTGGAGCAGGTACTCACGGAAGACGGCAAGCTGACCCTCGCGGAGACGCTGCGTCATCGGGTGACGTACTTCACGCTAGGTGTGGCCTTGGGAAGCCGGGGGTTTGTGGATGAATTCTTTGAGTCGCGGCGGGAGCAGTTTGATGCCCGCCGCCAACGAGGTGCCCGCCCCATGAAGGGCGGGAGTTTTGCCGGAATGTTTGCCTTTCGAGCGCCGAGAGTCGGGGTGGTGTGAGGGCGATAAGGGGTGCTGCGAAGCAGGGGGGCTGGTGCATACGGAAATAGGGCCCAAGGAGTTTGCGTATAGCCAGTCTTTGCGCATTTCCGTGCCAGAGATGCGACTGGGAAGAATGTGGCATCGTCTGCTTTTAGAAATCTTGCTCCGGTTATTACCTCAATATCAGCAATTCTTGCCGTTTCAGACCCATTGCAGGCAATTGCGGATGAAACAGGCATATCGAAAACTGACCTTCAAGGTATTGTTGAAGGCTATCGGAGAAATGAGGCTCTTCGTAGAATAGCGTGGGATTTCTTGGGGTTTCGAGGCGCGATCAGCCGTGGAAAACGTTCGGACACAGGCAAGTACAACTCAAACGATCAAAGATGCGCCCAGTCTGGCTCCTGTTGCGCTCCGCACCGCACCAGCACTCTCTGCAAAACCCGACGCAAGCCTGCAATTATCGGGTTTCACAAAGAATGCTGGCCTTCCAGTCCCACATAAAATCCCACGGGAACTCTCGAAGACCCAGAAATGAGCTGAGTTGGGGGGGGCGCCGCCATTGAATGGCCAGGAGTGTCACATTCTGAGCGATGGTAACCCGATCTTTATTGGGATGTCGTGGAAGCTTTATGAAGTGGAAGGTCCGTTCAATCGAATTAAAGCTGTCATTGAGGCTTCGGTCGAAGATATCTTGTTGACATCAACGGCAGGTGTGGTGGAACTTGTTGTGGAATTTAAACATAGGGGCAGTTCTGTGAGAACTAGAGTCCGCCTTCCCGAGAAAGTTCAGGGGCTCAATGGAGCCCTGTATGATTCGTATAAAGAAGGTGATTTTATGCCCTCCGGACTGATTGGTGGTGGATTTACGCTCTGACAACGCTATCATATGAACGCAGTAAATCTACTCCTTGAGGATTCTCGCGAACAGCGGACATATCGCACCTCGTCAGTGTATCGTAGATGGTTGAGGGACTATCAAAGCAGCTTCGAGGAAGCATTTCCGGATCAAGATTGGCAAGACAGTATGCGCCTGCTGTCTGAAGATGAGCCTGGAAAGTACAATCCTTTAGATGGGCCAACCTATGACATTTCGGTGAAGCACATGGTGCGTTGGGGGTGCGGAGACGCTTCGATTCTTGAGAAGCGTTGGAATATCGTATTGCCAGAGTGGTTCCTCCTCTTCTACTCGAAGGTCGAGACGGCAGTGCTTACTTGGCGAAATATGTTCTATCTCCTTCATCCGCAGAGCATTATTCTCGTCGAAGAGGAGCATCGCGATTGGCACGACAATAAAAGCGCGGCAGTGAGGTTAATTAGGTTCGCTGAGGTGTGGGGTGCAGGTGACTATTTGGCTCTTCGGCAGAGCACAAAGGACCAGAAATGGCGTGTTATGTATGTGTCTCATGAGGAATCGACAGCCTATTTTCAAGACGCTCAGATGGACGGAGGCGAAGATGATGAGGATCTCGATGCATGGATGAGACGGATGATTGAGACTGATGGCTATCCGGCATTGAAAGGAAATGAAGAGTTCGAAAAACCACTGCTTAGACGCATAGGCTAGTTGAAATTTGCGAGCATCGTTCGAGCCACTAATGCGGAAATTGCTGCGCTGCTTGCGAATAATTTTGAGTGCAACAAGACAGGCTAGAATGGCACCGACTTTAGGGTGGTTTGGGACAAGTTTGCGCGACGCGCTAGTTTACTTTCAACGGGTTCGATGTATTACTTTAAATGCGTCCATCCACCCCTTTCTTTCCAGGCGTCCACCGCATCCTCTTTGGCCGCGCCCCCTCCCGTCGCAACTCCGCGCTCAGCCAGTCCAGGTCCAAGGTTGACGCCCTTTGTCTTCGCCAGTTGGGCGTTCTCCTGGGCGGCTGGCTCCCAGACTTGATCGCCTCCTTCAAATCAAAGGAGGCTTGAGTGTAGCCTGTCTTTTCGCATTGCCGAGTTGGAATAGTCGAGAATTACAGTAAGAGATTGAACGATATGCTGAACAATCTTAGATGCCCGTTGGTGATACTAGGTGCGATTTGCGTTTTAATCGGACCACTGCAGGGAGTGGTTATTGACACTCCCGCAAGCGCTTCAGCTGGAGTCATAAGATCAGCGCTTGAATATTACGCCAAATATAATGGCGGCGAAATCGCGGATTCGTGGGATGATTTTAAGGGAAGGTTTTTTAGTCGAGATGCCTTAGAGATGAAAGTGAGAGGATCCCTTCCGGATCGCTACACTCTATTCGGTCTAAATGGGCCGAAAGATGAAGAAAAGGGGCTCGTTGTTTGTGTTTCAAACAATAGCATAAGAGAAGATAGAAGTGATGAGGATGGCCGATATGTGATATGGTTCAAGAATAGCAGGTTCTCACTTGAATGGAGGACAGAGCAGAGCATTGAAGAGATTTTCAATCGTGCGCAACAACAGCTTCCACATTCTGGCATGTGGATTCAACCGAACACCAGGCATGCCTCAGAAATGCAAACGAACCCCGGATCTTTGATCTTGGATCACAAGGGTAACGTTGCTGGTCAAATTGTGTCTGGTGCAGTTTCAAATTCCAGCCACCAGAATGCGAAACAAGAAGATCTGACTGGAGCGGGACGACTACCTCCTGTCGCAATCTCGGAACCTGCTTCAAAAATTAGTATCAAAGAAGTTGTCAATCGTCGGCATCGCGCAATTTTGTTTTGGTCTGCGTTTTCGGTCGCTGGTGCATTCTTAGCATGGAAAACCTATCGTAAGCGCAAAGAGATGAGCTAGTGCATCGTCCGATTAATGTGTGTGCACTCAGTTTTGGAAATATACAAATATACTTCTCTGCATGAAGTACAAATAGACAGGCTAGAATGGCAGCAGGATTGTTGATAAACGCATCCACGACTCTTGGCACAACGGCAAAGACATCGCTCGCGGCGGATGTTTTAATCAAGTTTGGCGAGATTTCTTTCGACAATTTCCGGAAGCAACTGAATCGCAAATCCGATCGAAATTGGATGAAATTAGATCGGGAACGGGATACACTTTCGTAACTAAAGACGGCAGCACTAGAACTTTCAATTTCGCAACGCCATGAACTTTTATGTGATGGAATACCTAAATAATAGCCCATGCGGGAAATTTGTCTCAATGAAGAGGGGCAATGTCTACCGGGCTGGAAAAGTCATGGGGGATTACCTTCCAGGGGCGGGCCAAATTGATGTCTACTATCGAGCGAGGGCTTGGCCAGATCACCTTTACTGTTTGGAGGGAACCATTTGGAGTGACCGTCTCGTGAGGGGGTTCCTGGCGTCAGGCCTGAAAGGAATCCATCACTTCCCCCTAGAATTGAGGGCTGTGGATCACAAGGGTCTTTCAGCTCTGCCAGATCCGTGTTACCGATGGGTGCTTCCGGAAATGGGGGTGCCCGCGATTCCTTCGATGAGTGACTTGGTCACTCCGTGCCCTATTGAACCGGAAACGGGTTTTTATGATTTGTCAGTGGGGGGGGGGGCTCAGAAGATGGAAGTTCGATTTCAGTGACTGGGATGGGCAAGACCTGTTGTACTTTTCCACGACTAGATCAAGGACTCTGTTGTGCAGTGAGCGATTCAAGAATCTTGTGGAGAAATCGAAGTTCACAAATTTCCGATTCGTAGCAGAGGACGGTGAAGGGATAGGTACTTATTTGTTCTAGATCCACCATGTGCAGAAAATGCAATTAGACAGGCTAGAATAGCTGAAGTACAAATAGACAGGCTATTTGTAAAAGAGATAAGTTGACGATTTAGGCTGGGCCTGTCAGTATTGGGACATGGCTTCGCCTCGATATTTTGCCGATCCGATGGTTCCGGTTGCCTATTACCACTGCATTTCTCGGGTGGTCGAGAGGCGGTTGGCGTTTGGGCCGGAGGAGAAGGAGCAGTTTGTCCGGCTCATGCGCGCCTATGAGGGGTTCTGTCAGGTGCGGGTGTTGTCCTATTGCGTGATGTCCAACCACTTCCACATCATGGTGGAAGTCAGGAAGCGTCCGGAGGCGGAAAAGTTCTCGGATGAATGGCTGCTCAAGCAGGCGGCGTTGATCTATTCCCAACCGGCGGTGCGGATGCTCAAGGAGACGCTGGAAACCTTTCGCAGCCAGGGGCATGACACGGCGGCCGAGGAGCTCAAGGAGAGATATCTGGGGCGGATGTGGGATGTGAGCCAGTTCATGAAGGAGCTCAAACAGCGCTTCAGCTTGTGGTTCAACAAGAGGGAGAATCGCAAGGGGACCCTCTGGGAGGGGAGTACGAAGAGACAGGCTATTACGAGAGAAGGAAGTTGACTGCGCAGTCTTTTAATGCGATGGGGACCTCATGGCCTCGCCTCGATATTTTGCCGATCAGATGGTTCCGGTTGCGTACTACCACTGCATATCCAGGGTGGTGGAGAGGCGGCTGGCGTTCGGGCCGGAGGAGAAGGAGCAGTTTGTGCGGTTGATGCGGGCCTATGAGGGCTTTTGCCAGGTGCGGGTGTTGTCCTACTGCGTGATGTCCAACCACTTCCACATCATGGTGGAGGTCCGGAAGCGACCGGAGGCGGAAAAGTTCTCGGATGCATGGCTGCTCAAGCAGGCGGCACTGATCTATTCCAAGCCGGCGGTGCGGCTGCTCAAGGAGACGCTGGAAACCTTTCGCAGCCAGGGGCATGACGCGGCGGCCGAGGAACTCAAGGAGAGATACCTGGGGCGGATGTGGGATGTGAGCCAGTTCATGAAGGAGCTCAAACAGCGCTTCAGCCTGTGGTTCAACAAGAGGGAGAATCGCAAGGGCACTCTCTGGGAGGAGCGGTTCACCAGTGTGCTGCTGGAAGGTGAGCTCGCTACGCTCTCGGTGATGAGTGCCTACATTGACCTCAACCCGGTGCGGGCCGGACTGGTGCAGGACCCCAAGGACTACCGGTGGTGCAGCTATGCGGAGGCGGTGGCGGGGGGGCGCAAGGCGTTGTCAGCCTTGTACACGATCACCAATGAGCATCGGCTGCATGAGCAGAATCAGACGGGAGGGTCACAACGGATCCCGAGTGCGGATCGAGTGCTTTCCGGCTACCGGGTATGGCTCTTTGGCCAGGGGGAGGAGGTTCGGGACGGTCACGGTTCCGACAGCCAGGTGCTGCGCAAGGGGATCAAGCGCGAGGTGGTGGAGCAGGTGCGCGAGGAAGACGGCAAGCTGACGCTCGCGGAGACGCTGCGTCATCGGGTGACGTACTTCACGCTAGGTGTGGCCTTGGGAAGCCGGGGGTTTGTGGATGAGTTCTTTGAGGCGCGCCGTGAACAATTTGATGCCCGCCGCCAACGAGGTGCCCGCCCCATGAAGGGCGGAAGTTTTGCCGGAATGTTTGCCTTTCGAGCGCCGAGAGTCGGGGTGGTGTGAGGGCAATCAGGGGTGCCGCAAAGCAGGGTGGCTGGTGCATGCGGGAATAGGGGGCCAAGGAGCATTGAGACCCTGGAGAATCTCCGTGGACTCGTATCCAGGAAGAGTGCTGATTTGCTGCCCGGAACGCGGTTTGCGTATAGCCTGTCGTTACAGATTGCAGCTTCGCACTTCTGGATGTGGGTGAGAGTTTTTGCGGTGCTGAGGCTTTAAACGTTCCGCATTCCCCAAGAAGCTGTTTTCTAGTCTGCGGCAGACTTTGAATCTGACGTCTGCGATGGGCCGTGTATCCCGGTTGCATCAGGCCTGAGTGCGGCCTTAGACAATACAATGTAGACGCAATGATTCAGGATTAACTCGCAATCAATCCTTTCCTAGTTGGTTTCGGCGATGCACCCTAACGAGGGTCGCTGTCCATGAAATCGAATTAGGTCACCTGCAATTCCATGGGCTTTTGATCCCGATTTTTCTCCCGCTCGTATGAGCAGCCTCGGTTGAGGTTGTGCTGAGAGAGAGGGATACGACCGCTGCTTTCGTCGTACTGGCATCATCTCAAGTTGGGAGTTGTGCAGACAGCCTGCGCCAGTGTTCCCACCATCAATCTTCTAGTTTCTATGATTAACTCTTTCGAAAATATGCCACAGTCTAAAGGGGGCCGCCGCCAGGCCGGCATGGCGTTGGTGTTGGTGCTGGTCATTGTCACGCTGCTGATGGGGCTTGTGCTGGCGATGTTGTCCATGGGCTCGTCAGAATCCAGGGCGTCGGCTGGCTTCAGCCAGATTGCCCAGGTGCGCCAGCTCACAGACATGCCGGTCAGTATCGTCATGGGCCAGATCAGGCAGGCCACGACGGAGTTGGGCATGGCCAAGACCTGGGCGTCCCAGCCGGGAATGATCCGTGTCTTCGGGAACCAGGCGGGCTCCATCCCTGGACGGTCCGATCTGCAATCTGTGTGGCGGTTGTATTCGGCAGAGAAAATGGTTCAAGCGGGTGACACCTTCGATGCTCTTAAAGAGGTCGAGAGTCTGGCTCAGTGGAGGGAACTGCCTGCCCAGTTCGTTGATCTCAATGAGCCGGTGGCTAAACTCAGCGGGAGCGGGACGGTGGAATACCGCTACCCCATCGTCGATCACAGCTTGCTGGGCGGAGAGGGGGAGCCGGCCGTCGGCAAGATGGATGGCTTTAGCCTTTCCGCGTCTGCGTCAGTGCCGGGGGCGACTCCGCAGCAGCCCCTTCCCATGCCGGTGCGCTGGCTCTATGTGCTGCAGGACGGGCGCATCGTGGTGCCCACCGGAGGAGAGGGGGGCAAGGCGGTCTTCAATGCCGCGGAAGTTACGGCCAGCAATCCCATAGTCAGCCGGATTGCGTTTTGGACTGATGATGAAAGCTGCAAGGTCAACATCAACACGGCGGGCGAAGGGACGGGTTGGAATTTGCCGCGTACATCAAGCTGGTCGGATCGGAATTTTGCCTACTTCCCTCCTGCGCAAAATGAGTTTCAGAGATATCCCGGACATCCAGCCATGACGAGTCTTGGGGTGGTTCTCCAGGCGTTTGACGAGTCTTATGAGTATCAGTATCCCCAGGTCATCGCTTCCGGGATGGTGGCCAACAAGGAGAGCTACACAGCATGGCTGGGGAAGCTCTACGCTTTGACTCCCAGACTTCAGCTTGGCGCCCCCGGCGAGGGCTCCCGTGGGGGCACGGAGGAGCCTAAATCTGCGACAGGCATTCCGTTTAAGCGCGAGAGACTCTTCAGCACGGTGGATGAATTCTTCTACGGATCAACGCTCGACAGTCAGGGGATGAGGCTGCCCAATGCAGCCGGGGGCCTTATTGACAGTGGTGAGCTGGAGGCCAGTCGTTTCTTCCTCACAGCCCACAGCCGTGCCCCGGAGGTCAATCTCTACAACCGCCCGCGCATCTCCCTGTGGCCTGTGCAGGCGGACAAGGCCAAGCGCACGGCCAAAGACAAGCTGCTCAACTTTTGCGCCACCACTGCTGGCCTCCCAGGTGGCTTCCAGAGAGCGTCCACCTGGGAGAATAACTCGACCAAGCAAGGGTCGTCCCAAAGTCAGACGGCAGACTTTCAGATTGCCCGGAACCAGGAACTGCTCAGCTATCTGCAACGACTGACCAAGAAAGCTGCGCCGGGATTTGGCAGTGACACGTTTGATGACAAGTATGGGAGCCTGAACCGCAACCAGATCTTGTTGAACATGTTCGACTTCATCCGGTGGGGGGTGAATGGCCACAATCCTTACGAAACACCCAAATACCACTACCTGCCGCCCCGGGCCTACACGAAGCTTAATCCTGAGTGGATGGCTGAATCGACAGCGGTGCCATTGACTGCGAGCGGCACCCCGACCGAGCCGTATGCGCTCAAGCTGAAGTCATTCGGCCACTATCCCTCAGTGGTAGAGGCGGCAGTCGTCTTCATGGCGACTCAAGTGGAGATGGCGTCTGCCAACAAACCTAAAGATGTGGAAGCTCCCACCAACGTGTCCGACAAGACCACGAAGATGCAGGCGTTTTTGATCCTACAGCCCTTCATCCCCGCCGTGGGTATGCCGCCGAGAAATCCCAATGTGCGCTATCGGGTGTTGGGGCTGGAGAACTGGAAGGTAAACGGCATCTCTCTGGGCTTTGGTGCGCAGCTTGTCAACCGCACTTGGGTGGCATCTGGTGCTACGGGCGACGCCGGGTCTGCCACGGCTTACACTTCGTTAAACTCGCACTTCTACAAGGCTCGTACTGGAAATGCCGAAAAAATGATGAAGGCCGTTGCCCCTGGCGGGGTGGATGCCGATGAAACAGACTCATTCCCATTTGTCAGCTTGGAGGTGGACGTCTCTGCCGGCAAGACCTTCCTATTTGAGGGAGGGGACCTGACCATTGAGATTCATACGGGTTCAGGCCCTGCTGGGAAATTTGGTGACGAAACATTGGTTCAGACCTTCCACCTGGATTTCCCTACAGCCGGACCCTGGCCGGTGCCCACGGTTCGAGTGGATTCCGCAATGAGCTCCAATGCCAACTGGGCCACCGCCGTTAATCGCATGAATCTGCAGGCCCGTTTGAATACCAAGAATATCCTCAACAACATCATCTGCTACGGAGACACGGTGCGTTCGGTCGTTTCCGGCTCGTCCAGCCCGATTCAAGGAGACTACCGCCTGCTTTGTGCCCTCAAGGAGGTGCCCAAGGAGTACTTCGCCCCTCATGAGGACTACAACAGCCCCATTGAGGAAGCACAATCCCTCCGGCATGCAGGGTCAACTTACGCCGGACACTATGGTCGCAGTCACCAGGTGCCCTATCTGACAACGAACCAGGGCAGGCAGCATGTGTGGAAAATGGCCGGCTATGAAATTGGTCCGGACAAGGCTGTGCTGAAGTCCTATGGTTTGCTGCGCGATGTAAAGTACTGGGAAGACTGCCAGCCTGCGGTTCCCAGAAAGCTGAATGGGGCCTACAATACCGACGGGCGTCCGGGGGACTGGGATACGGGCACTGGAAGAATCGAAGACGGGCCCTATATCAACAAGATTGATGACGCCGGAGTCACTGGAAATACAACAAAGGAGGACGATGGATACTTCTCCAGAATTGGTTTCACCGAGGAGACAACGGGCCGTTTCTACTCTCCCAACCGGCAGATCTGTTCCGCGGTGGCGTTTGGCTCGCTTCCGTCCGTGATCCATGCCGATCCTCTTGACGGCATCCCAGCCCCCGCGCCCTGGCAGACGCTGCTTTTCTGCCCGAATCCGCCTTCTCGCGAGACTCCCTCTCTTGAGGAGCCGAAGCCTGGGGACCATTTTGGATTCCGCCCTCCGCATGACCACCTCCTACTCGACTTTTTCTGGATGCCAGTGGTGGAGCCTTATGCGATCAGCGAGCCAGGATCCACGGCGGGCAAGATCAATCTGAACAGCCAGATCATGCCCTTCTCCTATATTGAGAGAAACACCGGCATTCATGCCGTGTTGCGCAGCTCGCGGATCTCAGCCCTCCCCGCTGACCTGGCCTGGGCCAAGGATGCCCTGGCAGGAGATGACGATCCCACGAAGGGGGAGGGGTGTTACAAGTCACGGGACAAATGGTTGAACTATGAAACTGTTTACGGCGTCAACGCAGCGGAGACGATGAAAGGCATCCGAAACCGCTTTTTGAAGGGGGACATCTTTCGGAGCGCGTCGGAGATTTGCGAGATCTTCCTTGTGCCCCAGCCTTTTGCGGGCCGCACCTATTACACCCATCCTGGCGGTCTGCCCAGTTCTTCACCCACGTACGAGTCCATGGTCTCCTGGTGGAATGGTGATCTGGGCACCCAAAAAGACGGCTATGAGCTGACGGGGGACAATGTACGCGAATCGCCCTACAACCATCTTTACCCCCGACTGACCACCAAGTCGAACACCTACACTGTGCACTACCGGGTGCAGACATTGAAGAAAGCCCGTTCCAGCTCTGCCGCCACCTGGGATGAAGCGGTGGATTTTGTTTCAGCAGAACAAAGAGGCTCTGTGCTTCTGGAGCGGTATCTTGACCCTAATAACGAGAAGCTGCCAGACTTCATCAAGAATGACTTTCCCGAAGATGCGCTGGATGATCACTATGGTTTCCGCGTTATTTCCAAGAGGACCTTTGCTCCCTGAGCGGGCGCGCGCGGGGCACGTTTTTGCCGGATCACCCGTAGATTCAGTTCGCGTGCAGGGTGAAGGACTCCGGGGCTCAAGCATCTGCTGACGGCCCCATGAATTCCCTCCACCGAGGATCCCCCTGTTTAACAGAAGATTCCGTAAGTGGCAATCCAGATGGGGCCAGGGGTGCAAGGTGGGCGGACAGGGCCTCGTCTCCGGCTGTTGGTGAAGCGTCCGACGCCAATGGCACCGATTATGGCGTCAGGTTGCGTGAGTACACCACGCGAAAGCGCACTTCATCATCGGCCGCATTGGCGGTGCCTCGATTCGTGACGTAACGCTCCAGCATGACCTGCTGACGCTGTTCTGCGGTGACCGTCAGTTGGCCGCTGGAGGTTTGTTTCATCGCCTGGCCCACGGTATAGACGGTGAACACACCTCCACGGGAGGTGATGAGGCTGCCAATCTCGCGCACAAGACTCTCACTGGCCTCGCCTTCATCGGCCACGCCCTTCACCTCGCAGATCTCCCACGGGATGTCATAGGCATTCGCGTCCGTGGCCACGGGTGCCGCCTTCCACGGGAAGCCATAGCTTTTGCCGAAGCTTTTGCCGAGCCGGTTGTTCAGCGGGGAGAGTTCACGCCGGTAAATGTTGCCCGCGATCTCCGTCGCCTTTTCCAAGGTCATGCCATTGGCCCCGGTGAGCAGCGCCACCAGGGCCTGGGACCGGGTGAGGTTCTCAAACGGCAGCGTGCGGGAGTTCACATTCACGCGGCCTCCCACGGAGGTGCCATGTGGCTTGTAGAGTCCGCCATTGGAGGTGGTGCCGGTGTTGGCCACGCTGAACAGATCCAGAAGCGCCCAGTCCGGCAGGGAAGGATTGGCAGTCGTGTAGTTGTTCACCTGAAGACGCAGGGTGCGCCAGGGGATGCTGCCCGTGGCCGCGTTGTTGCCCGTGTGCACATAGCCCAGCTCGGCCACCGAGCCGAGGCGGCCGTTGTCACCATCTGGTCCGTTGGTTCCTCGCCCCTTTGGAGGCGGCATGTAGAAGCTGGCATCTGAGATCTTCCCACCGGCGTCCACGTCCTGTTGCGGGCGCACGTTCAGTGGATTCGCCCCCACCGTGGATCGGGAGTTCGGGGCGCCGAAGGTGTTGCCGTTGTTCTTGTTCGGTTTCCAGTCGCTGGTATGCACGCTGGCCCGGGGATCATCACACTCATGGGAGACCATGTTGGCCGGGGTGGTGGTGCCAGGATCGCCCATGTCGCAGCGGATGGTGCCATGCTCCGGAGTGATGACGATGCGCGGTGCATGAGGCCCAGTCATGAACCCTTCCGCGTCCGACTTCCAGAGATACATGGCCAACCGCCAGGGGCAATACTTGCGGACGGACCATGGGGCATCGCGGTAGAGCACCTTGTTCACCACCAGCCGCTGGCCAGGCATGAGCTTCGTCTGCCCGCCTTCAATGTCTTCTTTGAAGATGCGGACTGTGATGGAGCGACCCTTGGTACTGGTCACTCTGCCACCGGGTCCGGGGAGATACTGCGTGAAGGTGCTGTCTGAGGCAGTGATGTCAGGGTTACTGAAATGCCAGCCATAGGACGAGTTTGGCGTGGGCTCTGCGTCCTTGTCTGGCACCAGGTCCACGCCGTCGTCCACGCCATAGTTGGGTGGGAGAAAGACCTCAAACCGATAGTGCAACGGGTAAAGATTCTTCGGCTTGCCCTGGGTATCCCGTGGCCAGCCTGAGGGCACCGGATTGGGAACCGGCACTGGGTCATTCTTCATGTACATGCCCACTTCAGTGATGTAAGGTGCCCGACTGATGCCCAGAAAGGTATTGGAGCCAGCGTAGCCATAGGAAGGATGGGTGGTAAGCTCACCCGCCGGGTTCGGGCCAAAACGCATGGGCGCGAACACGTCCATGGCAGACTCCTTCGCGCGCACATAGTCGATGATGTTCACCGCCAGTTGGGAAAGCTGCGCGTCCGAGTCACTGGCAGCGCCGGGGTAGTACTTGTCCTTAAAACTGACCCCGGGGGATATCGGCCATTCGCGGGAGCTGATGTAGCGCATCAGATCACGGACCACGCCGTCGAGCTTGTTGGGCAGCAGCACATTGGAGCCCGCACCCGCATAGTCAGGCTGGCCGGCGGCAAGGTGATCGTAGTTTCCCGGATCCAATTGCTCCTTGGTGAGGCCCAGCGTCTCGGGATCATCCCGGAGGATGTCGAGAAACTTCCGCGCATATGTGCCGTCGGCATTCTTGGGCACCAGTGCAGGATTGGTGGTGAGCATGATCCGCTCCTCGCCAAAGAAGGTGGTGTCAGGGTCCTGATTGTAGTGGGTCAGCTCAAACTTGTTGTGCGAAAGCAGGCTGGAGATGCCGGGTGCCATTTCTTCGATTCTCCGGGCGTCGGTGAAAGAGTTGAACGGCCGGGTGGCGGCCTCCTGATGCAGGGCATCTGCTGCCGCCTCGTCGAGGCGCGCGCCATCCGGTTGCATCAAACTGGTGAGATTGATGCGGCTCGGATGGGATGCCGGATGTTGATTGGCACGCGCGGGCGGAGTGCCAGACGGGGTGCGCTTCCAGGCCAGGTTGCAGTTGATCTTGCTGCTCTCGTCATCCACCCAGTAGGCGAAGCGCCCCACGATGGGGCGGGCGCTGTCACGGAGGTCCGGCTCCTCTGCTGTGTCATAGGAGAGGCCGCCTCCCTTTACATCTTCCCGCACATAGATCCACCGCAGCTTCAATGGCACCGGCTTGCCCGTTGCAGGGTCCTTGATATCGGTGATGAGCCGTGATCCGGGCTTCGGGTCTGATAGGATCTGAACATTCAGGTTGGCTGGCTCGAAGACGGGCGAGGTGGGTGCAGTTGTCTGGGGCGTGCCGCTGGAGAGTTCCACCTTCCGGCGAATCTCTTTCTGGCTGGCTGGGAGCGCATCCGGCACCAGCAGTGCACCGGGCTGGCTGATCCAGTTCCTCTTGCGAAGGGCAAACTGCTCCTCGGTTTCACCCTCCTGACGAGGCGCGTCCACCGTCTCCTTCTGCAAGAGGGCCACGGTGCGACTCACGCCCTCCCTGGCCAACAGGGCGGCCCGTGATCGCTCCATGTGATGGGCAGACACGCTGCGCTCAATGCGGGAGGTGTCCAGAAACGCCACCACCATGACCGTGAGCAGGGCGATGATCAGCAGTGTGATGATGAGGGCAGCTCCCCTTGGGCGGGAAGCGCGGATGGGAAGGCAAGACTTCATCGGGAGTGCAGCATCTGGATTTCCGTGGTGTAGGTGCGCAGCCCCGGGAGCAGCGCCGCGAGCGTGGGCGAACTTTCCGCCGCTGACTGAATGCGCTGGAGGAAGGTGGCTGCGTCCCTGACGGCAGGATCGGCCGCGATGGCGCGCACCTCGTCGGCCGCCTGCGCCAGTTCAAACTCATGACCTGAGTCCACCTGGGCCAGGGACACTCTCACTGTGGCGGGCAGGTAACGCTTCTCTGTGTAGCTGAGCCTGCCTTCGGGCTGGAAGCGGCAGTCATAGCCCTGGCGGGAGTCATAGGTGCGGGGCAGTGCCTGACCGTCGAGCCCGTAGCACTGCACCCAGAATCCGGGCACAAGATCCGCAAAGAGCCCCCGATAGCCTCCGGCCTTGTCATCCGGGGCCGCGTTTCGCGATACAATCCCGGCGTCCAGCCAGGCATCGGGGTTGCTGTCATAGACTCTGAAATCTGGGTTCTTCGAAACAACGCCATCCTGGCGTGCCGACGGCGGAATGAAGAGACGGCATAGCATGGGGCGGCCGTCTGTCCATTTGATGAAATAACCCACCACGGCGATCTCTCCAAAGGTGGTCTCCATGGCCTGGGGTGTCTGCCAGAAGAGCGAGTCGGACCAGGCACACCCTGCAGGCAAACGGGCCGCCGGAGGACTGGCAAGGAATTGCAGATTGCCCTGCCCCCGTGGGTCTGTGCCCTCCACGGGAAGCAGGGCTCCTTGCAACTCCGATGCCAGGAAATCTGCCAATGCCCGGGAGCTGCCGCGGCGTTCCGCATTGCCCTCCCCGCGAGTCCAGGCTCGGCTCACCTCCGTGAGCGAGCTGCCGAGCAGGGCTACGATGAGGGCCAGCACGCTGATGGAAACCAGGAGCTCCACCAGGGTGAAAGCCCGCCTCGCGCTGCTGGCGCGATGATCAGTATCGGGCGATGCTTGCATAGAGACGCTGTTGGCCGGTTGACTGGGCGCTGGTCGATCCGCTTCCGCTCGTCACGGGCCAGGAACAGGCCATCTCCACACGGACGAGGTTGCAGGCGCCGGTGGTGGGATTTTTGGTATCCTCGCAGGGGCGTTGTGTGACCAGGCATCGGTAGGCGGCACTCAACTCATTTGGGTCACTGGCGTCGGCGAGCAGCATGCCTTGGGAGTCAAAGTAGAAGACAGGACCGGCATCTGGCATGGCGCTGTCTCCCTCTGCGGAGGCCGAGGCAGACCCGACGCTCTTGAGCAACTCATCAAAAGGCTGCTTGGAAAGCCGGGCCACGATCTGTGAGGACATGGCTGTCAGGGCCGTGTCCCGTGCAGAATCCCGCTCCGCAGAAAGGGAGACTCCCAACACTCCGATGAGGGACATGAGGGCCACGGAGCAGATTCCTATGGCGAGGACCACCTCAGCCAGGCTGAAGCCGGAAGAAAGGCGCTTAATCGGTTTCATGGTTCGAGTTGTGGACGACTGATCTTTGGCAGGCCGGTGGCCCCCAGGATGGCGATGTCAAAAAAGTTGTCTGGCCTGCCGTCAACACCGGGCCTGCCGTATTGCACGGTGCCGCTCACTACATGCCCTTCCACCAGGCGGATTTGGGAGGGCACTGAGGCATCCAGCAAACCGCCCCCGGCAGTGAAGATGCGCGCGGCCATGGCGTTGTTGCCCTGAACTCCCTCCCCCTGGTACCGCACGGGAGGCGCCGCCTGCCCTTGCTCTTCGCTCAAGAAGGGGAACGGTTCGGGCGAGTGAAGAAGGAAGGTGCTATCAGCGGTGTTGGACGCATCCACCACCACGCCTTCCGGCAGCATTTCCCAGTTGCCTTTTTGGACCCAGCCCTGGCCTTCCTTGTAGTAGATGATGGCAAAGGCCCGGTAAGCCTGGGGCTGGTTTGGGCTGGTAAGCAGCACCAGGGCTGCCAGCGTGTTGTGGGACATGGCAGTCTGGCGGGCCGCCCCTACGAGTCCCGCCACTTGTTTGCCTCCTGCGGTAAGTCGCGCGGCCCCTGTGCTCTGCACCGCCGGCACCACCAGCGTCAGCAGGATCGTCATCACGGCCAGTACGAGCAGCAGTTCGATCAACGTGAAGCCGGCCAATCGAGCATGGGTGCGTGGGAACGTCGGTGGCGTTTTCATGACGTGGGGGCATGGTTTTCCCAACAGTTCGACGCAGAGCGACTGATCTCAGGCTCTGCGGCGGGATCGGCGAAGATGCAGCCCGACGATGCCAAGCAGCAGCAAGACTGCCCTTGAGGGCTCGGGTGCCAGGCTGGTCACTGAAAGCCCGTCGATGTAAGTCAGATCGTAGAGATCGGATATTTCAACATCGGTCAGCGCACGGTTCCAGAGGCCAACCTCATCCATGAAGCCGTCCCAGTAGCGGCCGCTGTTGTCGCGATAAGTGCCGAGATTGATCGCTGGAGAGTAGAGCGAGCTCTCCGTCATGGTGGAGGTGGTGCCAACCAGTTCGCCGTTGAGGTACAGCTTCTTCGTGATCGTAGTGCCGTCAGACGAGAATGTCTCCAGCACCTGCTGCCAGGCCCCTTCGTTGGTCGTCGTGTCATAGTAGGCCGCATTTGATACATCGTAGTTGGTCTTCCCGGGGGTGTAGGCGGTGCCCACATAGGACCCGTTCGACGAGGCCAGATCCCCGCGGATGCCAAATGATAAATCATAGTCCACGTCGCCCTCATAGAGGAAAAGCCGGTCTGTGGGGGCGCTTTCAGGCTGCAGGTAGTACCAAGCGCTGATGGTAAAGCTGTAGGCCAGAGGTTGTGGTGCCGGATCTGCCGCCAGCTTGCCATATCCCAGTCCGATCTGGAGCCAGTCCTTTTCCGACCGGTTGAAGTAGCCGGCGTTCCCGGCCACCCCGGCGATCGCACCATAGTGCCCAGTCAGGGTGTTGGAGGTCACGCCTGAGTTGGTCACCACCACATTCTTGCCAGAAGTGTCCACCGGAGCACTGCCCTCGAAATCGAGATAAAAGCTCAGTCCGTCCAGCAGGGAGACAGAGCCAAGAGCGGGCTGGACCAGGCCAGCCAGCATTCCTGTAGCGCACAATAGGGACAGCAGGTTTTTCATCGCGGTCGGAGGCTAATGTTTCTCAAAAGAAAGGAAAGTGCTCTTGTGTAAACAAAATGTTTCTTTTGAGAAAGTCCAGACCCTTTTTCATACACCATCCCGCTTTGCTCCAACCGGCTCCTGTGCTAATCTGTGTAACCACCACAGCCCTATGAATTTGGTAGAACTCGCCCAACGAATCCGAAATGCCCGACTCAAGCGCGGATTGACGCTGGAAGAAGTCTCGGAATCCTCAGGTCTGGCCAAAGGGCTGCTCTCCAAGGTGGAAAATTTCCGTGTTACCCCGACGCTGACGACGCTGGCAAAACTCACGGAAACCCTGGGAATCAAGCTCTCAGAGCTTCTTGAAGGACTTGATGAGAAGCCCCGTATCAGCGTGGTGCGCCGCAGCGAGCGCAAGCCGATCGAGCGCAACTACATTCCCTCCGAGGCGGGCAACAAGTTGAACAACTATTACGAGTCCCTGGCCCACCGGCGTGCGGATCGGACCATGGACCCGCTCGAAGTACGTGTCCCTGCAAAGGGCGGGCGCCAGCAGGCCATGAAGCACGAGGGGGAGGAGTTTCTCCTTGTTCTGGAGGGCACTGTGACCTTCGAGTACGACAATGATCTCTACCGCCTGGATGCGGGAGACAGCCTCTATTTCGACGCTGAAACGGACCATCGCGTCTTCAATGAGACCGACAAAGATGCGCGAGTTCTCTGCGTCATGTGTATGGATCCGGCAGCGCTGACGGCTGCCAACCGGCACAATAGCAAGTAGTTGCAAACCCACTGACGACCTCCTGAACTCGCCCTGTGCGGTTCTGGAGAGGGGGCGTTATGCCCTCAACCGCACCGGGTTCAGGTCCCACTGCTGGGTGACCGATTTGTTTCCCAAAAGAAATAGCGGATGATAGAAAAGCGTAAAAAGTTGCTTTCTAGAAACAAAAGTGTCTTTTTAGCCAATCGTCACCTTCTATGAAAACGCCTTCTCTTCCATCTGGCAGGGTCAGTCGCCGGCAGTTCGTCGCGGGTACCCTCGCCTGCACCGCCGCCTCCGCTCTTGATCAGGCCGCTGCCGCCTCTGGGAGCCATAGCGGCTTCCTCGGCCCCATCGTGGGCCATACAGAAACGGACAAGAGCGCGATCTGGATGAGGGCGGCCGCCCCCGGGGCGTATGTGTTGGAGGTGGCTCCCATCAGCGGAGGCGCGCCGGTGACGGTATCTGCCCAGGCCACGGTGGACCAGGATCTCTGCCTGCACTGGCAGGTGAAGGGACTGCGCCCCGGCACTGCCTACCGCTATCGGGTCCTGTCCAACTCCGCTCCAGTGGCCAACGCACCGGAGCAGAGCTTCAAGACGGCTCCCGAACCTGACAAACCGGGCAAGGTGCGCTTTGCCATCAGTTCCTGCGCCAAGGAAGACGCGGGCAGCCGGGCCGTCTGGAATAGAATGGCGGAGGAGAAGGTGGATGCCGTGATCCTTATCGGTGACACCCCGTACATCGACAGCACCGCCCTCGAAGTGCAGACCAAGCGCCACCGTGCCTTCGCGGCAGTGCCGGAATACCAAAACCTGCTGCAGTCCCGCCCCTGCTGGTGGACGTGGGATGACCACGACTTTGCCGGGAACGACTGCGACGGTCGCGCCAAGGGCAAGGAAAACAGCCGCACGGTGTACTGCCGCTACCGGCCGCAGTGGACCTTTGGCGAGAAGGATCAAGGAATTTACACCAGCTTCCGCCACGGCCCGGTGGAAGTGTTCCTGCTCGACACCCGTTGGTTCTCGGAAACAGAAAAATCCTATGCCGACCCCCAAAAGTCCTCCCTGCTGGGAGCCGCCCAGTGGGAGTGGCTGCAGCGTGGACTGAAGGCCTCCACCGCACCTTTCAAGATTCTGGCCTGCGGGGTGATCTGGGATGACAAGCAGAGCAGCGAGAAAGACGACTGGGGCACGTACATGCATGAGCGCGTGGCCCTGGAGGAATTCATCGCCCGGAACAAGATCCCCGGGGTCATGCTGGTGGGCGGGGACATCCACGCCAGCCGGGTGCTGCACTACAAGTCCAAGAAAACCGTGGGCTACGACCTGGTGCAGTTCATTGCCTCCCCCATCCACAGCAGCGTCATCCCCAAGCTGAACACGTATCACCCGGATCTGGTGCGCAGCGCCGTGGAGCCGCACGTTTTCATGGTGATGGAGGTGGACAGCACGGTCACTCCGGCCCGGGTCTCCGCCGAGCTCATCAACCGCCACGGTGAAAGGGTCTTTACCTACAATCTCACCCTGGCCGACCTCACCCACGCCTGAACTTCCTAGAACCCGACTCATGTATTCCACTGCTTCCGTCACCGTCAACCAGCGTGCCTACAACCTGCCATCGCGTCCCGTTGTGGTCGTATGCCTGGATGGCTCCGCCACCGAGTACTTCGACGCCGCCCTCGTGCGCGGTCTCATGCCGAACCTGGCCAGGATGAGCCTCAATGGTTGGCGCGGGTTTGCCCGCGCGGCCATGCCCACCTTTACCAACGTCAACAACACCAGCATTGTCACTGGCACTCCGCCCAGCGTGCATGGGATTGGCGGAAACTTCTTTTATGACACCGCCCAGGACCAGGAGGTGATGATGAACTCCTCCAAGTTCCTGCGGGTGGAAACGATCTTCCCCGCCGTCCAGAAAGCGGGGCGCAAGGTGGCGGTGGTCACCGCCAAGGAAAAGCTGCGCGACATCTTCGCCTCGGGGCTGATCAATGAAGGCGGCATCGCCTTCTCTGCAGAGAAAGCGGCGCAGGCGGTCAAAGCCAGCCACGGCATTGATGAAGTGGAGTCCATAGTGGGCCCTACCCCGGAGATCTACAGCGGCGATGCCAGCCTATATGTGCTGAAGGCAGGTGTGGTCCTGCTGGAGCGCGGCATCGCGGACTTCCTCTACCTCTCCACCACGGACTACATGCAGCACAAGCATGCGCCGGAGGAGCAGGAGGCGCTGGACTTCTACGCGGGAATCGATACCGAACTCGGCCGACTGGTGGCCTTGGGCGCAGTCGTGGGCGTGACAGCGGACCACGGCATGAACGCCAAACAAAAGGCCGATGGCACTCCCAACGTGATCTACCTGGAAAGTGAACTGGACGCCCAGTTCGGGGGCGGGTTTCGCGTGATCCTTCCCATCACTGACCCGTATGTGGTGCATCACGGTGCCCTGGGCTCCTTTGCCCAGGTGCACGTGCCGGCCAGCGTGGAGGTTCAGGCCGTACAGACCTGGCTGCTGGGACGCAGCGGCGTGACCGAATGCCACACCCGGGCAGTGGGGGCAAAACTCCTCGAACTCCCGGAGGATCGCATGGGCGACCTTGTGGTGGCCAGCGCCCGGGACGTGGTGTTGGGGCGCACTCCAGCCTACCACGACCTGAAAGCTCTGGCGGGCGGCCTGCGCAGCCATGGCGGCAGGTATGAGGAAATGGTGCCTTTCGTCTTCAGCCAGCCTCTGAAGCCGGAATATGCGGCCCGGGCCACGGCGGATCCGCGAAACTTCGACATTTTCGAATTCACCTGCAACGGAACTCTCTGACCATGGCCGCCGCTGTAACTCATCAGGACCCCGCCTTCCGGCGCGCACAAAAGCGCGTGCTCGGTGCGGTGATGTTCTGCTATCTCTTCTACTACACCGGGCGGCAGACCTTCGGGTTTGCCATTCCCGGCATTCAGGCAGAGCTCGGTCTGGACAAGCAGACGCTGGGCTGGGTGAGCGCTGGCATGCTCTGGGCCTATGCTGTAGGTCAGGCGATCAATGGTAATCTGGGGGACCGCTTCGGCGGACGCCGGATGATGAGCCTGGGCACGGTGCTTTCGTTCGCGTTGAACTGGGCTACCAGCCTGGGCACCGGACTCAAGTCGCTGGCCGTCGCCTGGAGTGCCAACGGGCTCGCTCAAAGCATGGGTTGGGCACCGGGCAGCCGTCTGGTGGCCAACTGGTGTGGCACCCATGAGCGTGGCAAGGCCTTCGGTTTCTACCTGCTTTCCGCCGGTCTTTCCTCCGTGCTGTCCTACATTACGTCCCTGTTGATTCTGGATGTGCTGCACCTGAGCTGGCGCTGGATCTTCCGCCTGCCGGTGATCCTCATGCTCCTGGGGGGTGTGGTGGTATGGCTTATCGCCCGGGACCGCCCGGCGAAGCTGGGGTTCGCGGACTTTACCGATGAAAAAAAGGAGGATGGCACGCCCGCTCCCGCTGTCACCGGTGAAACCTCCTGGCAGCGCTACCGCGCCGCCCTGGGCAATGGCAAGCTCATGCTCGCTGGTCTTGCCATCGGATTCCAGAGTTCCGTTCGGTACGGGCTCCTCATCTGGGTGCCTGTCTATTTCCTGGGCCCCGATTTCAAGAGCAACCCCGCAGGGAAATGGATCAGCATCGCCCTGCCGGTGGGCATGGCTCTCGGGGCCGTGGCGACGGGCTGGATCTCTGACCGGTTCTGCGGCTCCCGCCGCTCCGGCATCATCGCCACCTTCATGGGTCTGGCCGCTGTCACCGCCATGGGCATGTATCTGCTCCCCAAGGGGCACTGGTTGGGGCTGCCTGTCCTGTTCCTGTGCGGCTTCTTTGCCTATGGTCCCCAGGCGGCCTTCTGGGCACTGGCTCCCGACCTGCTGGGGCGCGCCCGCGCGGGCACGGCGGTGGGCATGATCAACTGTTTTGCCTATGCCATGGCTGGCCTGGGGGAACCCTTCATCGGCTGGATGGTCCAGCACAACCCCTTTGCCACCGTTCCCGGGGTCGAAAACACCACCCTCGTCTTCCCCATCGTCTCCGCCTTCGCCGTTTGCAGCGCGCTGCTCGCCCTTCTTATCCGCCGCTGAACTGACTGGCATCCTTTTGCAACCTATGAGTGTCACCCTCCCTCCCCGTTCTCCGGCCCCGGTCGGATCAAAAAAGTCTCGCTGCGCATCCCGGGCACGTGTTCAGTTGTTTCATGGTCCATCCCGCAGTTTCGAGCTTCACGAGCAGGTGCTGCCCAAGCATGTGGGCGAGGGGGAGGTGCTGGTGGAGATCTCGCTGGCCACCATCTGCGGCTCTGACCTTCATACCATCGACGGTCGTCGCTCTGCCCCCACCCCGTGCGTCCTGGGGCATGAAGCCGTGGGAGTGGTGGTGGAAAGCGGACGTCAGGGCATCGTTCCTGGCACGCGGGTGACATGGAGCCTGGCAGACAGCTGCGGCCATTGCCCGGCCTGTGCCTCCTGGCACCTGCCGCAGAAGTGTGATCATCTATTCAAGTATGGTCATGCGGCACTGAACAATGGCAGCGGACTCAACGGTTGCTATGCGACCCACATCATGCTGCGTCCTGGCACGGCTGTGCTGGAGGTGCCTGACACCCTGCCGGATGCGGTCGTCGCCCCTGCCAACTGTGCACTGGCCACCGTGGTCAGTGCCCTTACGGACCTCCCCTCCCACTGCGACTCCGCCTGGGTGCAGGGCGGTGGCTTGCTTGGTCTGTACGCCTGTGCATGGCTGCGTCACCGCGGCGTGCAGCAGGTCTATTGCTCGGACATCCAACCCCAACGGCTGGATCTCGTCGCCGACTTTGGCGGCCTTCCCGTTCTCGGCGATGATGCAAACTGGAGCCGCTCCCGGGAGCGCATGCACGTGGAATGTCCCGGTGGGGTGGACTTGGTCGTGGAGGTGACCGGCTCGGCATCCGTGGTCCCGCCGGGAGTGCAGATGCTCCGCCCCGGCGGCATGTATGTGTGGGCAGGCATGGTTCACCCGGAGACTGTGCTCCAGCTCACGGGTGAGGCCGTCATCCGGAAGTGCCTGACCATCCGGGGCATGCACAACTACTCGCCGTTGCATCTGGCCAAGGGGCTCAGTTTCCTCGAATCCACCCTGCACAAGCTGCCCTACGAAAAGCTGGTCAGCCCGGCCCTGCCGCTCGCCTCCCTGGAGGAGGCCGTCTCCCTCACCCGATCCCGAGTCTGGCAGCGTGTTGCCGTGAAACCTTGAACCCGACCCCTGTACAATCCTTTGAATCTCGAACTTCCATCCTATCTGGCGGGCGTCGCCACTCAGTCGGCCGACCGTCTTGAAGTCTTCAACCCCTGGGACGGCAGCCGCGTCGGCAGCGTGGCCCGCATCACGCGCAGCCAGCTTGATGAAGTCATTGCCTCGCACCTGGCTCCGCATGGGCCACTCACCCGGTATGAACGGGCGACGATCCTGAACCGCACCCATGATCTGCTCAACGGCCGACGTGAGGAGCTTGCGCGGATCATCACCCGTGAAGCGGGTCTCTGCCTGAAGGAAACGCGGTATGAAGTGGGCCGAGCCTGTGACGTCTTCTCGTTCGCCGCCATGGAGGCACTCCGCGATGATGGGCAGACGTTCTCCTGCGACATTTCACCCACGGGCAAGGCGCGGAAGATCTTTACGCACCGTGAACCGCTGTCTCTTGTGGCCGCGATCACTCCCTTCAACCATCCCCTGAATCAGGTGGCGCACAAGCTGGCCCCAGCCATTGCCGCTGGAGCACCCATCATCCTCAAACCTTCGGAGAAGACGCCGCTTACGGCAGCCCGTCTGGCCGAGGTACTCTACGAGGCAGGGCTGCCGGGGTGGATGCTCAGCGTCGTGCATGGTTCGCTGGAAGAGATCACCACCCCTCTTATTCAAGATGAGCGCGTGGAGCTGGTCACCTTCACTGGCAGCGCATCTGTTGGCAAGAAAATCGCCGCCACGGCCGGGTACAAGAAGCTCTGCCTGGAACTGGGGGGGCACTCTCCGATGATCATCCTGGAGGATGCGGATCTCGATCTCGCCGCGAAGCTGGCCTGTGAAGGCAGCTTCCGCAACAGCGGCCAGCGCTGCACCGCCGTGCGCCGGTTGCTGGTGCATGAGAAGGTGATTCAGGAGTTTACGGACCGGTTCGTAAAGTTGGCCGCGACCTACGTTCACGGGGATCCGGCGGAGGAGTCAACCGTAGTGGGTACCGTTATCGACGAGCCTGCGGCCATCGCATTGGAAGGGGCCGTGCTGGAGGCTGTGGGCAAGGGGGCGGCCGTGCTCCTCGGCGGGAGCCGCCAGGGGGCCCAGATGGCGCCGACCATCCTGGAGAATGTGCCACGGTCGGCCTACCTGGCTACCAATGAGTGCTTTGGCCCCCTGGCACCCATCTTTCCCGTGAAGGATCTGGATGACGCTCTGGAATTCTCCAATGCCACCGCGTACGGGCTCTCCAGCGCCATCGTCACGAACTCCATGGATGCCGTGATCAAAACGGTCAAGACGTTGAAAGTCGGCACGGTGAACGTGAATGAAATTCCCGGTTATCGTCTCGAGCTTTCCCCGTTTGGCGGCGTGAAAGACAGCGGGCTGGGGATCAAGGAGGGTGTGATCGAGGCGATGAAGTTCATGACAACCGTCAAGACCTTTTCACTGCCGTGGTGAGGCTTTAGCCTTTGCCGCCTCAACTGTCGGCGATTGTGCCATGCAGCTATCTCCGACCGGTTCTGTGGATGGCGCGCTTTCGGACAAAAATTTATCGTATCTAGTCATGTACCACGATGCAGGCCGGCGTCATGCCATCGTGTCTGTATGATTCGCAAGCCCCGCACGTCGTTCTTTCAATTTTCACTTCTCGCGCTTTGCCTCTGTAACTCGATCGTCCACGGGGAAGATTGGCGTCTATGGAGGAGCACGGCAGGGAGTGAAATGGAGGCACGATTGCTGGAGGCATCTGAAACTGCCGTGGTGTTGGAACTGCGGACTGGGAAACGTCTGACGGTGTCTTCTCAACTCTTGAGTGAGAATGACCGGCGGTTCATTGATGAATCGAAAAACGCCGCGATTGAGAAGTTGCTCCAGCCTGAAGAGGCCGCTTCTGCCGGGGAACAGGTGATCGCCGACTTTCCAGCGGAACCGGGAAAAATCAGCGCGGCCATCCCGTGCAAACTGTCCAGAGAGTGGTCTTATTTTGTCTATCTCCCCAAGACCTTTCGCAGGTCCCGCCAGTACCCGGTCATCTATTTGATGGATCCGGGTGGCGGCAAGGCAAGCACCGTGCAGCGCTATGTGGCTACAGCCGAGCGCCATGGTGTGATTCTCGTCGCCTCGAAGGAAGCCAAGAATGGCTTTGGACCGTCGGACGAGGCGGTGCAGGCCATGGTGGCAGATGTGAAGAGCCGCCTTCCGGTGCTCGCGGAGTTGTCGTTTGCCTCCGGTTTTTCCGGCGGCTCGCGCATGGCCTACCTGCTGGCAGAGACGGATCCTTCGATAGCGGGAATACTTGCCTGCGGATCTGGGATGGGCGTCTATCCGGATGAAGAAAACAGCAAAGTGTGCCGGATCGCGAAGCTGCGGTCCGGCCTGCCGGTTTGCAGTCTCATGGGCACGAACTGCTTCAACCGGGATGAGGCCGTCAGCAGTCAGGTCAACCTTGATGCGGGGCGGAGCAAACTCACCTTCTTTCCAGGGAAGCATGCATGGGCCAGTTCCGAGTTGATCGCTGACGGATTCTCCTTTGTCCTTGGTGTGGCCCTGAAAGATGTGACCAAACCCACACCTGCGCTGCGGGAGCAACAGCTGCGCTATTCTCGCGCCATTTGGCTGAGGGTCATGGCGCCGGGCCTCCGTGTATGGGACAAGGCGGATTGGATGGCTGTTCTTGCCGGGTTTCCTGGTGAACCTCTCATCAAGACCACTGCGACTCAAACAATGGCCAAGCTGGCGAAGGACCCGGAGGTTCTTGCGGGCCGCGCCGCCAATGAGGCTGTGAATGAATTCGCAAAAAAGCACTATGCTCTCTACGAGAAAGGCAAGAGCCCCAATCCAGATCGCGAAGCTGAGGCAGAAAAAATCGCGAGCAAGTTTCAGAGTCTTCCACAGGCCGAAATCCTGCGAATGCTGGCCAAGCCGAAAGCTTGAAGACCGCATGATCGTCATCCTTGGGTAACAACCGCGAGGTGACGTGAAGGCATTTGGGTGCCCTCCCTTTTGAGAGGGCATCTGGTTGCAGAATCGTTTCAGCAGCACAGAAGAGCGGGTCGCTTACTTTGAGCCGGTGCGTCGCGAATGCATTTTGCGCCTACAGGTTGAGTCCCCACTGGCTTTTTTCGGAACGTTCCGCTCGGTGGTGACATTTTTCCATTGAGTCCGATGTCTTTTGTGATCCTGAATCCGGTTGGAAGATCGGTGACGGCGCAAAATGCAACGTCGGGATGAAAGCAGAAGCCCCAATCGATTTTATATAGTTCATGCGACATCTTTTTGAAATTTTCTCCCTTGCCTGTGCTCTGGCCGTGGCTGCAAGCGGGCATGGGGCTGAGCCGCTTTCCAAAGCCTTCGTTGACGGTACGGAAGAAGGCTGGCGCGCCATGGTCGAAGGAGACTTCACCCGGGTCAACTGCCCACCGGAAACGTGGAAATGGAAAGACGGACTTATTTCCTGCACGGGTAAACCCACGGGCGTCATCCGAACCGTCAAGATGATCACCAACTTTGAGCTGGTTGTGGAGTGGCGGCATTTGAAGGCAGGAGGGAATTCAGGAATTTTCTTGTGGACATCTCCGGAGTCGATTGCCCTCGTCGAGCAAGGCAAACGGTCTCTTCCCCACGGGATCGAGGTGCAGGTGCTCGACCATGGCTACACCGAGCAGTACGAGAAGGCCTACAAGAAGCCCGCCGACTGGTTCACCACTCATGGTGATGTTTTCCCCGTGGGGGTTGCCAAGATGACACCCTTTGCTCCGACTGCACCGGACAAGAAGCGCAGCTTTCCCCGCAAGAGCCTGAGCAAAGGTGTCAACGAATGGAACCACTACTATGTGCGCGCAATCAATGGCGAGGTGCGCCTGTGGGTAAACGGGGAGGAAGTCTCGGGTGGGACCCGGTGCTCGCCCCTCACGGGTTATCTCTGCCTGGAAAGTGAAGGATCGCCGGTGGAGTTTCGCAACTTGCGCGTTCGTGAGCTTCCGTGACCACGCCCGTTTCTATTCCACCCTTTAGAACCTGTTTGGATGAAAACATCCGGGTGCGGCAGGTTCAGTGGAGGGAATGAGATAAGAGTGGCTCCGCCGGGATGAAGGCCTGCCCCTGCGGTTTATTTGATCCCAACAGGTTCTTACTGTGGGGGCGCACTGGGCGTAGCCGTGCCTCAACAGCGGACGGATGTGCGGGCATTTTGTCGTCTGCTGAAGAGACTGAGGCGGGAGAAGGTTTGTTTGATGGCTGGCCGGGCGTTCAACCGCCTGCATCGAAGAAGGAGATTGTTTCCTCTATTTTGTTGGAGTGTGACATTGCGCGATCTGTCATAACCTTGACGCAATGCGTCAGGCATTGAGGGGGGCTGCTGGACTCAGTCCTGCTGAAGCGTGGGCTGCCCTTCCGTGCCGAAGCGATGCTTCGGCGCGGATTCATTCGCTCTGTTTACAAAAGGCGGTCGAAGTGGATCAGGGGCACCGCATTGACGAATGCCGCGGGAGATTCCTTCCGGCGGCGCACGCAGGCGGTTCTTTATAGTCAAAGACAGAAGCAACGACCTCTCCCCTGAACTGACACCCCAAACATTGCTATGCCACAGACCAAAGGACTTCTGATTGATATGGATGGAGTCATCTACCGCGAGAATCACCTGCTCCCCAGGGCGGCTGAGTTTGTGCACTTCCTCATCGAGAGCGCCACACCTTTCGTGTTTGTGACAAACAACTCCGCCCCCACGCCGGAGGATCTGGTGGTGAAGCTAAGTCATCTGGGCATCAGTGGACTCTCCGTCAGGCACTTTTACACGGCGGCCATGAACACGGCAGAGTTTCTTGCCGGGACTCATCCTTGCTGTACTGCCTTTGTCATGGGGGATGCGGGTCTTAATCTGGCGCTACAGAAGGCCGGAATCCCCAATGACTCGATACGCCCGACCTATGTCGTGGTGGGGGAAGGGATGCAGTCCACGGAAAAGCTCTCAAAGGCACATGAATTGCTTGAGCGCGGGGCCCGGCTTGTAGCGACGAATCCGGACAACTGGTGCCCAGTAAAGAATGAAGTCACCCGGCCAGGTGCAGGGGCTCTGGCTGCGTATCTGGAGGCCAGCACGGGACAACGTGCGTACTTCCTGGGCAAGCCCAACCCCTACATGTTTCAAAGAGCAAGGCGGCTGCTTCAACGCCGGACTGAAGAGGTGATGATGGTAGGTGACACCATGGAGACTGATATCCGTGGTGCCATCGAGGTGGGAATGCAGGCCTGTCTGGTACTGACGGGTTCCACCCGGCTTGAAGATCTGGGGAACTATGTTTACCAGCCGACTTGCGTCCTTGAGGGGGTGGGCGACCTGCTCGATGAGCTCAAGGGATCGAGCAAGGACCGGAGGACCGTTGCACATCAGAGCATGACCGAGGCCACCCATCCCAAGGGGGCGCACAAGCATCTGCAAAAAAGAACTGAGACGCCGTATCCCAAACCACGCCCAGCCATGACAAAGTGATGCGCGCCCCCCCCGGAATCCGCCCTACTCAGTAGGAGCAGGTCTGCTGCGCCCACTCTCCTGAATCTGCCGGAACTCCTGCCTCAGCGCCGCCACCACGTCGGGATGCTGGGTCAGAAGATTGTGCTTCTGGCCGGGATCTGTCCGCATGTCGTACAGGGCGGCAGGTTGGTCGTCTGCATCGATGCCGTTGGCCTCGTCCCACCCTTTGGGAACTCTGGTGCCTGCCCCTGACGGGGCATCCACAAGGGTCCAGGTACCCCTGCGGATGGCGTAGCTGCCTTTGGAAGTATTGTGCACCATGCTTGGGCGGGTGCTGGATCCCGTGCCCTTCCAGAGCTCCAGTTGGTTGAAGCTGTCCGGCGCGGACTGTGGGGGGAGTTTGGCCCCGATGGCTGTGGCCAGTGTGGCAAAGAGGTCCGTCTGGCTGAGGAGCCCGTCGGAGACGCTGCCCTTCGGCACCACGCGCGGCCAGCGGACGGTGAATGGAACCCGGTGCCCGCCTTCCCAAAGGTCGCGTTTCAACCCACGAAACTCTCCCATGCTCCGGTGTCCCTTCTCGCGGGCACGATCATAGGCAAAGTGTTCCGGGCCATTGTCGGCGCTGAAGATGACAATGGTGTTTTCCGCGAAGCCATTTTCCTTGAGGGCTTTGAGCACCTCACCGGCCGTCCAGTCACTCTGTGCCATGTAGTCGCCATAGGGCCCGGCTTGAGTCCGCCCCTTCCACTCAGGCGTTGGCACAATGGGGGCGTGAGGGGAGGTCCAGGGGAAGTAGAGAAAGAAGGGCTTGTCGCTTCCTTTCTGCGAGGCGATCCAATCCACCGCCGTCTTGGTGAGGGTAGGCATGACGGCGTCGAGCCGCCATCCCTCCGCCATGGGGCCGGGGCGCGCTTCCGCACTCCCTTCTTCAGGTTTTGGATTCGCCACAAAGGGGGCCGTGGGTGGTGTCGCCACCCGGTCGTCCTTGATCCAGGTGTAGGGTGGGAAGTTGGGCACGTCGTCACCGAAGTAGTGATCAAACCCGTGAGCCAGGGGGCCGTCGGGAATGGGGTTTGCTCCAGTCAAATTCCGCAGCGGCGCGAACTTGTTTGTTGTTTCCTACCAGTGGTTTGGGGGCATCCGGCTTTCGCAAAGCCTCCCAATCCCATCCCAGATGCCACTTCCCGATGCAGGCGGTGGTGTAGCCGTTCTGCTTCAGCATCTCCGGCAGGGTGACGTCCTCTTCCTTGAACACCGACTTGTCCCAGCTGTTCACGATGCCGTGCAGACGACGCCAGTGATACATGCCGGTTAGGAGCGCGAACCGCGATGGCGTGCAGATCCCTGAAGAGCTGTGCGCATCAGTGAACCGCATCCCTTCTTTGGCGAGCTGGTCGAGGTTGGGGGTGGGAATCTTGGACTCCGGATTTTGTATGCCAAGGTCCCCATATCCCATGTCATCCGCGTAGAGGATCACTATGTTGGGAGACTTGGGCACGGTGGCGGCGTGCATGGTGCCGGCGAGGGGTAGGAAGACCAGTGGAAGGATCAGGCACCTTGGTTTCATGGGGAATGCAGGCAGACGACTGCGCGACAGAGAGTTTAGCGCAGAAACAGGGTTTTTAGTTAGTAGCGATTGCCGTAGATTAGCACGGGTGGCAGCTGGTCCACGGCTTCGCGGAAGACCTCTGGTTGTCCTGGCAGCTTCTCCCAGAGCAGCGTGCTGCCTTTGGCCGTGGCAGGGCGGCGGTCTGAGCCAAGGCTGATTCCTTCGGCAGCCTGGCCCGTGACAAGTGCGCAGGTGCCGGCGAGGTCTTTGATCTCAAGCAGGGAGGGGCGGCTTGGATCCAGATTGGCGCTGACGAGGTAATCTCCGACTTGCCAGCTCGTTTTGCCTTCGCCTGTGCGAGTTGGCTCCTGCAACTTGCCCTCCCCGGGCTGCACCTCAATGATGGTGAGGAAGCGCGTGGCGGCGAGTTTGTCCCGCGTGGAGATGGCGGCGTGCCAGTTGGGCGGATTCTTGCCGCCGCGCTTGTTCTCCTCATCCACGGGTGCGGCGAAGAACTGGTCCGTGACGCTGCCCTCCACGGGTGCGGCGCAGAACAGACGTGCACTGCCGGTGCCTTTGCTGTTCGCGGTGGTGAACCACGCGTTGCCGCGCTGCTGCATCAGTTTAAGGGCGTGCAGCTGGAAGGTCCAGGTCACGGGTTTTGCAGCCTCGAGCTCATCGTAGATGATCAGGTGGCTCGGGCGCAGCATGACGACGTGCCGGCGGAAGCGGGTGACGCCAGGTTTCCCAAAGCCGTTCTCCCGTGTGATGGGCACGCCGAGGGCTTCCAGTCCGGGGGGGAGCGCTTGGTCTGGCTCGGTGACTTTGTATTTCGGGAACATCCCGTTGTAGGCGTGCGAGGCATCGCCGAGCGCGTAACTGATGCGGCTTCCGGTGGCGAAGCGCGGCATCCAGCCATAGGCACCGAGGTCGAAGCCCTGCATGAGGCCATCGACAAGAAGGGTGTTGTGCGCACGCGAGGCTTTGTAGCTCATCGCGTCATGCGCCTGACCGCCATTGTAGTAGCCACTGCGCCAGAACAAAGGCTCTCCTCCGTAGCCGACACAGAAGGCGTTCTGCGCCGGATGCAGATGCTGGAATGAGCCATTCACCGCCGAACTGAAGCTGACCGCGAGATTGTCGCTCGCATTCAAAATGTCGCTGTGCATCCCGGCCATGCCGACATCGCGGAAGGCGGCTGCGGAATTCTCAGGCGGACGCGCCTTGCTCACGTCAGGCGCTTTGAACTGATGCCACATTTGCAGCAGCGCCATCGCCTTGTATCCCTTTACAAGATCATTGCTGAAATCCACTGCATCACGGCGGCCCATCGTTTTGAGGCGCCAGAGGTTCGCCGGATTTTCCGGGCAGACATAGGCGAGCATCTGGGTGAGGTAGGGCACGCCTGCAGCACCATCACCGCCGTCGCTGTACGGTGCCCCGGGGTTGCCGGGCGGATTCATGTAGGACATGTAAACGGGAAAGTTGGCGAACCACCGTTTGGACCGGAAGAAGTTGTAGCCAGTGAGGCGCATGAGCATCCAGTTCAGGTGCGTGAGCGGCTCGTCATGCACGCTGAGGTATCCGTTGCCATCCATGGAACCGCCGTCTGTCCGGCTGAGGGCAGGGCTGCGGTAGAGCCACAGTTCATAGGCGTAGGCGAACCATTCGTCCATTTCTTTGCGATGTCTGGAGAGGATGATGGAACCAATGAGAATATTTTTGATGTCGCCTTGCCAGTCATGCTGGTTGAAGTGGGCGTGCTCAAGCTGGTCAAACAGATGCGGGAAACCACTGCCGTGCTTGTCCATCAACTCAAGGGCTAGTGCAACAAAAGTGTCCCGCTGCTCCTGGGGCAGATCATCCCAAAACGCATCCAGCAACAGCATCGGCACCGTGTTGTAGAAGGCCGGGCCGCTTAGCGGAATTTTTCCAGCTGGCGTGTCAAAGACGCGGTGCAGTCGCTCGTTCTCCAGTTCGATGGCGCGCTGCACGCCAAGTTTCTTGTAGCGCTCATCACCTGTCAGCAGATAGCCCCGCAGGAGGTCATCCACACGCCGCTCCTCAGCGGTGAAAAGGGAGCGCAGCTTCACCATGAAGAAGCTCTTTTTGGGCTCCTTACCCAGATGCGCGGGGATGCTCTTTTCCGTCAGCTCAACCTTCACCGCGCTCTCCCCCTTGCGCAGGGCAAGCTCGGCGTCCTTGCGCATTCGCGCGGCTGCCTCCGGCCAGACTTCATCCGGCAGCATGTGGCCGATATCCTCGCTCATGCAGACCGCCACGGGTCCCGTTTTGAGTTTGCGAATTGCCTCAAGTGCCTGTGCTGGAGTGGGAGGAATGGCAGGCGGGGAGAAAGCCTGGTCGTCCACGACGAACGAGAACACCTCCTTTTGCCAGACAGGCGCATTGGGCGATTCTGCCGCTGCCACGCCATAGGTCCAGTACCAGGTGCCCGTCGCTAGCTTGCGATAAGGGTTGAAGAAGGACCAGCGCTTCGCTCCGCTCTCAATGACGTCGCGCTTGAATCCGGGGTCTTGAGACAGCTTGAAGTAAAAACGCCGTTGCCACTTTTGTTCCCGCACCGCCTGTTTGGTCTGTGGCAGCGGCACCTGCACATGCAGCCAGGGCGGGTTCGTATCGACAAGGCCCTGCGGCGTCGGACGCTCCAGCCCAGGCGCGCCAATGTAGTCGCGATCAATCCGCAACTCCGCCGGACCCACCCGGCGAACACCGTCTGGCAGTTTTTCCTCCGCCGCCCGCGAGGGGTGCATGGCTCCCGTGACAGTGAGTAGGACGAGGAGAGGGCTGATGGATTTGGCGATGCTCATAAGGTGTTGGCAGTCACTGTCTTTATGTGCCGATTCACGAACGGGTTGTAAAAAAAGTAAGGAGAGACTTGCCGCCGCAAGGAATCCTTCTCCGTTTTACTCAAGTGGTTCATGAGGTTTCATGGAACTTTATTTTTCCATTGTTCAACGGATTGGGGAGTTGTCGCAATCAACCGATGAAAGGTCGCAATGCTCCCTATTTCAAAGAAGACGTGGTGGGAATTGTTTGGGTTTATTCCATGAGAATTGAAATCAAACCGCTGACTCCGTCTCCGTCTGTATTGGGCACCACCCCGGCACTGACGCCTGCTGGTCATTCAGTTGTTGCTGCCTGTTCACCTGAGTCTGAACGGCATGAAACGTTGCCGGTTTGCGATTCGCTGAGTGGGGGCGACAAAGTGGCGGCACCTCCCATAGCTCCGGCAGGATCGCGAGGAGTGATTGGCAAATACTGGCGCAAGGTCGGTGGCGGCTCGCTGGGGCTAAGCTTGCTGATCCATTTGGCGATCCTGGTGGGTGCTTATTTCATGGTGCAGACGGTCGTTCAGAAAGAAACTCCTGTGGATTTTCTGCCGGGAGGGGGAAGCAAAGCGGGGCAGGCGGCGTCAGCCTCGTTGAATGCCCAACTGAAGCAGAAGAAGCAGTCCAACCTGACGAAGTCCCCACCCTTGAAGCGGGTGGTGTCGAGCGCCTCATCCACTGCCATCGCCTTGCCGGACCTTCCTATGGACAGTCTGGACATGCCGGAGATGAGCAGTCCCACGAGCGGAGGGCTCAGCGGTGGCGCGTTTGGCAGCGGGGGCTTTGGAGGAAGCGGTTCAGGAGGTGGGTTTGGCAATGGGGTAGGAATGGGCGGGGGGAAGGGGTTTGCGCCCATGACAGTCTTTGGCCGTGCGGGTGACAGCGGAGGTCTGGCAGGAGCCTTTTACGATCTCAAGCAGAATCCTGAGCGGGAGCCGACCGGATATACGAAGGGGGCTTTTATCGAGGCCGTTCACAAGGTGTCCGCAGCCAAATTCTCTGACGACTCCATGAGGGGATACTACAAGGCGAAGCAGCAGATAAACTTCACCTACCTCCTGGTGCCTGCCGATATGCAAGCCTCGGAAGGGCCCAAGTGCTTCAATGTCGAAAAGGAGGTGGAGCCAAGCGGATGGTTCGTGCACTACGGAGGCACCGTCGTTCCTCCGAGACCGGGCATGTGGCGCTTCGTGGGTTTCTTTGACGATCTTCTCATTGTGTACATCAACAACAAACCGGTTCTGGATGGGTCCTGGGTGCCGATGGCGGAGGGGTATGACAAGGACAAAGATATGAGACAGGATTTCAAGGGTCCTGCCATCTCCGGTGGTCGCACTGCTTATTGTGGCAAGTGGGTCAGTCTCAACGAACCCTTCCGGCTGGATATTTTGGTTGGGGAGAGGCCGGGCGGCAAGGTGGGTGGGCTGCTCTTGGTTCAGCAGCAGAATGAGAAATACGAGGTCCGCGAAGATGGCACTCCCATTCTGCCGGTTTTTACCACCACGAAGCTGGAGATGTCCGATACCAGACGCCTGTACAATGACGAGTTTGCGAAGCGGGTACAGCTGGCGCGCAATCCGCCAGTGTTCGAAGTTCGGCAGTCTGGGTTAAGCGGAGGAAGATCAAGGGGCATTGGTCTCCTGCCGCCTTCGTCGCGGTGACCTGCATGTACGTGCAGGGGCGTTGCCCCAGAGAAAGAACCCAAGGCCAGTGGGGCGCGGCTACCTGGTCTGCTCAGCACAGTACGGGAATGGGGGGGCGCGACTGACATGGTCAGAGCATTTGGCTGTAACCGAGGACACCTGGCAGGACATTGAATATGACAAGTTGACTGAACTGAAGTGCTTCCAGAATGCAAAATATTACCATTATCCGAAACAAGTTTGCGGTTGTGCCGTGGACGGTGGCGTTGGCCATGGTTTGCTTGGTGACCACAGGATGGTCTGTAGAAACGGCTCCTGCCGCCCGGAAGATCTCATTCAGCCGGGAGATTCGTCCGATCCTCTCGGAGAACTGCTTTTCCTGCCACGGCCCGGATGAAAAGGGGCGCAAAGCGGGGCTGCGGCTGGACATGGAAGCGGCTGCGAAGGCGGACAACGACGGGGCGATCGCCGTGGTGCCGGGCAAACCCGAGCTTAGCACCCTCCTGCAGAGGATTGAGACCAGCGATCCCGATGAGGTGATGCCGCCGCCCAAGGCTCACAAGACCGTGACCAAAGAGCAAAGAGTCCTGCTGAAACAGTGGATCCTGCAGGGTGCGATCTGGGGCAATCATTGGTCCTATGAGACGGTGCAGCGTCCGCAGGTGCCGGCGAATGGCGAGAAAAACGCCATTGATGCGTTCATCAGGGCGAGACTGATCAAGGAGAACCTCTCTTTTAAATCCGAGGCCGACCGGGGCACGTTCGTCCGCCGGGTGGCGCTGGATGCCACGGGGCTGCCGCCAACGCTGGAGGAACTGAAGTCCCTGTCCGAAAAGAGCCCTGGGGAAATCGTGACGTATTTTCTCAATAGACCCGGGTACGGGGAGCACTGGGCCCGGGAATGGCTGGACCTCGCCCGCTATGCGGACAGTGCGGGGTATCCGAGTGATCCTGGTCGGGAGATCTGGGTCTATCGCGACTGGGTAATTCGCGCGCTGAATGCGAACATGACTTTTGACCAGTTTACGATCGAGCAGATCGCCGGTGATTTGTTGCCCAATGCGACTGAGGACCAGCGAATCGCCACCGCCTTCCATCGGAACACCATGACCAACAATGAGGGCGGCACCAATGATGAGGAGTTTCGCAATGCCGCCGTCATCGACCGTGTGAACACGACTTTTGCGGTGTGGATGGGCACGACCATGGCCTGCGCCCAGTGCCATACCCACAAGTATGATCCGATCACAATCGACGAATACTACCAGAGCTACGCCTTTTTCAATCAATCGGCAGACGCAGACAAGCGGGATGAATCACCTTTTCTGAAGATCGTGCGGCCATTGGGGCAGGGCCTGGAGGAAAAGGTGTTGAAAGAGAGGGCGGCGATCGACGCCCATTTTCTAGCGCCGAAGCCGGAGTGGCTGGTGGGCCTGGAAGAGTGGGTTGCCACAAAACCCAAGTTGGAAGACAAGAAATGGTCGAATGTTCAAGCGGCAGTTCAGGTGCCAAAGGGGGAGCGCAGTGCCCAGCAGGCTCAAGTCCTTGAGCAGTATTACGTCCGCAACATCTCCCCGGCGACGAAAGTGCTGCGTGAGAAGGCGGATGAGTTGGAGCAGCTTGCTGGACTCAAGTCCACGACCGTGCCGGTGATGATGGAGCTGGCGGTCGCAAAGCGACGCAAAACCCATGTGCAGCTCCGTGGCAACTGGCAGGCCCTAGGTGATGAGGTCGGCGCTGGGGTGCCGTCTGCGTTCAATCCGCTTAAGCCAGACATGCCACGTAACCGTCTCGGTCTGGCCCGCTGGCTGGTGAGCCGGGACAATCCTCTTACTGCCCGGGTGGTGGTCAACCGTATGTGGGAGTCCCTCTTTGGCGTCGGCATCGTGCGTAGCAGTGAGGAGTTTGGCAGTCAGGGAGATCTCCCTGAGCATCCTGAGCTGCTCGACTGGCTGGCCGCCGAGTTCATGGAAAGTGGCTGGAACGTCAAACGCATGCTTCACCTGATGATGACTAGCCGTGCCTACTGCCAGGACTCCGCCAGCAACCCGACGCTGAATGAACGTGATCCAGACAATCGGCTTCTGGCACGGGGGCCTCGGTTTCGCCCGTCGGGGGAGTTGCTGCGGGATCAAGCGCTGGCTGTGAGTGGTTTGTTGAGCGGCAAGATGTTCGGCCCCCCCGTGCGTCCTCTTCGGCCGAGCCTTGGCCTGACGGTAGCCTTTGGCGGAAAAGGGGGGGGGGACTGGGAGACCAGCCCTGGTGAAGACCGCCACCGTCGCAGCGTGTACACGGAGGTGCGCCGCAGCAGCCCCTATCCGAGCTTCGCCACCTTCGACGCGCCGAATCGAGAGGTGTGCATCATCCGCCGGGGCCGTTCCAACACACCCCTGCAGGCGTTTGTCACGTTGAACGATCCCGTGTTTGTGGAAACACACCAAGCCCTGGCGCGACGCATCCTGGCAGAGGGCGGCCTCAATGGGTCCAGCCGGGTCCAGTTCGCCTTCAAGGTCTGCTTGTCCCGGGAGCCGGATGCCGCGGAGATTGCAACTTTGGCAGAGGTTTACAAGCGAGCGCTGGCCCTCTACCGCAGTGATGCCAAGCTGGCAGCCAGCATGGCCCTGGACCCTGTTGGTCCGGCACCGAAAGGTCTCGATCTGCCGGAACTTGCTGCCTGGACCACTGTCGCAGGCGTGGTGATGAACCTCGATGAATTTCAGATGCGCCGGTAGCCAACCGCCCTTTGCATCCATCCAAACGTCCAGAAATGAAGGTCATGAATTCCCATCCCCTCGATCATCTTGCGAAGGTGCAGCTCGCCACCCGACGCCAGTTCCTGAGCAGTGCGGGCCAGTTCAGCCTGGGGGCCATTGCCATGCAGGCCATGGGCGGAAAGGCAAGTGGTGCGGCAACTGCAGTTCAAGGAAACCCCCTGGCAGCCCGGCGCCCCCCCCAACCTGCCAGGGCGAAAAATGTCATCTACCTGCACATGTCGGGAGGCCCCCCCAACCTCGACATCTTTGACTACAAGCCGGAGCTGGTAAAGCACAGCGGGCAGCCCTGCCCGGACTCCTTTCTCAAGGGGCGCCAGTTCGCCTTCACCACCGGTGTGCCCAACCTCATGGGCTCCCCGCGCACCTTCAAGCAATATGGCAAAGCCGGCATGTGGATGAGTGATGCCGTGCCCCATTTTCAAGAGGTTGCAGATGAAATAACGCTGGTACGGGCGATGCATACGGACCAGTTCAATCATGCTCCGGCAGAGCTGCTCCTCTTCACGGGACACATCAGGCAGGGGCGGCCCTCCATGGGGTCGTGGGTGACGTATGGTCTGGGCACGGAGAACCAGGACCTGCCGGGCTTTGTCACGCTCATCTCCAGCGGCACGCTGCCGAGCGGCGGGCAGAGCTGCTGGGGGAGCGGCTTCATGCCCTCTGTGTATCAGGGGGTGCAGTGCCGCAGCAAGGGGGATCCCGTCCTGTTTGCTGGAGATCCTGCCGGCATGTCCCGGGAGCTGCGGCGTACAACGCTGGACGCCCTGCGCGTCTTGAATGAGCGGCAGCTCGAAAAACTCGGCCACTCCGAGACGCTCACGCGGATAGCCCAATATGAGCTGGCTTACCGCATGCAAACGAGTGTGCCTGGCGTGATGGACATCTCTAGAGAATCAAAGGCCGTCATGGATGCCTATGGCGCGAAGCCTGGTGAATCCAGCTTTGCCAACAACTGCCTTCTGGCCCGTCGCCTGGTTGAGCAAGGGGTCCGTTTTATCCATCTTTTTGACTGGGGTTGGGATTTCCATGGAGTGAATCCAAAAGAAGACATCCGGGATGGACTGACAGACAAGATGGCCGCCACCGACAGGCCGGTGGCGGCACTCATCCGAGATCTGAAGGAACGCGGGCTGCTGGATGATACCCTGGTCATCTGGGGCGGGGAATTTGGACGCACCCCATTCCGTGAAGGGCGTACGGCGGGCAGCAAGATTCTGGGACGCGATCACTATCCCGACTGCTTCACCATCATGATGGCGGGCGGCGGAGTGAAGTCAGGCTTTGAGTATGGTGCCACGGACGAGATGGGATTCGCCGGGGTGGCGGACAAGGTGCATGTGCACGACCTTCAGGCCACCGTCCTGCACCTTCTGGGATTGGATCATGAGCGTCTCACCTACCGCTTCCAAGGCCGGGATTACCGTCTCACCGACGTCCACGGTCACGTGGTGAAGGAGATTATTGCCTGAGGAAATAACTGAAAAATGCATAGGGTGTGTTCATGGAGCAGGATGGGACTGCAGAATGCTTTTTCGCAAGCGAACAGTGATTTGCCGCAAAGGTTCATTCCAAAGGGCGACGGTTGGGATACCATGAGTGTCACGATCTGAGGAGCCAGCTGTAAGCAGCCGTACGAGCCCGGTTGTTGCGGCTGTTCCTGGAAGTTGATCCCCTTGGCCTATGATCGCTCGATGATTCCGCCTTGGAGCACCTGCTGGCAGGCGCTCAGGGCAAGCCCTCCACCCTTTTTCGCAACTTATGAATCCCAGCACACGGTTCAACGAACGATTCCCGCTGAACGAAGTTCAGAGTCTGGAGAAGATCCCCGGCGTTCAGACGATCGCCGTACGATTGACCCCCGTGGCTGCTGAGCGTCTTTTGGAGAGGAATGTGCACAACCGGAAACTTTCGGAGAAGGTGGTGCAAAAGTACGTTGCGGAGATTCATGCGGATGAGTGGCGTCTCACGCCGGGCTGCATTGCTCTGGACGACAAGGGGGACCTGGTGGACGGGCAGCACCGGCTGCATGCGATTGTGCGCTCCCAAAAGTCGGTGCCGATGCTCGTCACCTTTGGCCTTCCCTCTGCCAGCCAGGAGAAGGTGGACCGCCAGCGGCGGCGCACGTTGTTTGATGCCTTTTTCCTGGCAGGACTGGCGACGAACCGCCAGGAGGTGGAGATCGCGACTTGCCTGACCCGGCGGTTGGTGCGCAGCGAGAGCGGCGTGCAGCCCTCTGACCATCTGGTCAAGCAAACGCTGGACTGCCACATCGAGCACATCCGTGCCGTCATCGCGCTCATGAAAGGGGCGAACAAAAGCAAGCGGGGGCTTAGCCAGGCGTCGTTCCTGGCCGCTGCCACGTTGTATCATGAGATGGACGCGGCGAAGTGTTGTGAGTTCCTGGATGGGGTGCGCAGGGGGATCATGCTGACGCAGGACCATCCCGCCATGAGGCTGCGGCGGTTTCTGCTGGGCGAGACGACGACCACCGCGATGCCGCGAGGTGGTGCCAACCAGAGCTTCATCTTCCGCAGGGCGGTGTATGCCATGCAGGCACACATGGAGGGGAGAAACATCTCTGGCCTGCGTGAGGCGGAGGATTTTGTCCCCGTTCCTCTATCTGGCACCCGGGAGTTGGAATCTGGTTCCGCCCCGGCAAGCACCAGCGGACCGCGCCGACGACAGGACAGGGCGACTGCTCTGGAAAGTGCGGCGCTGACGGCGATGGTGGCGTCAGACCCCTAGGGTGGGCCCCCTCTGGGGAAGAGGCTCCCCGGCAGAATTCTGGCCGCAGGCGGTTTTGGCGGCAGTTTATGGCAACCGCAGTCCCGGTCCAAACATTCGTTGGCAACAGGGATGATCCAACATGGAAAAGAAGAAAGTACTTACAGTCTCAAATTTGGGGTGCCGCCATCACCATCCACATTATCGCGCCGGCAGGATGCTGCCGGTCCTGCTGCTGCTTTTGCTCGGCACCAGCCTTTTGGCGGGGAGTGAGGCGCAGGATCTGGAGACGGTGCGTGCGCGCTACCTGAACTGGGTGTTGGGCGGTAGCGAGGAAGCTTACGCCCATGCTTTTGGGGAGGCCCGCTTGAAGCAGGTTTTGGCGGAGTCGAAGCAGGCCATGGGCAAGCTGCGTCCTCTGTTGGCTTCCGTACCGGCTGGTGCCTTGTATGACACCACCAAGCGGGGTGGTGATGAGCAGGAGGTGCGGTTCCTGGTCACCTCAGCCCTTCCAGCGCTAAGCATTGCCTATCAATTGGAAGGAAGTCGGAAGACTCCCAACCCCTGGTATCGGAGCCAGGAGGTGCATGATGTGCTGATGCGGGTGTTCGACCGGTTGCATGAGCGTGGTTTCCGTCATCCCATGCATTTGCCGTGGAAGCCACAGCAGGTGGCGGTGCGGGACCCCAACCAGGCCATGGTGGTGGACTTCATCCTGCGCACCTCCGGTTATGCTCTGGCCACTTTCTTGATGCGCAAAGAGCTGGAAGAGTCTGACCGGCTCAAGCGTGCGATCGACACTTGCTGGGAGATTGAGAGCCATCCTGAAAAAACGGGTGATTTGCGGGCGGACTATCTCCAGGCAGACGGGGTGAGGGTGGTGATGAATGTCAGCCTGCCCGCAGCTTTGGCGGAGGGGAATGCCGCCAGGTTGAAGATGCTCAGAGAGCAACTGCGCCGGTCTATGTTACCGGAGTCCAATACGTTTGACACCCTGAAGCCGGATGGACTGGGGCATCATCACATGGGCGTTTATCCGGCGGGTTACGCTGCTTTCACCATGGCGCAGGCAGCATTTGCCGCCTGGTTGTTGCAGGACACAGGATTTGCCTGCCCCCCGGAGACGGTGAGTCACGTGGCACGCGGTCTGGACGTGCTGCGCGTCATTTCGCAGAAGTACGACATGCACAAGGCCCTGGGAGGGCGTTTTTCCTCTGCTTCAGTGATCCCTGACGTGCTCTTGGGCTATGGCTATCTGGCAGATTTGAAGCATCCGCGACAGAGCGAATTTCAGGGCATGCTGGCCAGACTGGCGGACGAGGCGTACATGGCATCCGGGTTGCCCCGGCGCACCTTTTCCGGGCACCGTGATGAGGTGACTCCCGGGCCCGGATGCATCGCACATTTTCTGGAAGTGAGGCAGCGTGCCATGGGGCTCGGGGCTGAGCCGGACCCCACCGGACACTGGGCCTTCAACTATGGGCCGCTCTCCGTACATCGGAGGGAGGACTGGATGGTGAGCATCAAGGGAGCAAGCCGGTACTGGTGGGCCTTTGAGCGCTCGCTTACAGACGCCCGGAAGGACCCGCGCCGGGAGAATGTCTTTGGCTTTCATGACGGGGCCGGGAGCCTCATGATCTTTGGCAAAGGCGAACCCTGGGTCAACGCTGTACAGAGTGGCTATGCCCCTGCAGGGTGGGACTGGTGCCGGGTGCCGAGTACGACAACGCGCCACCTCACCCCGGCAGAGATGCTGGCCATGGACAAGGAGGGGGGCTCGTTCAACCGCCCCTACAGTGATGCGACCTTCGTAGGAGGGTTGTCATTGGAGCAGCGGCAGGGCATGTTCGTCATGGATTACACTGAGGCGACGCCTGATCAACGTGATGCTCCGCTCAAGGCGCTGAAAACGGCGTTCTTCTTCGACAACCAGATCGTCATGCTGACCAGCGGCATCCGGAATGGTGACGGGAAACATCCGGTGACGACCACCCTTTACCAGACAGCCTTGAGCGGTGCGGAGACGCCGACGTTCGAACAGGGGAGGATGGTGACGGGATTTGCGGAAACAACGCAAGCTGTTGATGCCGCAGCCTCCCGGCTGGTGGATGCAGCCGGCAACGGCTACTACATCCCCGCCGGCAACAAGGTGGTGGTGTCCCGGTCCCTGCAGGCATCCATGAACCAGTCAGCCAGCCGGGAATCTCGCGGGCCTGTCGCAACGGCCTGGGTCGATCATGGAGCCTCTCCTGAAAACGCGAGTTGCGAGTATGTGGTGCTGGTGCGGTCCGGTCGGGACGGGTTGGAGGACTTTGCGGGCAAGGCGGAGCAGGAGTACCGGGTGCTGAGACAGGACGCAATGGCGCACGTGGTGCGCCAACTTCGGCTGGGAGTGACGGGCTACGCGGTGGCGAAGGCGGATGCGTTGCTGGGTGATGAGTTTTTGAGCCAGGCCAGCGCCCCCTGTCTGGTCATGACCAGGGACCTGGGCGCTGGACGGCTGCGCGTCTCCGCATGTCATCCGGATCTGGGATGGACCGAAGGTCGGCAGTACGCCAACAAATCCCGCAGGCCGGATGATACGCCCATGGCACCGGTGCCCACACCTTTGACTCTGGTGCTCAAGGGGGCGTGGCAAGTCGGGAAGAGCACTGAGGGCGTCAGCGCTTCTGTCGAAGGCCGCACCACGCGGGTCACATTGAGGTGCGCGGACGCACAAGGGCTGGAGTTTCAACTGGAGCCTCGGGAATGATGATCCTCAAAAGTGTAGCGTGGAAAAACCTCGCACGGAGGCGGCTGGCCGCGACCGCCATGGTGGCATGGATGGTGGGGCCACTCCTGGCGAAGGATGCGGACGAGCCTGTCGCACGGCCCAATGTGCTGTTCGTTGCTGTGGATGACCTCAATGACTGGATCGGGTGCATGAAGGGGCATCCGCAGGCTCATACGCCTAACATGGATCGTCTGGCGGCGAGGGGGGTGCTGTTCACCAATGCGCACTGCGCGGCTCCGGTGTGCCTCGCCTCCCGGACGGCCGTCCTTACGGGCTTGAAGCCGGAGCAGAGCGGTGTGTACAGCAACTGGGGCAAGACCAGGGGCGGCCCGCTCGTCAAAGAGCAGCAGTTACCAGTGCGTCTGGCGGCGTCTGGCTACGAAACTCTAGGCACCGGCAAGCTCTACCACAGCACCCAGTCGCAATGGTTCGATGACTATTTTGGCACGGAGCAGCGCTGGAGTCCCTTCACGGAGACGCAGTCGAAGTATGACGAAGAGGAGCTGCCGACCAAAGGCAGCGAGGCCCCCCGGCATGTGATCAAGGCCGGGCCAGGTGGGAGGGATTGGGTGCTGCCCTTGAACGGGCTACCCAGCGAAAGGAATGCCCAAGGGCGGGAGGGGGAGTCCTTTGACTGGGGGGCGGCACCCGTCGCAGATGAGGATATGGGTGATGTGCGCATCACGGACTGGGCGCTTCAGAAGCTCGCAGCCCGGCATCAGAAGCCCTTCTTTCTGGGGGTGGGGTATTATCGGCCGCACATTCCCCTCTTTGCCCCGGAGGTGGACTTCAAGCACCTGCCGCCGGTGCAGGACATCCAGGTTCCTCAGGTTCTTGGAAATGACCTTAATGATCTCGGTCCGGTGGGCCGCGAGACGGCGCTGGACCCCATCACCGCGGGCACCCATGATCTGGTGGTGCGGCACGGCCAGTGGAAGGAGGCGGTGCGGGCCTATCTGGCCTGCATCACGCATGTGGACCGTCAGGTGGGGCGGTTGATCGACAGGCTGGATGCCTCACCTCATGCAGACAACACCTGGATCATCCTTTGGAGCGATCACGGCTGGCACCTGGGAGAAAAGAAACACTGGGGCAAGTGGACGGCATGGCGTCAGGCCACGCGGGTGCCGCTGATCATCGTGCCGCCCCGGCAGCAGGGTGGCCCTGTGGGGAAAACCTGTGCCGAACCGGTGAGTCTTATCGATCTCTATCCAACGATCATGAAGATCTGCCACGCCCCGGTGCGGTCTGAGGTGAAAGGGATCTCCCTGCTGCCGCTGGTGAATGACCCAGACAGCCACACTGGCCGGGCGGTACTCACCACCGTTGATCCGGGCAACCATGCTCTCAGCACCCGCGGGTGGCGCTACATCCGCTATCGCACTGGTGAGGAAGAACTCTACGACACGATGCGGGATCCGCATGAGTGGCAAAACCTGGCCGGGGACGGTGCCAGCCAGGAGAAACTCTCCGAAATGCGGCAACGGCTCTCTGCGGAGCTGGGGAACCCAGCTGGTCCGGAGCCCTGAAAGGCGGCTGTTGTTTCCTTGTTTTTTGGTCGCCTCAGGCCTCCTGGCTGCCTCTTCAAATGGAAAGATCCGCCATGCCACCTCCGGTGCCAAACCACCGTGCGGGCGTCCCAACCCGGGGCATGCGCCAGTGTCTGATGAAAAGCATGCAACCAGAATCGCGTCCGAAACATTCGATGGATGGAAACCTGCCTTACAAGGTCTCCTCAATATTTCTCATGAGTACTTCACGACATCTGATATTCAGGGACCGGAGATGCAATCTCATCGCAAAACCATGGCTGCCCTGTCTTCTGGCCCTGGCCGCAACGACGGTGCTGCCGGCGCAGGAGGCGGTGAAGAGGGTGATCTTTCTGGCGGGTGCTCCCAGCCATGGTCCCGGAGCCCACGAGTACCGCGCTGGAGGCCTGCTGCTGGCAAGGGCGCTCAATGAACAAAGTGGCCTGCCGGTGAAGGCGGAGGTGGTTTCCGGCTGGCCGGAAGATGACTCCCTGCTGAAAGGAGCTGCGGCCGTGGTGGTGTATGACTCGGCCACAAAGGTCATTGGCAAACATTGGGAGGAGATGGACGCGCTGGCGAACTCCGGCACCGGGCTCATGTTTCTGCATTATGCCGTGCATCCCACTCCAGAGATGGGAGAGAAGTACTACCGGCCATGGACCGGGGGGGCGTTTGAGTCGGGTTTTTCCGTGAACCCATTCTGGGTGGCTGATCTGACGGCGATGCCGGATCACCCGGTGGCCCGTGGCATCTCCGCGCCCATCCGCGCGCGGGATGAGTTTTACTACAACATCCGCTTCCGCCCGGAAAAGGCCGGGGTATTGGACCTGGCCACGGCCACGCCCAGCCGGGAGAACATGGTGGCGGTGAACAACCTCTGGACACAGGCAGGGTATGACGGACTGGGCAAGAGCCAGACCCTGATGTGGGGCACCCAACGCGAAAATGGTGGTCGCGGGGTGGGCTTCACGGGCGGGCACTATCACCGCAACTGGGCGCTGGATGACTACCGCAAACTCGTGCTCAACGCGATCGTCTGGTGTGCTGGCATGGAGGTGCCGGAGGGTGGGGTGAAATCACTCCCCCTGACGGAGGACGATTTGAACGCCAATCTCGATAAAAAGGGCGAGAATGCCGGCCGCATTTCCCTGCCAAAACCGGGAGAGCTGGACGAGCTTCCCCGCGGCAGCGTGCCGACCGTGGCCGAGCACGCCGCCGCACGGAAGGCAGCGGTGGAAAAGAAGCAGAAGAAAGCACCAGCTGCCAAGCCTGAGCCGCAAGAGGCGCAGCCCGACGCACTGGGGATCCCCCAACCCGCTGCCCCCGTTCCCGCGAAACCCGCTGCTCCTGCCGAGGCTGCTTCTCCCCCGCTGCAACCGTCAGTATTGACCAAACCCGAACTGGTGCCTGTTTCCAAGATCAAGGTGCCAGACGACCTCGAAGTCACGGTGTGGGCGTCTTCACCGATGCTCTTCAACCCCACCAACATGGACACCGACAAGGAGGGGCGCATCTGGGTTGCGGAAGGTGTCAACTATCGCAAGAAAAAAAACCGCCGTCCGGAAGGTGACCGGATTGTGGTGCTGGAAGACTCCGACCAGGACGGACGGGCCGACAAGTCGCACGTCTTCGTGCAGGATCCGGAGCTGATCTCGCCGCTGGGAGTTTCGGTTTTTGGAAATAAGGTGGTCGTAGCCCAGCCGCCAAACCTGATTGTGTACACGGATGTGGACGGGGACCTGCACTTTGACCCGGCCGTGGACAAACGGGAGAACCTGCTGACGGGATTTATGGGGGCCAACCACGACCACAGCCTGCATGCAGTGGTGGCCGGGCCGGACGGACGGTGGCATATCAACCAGGGCAACACTGGCGCGGAGTTCACCACCAGGGACGGCGTGACCTACCGGGTGGGTGGGCCCTATGGCCCGGGTGCCGCAATCGCTGGTGCTAAGAGTGACGACGGCCGCATCTGGACGGGAGGCTTCGCCGCCACCATGGAGCCGGACGGGACGAAGCTGCGCATGATTGGGCATGGATTCCGCAACAGCTATGAGCACTGTGTAAACTCCCTGGGAGATGTCTATCAAAACGACAACGACGACCCGCCCGCATGCCGTACCACCTGGCTGATGGAGGGGAGCTTCATGGGCTTCTTCTCACGCAGCGGCAAACGCACGTGGGAGGCAGACCGGCGTCGGGGACAGTCCGTGGCAGTCGCAGAGTGGCGGCAGGAAGACCCGGGTACGCTGCCGCCGGGAGACATCTATGGACGGGGTGCGCCCACGGGCATTGCGTACTATGAGAACGGAGCCCTGCCCGCCAAATATCAAGGCATGCTGGTCAGCGCGGAGTCCCGTCTTCAAACGCTCTATGGTTACTACCCCAAGGCCGAAGGGGCGGGCAAGAAGATGGAGCGGTTCGATTTCCTGGTGGGGGAGGAAGGAACCTCCTTCCGTCCCAGTGATGTGATGGTGGGTGCGGATGGGGCGCTCTATGTGGCAGATTGGTTTGACCTCAAGGTGGGCGGCCATGGCACGCAGGATGACTCGCTTTCTGGTGCCATCTACCGCATTGCCCCCAAGGGCTTCCAGCCAAAGGTGGCCACGGAGAAGGAGGAATTGGCCTCGCTATCCCCGGCTGCGCAGGCCATCGCCCTCATCAAGAGCCCGGCGACAAATGTGCGGTTTGAGGGTCTAACGAAACTTCGTGAACTGGCCGCAGAGCAGTCCGCCACGGCTGAGCAGGCGATCGGCCAGCTGCTGGCGGATGAGAACGCCGTCATCCGGGCACGCGGGGCGTGGTTGCTCCCCTCTTTGGGCGAGGGTGGACTGGCTCGCGTGCGGGAGAAACTCGCAGGTGGAGAGCCGGATCAGCGTCTCCTGGCGTTGCGCATCCTGCGCAGCAGCGGGTATGACCTGGTTGCGCATCCGGACATCCTGCAACAGTTGGTGGTCGATCCCAGTCCGGCCGTGCGCCGTGAGGCAGCGGTAGCCTTGCGGGAACTGCCCGCACCTTTCAAGCAGCCTCTGGTGGCCAAGCTGCTGGAGACCTATGACGGGAAAGACCGCACCTACCTGGAAGCTTGTGGTCTGGCGGCTGAAGGCATTGAGGCACCTTTGTGGGCCCAGATCTTTGAGTCGCAGAAAGCGCCACAGGCGCTGGAATGGACGCCCTCGTTCGCCCGCATCACGTGGAGGTTGCAGGCACCGGAAGCCATCCCTGCCCTGATCCAGCGCGCAGAGAGCAAAACGCTGCCTTTTGAGGCCCGCAAACTGGCGGTGGACAGCATCGCCTTTACCCGCAGCAGGCCGGCCATTAAGGCCATGGTGAAACTGCGCTCTTCCGACCCTGGAATTGCCCAGATGGCAGATGCGTGGCTGCTGATCCGGGCCACAGATGAGTGGGAGGAGTTCGGTGGGCGCGAGGTGCTCAAGGAGCAGGGTATCTATGATCCGGACAAAGTGGTCATTCAGGAGGTGAAGGTGCCTGAGCCACCCAAGAACTCCGCTCTGCCCCCAGTGAGCGCTATCGCGCAGCTCAAAGGGGATGCCGCCAACGGCAAGGTACTCTCCTCCCGCTGCGTCATGTGCCACACCATTCAAGGGCAGGGAGTGGACTACGGACCCAATCTGGACGGCTGGGTGGCCAACCAGGGCCTGGAGGCCTTCCTGACTGCCGTGACGAATCCATCAGAGAGCATTGCGCTTGGATTTGAAGGGGAGCGCGTTCCGCTGGTTGACGGGCGGGAGGTGCAGGGCATCCTGATCAGTGCGGCGGACCCGCTGACAGTGCGGTCCATGGGCGGAATGACACAGATGATTCCGCGAACCCTCCTGAGCAAGCGCACGCTGCCGCTCAACCGGTCCCTCATGCTGTCCGCAGACCAGCTCGGCCTGACGGCGCAGGACCTTGCGGATCTGGCCGCCTATCTCAAGGAGTGCAAGTAAACGGAGGAGAAAAAGGATGTCATTGAAAAAAAATCTGCTGTTGATGGTGTTGGTTGGTTTCCTGCAACCTGGGGGTCTGCCTGCTGCCGAGAGGCGGCCGAACATTCTTTGGCTGGTGGGGGAGAACCTCAGTCATGATCTGGGCTGCTACGGGGCGGGGCAGGTGCATACGCCCAACCTGGACCGCCTGGCCGCGGAAGGGGTGCGGTACACCCGGGTATTTTCAACGAACCCGGCGTGTGCCCCCAGTCGCTCCGCATTTTTCACCGGGATGTACCAGACTACGACGGACACTCATCCAATGCGGTCACACCGCAATGATGCGTTTCGCCTCCCAACCGGGGTGCGACCGGTCACCCACTGGATGAAGGATGCCGGGTTCTTCACCGCCAACATCAAGACGCTTGGCAACGGCACCGTTGGCACGGGCAAGCTGGATCTGAACTTCGTAAATGAGGGCCCCATCTATGATGCCGGCACCCAGGACTGGAGCGAGCTCAAGTCCCGGCAGCCTTTCTTCGCCGTGGTAAATGCTGAGGAGTCGGAGTATGACATCTACGACCGCAAGAGTGCCGAGAAGCCGCGCGTGGAGTGGGTGGGCGAGCGGGAGCACGTGAAACATGCCACGCCGGAGAACGTGCAGCCGCCTCCCTACTATCCGGACCATCCGGTGGTGCGTGAAGAGTGGGCGCGCTACCTGAACTCTGTGTCCGGCATGGATGCACGCTTCGGCAAGGTGCTCGCGCAGTTGAAGGCAGACGGTCTGGAAGATGACACGATCATCCTCTTCTTTGGCGACAACGGACGGCTTGAGCCCCGAGGCATCCACTGGTGTTACGACAACGGCCTGCGGGTGCCGATGATCATCAGGTGGCCCAAGAACTTCCCCGCACCGGAGCAGATCAAGCCCGGCACGGTGGACGGGCGTCTGCTCAGCCTCATTGATGTGACCGCCACCACCCTGGCCCTGGCAGGCGTGGATCGCCCGCCTCTTATGCAGGGGCGTGTGTTCCTTGGGCCGGAGGCGCAGCACGCACGCAGCTATGTGTTCGCCGCGCGGGACAGAATCGATGAAACAAAACAACGCATCCGCTCTGTGCACGACGAGCGCTTCCACTACATCCGCACCCTGAGCACCGGCCCGACCTTTGCCTCGCTCAACCGGTACAAGGAAAAATGCTTCGCCATCATGCCTGTCATGAGGCAGATGCTTGCGGAGGGCACGCTGACCGGACCGGCTCTGGAGCTCATGCAGCGCACCGGCCCGTGCGAGGAGCTGTACGACACCAGTGAAGACGCGCATGAGATTCGCAATCTGGCTGCTTCCACAGAACCGTCACACCGTGAGGCGCTGATCCGCCTGAGGGCGGCGCTGGACACCTGGATGGTGGAGACTGGCGACCGCGGTGCCACACCGGAGGCGGATGGCGTGGTGGAGCCCTTTGCGCGGGAGATGGACCAGTGGTTTGGCACTCCCGCATGGTTCATGACACCTGCTCAAAACAAACCCGCACCCACCAATTGACCGCGCCATTCAAATGAAGCCATACCTTGCTGTCTCCGTTCTTTCTCTCATCGCTGCCGTCCTGCCCTTGCAAGCGGGACAGAACCCGTTTGCCGGTCGCTGGGCGCTCACCCTGGAGGACGGCCGCACCGGATGGCTGGGGGTGGAGGAAAAAGAGTCCGGGCTGACCGGAGCGCTCATGTGGGGCACGGGCAGCGTGTTGCCAGTGAGCAAGATCGAGCTCCAGGGAGATACCCTGCTCGTGGAGCGTCCAGTGGCCAGCCGCGGCGGAGAGTCTCCGACCTTGAAGGTGGTGGCCCGCCGGGATAGTGACGGACTGAAGCTGGAGAGTTCGATCCTCAAACTCAACGGCGAAACGGAGGCCGGGCCAAGGGCTGAGGGACGGGACAGCGGACCCCTGCCGCCGACGCCGGATCTGGCAAAGGTGAAGTACGGCACCCCTGAGCCTCTCCTTGACGACGACTTCCCTGACAAATGGACGCTGGTAGAGGGGAAGGAGGAGAGCGGATGGACCCTGAGGGGCGGCATCCTGTCCAATCGCGTGGTGAAGGAGAAGGGGCGGCGTTTCGGCAATGTCCGCACGCGGGCTGAGTATGAAGACTTCCGACTGACCACCGACGTGCGCACGCTGGAGGGCAGCAACAGCGGGATCTATCTGCGTGGCAGGTACGAGATCCAGATTGCGGAGACATTCGGGAAGCCGCTGGACTCACACAACATGGGGGCGCTCTACAGCCGCATCGTTCCCGCGGTCGCCGCCGAAAAGCCGGTGGGGGAATGGCAGAAGCTGGAGATCACGCTGGTGGACAAGCACGTCACAGTGGTCCTCAACGGCCAGACACTCATCAACAATCAACCCGTTCTGGGCTGCACTGGCGGGGCACTGCAGAGTGATGAGTCCCAGCCCGGGCCCATCATGCTGCAGGGAGACCACACCAACATCGACTACCGGAACATGGTGCTGCAGCCGGTGAAAAAAAGGGATTGAAATCAGGGGATGACTATGAAACAACCATCAATTCAAAGTCTGGACAGGCGTCATTTTGTCAAAGGGGTTGCGGCAGCTGCCGCCACGGCATTCGGCTTTCAGTTCATCCCGTCACGGGCATGGGGCAAGCTTCAGAAGCCCACGTTGGCGGCCATCGGCATCGGTGGCAAAGGGGCGGCGGACCTTCAGGGAGCGATGAACGCGGGATTTGAGATCGTGGGGCTCGTGGACGTGGTCGATTCCCGGAAGATCAACGATGACAAGGTGGAGCGCAGCTCCGGCAAGAGCCGGGAAATGCATCCTCAGGCACCATTCTTCACGGACTACCGTGAGATGCTCGCCTCCCTTGGGGACAGGGTGGATGCGGTGACCGTTTCCACACCAGACCACCACCACTTCCACGCCGCCTGCCTGGCGATGAAGTCCGGGAAGCACGTGTACTGTCAGAAGCCGCTGACTCATGGCCTTTGGGAGGCCCGCACGCTGGCACGTGTGGCGCGTGAGACCGGGGTCAAGACGCAGATGGGGAACCAGGCTCATGCGCTGGATCACATGCGGCGTTGCGTGGAACTCATTCAAGCCGGCGTCATTGGCGGCGTGCGTGAGGTGCATGGGTGGACGAACCGTCCCATCTGGCCGCAGGGCATCGCCACACCTCCAGAGCCGGAGCCCGTCCCGGCATGGATGAACTGGGAGCAATGGCTTGGTCCCGCTCCGGAAACGGGCTATAGCAGCAAGCTGGCCCCGTTTGGCTGGCGGGGTGCGTGGGACTACGGATGCGGCGCGCTGGGTGACATGGCCTGCCATATTCTCGACCTCGGCTGGTGGGCCACGATGCCGGGTGACCCCGTGTCAGTCCTGGCCGAGCAGCAGGGGGGGACGGACTGGTCCCCGCCGATCAGTTCCAAAATCACCTGGGAGTTCGCCCCTTCCAGGCACAGCTCAGCGGCCGGGTGCAAGTTCTTCTGGTACGACGGCTACTTGAATGCCAGCTTTGACCGGAATTCATGGTCGCTTGCCAAAAAGAATGAGGAGTACCATCACCCCGATGACGCCGTCATGAGTGGGGAGGGTTTCAGGAACTACGACACCGTCATTGTTGGCGACTATGGACGTCTCTATTTCTCCCGCGAGCGTGCCACCTGGACGCTGAAGGCGGTGCACAAGCTGGACGGGTTCAAATGGCCAGAACCCACCATTCCCCGGGCAGTCCGCCAGGATAACTACCAGGAATGGTACGACGCTATCACGGGAAAGGTGGAGCGCGGCCAGTCCGACTTCGCGGTCGCGGGGCCCTTCACAGAGATGATCCTGGTGGGCACACTGGCCCAGCGGATTCCCGGGCAGAAGCTGGAGTGGGATGCGGGTCAGTTGGAGGTGAAGGGGCGTCCCGAAACGAAGGGCTGGATCCAGCGCGCGTACCGCAAAGGCTGGGAAAGCCCGGTGTAACAACCTGTCACGTGCTGAGGTGCGGGGACCGGAGGCTGTGCTGCCCCGGCCCCTGTCCCTTCCCCAGTGTCAGGCAGCCTGACGGACAGGCACTGTAAAGGGTTGTAGGACATTACGAGACACTCGCAGGGCCTGCATCCTTCCGCTGAGTGATTTTCCGAAGGTGTCGTCCTCCACCTCTATGCACACGGGACCGTCATAGCCGATGCGCATGAGTTCTCCCATGAACTGCGGCCAGTTGATGCTGCCATATCCGGGTATCCGGGGCTGGTGCCAGTTCAGGGGAAAGTCAAAGCGCCCCACCTGATTGAGGGCGGCGCGATCAATGGCCACATCTTTGGCATGGACGTGAAAAAGCCTGGACTTGAACTCTGCCAGAGGGCTGATCGGATCCATGTCTTGAAGGATAAAGTGGCTGGGATCGTAGTTGAGGCCGAAGTTGGGCGAGTCGATGTCGTTGAAGGCCCGTCGCCAGATGACCGGCGTGGTGAAAAGGTTTTTGCCTCCCGGCCATTCATCCCGTGTGAAGGACATGGGGCAGTTTTCGATGCCGATCCTCACCCCGTGGTCCTCTGCGTACTTCACGATGGGGCGCCAGGTCGAGAGGAAGGTGGGCCAGTTCTCGTCGATGGACTTGGTCCAGTCCCTCCCCACAAATCCATTGACGGTATTCAGCCCCAGTGCTGCCGCCGCCGCGATGACCTTCTTGAAATGTGTGACAGCAGTGCTGGCGATGCCGGGGTCAGGGTCGAGCATGTTGGGATAGTAGCCCAATGCGCTGATGCCGACTCCAGCCTCACGGCAGCGTGTCTGGATTTCATGAGAGCGTGCCCCGGTCAAATCTGCGACATCGATGTGGGTAACGCCGGCGAATTTCCTTTCGGCTTTGCCCGTGGGCCAACATACGACTTCGATCGTGGAAAAGTTTTCGCCGCGGGCAAAGTCGATGACCTCAGCCAAAGTGAGTTCAGGGAGAATGGCGGATACAAAGCCAAGTTGCATGGGGATGGGATGGTTGAAGTAAGTGTCGGGGACGGAGGGCGTTCCTCACGTCGGTTACCCGACATTTTACCATGTCCAAGGCTGTGAAGTGGTTGCGTGCGGATTGTGCCGGACCAGATCGAGATGAGATTTTTGCAACCGAATTCTCTCGCAGAACATTGACCGTTGACTCAAATGCAAACGACGAACCATCCTAATGGCTTCCCGACATCCCGTTATGGGGTGAGGGCCCAAGGTGATTCTGGCCCAGGGAGCCAGCAGGTTGCGGTATTGATTGATGACGCGGGCTCATACTCGCGTGATCTCCTCATAGGCATTGGGAGGTACCAGCGTGAAAGCAAGAAACCGTGGGCTCTCTACATCATCCATCGCCGCCGCTTCGAGATGCCGCCGCCCAGTTTGAGGTCATGGCGGGGGCAGGGTATCATTGCGCGGGTTGACACCCAGGAAGTGGAGGCAGAGCTAAAGTCACTTAGCCTGCCTGTGGTGAACATCAGCGGAGCCCTCAAGGAGCCGTTCTTTCCGACGTTGTCGCAGGATCCGCTGCTGGCAGCTCATCTGGCGTTGAAGTGTTTTGACGATCGCGGCTTCCGGCATCACGCGTTTGTTGGTGACTCATTGCAGCAGTGGTCTCTTGAGCGGTGGGAGGAATTCCGGCGGCTGCTGGGAGCGCGTGGCGAGAGGTGTGGGAATCTTCTGCTGAACCCGGGGGAGTCTGGGGCCGGGCGTGCGGTGCAGATCATTGCAAAGTGGCTGGAAAGCCAGCCCAGGCCCCTGGGCATCTGGGCCGGAGATGATGGGATGGGTCTGCAGGTGCTGAACGCCTGCCTGGTCAGCAACATTCGTGTGCCGGAGGATGTGGCGGTTCTAGGAGTGGATAACGATGCATCCATCGCAGAACTGGCCTCGCCGCCGCTTTCGAGCATCATTCTCAACGGCGAGGGTGCCGGCTACCGGGCTGCGCAGCTCTTGGACCGCTGGATGGGAGGGGAGCCCGCTGTGACGGGCAAGATCTACCAGCTGGCGCCAGCGGGAGTGGCCTGGCGGCGCAGCACAGATGTTTTTGCCGTGGAGGACCCTTATGTGGCAAAGGCTCTGCGGATGATACAGCAGGAAGCCTGTGCCGGCCTGCGTGTTGCAGAAGTGGTGGGGCGCGTGCCCCTGGCCCGACGTCAGTTGGAGATGAGGTTCAAGGCGGCCGTACGCCGCACACTCCTCGCTGAGATCTGGAGAGTGCAGTGCCGGCGTGCCCAGGAGTTGCTTGAGACGACGGACATTCCCATGGTGGATGTGGCGGAGCAGTGTGGATACGAGCATCTCGAGCACTTCAGCAAAGTTTTCAAAAAAGTGGTGGGCCACCCTCCAGGCGAGCATCGCAGGAACTGGCGGCGCATGATGTCCCGGGCGGGGGCCTCCCATGGCTGCCCTGACAGGCGTTCCGGCAGGGATGCGGCTTTCAGAATGCTCTCTTCGTAGCGGAAGGGTTGCAAGGTGCAACCGTTAAGTTGTCTCCTATGTCCACGGCTGGCGGTTGCCGCCACGGGCGGGAAAATGTTGGCTCTTGAACTGACGCAATTCTTCTTCATCCGGGCGCAATGCGTCCTTCATCGCGAAGACGGAATCGCGAGCAGTCTTATCCCATCGACTCCATCATGCGCTCCAACACGTCAACTCGTTTCAAATGTGGCTGTCCAGTTGCCGCGATTGTGGGCCGAGGCACATTGAACGTCGGCAACGGCCTGACGTTCAATCCGGTAGGGGGCACCCCCACCGTGGACAATCCAACCGGGGCTGTCACCATTGCAAGTCTTTTCATCCACGGCACTTCGCTGGCAAATCAGACCGGTGACCGGATTCACATCACCGGGGACCTCTCGCTGAACAGCAAAAGCAATATCGTGGTGACATTCGATGATGGTTTCATTGCCACTGCGGGTCAAAGCTGGACCCTGATCGATTGGACGGGGGTATTGACTTTGATCGGCTGGAACCTCGGCCTGCTGCAGCGTGATGGCAGCGGAGACGCCGGCAGCAACTTCGACCTGCCGGACATTGCCTCAAGCGGATTGTACTGGGAGATCAGCGCCCTTCAAGACGGCACCACAGGTGGAGCGCTGGTGGCATCCATTGCGCCGGAGCCCTCCCGGATGCTGCTATTGGCCGCAGGGGCAGCGGCCGTCATGTTCCGCCGACGCAGGAGGACGGCAGCCTGAAGTGACACTCAAACCTTAGACATTCATGCAAAAATCAACCACCGGCTTTGCTCAACTGCTGGCGCGATACGCCAGCCGCTTGGAACATCTTGCCACCCGGCCCCAAGGGGTCTCTCTGGATGCAGCCTGTGCTGCCAGGATGATTCTCCTCATCGGAGAAGGGAGGAGTTTCAAGGAAACCGCCGCCTGCTTTGGTGTGACCCCCACTCGTGTGGAGACAGTCCGGCGTCGTTTTATGGTGCATGGGATTGGGGGGCTGATCGCGCCTGTGCGCACTGCGAACCACCCGGTGCTGTTGCTGGCGCAGAGCGAGGTACCTCCTCGAACCTCCTGTCCCAATCAGGCGGCCTGAGCAAGGCGCGTGACAAGTCAGGGCCGCTCAGAGGAGCAGCTCCGGCCGCCGCAAACTGGACACTTTTTGGCAGGGGATATCCCTCAAGATCCACGCACTTTTCAACCCGTTCCTTTTCATTGTGGCGGCTCGCTTTTTGACGGGCACGCCACCGAGTCGCGTGGCACCACAACTCCCTCGTGCCGGGGACACGGTTGAGGGATTTGCCCCGCGAGCCCAAGCCTTGATGGCCCGGTTAGTCAGCGGTGCAGGGATCAGTTGCGCCATGGGGGACGCATCTCCGGCCAGCAACGAACCACGTCAGAACTCGCACCTGCCCCCTCCAAACTGGTGCAGCTAGACGCCGCAACCGTGGATGGGCCACAGACATTACAGAGGGAGACGCATGCATCCCTCCACTCAATTCTCATGAAGCCTCCCCTCATCTACGCCGCTGCCCTGCTTTGCTTATCTGTCATGCCCGCGGCCTCCGCTGCGAGCGCGCGCAACGTGCTGTTCATCGTCTCCGATGACTTGAACACCTACCTCGGGTGCTATGGGGATCCGATCGCCAAGACCCCGAATCTGGACAAGCTGGCCGCAAGTGGGGTGCGGTTTGAAAGTGCGAACTGCGCCTACCCGGTCTGTGGGGCGAGTCGCAACTCCTTTCTGACGGGGCTGTATCCCAACGCAAACGGCGTCACAGGCAACCACACGACCTTCCGACAGACGATTCCCGACCACGTAAGTCTGCCGCAGGCCTTCCGGCACGCCGGATACTTCGCGGGTCGCGTTGGCAAGCTGTACCACTACGGGGTTCCCAAGTCGATTGGTACTGCGGGGCACGATGATCCCGCTTCGTGGGAAGTTACCGCGAACCCGGTGGGGGTGGACCATCTGGACGAGGAGCGGGATATCTTCTCCCTTGTGCCGGGACAGTATGGCGCCACGCTGAGCTGGCTGGCTTCTCCCAGCGCGGACGCCCGGCACACGGATGGCATGGTGGCTGATGACGCTCGGTGGCTGCTGTCACGGTGTGCGGCTGACAAGTCCCGGCCTTTCTTTGTAGCGATGGGGTTCTTCCGCCCCCACACGCCCTATGTCGCACCCAAGGCCTACTTCGACCTCTATCCGGTGGAGAAGATGCCGTTGTATCCTCCGGTCGAGAAAGTGCCTGCTGAAGTGCCGGCGGCCGCTCTGGTGAGCTACAAAAAAGAACAGGACCAGCTCACGGACGATCTGCGCCAGCAGGCGGTTCAAGCCTACTACGCGAGCATCAGCTTCATGGACGCGCAGGTGGGCAGGGTGGTGGAAGAGCTGAAGCAACTGGGTCTTGCGGAGAGCACCATCATCGTCTTCACCAGCGATCACGGCTATCACATGGGGGAACACGGCTTGTGGCAGAAGATGAGCCTCTTTGAGGCCAGTGCTCGGGTGCCCTTGATGATCGTTGCACCGGGGGTGGCGCGGGAGGGGGCTGTGGTCAAGGAGCCCGTGAGTCTTGTGGATTTGTATCCCACCCTGGCCGAGCTGGCCGGAGTTCCCGCACCTGCCAGTTTGCAGGGGCAGAGCCTGGTACCATTGCTCAAGGACCCTCTCGCCAAAGGCAGGGGATGGGCGCTCACCCAGGTTACACGTGCGAACGCGGTAGATGTCCGCATCAGACCTGCTTCAGGCAAATCACCTCAGCACTCCTTTGTGGGATACAGCCTTCGCACGACCCGCTGGCGGTACACGGAGTGGGATGAAGGTCGCGCGGGAGCAGAACTCTACGATCACGAGGCCGATCCACAGGAGCTTGCCAATCTGGCCAGCCGCCCTGAACTGGCTCAAACAGTGGCCACGCTCAAGAACCAGTTGCACAAGGCGGTCCAGTCCACCTTCCCGCCCACCGGCGTTACGCCTCCCGTCAAAGAGGGGCGTACATGGTACCCTGTGTTGAGCGGAGGCGGCACCGCTGGGGACAAGGAATAGTGAGGCCGCTGGATTTGCCGATGGGTATCTCTCCCCGGTTTCCTATTCGGACACCTTTTCGTGAACCACGGAGACCTGGATGTTCTCAAAGGAGAAGTCGCCGCCCCTTCCATTGGCGATGCGTACACGGTCGATCCTCATGTTCGGATCCGACTTTCCTTTGAGGATGGGCATGCCTTCTACGCCCCATCCCTTAAAGACATCGAATTCTCCGGTGCGCTGACGGTAACGAAGCGTGAAGGTGGCTTCGCTGCCCTGCGTGGAGAGGCTGAACGCGGTCCGCATGTCCATCGGCCCGCGGAAGTTTTTGCCATAGGTGACCACTTCCCAGGAGTAGGTGTCGGTACTGCGGTCTCCTATGAAGAACATCTCGCCTTCGTGATCAAACAAGCTCACGCCAGCGAATCCCTTGGAGTGGAACAGGGAGGTTGGCGAGACGGATTTGAACGAAAGGATCACAATGGCATTGGAATCTTTTTCCACGGGTGCAGAGAATTCGCCCACCAGATGCGTTAAGTCTGAGTCTGCGTTAAAACGGCCGTTCCGGATCCTGGCGATGCCTTCCCGGATGGTCCAGCTCCCCACCAGAGCCTGGCGTTCTGCAAAGGACTGGTCAGGCACATGTTTGAGCATCTCCTTAAACACCACCTTTGCTTCCTCTTCATGAACGTGTGAAGTGGTGGCGCTGGAGGTGGACTGCACCTGAGGGGCGGTGTCGCGGAATTGTTGGACGAGCGTTTGACCACCCACCAAGGCAATCGGCAGCTGGGCTGCCGAAGGGTTCTTTACCCGCACTTCCACATGACCCTGATCCACCCGTACCTCATGAGACTCCTCACTCACCTGGGTGGTAAAGACGGTGCCGAGGTCCACCACCTCCATCCAAGGCAGGTCCACGGCAAATCCTTTGGCCGGTTGAGGCACCCGGAACCATGCGATCCCCTTGTCGAGTTGAATGCGATTCTGCCCGGTGATGGCAAAGCGGGCCGGGCTCTTGATGACCGCTTCCACCCCACTGGGAAGCCGGATGGAGACAGTGCCATCGCTCATCGCCACCGCATCGCCGAAACGCAGTTGTCCATCATCGGTGGCCTGGGGCGAGACCGTCTCAAATACTGAAGTAGGGGAAAACTTGACCGACGGAAGCGTTGCCACGGCAGGGGCGTGCCGCTGCGAGGTGCGCCAGAGGGCAACAAGTGGAATCACTGCTACCACGGCCACCGTCGCCGCCAGCAGCAACCAACGGGTACGGTGTTTGTTTTGAGTCCTTTGGAGCGGTGCTGCCATGGGCTCGTCCTCCGTCCGCCAGCCGAAGTCTCGCAGCAGGGAATCCATCCGCACAATGCCCAAATATTTGGCCAGAAGCGCCGGATCTGACTTCATTCGCTCTTGCAGCGCGCGAGATTCAACCTCAGAAAGCTGCCCCTCAACAAGGAGGTTCAGGGCACGTTCAAGGTGGTGGGGATCTTCGGTAAAACCAGAGTTCATGGTGTGCCAAGGCGAAGTTCAATGCAGCGCCGGAGCGCATCCCGAAGCCGGAACAGTCGGGCTTTCAGGGTGCCAGTGCGCACTCCCTCCTGTTCAGCATATGTTTCCAGCGGGGTCTTGGTTGCATAGCGAATGTGAAGCAATTGGTGATCCGACTGGCTGAGCGAGCTCATGCACTTCTGCAAAGCCTCCAGTTCGGCCTCCGAGTCGGGCATATCCTCCTGCATCCACTGCCACTCTATCTGGTCAAGCAGTTCATCATCAAGGAGGATCACGTTTGAACGGGCGAGTTTGCGCCGCTGGTTCATCACATAGAAACGCGCCACCTGGAAAATCCAGGCTTTGAAATTGGTGCCTGGCGTGAACTCATTCTTTTTTTCCCACACTTTGAGCAATACTTCCTGGGCGAGATCATCCGCCCCGTGGAACCCCGGCATCAATGACCGCACATAGTGTTTTAAGGTGCCCGCATGGCGGTTTAGCTCCTGGTCGAACGAGACCATGCCATGCGCTGCACCATCGTCTGGCGATGGGGCGGCAGGGCCGGTGGCTGGGTTGGGGAGGAGGTTGCCCATAGGTAGTCTGACCCCGGTGGGAACGATTCAATAGACGATATCTTGCTGGCGTTCACAGTATAAACCGTCATTCAGCGCGACTTCCAGTACCAAGTTGCTGTCAGTGTTAGTATTAGAAAACACGATGGGAGATTGTGTTTGAAATGCCATGGATGGATCTGCCCCGGTGCAAGGGGCAGCTTTGCGACCGGAGAGCCTTGGGCGCACACGCCCTGCCCGCAAATGCCTGATAGTGCTGGCGGGCAATTGGATCACGCAATAGCTCAAGGAAAGGACGGCAACGTTCATACCGGGCCCGGTCGGGGTGAATTGAATGGATAAATGATCCAGCTTCGGCCGGATTTGCATGACGGTAGTTCCGCTGGGAGTCGGCAGTGGAGAAGATTCTTTGTAACCGTCACACGCAACTGCACATGTCATCACAAAGGCACGACAATTGCCCCATCGACAAGACAAACCAGTTCAATCACTCGCTGCCGTGTCGCAGCATGACACCCGCTTTTGATCATGAGAACCATGCACCATCATCCATCTCGCCGCCCCCAGGCGTTTTCCCTGGTGGAAACTACCATTGCAGTCGGCATTGCTGCCACGGTGCTCGTGGCCTTGGTAGGCCTTGTGCCCGTCTCACTTGAAACAATGCGAGAGGCCGGCAATACCACGGCCGAGGCTCGAATTGTCCAATCCATCTCTGCGGACTTTCGGATGCGAAGCTGGTCGGAGGTGACCAAGCTGGATGCGGATGCCGCCGGGGTGGACTTCCATTTTGACAGCCAGGGTGCCCGCGTAAGCAAGGGCGATTCCGGAGTTATTTTCACAGCACGGGTCCATGTGACGGATGCGGAACCGCTCCCCGGGGCCACGGGGTCCAACGAAGGTCTTCGGGCGGTGCGCATCATGGTGACGAACAGCCCGCGGCCTGACGCAGCTTTCCTCAAACCTGAGCGGTGCCGCCACGCGCAAACCTTGGTGGCCCAAACAGACAGTGCGCCTCCGGCGCCCACCGTAGCTTCCAAGTAACACCCACGCTCATGTTCATGATCCAGTCTCCCTACCCCTGCTCCAGCCGGAGGATGGCGTTCACGCTTGTGGAACTGCTGGTTTCCGTGGCGGTGATCGCTGTTTTGATGCTGGTGCTCACACAAGTGCTGACGGGTACTCAGAGGGCTTGGGGCCATGCCAAGGCCCGGACGGAGGAGTATCGGGAGGCCCGGGCGGTGTTTGAGGCGATCTCTGCCCGTCTTTCACAGGCCACTTTGAACTCCTACTGGGGTTACAAGATAGATGCGAGCGGAAACCCTGTGCTCTATCAGCGGCAGTCCGAGCTTCATTACGTGAGTGGCCCGTCATCGATTCTTCTTGGCTCTCAACAGCCGTCTTCAGGGCACGCAGTGTTTTTCCAGGCACCATTGGGGGAGAACCTCCAGCCTGGCACTGGTCCAGCGGGTTCCGGGCCTGAGGGATTGGACAGCCTCCTCAACGGATGGGGATGGTATGTAACCTACGACACGGATTTGCCCCGACGCCCTGGATTTCTCGCATCCTCACTCATCAGCCCCGAACGCAAGCGCTTCCGATTGATGGAGTTTCGACAGCCAACGGAGAGGCTTTCACTTTTCAAAGCCACTTCCCTCATTGGTGCGGCGGCTGACGCGTTGCCGGTGCCTTGGATAGAAGCCCAGAAGTCGCAACAGGACCTCTATCAGTGGTTCAAGACCAATCTGGGTAAAGACTCCCAACCCCTCGCTGACAACATTCTGGCGATTGTTGTGCAGCCGTTGTCGCCATCGATCGTGGGAGTCTCCGGCGTCGATACTTCCTTCGCGCCCGCCTACATTTATGACACGCGACGCCACCAGTGGCCGGACGCCACGACCTTGGCGGAAAAGTGCCGGCACCAGCTCCCCCCCATGGTGAGATTGACTCTGGTGGCTCTGCATGAAGAGGACTGGGCAGCGCTCGACAACACCAAGGCGGATGCTCTTGCGGACCAGCTCCGGACATGGACCACTTCGAAGTACTTCACCGCCGCTTCGAAATACGACGAAGACATCAAGAACCTGGGGGCTGACCTGACGAATCTCCGGCTCAGTCACAGGATCTTCACCACCATAGTGCAAATTCCTGCCGCCAAGCTCGAAACTTCCCGTGAAAACTGATCTGATTCCCACCAAGTCCCGGTGCCTGCCAGCCTTTACTCTGATTGAGATGTTGGTGGTCGTGGCATTGATATCTCTCCTTATGGTGATTTCCTCAATGTCGGTGGGGGGGATGCTTGCGGCCCAGCAATTGACGTCCTCATCGAACCGGTTTACCAACGAGATGGCTTATGCCGCACAGCTTGCCGTGCGGGAAAACCGGATGGTCGGGGTGCGGTTCTTGCGAAGGCAGGTGGCACCGGGCCCGGAAGCCCCGCTGCTACATCAGGGCTGGCAGTTGATGTTGCCGGACCGCACTACCGGGAAGTGGCGGCCTTACGGGGAAGTCAACCTGCTGGACAACTCCACCATCATGGTGGAGAGCAGCGAGTGGTCGAACATCCTGTCTCGCAGTTCCATGGTGGGAGAGGATGCTGTGGAAGATGCCGTGAAAACTCCGCCCGTATTCGCCTTCAAACCTGAAGGAGGCACCACGTTGCCGCGAGGCGAAACGGACCCGACATGGTGCATAACCTTCGCACTGGAGAAAGATGTGGCGAAGTCCGCAGAAGCGGATCCAATGACGCTGCCGGACAACTATCGTACCCTCGTGATCAATGCCCACACGGGGGCGGTGGTGCTCTATTAACCTGGTGTGCACCTGTGGCGTGATTTTTTTTGGTCTGTGGTGAGGTGATCTGAGGTTTTATGCAACTACAGGGTGAAGTCAGACATTTGGAGGAGTCGCTGTCAGATCACTTAGTGAACCCGTGAGGAATGGTGGTGAGGGGGCGGGCGCGTGGTGATTGCAGCCAACTTCAACCCAAACCACAATCGAATGAAGCCAATCAGAAAAGTACTGGCGGCGGCCCTCCTCGGGGCGGCCGCTTTTTTTTGTTCTCCCGTTTCCGCCACGGCAGAAACGTTGTTCGCAGGCTATTTTGACATTCAGACGGGGAGCCCCGCGGGAGCGGAGGTCAACGGGAAGATTCATTTGCTGGAGAACAAGAACGCACATCAGGTTCCCATACCTGCCTCCCACACCCTGGCCATCGCATCGGATCCCTCTGGCGTGTTTGAACTGGTGAACCAGCGTGACTCGGTGAGTCGTCTCTTTGGCGCGCTCAAGGTGAAGGCGGGCCAGTCGGTGTCAGCCTCTCCCGTGGACTACCCGCTCACGGTCACCCTGTCGAGCGGTGCCAGCACCCTGGCCACGGTAAATCTGGTGGTTCGCGGAGTCACCCAACCATTGCTGAACGGGTTCCTCAGCTTCGCCAGCAGCCATGCCCTGGCAGATGGGGATCTTTGGGGCGGGGGGAACTACAGTGATGCGACCGTGGGCACCATGCTGACGGAGATCGAGGCCAACAATGGCCGCTTCAGCGGGTACACGTTTTACACCTTGCCCATCAGCAACTTTGTCAACACGAATGGAGCCTTGGGGAACCAGTGGGTGGAAGTGATAAAAAAGATCGGTGGGCTGGGCAAGGCGTACAAGCAGTCGGCAATGTATGGGCCGGGCGGAACGCCTGCGAATCACACGAGGCTGAAGCTGGCGCTCTACTCGGCCATGACTGCCTTGCTGGAAAAGTTCCCGGTGGACCCTGCAACTGTCTTGTTCAATGGCACCCCCATTGGCACGGATTATGGGGACGGCTTCTTCCGCCTCAATGAAAAAGGGGTGATCAAGTTCAACGATCTTTCCCACCAGTGGCGCTTTACGGATCCGATGACCGGCCCCGCCGTCTGGCTCATGCCGGACCTGCTGGCGGATGTTCGCAGTGGAAACGCTGTGGCCACGGCACTTCATGAGCACCTCGTGAGGTTCTTTCAGTTGTCGTTCGGCAATCCGGTCTCGTATCGGGAAATTAATTCGCCGGGGGCCAGATGGGGGCAGTTGACCGACACCAATCATACTGAGGGTGCCTTCTCTGATGCCAACTTGGGGCATCGATTCCGCGGATGGGTGACACTGCCGGCGATCTGGGCTGACTACAACCGGCCCATCACCTACATTCCCTATTGGTACGCAGGCTACTACAGTTCCTTCCCCTCCGCGCTGTACATGCCCGGCTGGACGCCGCATGGGGTGCTGGATGACTATGTCTTCTGGGTTCGCCACGCGTTCCGCAATGCACACCAGTTTGGCCAGTCTGGCTTCCAGCCCGACGGCACGGTATCTCATCACACCGATTCCGCCAGCGATGCGGCCATGTGGGCCTATGGTGGGGAGTGGCTTATCGAACCCAGCATCAGCTACAAGATGCTCAAAGACACCGGCATCGATCTGGGGAGCGAAGGCTATCAGTTCATCGCAGACCGGTATCTCCATGCCTACGACAAGATGATCTACAAAAAGGACTTTGATTTCACTGTCAGCGGTCGGTCCTACTACGGAGACTCCAAAACCAAGTTCACGGCCGGACTGCCCGGGAATGTCACCGCGCTGCTGAACGCCAAACAGCCAACCACGGTGATCACAAACGAGGCCGCTTTGATCAACTGGCGCAACGCCCTCTCGGCCGGTACCCAGTCCGTCACGGGCAATTTCCCTTTCTGGGTGGGCAATCTCATGGTTCATCGCGAAGGAGGTGCGGTGGCGAGCACAGACTCCTTCTATTTTTCAGTGAAAATGGCCAATGATCGCACCATGGGAGCGGAAGATTTTGAGGCCGTAGGCAAGTCCTGGCATGCAGGCAGCGGCATTCTCCAGACTAAGGTGACAGGCAATGAATACGATATCAATGTCAAGCGCCGCTGGGACTGGCATGCTCTGCCAGGCCTGACGGAAGAATGGCGGACGGATGCCATTCCGACGGAAGGCAGCAATGCGGCCAAAGGCAGCAACTACGCAGGCATGGCGTCCGACGGCTCCTGTGGATTTGCCGCCATGCGCTACCGCCCCCTCACGACCGTGAGCCCGCACTATTCCGCCGCCCAGGCGGACAAGGCCTGGTTCTTTCCCGGTGCTGAAGCCATCGCACTGGGATCCAACGTTGGACGGGTGGAGACGGGGCAGAACAGGAACATCATCACTACGGTGGATCAGACACGGTGGGACGGAAGTCTTAGCTACAGTGTGAACGGTGGACCGGTGGTCACGATCACCGCGGGTACATCTATCGACCAGACGGTCAATCTCACGGGGCCCACCTGGCTGCACCAGGGCAGCATTGGCTATCTGGTTTTTCCTCAGGGGGCTCAGCCTCTTTACATCCGTGGTGGGGCGGCCGTTGTGGACACCCATCCAGCGGACACCTCCTCGGTTCCGATCATTCACCTGGCCGTCGGCCACGGCGTGACCCCGGCCACCTCAGGGCTTACAAAGTACTTCTATGTGGTGGTGCCGAACATTACTGCCGCCGAGATGCCCGGCTACCTGGCTAATCTGCAGAGCAATCTGGAGGTGGTGAGCAACGGAAACAACGTGCAGGGCATCTGTGACCACACCCTGGGGGTGGTGCAACTGGCATTCCATTCTGCCGCGACAGTCACTACGTCCTCTGGACTTCAGGTGAGCGTTGACCGTCCGGCACTGGTTCAATTGCGTCGAAATGGAGATTCTTGGGATCTCTCCGCCACGGATCCGACACATGATCTGCTGGCGACCCAGCTCAACATCACCGTCAATGCCCCGCTTAAGGTTGGCTCCTATGCCTATACCCTGCCGGGCATCTATCCACGCCCTGGAGAGACGGTGCAGGTGACAGACATCGCCAACGGAGTTCTTGTGACGGTAAACCTGCCTGATCCCAGCGACGACGCGAGCTGCAACTATCAGGCCGCTCTCTATGCAGGGGCGCCCGTTCATGTCACGATCCCGGTCAGCCCCGCTTCCACCTCGACAGTGGGACACTGGGCTCTGGACGAGACGACCGGTGTGGTCGCAGCGGACTCGTCTGGCAACGGGCTCGATGGGGCTGTGCAGGGAGCTGCCTGGTCAGGTGGAGTGATCCAGGGCGGGGCGATGTTCGATGGCGTGAACGACGCCATCGTGGCACCAGTGCCCCCGGTTACAGGGAATCAGTTCACCCTTACCGGGTGGGTTAAGCGCAATGGCAACCAGCCAGAGTACGCGGGCATCGCCTTCAGCCGGGGAAGCGCGCTGACCGGTCTGCGAGTGGTTGGCAACCAGTTGCGATCTACCTGGCAAGGGGGCGGGGCGAACACCGCCACAGGACTTGCTCTTCCAGACGGGGTATGGACCTTTGTTGCGATGGTCGTCGATCCCACGACGGTGAAGGTGTATATGGACGGTGGGAGCGGCCTCCTGGTCGCCACCCGGAGTGCCACGGCGGTAAATGCGAATTTCAATGAACCGCTCTACATTGGCCGCGATACCTACAACAGCAGCCGGTACTTCAAAGGCGGGATCGATGATGTGCGCATGTACAACACTGCGCTCAGCCAGCAGGAGATTCTCGCTTTGAGTCAGGCCTGGCGCCAGCAGCCTGTCTTTCCTTGATTGGATGCGGCATTAGAACAGCGCCCCGTTGTCCACAAGTGCGGGGAACAACGGGGCGCAGAGTGCAGTTTCCGATGTCTGGTGCCGATGATTTAGGCAACCGAACTGCGGCAGTGGGACATTTGGAAATCATATGAATGCTTCACCTACGAAAACGCGACGACCTGTCCGGCAGGGTCTTCATCAACAAGCGATCGCCTCATGCGGTGGTTTTCTGGCCGCCATTTGTCTTCTGGTGGGTACAGCTGTTACTGGTGCAAGGGCAGCGAGACCGCTCCCCCCCAACATCATTGTCATTATGACGGACGAGCACAACGCCAGTGTCATGGGCTGCGCCGGGGACAAGGTGGCCCGTACGCCCCATCTGGATGCGCTGGCAGAGCGGGGCGTTCTCTTTGACGCTCATTACTGTGCCTCTCCCATCTGTACTCCGTCGCGCCAGTCTTTCACCACCGGCAAGTATGTGTCCGGCCACAGAGTCTGGAGCAACACGCCGGGCGTTCCAGAAGGAACACCCAGCCTCGCACGCATCCTCAATGCTGCGGGCTACGATTCCTACCTGAATGGCAAGATGCACTACAAGGGCGGGATGACCCACGGCTATCAGATCATCTCAGAAAAAGACGGCAGGATAACCCCGGGCAAGGAACCAGGAGCAGAGCGGGCTGCGCGCGGTTCAAACGCCATCAAACCCAGGCAGCGACTGGCGGCCGGGCGGTTTGAAGATCGCGGTGACGAACTGGGGGAGGAGTTTGAGCATGCGGGAGAGCATGCAGACATGGATGAATTCGTGGATGTCGTCCGACGCGATCACGCCATCAAGTTTTTGAAAGAACGGGGTGCGGACAACAACAAGCCGTTCTTCCTCACCATTGGATTCATCGCGCCACACTACCCGCTTGTGGCACCGCCGGAGTACCTTGAGCACTTCAGGGACAAGGTGCCATTTCCGGAGGTCCCTCCCGGCTACGTGGACACCCTGCCGCTCAACTACCGGCACCTGAGAAATGACCGAAAATTTGAACGCGTCCCACCTGCATTGGCCAAACGCGCCCTTGAAGGATACTATGCACGGGTGGAATGGATCGATGACCAGATCGGCATGGTGCTGGAGGCTCTCAAGAACTCAAGGTTCGCGGAGAATACGGTCGTGATATACACCTCTGACCATGGCGAGAATCTCGGTGAACACGGGCTCTGGTGGAAGAACTGCATGTTTGACTCCGGTGCGCGTGTTCCGCTCATCGTGAGCTGGCCGTCACGATGGAAAGGGGGGCAGCATCGTACTGGTGCCTGTGGGGTGCTGGATCTGGTGCAGACCATTGCCGCCATCGGAGGGGCACAGGTGCCTTCTGACTGGAAGGGCGTCTCCATGATCCCGTGGCTGGATGACCATTCGGCACCATGGAGAGACCTGGCGGTGAGCGAGTACTATGCCAGTTATGTGGCATCCGGCTTCGCCATGATCCGCCAGGGCGACTGGAAGTATGTGTACCACACACGCGCGGACGAACTGCATGGCCCGGAAAGGGAACTCTACAATCTTCGAGAAGATCCCCGGGAGCTGCACAATCTCGCCGGAAAAGAGGAAAACATGCCAAGGATGGAGGCGATGCACAAAGCCATGGTGGAGGAGACTGGAGAAGATCCTGAAGTCACGGAAGCCCGCTGGCGGGCGGGGGAGACACCAGAAGTCCCGCGGTCGTAGGTCTTGTCGGGCCGGATGCGGCGGGGGCGCGTATCCGGCTTTGTTCCATGCTGGAATTTTCACCCTGCTAGGCCGCCGTGCTGTTGCGTCCGTTGCGGCGATAGACCAGGGGTGTCTGCCCTGTCTGACGGCGGAAGTAACGGGTGAAGAAGCTCTGGTCGTAGAAGCCATGGTCCAGCGCGATATCACCGATGGTTTTGTTTGTGTGAATGAGCTCCTCACCTGCTGCCTGTATGCGAGTGCGCATGATGAATTCCTGGACGCTCATGTGGTAACACTCCTGAAACTTGCGGTTGAGCTGTCTCTGGGAAATCCGGGCAATGTCTGCCAGGCTGGAGACCAGGATGCGCGTGCGGTGGTTTTTTCGAATGTAGGCGACCACCTTCTGCAGGTGGGTATCACGGTCCCCTCCTGACGGAAGGTGTCGGTAGGGGCGCACGAACCCCATGACTCCGATGACTTCGTTGTCAGGGCCCACGATGGGCAGTTTGGTGGTGAGAAACCATTCTCGGGTTCTGCTGTGGGCGTAGAGCGCTTCAACCCGGTCCACCAACGGCTGGCGGGTGGTCATCACTTCGATATCATCGAGGCGGATGGCCCGGGCGACGTTGGGAGGATGAATGGCTGAATCAAACTCCCCCAGAAGTTCCTCCTCCCGTTTCATGCCTATCCGGTGCAGGGTCTTTTTGCTTGCCGCCACGAAGCGGCCGTCTTTGTCTTTGGCGAAATATTCCACGTCTGGCAGTTGATCGATCAGCATCAGGAACTGCTGCTCGCCGCCCATTTTCTCAAAGAAAGAGGACTGGAACGATCTTGGTAACACCATTTCTTTTTTCATGCTGGTGAATTGGGGTGGTGATGGGGTTAGAGGAAATGAAGCTTCATTTTAGGATGCTCTAAAACTACATGTCTCACCTCACGTCTTGGTTGCGATCAGCCCTCGGAGGAACCATCTTATGCCAAAAGGCCCTTCATTCCGGTGCAGCAAGCCTGGTGCATTTTTGGAAGGTAATATTAACGCAAAGATGCATATAGATTAGCGCAAATGATACTTTTTTTCCTGCGCGTTGTTCCGGATAGATCTGTGTTGATCGTCGAAGTCTCACATCATGGTGCTGGTTTGGGCGTCCTCAATGCCCATCCCGCCTGTTACGGGATGCTGATGATGGGAAACTATGTGGTGCGACCGCTGCCGCGGGGATGACTTCTACCCCGGCGGCTGGCATCCTTGGAGCCCCTGTCTCAACGCCTCCACTGACGCTGCAGCCATCTGGGTAGCGTCGCTCTCATGTCCCACCGGGGACAACGGAAATTCTCAAGACCTCTTGTTTTTTGCAATGCCCACCTTCCTATGAAAACCATCAATAGTCTGGTATGTCTCATCATGACGTGGGGCGGCACATTGGCTGCTGCCGACACGATTTGGACCGGAGTTTCGAGCAACGACTTCTCGGCTGGCAGCAATTGGACCCTTGGGATTCCAGGTTCAACCAAGCCAGGGGTGATTGGCAGCGGAGGTCGCGCGGAAATTTTGAACAACCCTGCGAACTCCTCTGAACAGCATGCGCTTTCCAACAAAGTGGTCACCCTGCAAGGGGATGCCACTTTGATTTCGAGAACGACAGATACGATCAAGCTGAGTGGGGGCACTTTGAACTTGAAGGGACAGAGCGCGTTCATTCACACTCAGGGAACTATCGGTCTTTCCCTGGCCCCTCTGGGGCCGGCTACGATTTCACTTCAGGCTGATGCCAAACTGGATCTGGGTGCTACCCGTTTCAGCCTGGACAGCACGGGTGCTTCGTTGCAACTCACCGGGGCTTCCCGGCTCATCTGCGGTGAGTATCGTGGAGGGAGTGGTATCACGACGCTGAATGGCGGGCAGTTGATCGTGCGGAGCATGCCTGACTCCCGTTTTAGTGTCGGCTCTATCAACCTTCTCAGTGGGGGGAGGGGAACCATCACTGTTGCCGGGGAAAACTTCAACTTCGGGCCACTGCTCACTGCGGGCCGCATTCGCCTGGATGGCGCGACGCAGGTTCCCGTCAACTCTCTGATCGTGGACAACGATGTGCCGGGAGAGACGACGGTCTCTTCCTATGGAAGGCTGAGCAAGGTGTGGAGTGCGGTTTTTGACGCGGGGATGCTGGTGGCCACGCCTGAGGCACGTGCCGCGGATGCCGACGGAGACGGGCAGTCCAACTATGAGGAGATGAAAGCGGGGACCAATCCCCGTGACGTGAACTCGAAACTGAGTGTGGTGGTGAGCAACGGGCCGGCGGCCAACCAGGTGACCTTAACTGTGAACAGCCTGCTGGGCAAGGCTTACCAGGTTCATGCTGCTGACGTGACAGGCATCCACTGGAGCCGGATCGGGGATCCGGTGCCGGGCACGGGTGGACAGCTTCCCATCACCATCAATGTCAGCGCAGGCCAGACCGAGTTTTGGGTTTCGGTGGTGGATCGTGACCAGGACGGCGATCAACTGACAGACTGGGAAGAAAGGGCAATCAAGGGCTTTGACCCGACTAATCCTGACTCTTTTGGCACCGGGCAACCTGGTGCAGATCTCATCCTCGCTCAGGACTGGGCTGCCGGCGTGACCAACCAGATTGTCTCTGTATCGACGGTTTCGGCTCTGGGGTATGAGAAAGAGCAGACCCCTGCGGTGATCAGAATCTCGCGCACGGGATCCAGCGCTCGCGCACTTCCTGTGATCTTGACCTATGGGGGCGATCCAGACGGCACCAAGGGATCGGCCTCCACGAGCGACTTTGTCCTGAAGTCGATGGGTGGCGCGCCCATTTCAGGGGCCGTTCTGATTCCTGCCGGATCCTCCAGTGTGGAGGTGCTCGTGGCACCCGTGCAGGATGGTGCAGTGGAAGTGCCTGAAACCCTGGCCTGCGGGCCGTTGGGAAGCACCCAGCGCACACTGGTCAAGATCCATGATGCCACGAACGTGCCGGCGAATGACAAGCTGCTTGTGGCCCAGCTCGCACCCATGGCAGGCGTCACCTCAGAGGGGTCGGGTATTGCCACCATCCGCCTCAAGGGGGACAACGCCTCGGCGTTGGTCAACATCAGGTTCTATGGTCTTACTTCCTCCCAGGCCACGGCGATATTGACCATCAACAGCCCGCTGGGCACGCACCTCAAGAGTCTGCCTAGAGGTCAGGCGGAAGATGCCTCCTGGGACATCATTGCGGGACAGATCCTGACCACAGATCAAGCCGTGCTCGACAAACTGCTCGACGCGGGGATCCACCTCAACATTGCCTCCATCACCAACCCCTCCGGAGAGATCAGTGGTCCCTTTGTGCCCATCAGTGGATCCACGGAGCTGGTGATCCCACCTGCCCCTCCGGCCCTGCCAGCGTTGACAGGATCGGATCTGGAGCGCGACATCTTCCGCTTCCTGACTCAGGCCACATTTGGCCCTACACAAGTTTCGGTAGAGGCGATGAAGGCGATGGTCATGTCCCCTCCCTACAATGGGGACCGGATGGCGGCGTTTTCTGCCTGGATTGACAATGAGTTCTCACGCCCTTCCCCGGATCTTGCGCCCGCGGTGGATGCGGCCGATGCCCATGAACGTTATCTCAACACCCTGGGCGCCCCCTCGGATGATCCTAGCATCACGAAAGCGCTGCCGGGCAACCAGACCAAATGCTGGCATACTTACGCCATCTATGCGCCTGACCAGTTGCGCCGCCGCAGTGCTTTCGCGCTCTCAGAGATATTTGTCATCAACGACGATGACAGGCTGTACGAGAAGCACGTAGGGGTGAGTCACTTCGAAGACATGCTTAAAAATGGCTGTACGGGCAGCTTCCGGACGCTTCTGGAAGGGGTTGCGACCCATCCCACGATGGGACTGTTCCTCTCCCACCTGCGCAATCAGAAAGCCCGGTATGACGCGAGCGGCAATCCCATCTCACTGCCCGATGAGAACTTTGCCCGTGAAGTCATGCAACTCTTCTCGATAGGTCTCCTGCATCTGCATGAAGACGGCTCGCTGGTGCTGGGCCAGAACGGCCTGCCCCTGCCCACCTATGAGCAGACAGACATCACGGAAATGGCAAAAGTTTTCACAGGATGGGGCTATTCGAGGGAGTTGAAAAACGGGGTGATGCGGGACAATGCGAACTTTTTCATGGGCGACGGCGGCTCTCCCCACCAGGAGCGTGTCACCCAGCGCATGAAGAACTTCAGTGACTATCACGACACGGGAGCCAAAACCTTCCCCGTGCTTGGGTTCAATATCCCGGCAGGAGGCACCGGGGAGACAGATCTGGATGCCGTGATGGACTTCCTTTCCAATCACCCCAGCACTGCCCCGTTCATCATCCGCCGCATCATTCAGCGCCTGGTGACCTCCAACCCGTCCGCCGGCTACATCTACAGGGTGACCCAGGTATGGAAAAACACCGGGGGCAATCTGGGTGCCGTCATCAAGGCGGTTCTGCTGGATTATGAGGCCCGCTCTCTGGATGTTGCCGGCAGCGCTGCCTATGGTCGGAAGAAAGAGCCTGTCGTTCAGGCGATTGGCTGGCTCCGTGTGCTGCAAGCGCACAGTGACATTCCTTTTTCGCACCTCGCGGATACCGGCGTCCTTGCCAAGGCGTGGTACGGGCCTGCTTATGCGATGGCCAATCGCTTCCCCACAGAGCTGGCCAAGTTTGAAACGCCACCCACCTTCATTCGCTTCAAGAAAGAGACCCTTGAACAGCTGCCGTTTGGCAAACCCTCCGTGTTCAACTGGTTCCTGCCTGACTTCACCCTTCCGGGTGCCATCGCAGATGCCGGTTTGGCGGTGCCTGAATTTCAGACGGTCGATGCCATCACGTCGATCTCTCAGATTAACCGGTTCTTTTTGTCCAGCTTTGTGGGACGCGATCTGCGGACTCAGAACAACGTGGATGCGAATGGCGACCCCCACCCGGTTTACAATCCGTTCGGCTACAGGCCCGGTGATGTGAATGTCGTGACAAGCACGACGGGACTGGAAGAGCCCTACATGCAAATCATGGACACCAACGGGGACGAGACGATCAGCCCGGCTGACTCAGCCTTCAATCAGCGTAACAGCATCATTGAGGCCTGTGCTGCGCTGGTGGACCAGTTTGACCTCTACTATTGCAGCGGGGCGCTCAAGGCCAGGCATGGAGCCGGTTTCTCAACGGCAGCGCCAAGGGGGGACAACCCCAGGGACATCATCATTCACACGGTGTACCTGAACTCCACCTCGGATGCCAGCACCAACCATCAGACCCAGATGTCGGCTCTACAGGAGCGTCTGCGGCTGGCGTCTGCCCTCGTCATGACTTCCCCCTGCGGAATGATTCAGAAGTAAGCCATTACAAGATCACCAAGATGAACCTTTCACTTACCAAGAAGATGGACACCCGACGTGCCTTCCTCAGCCGCACCGCGTGTGCTTCCATGGGGGTCACGGGCATGGTGAACGCCCTGGCGCAGATCCGGCTCATGAATCTGGCGGTGGCGGCAGATCCGCCGCCCGGGACGGACGACTACAAGGCGCTGGTGTGCGTCTTTCTCGGCGGGGGCAACGATGCCAACAACATGCTGGTGCCCATGGGGGATCCGGCGAGTGATGAGGCGCGCCGCGACTATGAGGCCGCGCGTGGCAATTTGGTGCAACCGCGGGCGGGGCTTCATTCCTTGAACCTGCCCGTCGCCGCTCCTGACGTGCCCACCCGTGCCTTCCAGAAGTACTACGGAGGGGCGTTCCCCCAGATGGGCATCCACCCCAACGCCAGGCCGCTGGCAGACATGTTCAATGCAGGTGATCTTGCTTTCGTGACCAATGTCGGAACGCTGGTGCATCCCATTGCCAGCCGGGCGGACTTCATCAACCGGACGGTGCCGGTGCCCATGGGGCTCTTTTCCCATTCTGATCAGCAGGTTCAGTGGCAGTCATCCATCTCAGACAAGCCGTTCAGCTCTGGCTGGGGCGGGCGGGTGGCGGACTTGATCAATGCCTCGTACAACCAGGGGGGCAAGATCTCCATGTCAGTTGCCATGACGGGCCTGAACTCCTTCCAATCCGGGTCAGGGGACGGAGTGGAGCAGTACATCATTGGTCAGGATGGCCCGGTGTCCCTGGGTTCCTACGGGTTGAACTACAAATTTGCCTACAACATCCCCGGTGATGTCACCGGGGGCTACATCAACAGCGCGCTGGGACGCCAGTTGAAGGCGTTCGAAGACATCATGCGCCTTACTCATGACCAACTGCTGGAGGAGCGGTACAACGAGTTTGTCCGCCAGGCGCGCAACACAGAAGGGGTGGTGGCGGCGGGTCTGGCTGCGGCGGCCGCCACCGGGGTGAACTTTGACAGTTACTTTGCCAATGCCCAGACCCCGTTGGGGAACTACCTGAAGATGGCTGCGCGGATCATTGCAGGCCGAGCCCCGTTGGGCAACCGGCGGCAGGTGTTCTTCATCTATGTCTCGGGCTTCGACAATCACTCCGGGATGCTGGCGGCCCATTCGGGTCTGATGGCCGATGTGAGTCAAGCGCTGCTGAGCTTTAGAAATGCGCTCAAGGCTCCGGCGATCAACGCCTTTGACAAGGTGGTGACGTTTACCGCCTCTGACTTTGCCCGCACCCTGCTCTCCAACGGTAGTGGGTCTGACCATGCGTGGGGCAGCCACTCCATCATCATGGGCGGAGGGGTCAAGGGAAGGAACCTGTATGGCCACTATCCAGCGCTCAAGCTGGGCGGCCAGCCTGGATCGATCGACTCCCATAGTGGTCGGGGTCTGCTCATCCCGGATGTGTCGGTGGACCAGTATGCCGCCGTGCTGGCGAACTGGTTTGGGGTTCAATCCAGTGCGATGGATGCGATCCTGCCCAACCTGCCGCATTTTGACAACCCGCTGACCACCTCAACGGCCAACCTTGGGCTTTTCTAAGAGCATAAGACGTTTGAAAGGAAGGGGCCTGAAGTGAAGATCAACATGAAGATGAAAATCGGGGGGGCGGCACTCGCATCTGCGGGAGCCGGACTGCTGTTGTTGGTGTGGCAGTTCGGTCCGCTGGCGAAGTCGAATCAGGCTGGCTCAGGTGGTAAGCCGGTGTCCAAGAACGTTGGACCGGGTCAAGTTTCGAAGTTGGCGGAAGCCGGCAATCACCCCGTCATTCCACGGCCCCTTCCTTTCCCCTCCGTGAAGACAACGGACCCCGTCATTGAAACCACCTCCCGACTGGGCTCACCCGATGCCGGGATCGAGGATGACATTGGAATTCTCGAGGTGCTTCTCGAATCTTACCGGCGCTCATTGGGTTCGGTACCGACGGGAATGAATGATCAAGTCGTTGCAGCGCTCCAAGGGGGAAACCTTCGGGGGTTGGTGGTCTTTCCATCCCAGCACGTTGCCCTTTCTCCAAAGGGTGAACTGTTGGACCGATGGGGCACCCCCTACTGGTTTCACGCACAGTCCAGCAAACAGATGACGGTTATTTCCGCAGGCCCGGACAAACAGTTCGGCACGCCGGATGACGTCGCGCCTTTGGGGCATGGCGGAGTGGGAGACGTTGCCCACGAGGAGTGAGGTGTACAATCAACCGGCAACAGCACGTGACACAACGCCGGCTTCACCGGGAGATTGGAGGCTAGAGGAAATCTCACCACCCGGGTTCCTGGGAGGGTTGGTTTTTCCCATAAGCGGGATCTGGCCGGTGGAGGACCATTGCGGGCTCAAGAGTCGCCCCAAGGCCACGAGGGTCGCTGACTGAGGTGACCGCCGGAGATAGCGTACCCATCCTCATAACACCCGGCTGGCACCTCTACTTCCCCAGGAGTGAATAGCTACGGAGGTCCATTGAGCAACCGGTATCGTCAACGCCTTTGATTCTGACGTACTGCCTGCTGACCACTGGACTGCGGAGAGGGGGATGAGCTAACGCCTCACACACCCTCTGACCGCAGTCCAGCTTTCGCTTACCCTGACATTTACCCCTGACTCAACGTACCTTCATCACGCCGCGCATCACCATGTGGTGCCCGGGGAAGGAACAGATGAACGGATAGTCTCCGGGCGGGGTGGGTGCGAGGAACTCACCCACATCTTCCTTGCCCTGCTCAATCAGTTTGCTGGACCAGAGGATCTCACGGCTGTCGGGGATGAAGCCTTTCGCGAAGCCAGCGGCACCCATGGCAACGGCCTGATTGCCGATCTCGTCCGCTTTGCCGGGCTTCACCACCAGCAGGTTGTGCGGCATGAAGTCTGAGTTGGCGAAAGTGAGGCGGACTTTTTTGCCGGCTTTCACGGTGAATTCCTTGATGTCGAACATCAGCTTTTCACGAATGGTGCCGACGCGAACTTCCGTCAGCTCTGGGCCATCGGAAATAACGCCTGACTTTTTGACCGGTGCCTCCTCTTCCACCTCGGGGATGGTGCCGCCCTTCTGGGCGCTTCCCGCGTTGGACCAGAGGGTTTGCGCCACTTGGGCAGCGTTGCGGGCATGCAACTCCGGAGACTTGAGCAATTGCCCAAGCAGTGTTGGATTCTGGACGTTGTGCTGCTGGTGCAACCACAGGGCCTCCAGGAGGGGGTGGGCGTCTTCAGCCTTGTTGGGGTCAAACTGCTGTGTCCATTTTTGCACCGCCGCGATCACTTCTTTGGAATCGCGCCCGCTCAATTCGATCCGGGTGCGGTGGCGGATGCCGTCCACGGGATTCTTCAGGTTTTCCAGCAGTGCCGTCAGGGGCTGTCCCGCGATGGCCACGGGCTTTTGCAGCGGGCGGCCTGTTGCAGTGATGCGGTAGATGCGACCGTGAATCTGATCGCGGTTGGGGTCACGCACGTTGTGCTGCATGTGACCGATGATGGTGTTGTGCCAGTCGCTCACATAGAGGGCGCCGTCCGCTCCAAAGATGGCGTCGGAGGGGCGGAAGTTTTTGTCACTGCTCATGAGGAAGCCGCGGGACTTCTCCTGGAGCACTTCTCCATTGGGCCCGCTGCTTTGGATGGTGAGTTCGTCGCCTGCAGGTTCGCCCCACACCGTGCCTTCAGTGGCATTGCGCTCCAGGTGGTAGTGTTTGAGGCCCAGAAACCCAATCACGTTGCAGATCAGGAAATCGCCCTGCATGGAATCCGGGAATTGGGTGCTGGAAACGACCTCGCAGGCCGCCACCGGCCTCACTTCCTTCTTCAGCAGTTCAAACATCTTGAACTTGCCGCCGTTGGGGCGCACCTGGTAGGCGCGGCCGGTGGTGCCGTCCGTGGCGTACTGATAGCCCCAATAGTCGAATGCCGTGCCGTGAGGGTTGGGGGCGTTGGTGGCGACCACATCAACGCTGAAGCGACGAGGATTGAACCGATACATGGCCGAGGCTGAGGTCTGCAGCGAGGAGGCCCAGGGCTGCTCGAAGTTGTGCACCATGAAGACGCCGCTCTGCCAATAGATGCCACCGTCCGGGCCGAGGGTGAGATTGTTGGCACCATGGTGGGTGTCAGACGTGTCGAATCCCTGAAGGAGAATGGTGCGGCTGTCGGCGATGTCGTCCCCGTTGGTGTCTTTCAGGAAGAGCAGTTCTGACCGGCAGGTGACGATCACTCCGCCATTCCAGAACTCAAAACCCAGCGGGTTTTGCACCCTGGCAAACTCGGTCGCCCGGTCCGCCTTCCCATCCGCATTGTCATCATGGAAGATGATCAGGGCGTCCTTCATGGGTTTGAGAGGTTCCCAAGTGGGATAGGTGGGCCAGACGGCCGCCCAGAGCCGGCCGCGGGTGTCCACCTGCATCTGCACGGGGTTGGCCAGTTGGGGGAATTTCGCCTCGTCTGCGAAGAGATTGACCTCAAAGCCCTTTGCCACCGCGATGGACTTCGCGGTTTGTTCGCCGCTGAGATAGGTGGGGTCTGCGCCAGCAGTCTTGGCACTTTTTCTCCCGCCAAGGTTGGAGATGACGGGCACCGGGGCCGGTACATTGCTGTCGCTCACGGGCTTGTCCTTGCCCTTCGCACAGGCCCAGATGCGTTCATCGCGGTTCGATGTCATCACATCCAGCATGTTGAGTTCGTGCTGCAGGACTTCTGCGTTGGTCTGGCCGTCCACGAAGGCAAGGGTGGACCTGCTGCCCCAGACATCGTTCCCATTGGAGGCATGATAGCGGTTGTGCCAGAAGAGGCTTTTCTCAAGCACGACCTGACGCAGTTTTTCGAGAGATGCGGGAGCCGCTGTCACCTTGCCAAGCAGAGCTTTGGCAATGACTTCTGCGAGCTGGCGATTGCCCTCGCTGCTGAGGTGCACCCCGTTGATCGTGAGGCGTGAGGATGCTTTCTGATAAAGCTCCAGGGAAGGGTGATACAGATCCACATAGGCGACACCCGACTCCCGGGCAGCATCTTCTGTGGCTTTTGCATAAATCTCAAGCTGGCGATTCAGAGCTTTGTTGTCCGGCAGGTTGGGATCTTTGGTGTCTTCTGCGGCGATGGGGCTGAATAAAACAATTCGGGGCACCTTGGCACCCTCTGCCCGCGCGCTTCGTGTGGTTTTGACAAAGTCAGACAGTTGCTGGCGGTATTTGTCTGTCTTGCCGGCACCGTCAAAGGACTCGTTGTAGCCGAAGAAGGCGAAGACCACCGTGGGCTGGACCTTGCGCAGGTAGGCTGGCATGGAGATCTGGCCTTTACTGCGTGGCTGCCGCTCGGGCCGGTCACCGCTGGTGCTCATGTTGCGGAAGCGCAAATCCAGGCCCGGAAGCTGACTGTACAAGAGAGTCTCCGTCCATCCATCATGCTGCATCCGGTCGGCGAGGCCGTTGCCCAGAATGGCGACCACATCGTTTTGCTGAAACGTGAATGGGAGGGGGTCGCGATAACCCTCGGGCACACTAGCGGGCGGCAGCTCGGGAGCGGCTGCGGGCTTTTGTTTTCCTTTTCCCTTGGTCTTGGCGGGAGCCTCTGCTTTCAAGGCGACATTGAGAATGGGCAATGCGCCCTTGAGTTCTTCGCTTTTGCTGGTCGCGCTGTCGCGTTTGGGGCCTGCCGCAGGGATGGGGCTGGAGAAGCCTTCATACATCGCGGGTTTGACGCCGCGGACGTGAGAATTCATGCCAAAGGGGCTGGGGTTGAAGGGGCCGACCAGCGCAACGTTGAGGTCAGGCTTGATGTCTGCTTCCAGACCGACCGCCCAGAGGCATCCGTTGACAAGCAACCTACGGTACCCTTCGTTGGTCAGGTCCTCAGAGGCACCGTAAAGGGAGGTGAAGACCCTTCCGACTTTGCCGGAGGGAGATGTGTAGGTGCGAGTCCATTCCGAAGGCATTGGAGCCTTGGTCGTGTCCGCCGCAGAGTCTGGCGTCATGCCGTTGAGGGGCTGTGCCATGGTCAACACCTCACCACTTGCCGGTTTGCCGACATAGGCACCGGCGTGTACCCAGACGTCTTTGACACCGCGCAGGATGGGGTGCGCAGACTTGTCAGGGATCACCGTGATCCGCGTGCTTTGTTCATGATTTTTGCCATAGTGGCCGACCCAAGTCTGCCCGAGCACCTGATGGCCAAATCCGCCCTCATAGTCTTTGATTTTGCTGTTGGTGCTGTACTTTTCAAAGACGCCGCCCTTTTCGGACTTGAACGCATGGGTGGAGGTGCGCAGGCCGACCACCGCCCCACCACGGTTCAGGTAGTCGTCCAAGTGCTTCATCTGCTCGTCGGGAAATACTTGGAACCGGAGGAACACCACCGCCAGATCGGCGGTGCCCAGCGCTTCCATGCCCGGCATGTTCGACTTGCCAGCGGCAATGGTTCCATCCGTGGGGTTGAGGTTGAACAAGACCGTGCACTTGAAGCCCTCGTGCTTGGCCAGCAGCCGCGCCAGGGCGGGTGCAGTTTCCTCTGACCGGTATTCGTGGTCGCCGGCGAGGAAAACAATGTGTTTTCCTTTGCCCGGCCCTTCGGTCCCTTGATAGACGAGCGGATCCGCTCTTAGGGGCAGTGACGCCACGAATGCGGCAACGATGGGGAGTAACCAGTGTTTCATAGACGGAGTGTGTGCGACCCGAGCGGCGATGCGCGCCCGGACAGGAGGAACCCTGTGGAGACCAACTCTGGCTCCACAGGGTTCCGGGCTTGAAATGTCGCGCGACACCCGCAGGTGACGGAAATTCTACGGGGCGAACGTTTTTCTGAGAATGACGCGGAAGCGATAGTAGTCGTCGAGGGCACCGCTTTGCTTGGGATTGGCGACAAAGTTGGGGACCTGGGAGTCGTTGGGATCAATGTATCGCTCGATGAGGGTGGAGCCGCGGGTTTCCGCGACCATCCGGTCCATGCTCTCATCCCACTCGTCAGCCGCCGTTGAGCGGGCCTTCTTCAGCACTTGGACACGATGGTGGACGGTGAAGGTGTTCGATTTCGTCGTGAGGCGTGCGTAGATCTGGTTGTAGGGCGATTCACGCAGGTTGTCACCCGTGAGCTCGTGCGCATCTTTCTGGTTGTCGAGGGAGCCGTTCCACCAGTTGACCATCTGTGCATAGGTGGGATTTGCAGCTGTTTGGTCATGAGGCGGATAGTCTCGGCCAATGATTTTTCTGGGGACAAGGAAGATGTCGCAGATCTCCGAAGCACTTCTATAGATGTCTCCGGCGTCAAAGCGCCGGGCGAGCCCTTTGAGCGTTTCGTCCATGTTGACCTCGTGCGCTGTTTCATAGCTCAGACTCGAGTTGACATCCTTATAGCACTTTGCAGGTGTGCCACCTCCATATGCGAGGTCGGGGGTTAAAGCGGTGATTCTCAGGCTTCGCAGCGTGGCACACAGTCCCGTGTCCCGGCGAATGTATGAAAAGGGCATGATCTGGGTGTTGAGATTGACCTTTCCGGCAGTTGAGAAAGGCTCGCTGATCGCATAGGGCTCCACCACGGGCATCCAGAATAGATCGAGAAACAAGTGGTCGCGTGGCGGTTTAAATCCCCAATGGTCCGCTTCCGACGGTTCCTGCCCCGCTCCTGTGGAGCGAGATGGTGGGTTGGGGCAAAACAAGAGCGTTTGCCATGGGACCGCCTTATTCACGGGGGAGGGCATGGAGTAAACCCCTGACGGCAAGGATCCAAATGCCACTGCCGAGCATATCTGACGGTTTGGGGAGAACGAGGAGGCTTCGGTGTAATCTTGGCCTAGGCCGGCCATGCGGCCATAATACCCTGCACCGTTCTTTCCCACTGTGGTCATGCCGTTGTCATCCGGCTTGTTGACATACGGCCCATCTTCGAAGCCGCCACTTCCTGTATCCCAGTCACCAGGCAGATCGAACGCATTGAACGCCCCATCCAGTTTGATCGGTCCGACTGACTGGCAGACGTCACTGTATTGCACATCCTTGAGCAATCCGTAGGTTTTTGTGACCTTGTTCTTCGAATCAAAGTCGTAGCCTGCAATCTGCCAAGCGTGCTGCTGGCCGAAAATAGTCCCTGGCCCTACGTAACTCCGGCCAAAGTGAGGGGCTGATGTCTTTGCGCCATTCCTGAGGGATTGAGCCTCAGCTTTGGTGGTGCTGAAGTAATCAGGGTGGTGAGTAAAGGCCTGGGAGGGAACTTCCCGCAGGGCACAGAGCATGCGGTAGTCACCTTTGGTTGTCGAATCAGAGGCGGCTGAGACGACGACAGAGCGGACAGTGTCACCCTTGACGATCACATATTCTGAAATCCACGCGGCCGACACCTCTGTATCCGCGCTTGTCCTCCTCAATCGCCGGTCAAGGTCCATGTACATCTTGGCAACATCGAGAGAGGTGTTGGCGGGCATCTTGCTCAAGTTCCACCTGAGCGAAGGTGAGGGCCAGCCAGAGGCGCTGGGAAAGTCCATGGTTGAGGTTTGGACCAGCGTGGACTCGCCCACCGCGCCCGACGGCCCGGTGACGATGTGCGTTTCAATCGTGATGGGTCCACCTGTGAAATCGAACGTCTCCTTGGTCGTGGAGGAGAGGTCGATCTCCTCGCTGAAAAATGGGAAATTTGCAGTTTCATCACCCCCACTGCTGGGGGCCATGGTTTTCCCGTGGAACTGTTCGACCAGGCCGGAATAGGGAGATGACCGCCCATTATCTTTGGCACCAGGAGTCCAACAACGATTGACGGCGTCTGCGGGGAACCCCATCTCCTGACCGTTTACTTTCCATGAATCCAAACCCTTGATGCGGTAGCGCAGCAAGGGGGTGTAGCTGGGCAGGCCGGCCACAGGGGCGAAAGGCTGAAGGATCAAAAAAGCGCGCATTTTATTGGCTTGTGCTCCGTTGGTGTCCCCGTCTGAAGGAGGGAGTGGAACACTTGGGTCAGTCGCTTTTTTCTTGATGTCCGTGGCCATGAATACGATTGATGCCTCCACAACTGAGGGGAAACGGCCAAACGTCTTGAGCTTGTGGCTGAAAGTTTCTACAGAAGTGCTCGCTGCAACAACCGGCGCGGCCGATCCCTGACCTGCTGGCTCTCCCTTGACGCCTGGATAGTTATCGGGAGTAAGGTAAAAGTACTCCGGCGTATCCCTTTTGTTTCGGGTGTTCACCCCCCAGCGCAGAAGGTCGAACATATTCAGCAGAATCTGGTTTCGATTGAGTGCCCCGTATTTGCCGTCGAAACTGCTGGAGCCAAACCCAGGCGCTCCTGCCTTGGTGAGTTCCTGCAAATAGCAGAAGATCGTCTGGTTGCCCTGGATCTGGAAGTCTTCAGTAGGGCTCAGAGCAGACCACGGTTTGGTGTCGCTGGAGGTTTTGTCCCAGGTGGTCGCCCGCTGGAATGCACCCAGTTGATTGGATGTTGTGGCGCAATAGACCATCAGCTTGTCCTTGGCTGTGCGCTTGCCTGTTTCATTCTGGACGGGCCAGAGAGAGATGCGCGGACGGTTGTAGAGGTTGACTTCAGGAGCCCGGCTGTGGGCGGTGAGGAAGAAGCGCCCCATCTCCAGGTCCTGGGAATTGATGGTGCTATCGTTGGAGATGGGGAGTCTTTGCTGACTGGGAGCGTCATAACCGGAGCCATAGAAAAATTCATCAATCGAGCTGAAGAGGCGCTCTCTCTTGAGTGGAATGCCCGCAAGGCTCTTGTAGGGCACTGTGCCTCCCATGGAACTCACGTTCTCATTGCCGAGGTTGATTCTGGGAGTGAGGCTGTAGATGCTCTTGAGCCAGGACTGGTAGGCATCCTTGTTGGAGACGGTCCCACCCGCCTGGGTTCTCGGAAACTGATAATCGTACTTGGTGTCAAATGCCTGCAGGACGGTGCTCAGGCAGGTCATGGCCGGATGGCCTGGAAACCGTTGAAACTCATTGAAGCCCGGCGGGTAAAAGGCAAAGGTGCGGTCCGTCCAACTCGTGGTTCGCGGCACGTCCCATCCGGTCCCCTCGCTCGCGGTGTTGATGTTGACTTTGCAGGTCTCATCATCCGCCCAAAAGGCGATTCGGCCCACAATGGGGTTGGTGGCAGTGACGTCGCCAGATTTGAATTTTGCGGTGGATCCGGTTCCGCTGACAGGAGCGATCATCTTCCCGTCCTGCAAGACGTAAAGCCAACTGACGGGCATCGGCAATGGATGCAACTCAGATGCGCCCGGTGGTCCGGCATTGGAGGCCAGCCCAAAGCCTGCCATCTTCCCTTTCGTAACACCGTCTGTGGTGGTCAGGGCATTTTCGTCGAGAATGGGATAGACCTTTCTGACGGATCCATCGGCACGAATCGTGGCGACGGGTTCGTTGAGGTCGGTGAAAAGCGCCGGGTTTGTGCTCCAGGAAGAAAGGGTGCCTGCCTCCATCGTCGCGTCAAATGCTGTGCCATCCTCCGTCATCTTGGGGGAGGAGTAGAGACGCCAGACTTTTTTCAAAGCCGCCCTTCCTGGAATTGGGGTTTCATCGGTGCCAAAGACGCGGATCATGCCGGGCTGCGAGGCCCAGGTGTGTGTCATCTCCAGCTTGGAGGTTGCCTCCCGAATCTGCCCCATGACGATCGTGGAAGGCATCTCGCCCAAACTTCGCACATGGTTGGTCTGACTGAACGCGGCTGCGGAACGAGCCTCTGAGGAGCCCATGGTGAGCATCGCCAACACCAGGGTCATGAGGAGTGAGACGATCACCAGAACCATCACCAGTGCCATGCCCCGCCTTCTGCGGTGCACAGGGGTGGAATGTTGAGTGGATTGTTTCATAGATGTTTTACTGAATGGATGTGGAGGCCACATGAAGGCCGGGACGGTAGGAGCATGCTGGCGCTGTCCACCCCCCTGAACTGCGTGGCGCATGACGAAGCCAGGCCGATGGACCCGGAACCGTGACCGTCACGTGGATGGTGAATCAACGTCGCACCCCAGGCTCCTGAGGATGCAGGAACTTGGCACTGGCAGGGTGTTCTTGGAATTCTGTGGCAGCAGCAGTCTCTTTTTGAGATTGCCACAGAGTCCTAATTAGCGAGTATAATAGAAAGCTGAGCTGCACCTCAATGACGGAATGCGTCCAGTTGCGTGAAGCTTTGCGTTGCAGGCATATTGCGCAGGCAAAGCATTTACTTTTAGATTGCCTCGTGCTCGCGGAGAATCAACCAGGACGTGGGGTGAAAGAAGGAGGGTGAAAAATCTTCGTCATATTTTCGGTTCGGCGTGGATACCCCTCAGCAGTCTCATTCTCCATTTCCTAAATGATACCCAAGCTTCTTGCCAAAATAGGGAGCACCATGGCTCTATTGCTCTTGTCATCGACCACATTTGCACAGGTGGCTTCACCCGTTCACGGGGTGGAGAAGTTGCCCGCAGGGGTGACCCGTGTCACCCCGTCCGAATTGCGGGTTGATCGTGATTTCATCACACCCGGATGGCTGGACAAGCCAGCACCGCAGGGGGAGGTGGACAACAATCCACCCTGGCTGCATGTCGTGGTGCCAATCCTGACGGGAAACGAACAGGCCAAGTCTGAGAAGAGGGCTCGCATCTCCAGCCAGAAGTGGAACCGTCGATTCTACTTCAAACTTTCCCAGGATCCTCAGTTGCAGAAGAGCGTGATGGAAAGCGGCCCCAAGCGGTGGTCGTTCTTCAATCCCTACCGTAAGTTGGCACCAGGAACCTGGTACTGGACGTACGGCGTGGCGGACGCTGAGGCGCCGGACAAGCCCAGGTGGATCGGCACCACTTATTCGTTCCGCATTCGCGGTGACGAATTTTCCGGGAAAATTCCTCCAACACCGGAGGTTTTGCTGGCAGCCGTCAAGGCCCGGAAAACAGGCCCCTTGGTGACTTGCTCACTTGATGAGGTAGGCAACATGCTGCCCACCTCAGAAGCACCTGCTTTGGCTGCGCAGATCAAGGAAGATCTCGAAAAGAGCATGGGAAAAGGAGCGGACGGGAAAATCGACGATCCCCTTGTGGAGGCACGGATGAACGTCCGGTTGCTGCGGGGCTACTTGATGACGGGCGATACCAAATACAAGGACCTGGCGATCAAGCGTGAGATCGAACTGGAGCGTTTGCATAGCGCCAGACGAAATTCAAAGCCCAAGCCGACAGAGCCTCAAGGACCGGCACCGGGAAAGCCTGCAGCGGGGGAGCATCAGTTTTTGCTGGTGGACGCCTTCTATGACGACCTGCCGAAGAACCTGCAGGAGAAGTATCTTCAGGCGGTGTACATGCCCATGTGTGCAGATGAAGGGGTCAGCCCTGAGCTGCACGAGTACCTGGAGCATGCGTTGTACGACAACCATGCGTGGCAAGGGCGCTTTCCGGGATTGTTGATGGGCTCAATCATCCTGTGCCGGCACAAGCCGGAAATGGATGATTGGGTGAAGTATGCCTATGAATTGTTCTTATACCGTTGCCCCGCCTTTAGTCGCACCGATGGTGGGAGCAGTGAAGGCAATGGCTACTTTGGAGTGCATGAGGAACAGATGGTCCATGTGCCCTGGGTGCTTTATAAACTGACCGGATTCAATTTCTACAATGAAAAGCCCTGGTTCCGGAACCTCGGTCGTTTCATGACCTATTCCAGCCCGCCGGGAAATCCTGGGATTTCATTTGAAGATGCAGGTGACGATGGGGGGACAAGTGTGCCCTACTTGACCGAGATCATGTCTCGCATGTGTCCGGAGAACGATTTCAATCTCTGGCGCAACAAGACGGTCGGTAGAAGGAGTCCGTTGCACTTTGCGGCTGACTTGGGCAAAGGTGCCAAAGCCTGGGACATGTTTTCCGTGTGGAAAAAGTTCCCCGCCCCGGATCTGTCAAAAGTGAAGCTGCCTGTCGAAAAATCGGCCGCCTTCAAAGATGTGGGCCTGGTCTGCATGCACACGGATCTTGAGAATGCATCCAACAATATGATGCTAAACTTCCGTGCCGGTCCTTATGGATCAGAGGGGCACACGCATCCGGCACAAAATGCGTTCACTCTTGCCTATGGAGGCGAGCCTTTGTTCTGGCGCACTGGGTACTACAATGGCGGACCCGAGCACAATATACTTAGCTACAAATGCTCCCGTGCACATAACACCATCATGGCGGACGGTCTGGTGCAGGGCTTTCATCAAAGTGCCTATGCTTGGATCGCCCGTTTCGCAGATGGTGAACGGATCAGCTATACGGTGGGGGATGCCTCAGACGCCTACAATGCGAAGCATCACCTCTTCAGCATCCCTTATGACCCGAACAAGACCGGGAACAAGGTCGAATTGCGCCGAAATTACCGCATAGGCACCCGTGAGAACGGATTTGGTGATCCAGGAGTCACCCGCTTCCGTCGGCACATGGTAATGCTGCGTCCTCATCATGTGCTGATCTATGATGAGCTGGAGGCTAAGAAGCCCATTACATGGACCTTTCAGCTCGGAGCCCGCCAGGAGATGAAAATGCTAAGCGACTCCAGCTTTGCGACGGCCAACGGTCATGGGCTGGGAACGGCCAAACTCTACTGTATGGCTTCGATGAAGGGCTCCCTCACAGACAAATTCATGGGTGAGGCCAGGGACGATGAGAACAAGCGAAAGGGCCAAAATCCACCTAACTGGCATGGCAAGATGACCACGCAGGAGGCGCTGCCTGCTACTCGTTTCTTGACTGTGTTGAGTGTGGCCCCGGGTAAAAGCCTGGAGATGAAAGTGCCAGAGCCGGTCGCCACGGCTGGTGCGGATGGCCGCACCAGAATTAAGGTGGGTGATTACCTCGTCTCCGTGGAGCTGGATCCCACCAAACCGTCCTATTTGTCTGCCAACGACATCGGCGGAACATGCGCTCTGGTCACAGGCCAGGCCGCCCAGGAGATCTTGCTGGGAGGGAACCGCCGTCCCGCCGCCAAGCCGGGCAGCACTCTGCTCTGGGAAACCAAGACAGCCAAAGGGGAGGTGTTCCAGGAAAAGACAGATGAACTGCCGGACTCCCTGAAATTCGGTAACCGCTATTTCTGAGGAAACCCTGACAGGGGATGCGAGCTTCCTGCGAGATCTCACCCCGGCCTCAATGCCTGCGATTCGTTGCCTCCAGCGGATCGCAGGCATCTGTTTTTTTGTGACAGGCTGTCGCTGTCTTTTTTTTGGAAATTTCCGTCATATTGGCAAATTTACGTGGACCTACCATTTGTGAAACCACTTCTGCCAACGAGTCCAGACACTCTGCCCATGGAGTTTGGCACCAGGCTGATTGCCAGCCAGGGGGCGCTTTATGGCTTTATCGCCTCGCTCATGGGGAGGCTGGATTCGGCGCATGACGTCTTGCAGGAGACGAATCTCAAACTCTGCCGGAAGGCGGCGGAGTATGACCCTGAGCAGCCGTTTTTGCGGTGGGCTTTTGCCTTTGCCAAGAACGAAGTGATGGCGTGGCGGACGAGGCAGGCGCGATCACACCTGATCTTTGATGATGAACTGGTCGAGCAGATTGCGGGGTGCTTTGACTCGGCGGAAGTCACCTCTGAGCAGGAGCTGGTCGCACTGGAGAAATGTGTGGATAGACTGCCACCCAAGCAACGAGAGCTCGTCGCTGCCCGCTACGGTGCTGGGGAAGCCGTTCAGGATATCGCAGCCCGGCTGCAGCTGTCTGAGAATGCGGCAGCTGCTTTGTTTTACCGCCTCCGCAAAGGGCTTGCGGACTGTATGGCCTCCACTCTGGGAAGCGAGGCCGCATCATGATTGCAGAGGACCGCTTCAGGAGTCTGTGTCATGCACAGATAGAGGGCCATGCTAGCGATGCCGAGCGCGCTGAACTGCTCGAAGCGCTGCGTCAGCACGACTTGTTGCGGCACCTCTATGTTGAGCAAATGCGGGTGCATGCCCTGCTCACATGGCAGCATGGGCGTTCACAGTGCGCATCAGTGGTGCCCCATGCCACTGACAAGGTTCTGCGCCATGCGCGGTGGAGGCTGGTTCTGGCCGGGGCTCTGGCCCTGGTGATGGTGGGGCTCATGGCATGGTGGCTTGTGGGACCCGATAAGGAAGGGGTGGAGATACATGTCATTGCCTCTGACAACGTCAATTTCAGACCCGGGGAATCGCGTTTCGACCAATCGCTGGTCTTGACGGAAGGTTCGATGAGCTTTCGCACCACGGCGGGTGCCGTCGTGGAAGTCACGGGGCCCGCCGAGCTGGATCTGTTCACGCCCATGCACTTGCGTGTGCTCCGTGGTTCCGTCACTGCAGACATCGGTGACGGGCTGAAGGGTTTTGTCATAGACACCCCCGAGGCGCGGGTCGTGGACCTGGGCACCCGTTTTGCCGTCTCGGCAGGGGGGGCAAATGGGACGCAAGTGGCAGTGCTCGATGGGAAGGTGGAGGTCTATGAATCGTCTGGGGATCACAAAGACAGCGGGCCCCAGGTCACTTTGAATGAGGGTGAGGGCATCCGCATCGATACTCTCAAGAAGCCGCAGCGGCTCGGAATGGTGCGCCTGAACAGCAATGCCCGCACTTTGCGCGATGGTTCAGACATTGACCTGGTGTCGGACGTTTGGGACAACCGAGGCATTGGAGGGGGGAACCGCTTTTACGGCATTGTGCAAGGGGGTATGGGTATTGGTGCCAGGGCTTATACCACCAGGTCCAATCGCGTCTGGGGGGCATCCCCCGGCAATATCTTTCCCAAGGAATTGGAAGGTGCTGATCAAATCTGCACCATCCCCAGCTACCGGACCAAACCGGAACTGCGTCTCAAGATGTTGATTAACCGACCTTGTAATTTGTACGTGTTGGCGGATGTCAGTGCCCCTGCGCCTGAATGGTTGAAGTCCCAGTTCACCAATACCGGTCTAACGGTGCAGTCGGGACCGTGGTGGAAGGGCAGCGAGGAAAATGAGGACTTGGTGTCCTTCTACGTGATCTACGGTGTGTGGAAGCGACGGATTGACCGGGCTGGCACAGTGGAACTCGGTGAACCCCAATACGCTGGATCAAAGAACAAGCCCGCCATGTACGGCATTGTTGTCAAAGCCCTGCCTTGAGTGAGTTAGGGGGGGATGCTGTCTCCCTAGGGACGGGCAGGGCGGCCCGATTGCCAGATGCCGCACAGATGTGATTCGGGGCGTTCTAGGAGTGTGCGGAATGACGGGCTTTTGTGCTGAAAATGACGCGGTCTTGCCAGGGCGGGGCGCAATTCGTCCTACGAAAGGGTCCCGTCATGTCACAGAATATCTGGTCCAGGCAGGAAGAGCGGAGCCTGTTTGTCAGGCTGGGTGCGCTATGAAGTTTTTCGACTGTTTCAAAATGATGACCATCAGGAGCGAGTTTCATCACGGGCCTCGCAATCTTGTGCGTCCAGGTAGTTTTTATCCATACAGGTTCGCCAGGGGGGGGCATTCAGATCAAGATGAACCAAGTTGAATGCACCAATGAGCAGTTTTCCATCACTGCCAGAATCGCCGACCTTGGCGGCAGTGGGGGTGCGACGGCATCCCTCTCCAGCTCTTCGAGGTAACGTTTTAACCACTTAAACCGAATGTTTCAACACGCACTGCAAAACGAGGATCAGATTCCTGAGGATGTCTGCAATAGTGCAGTCTCACTCCGTGAAGTTGTGCGTCGAGAGTGGCGTTGGGCGGATGAGTTCACTCGAAGGTGGCTGGTAAGACTCCTCAAGCTTGCCATGTTCCTGATACCAGGTTTGGTTGCATGTTATGCCTTGGTCTGGGCGCTGGCTGAGAAGCAGGTTTATGACTCGGTGAATGACGTGCCCGTCAAGTATGTTGGACTGGTTCTGGGATGTCCTGAGAAGGTGGGCACAGAGGACAACGCCTTTTTTGTGGAGAGAGTGAAATCCGCACAGGCCTTGTTGGAAGCCGGGAAGGTGCAGTTCCTTCTTGTCAGCGGAGATCCTGATCGCGATGGCTGCAATGAACCACTGGCGATGAAGGCGGCGCTGGTGGCGGGCGGAGTTCCCGCCGACAGGGTTTACTGTGACTTCGGTGGGGGGCGCACGCTGGACAGTGTCGTGCGGGCTCGCAAAGTCTTTGGTCAAAGGGACATGACCATCGTGTCCCATGGGCTGCACAATGAGCGGGCGCTCTACATGGCACGACGCAGGGGTTTGCCAGACAGTGTGGCATTAAACACACCTACAGATAACCTCGCCCCCGGATGGAAGGTTGGTTCCTATGTAAAGGAGGCGGTGGCAAGAGTGTTGATGCTCATTGAGCTTGAGGCGGAAAACAAGCAGTCAGACTATCCTGGGGAGAAGGTAAACATTGGGCCTCACTGGCCGCCACAAGACCCCGGTACTCAGCAACCATAGCAGGACTGTGAACAAATTCGTGGGCCCCCAAGATGGGACTGTGCCGTCGCGCGAATTTGACGGACCTGCGATCTCAACGCCGACCCAAAGTCCCGACTGGCATAAACGCCACTTCGAGGGGGGGCCTTGGTGATTAGGCGATGAGGATTCCTGCTTCTACGGCCAACGCTGAGATCCGTCGGCACCAAACTGGTCGCAAAACAAGAGGCTGGATGGCCGAATTGGAACAATTTTTGGCAGTCGGGCAATAAATCCTTGTGACGGAGGGGCGTTCTTTCGTCATGCTCCTCGTGCACCCATCTCCACCGCGTCCCTCTACCTCCCAGCCGGCAGTCAGCACTTTCGGCAATCCGCTGAACGTTCGTGAAGCCCCCTCGCACTCGATTTCTCCCCGTCCCTTCAATGAGGGCCTTCCGCCACATCTGGCCAATGAGCAGCACATCAATGATGAAATTGCCCGGCACGCTTCCCGTATCCGGACCTATGTGAGGTCGCTTATGCCTGGATATGATGGTGCTGATGACGTGGCTCAGGAAACCCTTCTCAAGATCTGGCAAAAGCGGGCAGAGTTCAGTCCAGGGACTAACTTCAAGGCCTGGGCTTTTCAGATCGCCCGTTTTCTGGTGAAAAATCAACAGCGCCGGCTGGCGAGATCTCGCACCACCGTGTTGGACGAGGAAATGACAGATCACATCGACGAATGTTGGAAGCAGGAACCGGTGCCCAACATTGATGATGATCTTTCGGCCCTGGCTTTTTGTATCCAACAGTTGGGGAAGGAAGACCAACTGCTCCTCCAGGCCAGATACTTCAACGGCAGCTCACTTCAGAAATATGCCGCTGCGAATGGTCTCCCTGTCACCGTCCTCCGTTCCCGCCTTTTTCGTCTTCGTACAACTTTGGCGCGCAACATTGAGCAACATCTGCGACGGTGAGAGCTGTCCTTCGGAGAGGGTGGACTTGATGAGGGGGTCTCCGGTGACACCGGGCGGCAGTGCTTACATTTTGCGTTTCACGTCACGCTAAAGATCAAGCCCGGCACACAGCATGCCCTGCCAGAGCCCGCACGGAGAGTTTCCAAAAAGCACCGTGCAGCTTCCAGCTGGGGAGCTTCCAGTTTGACATCCCTTTAATCATCGCCCCACTGCTGACGCCAGTGGGCGATCAGCGTTAGCAGCAGTCGTTGGTATTGCACCGCCCGCATCTGATTGGACATCTGCATGCAGCAATCCACCTGCGAGCAGGGGCAACAATGGAAGGAAGAATTTCACGATCTACGGTAGTAGGAGGGGCGCAATGCAACTCATTGGGGGTATCCGGGTCTGGAGTGAGCAGCAGGTGCCGGTTCTAGATGATTTTGAGGGCGGCTGCCGGACTTCCCGGCAGCCGGTGAATGGGCGGTTCTCCGGGCAGATTACCCGGCAGCAATATTCAACGGTAACTCAGCCATGCGGTTGCAGTACAATTCTCAGCAGCAACCACGCGCAGCCAGTGGGCCTGCATGAGCGGGTCAAAGCGCATCACCAAGCCTGCCTCCCCTGGGGGTACCGTTACGGAATCGTGCGTCACCCATTTTCCCGTGCCCAGGGGGTCAACTTCAATGCGTATCGTGATGGGTTTTGATTCCTTGTGGTGTAGCTTCAACTCGCGCTCCTCGTAGCCCCACATGAGATAGGGGTCGCTTGCCACGCCGGCTTGTACTGGGGCGTCCTTCCAGGGACCCCCCTCGCCCCGAGGTTTGCCAAACTGCCATAGGTCATCGATCGCGCCCGCCCAGAGAGCCACCTTGCCATCTTCACTCCGGATGATGTGCTTACCCTTCGCTTGGGCGTTTATGCCGCTGAGCACCAGCAGACCGCGGTAGGTGGCAAAGTCTTTGATGCGCCGGTTGTGGGTTGCGATGGGCCGAATTTTCCCAAATCCGCCAGCGCTTGCAGCGGGCAGTTCGTAGAAGGTGCCTGCACAGTTGAACAAGCTGCGTTCCGTCACGACCATGCGGTTGGTCCGCTCATCGCCCAACACGCTGGCTGTGTCGAACGCTGCACCGCCTCTGGGCAGCCGCCAGCGCTGGTTTGTCGAGCTCATGTAGATCACTGAAGCTGCATCAAATGTGAGCGCACCCGGTGCGACGGCCAGACCTTTGCGCAGTGCAGCAGCAGAAGCTGGATCCTCCACGCGCGTCAGCTTCAGGTCGCCATTGAGTTCATAGAGGGCATCCGCCGTTACGAAACTCATCGTGCGTTTGTTACCGCCGCGGGCGTAAAGAAGACCTCCAGACACATCAGCATCCTTGGGCGTTGCGATGCCGTCAAAGGCAGACGATGGGACATCACTCCGGTTGTCTGCGTTGCGATAGTTCATGAGCGCTGTCACGCTTGAGCAATCGATATTCGCGCTCACCCGCAACCACACGCCTGACTCTGAAGGCTCGAAGACGAGCTGCTTTGCCGCCTTTGCAGGCAGTTCGATCTCACGAAGCCGCGTCCATTGGCCATCGCCTTTTGCGTCCACCTCAAGTGTAAACGTGACAGGTGAAGCCGCTTCATGGTGGATCCAAAGGCCCCGCTGCGCGTAGCCGCTGAAGAGGATTGGGTCACTGGGCGTATGGGCCTTTATGCTGTCATCCAACCACACCGCCCCCTCGCCGAGGGGGACGCCCATATCATCGAGCTTTTGAGGATCGACAAACCATAAATTGGTTTGAGACTGACCCGGCCGGAGGATTTTGTTGCTTGCTCCACCCCACTCCTTGACCACGTTGACGTCAGTGACGTCACAGCCAAAGACAATACGGTCATTCCAGCGGCAAAAATCCCCTACGATGTTGAGCAAAGTTGACCGGGGTACGATGCCCGCAGAATTACGTGGCGAGAAGGCCTTGGGGAAGCGCCACAGGGTGCCGTGCATGGACATGAGAAGATCTTCCTCGCCGATTTCCCGTATGCGAGGCCATTCGGTGTACCAGCCATGGCCACCGTCATAGGTGTGCGAAGCTTTTGGAAGGCGATAAGTGTGCCACTTACCCTGATCCAGGCACATGAGGATAAGGGAGCGCTTGTCCCATCCAGTCGCCCAAATGGGATCCGAATGGGGGTGTTCATTGCCGTATATCCCGCCAGGCCCTGTCACTTCAGTGAACTGATTGCGGCTGACAAGTTTGTAGTCACCTGTCCCATTCCACTCTCCGAGCGCCCCACTTACTGCGTCTGGATCACTCTGCGGTTGTCTTCCGTGGTCCCCGTTGTTGGAGAACACAAGTTTCCCCTGGCCGCTGTACAGGCCTTTCCCGTGCCAGCCTGGAAGCTTCGTCGTGATGGGGGCAGGGCGATCTGCCTTGCTCTGCTCAAGCCCTGGCACTTTCTTATTCCGGTCCGTCATGATCTCGCCCACCTCAAGAGTGTGGACATCCACCTCGTAGAGTCCGGCCTCCATCGTGGCAAAGTAGATTTTGTCCCCAGGAGCCGTCAAATGGCGTGCCGTGCCAGTCAATCGGCCGGGCATTTGCTGCCATGGCACTACCCTGACGTTGCGTTCCGCATCGATAAAGTATGGCCCAACGATGAGTTGGTTGGACTCCCGGTGGATCATGCGATTCGCCGGAGTACCGCCGATGCTCTCTGTCCGCACGATTTGTTGCAGGTCAGGCGTGATTTCATACAGCTTGTCTGAAGAGCCGTAAGGCATGTGCGGACCGTAGGTAATCGCCCAAAGTCTCCCTGCCCAAGGCACCACAGCGCCCGTGCCGCACTCCCCCTCATTGTTGAACATCGCAAGTCCCGGATACACCCCGCTAATGTTCAGCGGCTCACTGCCTAGAGCCATGCTGCCCACGCATGCCGTGAGCAAGATCGCTTTGGCTGACCATTGTCGGGACCTCCGAGGCCACTCTCTCCATTGCCCGCTAAGGGAGCTATCCCCGGGAGCGGTCGCTAATGAAGAGGTCTCCTGTTTGTTTGGTGTCATAGTCGGCATAAATGTTTTCAATGATGAAGAAATGGATTGGCCGGCAGGTCACTCAGGAGACGCCTGGACTATCGCAATAATGAATTTTCTCTTGAGCAGAGTGTTGAGTGGCGGGAGATGCAATTGCCACTCCTCCATCCCTTCTGATGGCCGGGTGGAGATTTTTCACTTTCATACGCGTAAATGGAAGCAATCGGGCACGAGAAGGCGATGTCTATAATAGTTGTGAAGTATGGAAGGCTCTCGAAGATCACGCCCCTTGATATGTCGCATCCCGTTTTATTGTGCGAAAATTTATGAAATATGTCGGGATCGTGCATTGCGGACCGGCCGGCAGCGTCATGCCCTGGGGGACGGGCAAACATTCAGCGGACTCCTCTGATCGTATCTTCGAACGGTGCTAAATTGGCCTTCCGTTCTTTTTCCAACGTGCCCACACTCCATGAAAAAAAAGGGCAATTTTTTCTCGTTTTTTTTGAAACCTTTTTCCACCTGCACGTCATACTCCGAGACTCTCGCTGTATTCGTACCGCGGTTGATGCGTTGCGAGAGGGGCAGTGAATGGCTACAGCACCTCCCATGACAGCATCCATGTGCCATCGTCCACGAGCCACAACCGATGCGACCTATGAAAAAAAGCGATTGTACTCAGGAATCTCATGGCATGCATGAGCGTTAGTGATCCGATGCGCCTTTTTCAAGACCACACCTCCGGTGCCTGCCGCGGGAAAGGCACATGGATCCTGCATCTGACCCGAAATTGCATTGCCAAACTCCAAAGCAAGGTCCTGACGCCGTTTGCCACAGCGATCAACATGCTGCGACGGGGAGCGCCCGGCTGGGGTACCTTGGGAATCTGGGGACTTGCGTCCATCAGCGCGATGGCTGAGACGGAATCAGTCACCGGATACGAGACCGGGCAACAGAATGACAATGACATATATATCGGTGTGGTTGAGCCCAGACCTGAGAGCGTTGTGGCCAGCCAGAACTACGCGCGTTGGGGAATGTGGTCCTTGAGATCGGAGTTGAACTATGGAGAGACGACGGACGTTGGCATCCGTGCGGAATGCAACCAGCGCTTGTTGAGGAGCAGTGCTGGAAGCACCATCCCCATGGTTCAAAGGGGAGTGCGCCGCTTTTACGGGTTCTCTGTCCTGCTTGACCCGCAGCCGGGCAACTACGAGTACGACAGCACGAGTGAAGTGATCATGCAGCAGAAGCATGCAAACGGTGGTGCCGTGTTCCAACTGCTTACCGATGAAAACTGGTTCAAATGTTGGACGCAAAATCATGATGGTGTGCGCCGGCGCACCAACATCATGACCTTCCAGAGAGGGATATGGTATGATTTCGTTTTTGAACATCTTCCCTCCTACATGGGGAGTGGCGAGATCCGTCTCTATTGCAAAAAAGCGAGCGAGAGCACCTATGTCAAACGACTGCAATGGATCGGACCCACACTGTCCATGAACAAAGATGGTTATTGGAAATGGGGAATGTACAAGGCTAACTGGACAAACCCGACTGGCAGCTCGAAACGAGTGATTTACCATGATAATATCAAGGTGGGGGCGACCTTTGCCGAGGCGGATCCGTCCATCATGTTGCCCGCTGGCTGGAGCACGCGAAACGTTGGGAGTGTGGGGGCACCGGGCTACGCCACGGCCATTGGAAGCGTGTTTACCCTCAGAGGCTCGGGCATGGGGGTTGACTCCACCAGCGATGGGTTCCGGTATGCTTTGCAGACCCTGAGCGGCGATGGTGAGATCACGGCGCGGCTTGTCAGCATGAGCAACCATGGCAATCCACTAGCGGGCATCATGGTGCGGGAAACCGCAGCCGCGGGTTCGAAGTATCACTTCTTTGGCCGCAATATCGGAGGAGTGATGAACACCAAACACCGGGCCAGTACCGGCGGAGGAGTCTCCACGACGATTCTCGGGACCTCAGCAGCACCGACGTGGGTCAGGATTGCCCGGGTGGGCAATGTACTGACCGCTTACAAAAGCACGGACGGAACAACCTGGACTGGCGCCTCTTCTCAGACGATCTCGATGACGGGAGAAATTACCGTCGGGCTGATGACAACAAGCCGGCACGCTACGGCGGCGACTACTGCAGTCTTTGACAATGTCACGGTGGTCCCATGAACGTGAAGCGCCCGCAACTGACGGCTCTGGCTCTCTGGGCGCTGGCAGTGGGCGGAGTCATCGTGTTCCGTTGGTCAGGGGGGGGATCTCCTCCCCCAGAGGGGCGCGGTGCGGGGGCTGAAGCGTTTTCCTCCCGCCCGGTTTCCGTTCGGAAACTGCCCAGCTTCAAGACCGCGCCCGATGTCGAGGAGCTGGAGTTGGCAGCAGATATCCAGGCCCTTCGTGCTCTTGTCTTGCACGATCCGGAGAGGGCGTGTCAGGAGGCGCTCAAGCTGGGAAGCGCAGCGGTCGCTTCGCTCTCGGCGGCCTGGGTAGAATGGGATGCCGATGCCGCGGTTCGCTGGGTGCTGTCCTTGCAGGGGAGTTTGCGCGAGGCCGGTTTGGCAACACTGGCCGTGGAACTCGTCTCGGAGGATCCACAGTATGCTTTGAAGCTCGCGCTCGCCATGGAGACGGGCGTGACGCGGAACGAGACTGCTGCTTTTGTGATGACGCAGTGGGCAGCCGGCAATCCGGGGGAAATGCTGCAATGGACATCGGAATTGAATGATGCCGGACTGCGGATGGCGGCCGAACAGCGACTTCTCCCCGCGATCGCTTCCCGAGACCCAGTGCTGGCCGCCACCTATGTGGCGGAGCAGATCGACCAGCCAGGCCTGCAGATGGCGGTGGTGCCAGCGATCCTCCAACGGTGGGCTCAGCGGGACCCAGTGGCGGCCGCAGCATGGGTTGCAGGTATTCCAGATGCAGAGCTGCGGACTCAGGGGTTGGACGCGATGTTACGGGTGTGGGCGCAGCAGAATGCGGGAACGCTCTACCAATGGTGGTTGCGCGAGCCTGCAGGCAGTTTTCGCGATGAAGCGGCCGTAGCAATGGCGGGGATCTTGGCGGATACCGACCGGAGCATTGCTCGCCTCTACGCAGAAGGTATCACAGATGAAGCTCTGCGCACTTCCGCCCTGACAAGGGTTTCCACCCCGTGAAAGGTCTTTGCCGCATGGTCGGTCGTGGTGATTTGCTTTATCGACGTGATGACTGCGGAAGATTGCTTTGATGAGATTCTGAAGCAGAACTTCCAGCAACGTTGTGCTCCACAGATTCTCGAAGTTATCGTCTCAGGTCTTCTGAATGCAACGACCACTGTGAGCAATGAACTGATGAAGGAGCGCATGGGAAGATTGTGCCTTGTTCTCCGATAAAGATGTTGCGCATCGTTGTGGCCACACCGACCTGGAAGACTTTGTGAAAGTGTTTAAAAGGTGGCACGGCATCCTCGCCGGAGTGGATTCGCTGGAGCTGCGGGGGAGGTGAAGAAATAAGCCCCCTTGGGTCGCTTGGATTTGTCTCAAAACTGCGATTCAATGTGATTGATCCGCCATGATGGAAAAGTCGTTGCAATACAGGTTCTTCGCGAGCATCGCGGACGGGCAGGCGGCGCGGCAGTTGTTTGAGCACCTGCCGGAGGTCTATTACTTTGCCAAAGATCGTCAAAGCCGGCTGATGGCCGCGAGCAGCAGCATGCTGATCAGGCTTGGGCTCAAGCAGGAGTCCGAAATCGTGGGCAGGGTGGACGAGGATTTCTTTGATCCGCAGACTTCAAACTTGTTTCGAGAGGACGACCAACTGGTGTTTGCCAGCGGAAGGCCGCTCGTGAACCGGTTGGAGATGTGGTCCGACGACCAACACCGCCATGAGTGGTACCTGACAACCAAGATTCCTCTCGTGGGCCTTGATGGTTCAGTCGTGGGGTTGATGGGCATCACCCAACGGGAAGCCAGCAACGTTGGTGCCCATCCGGACTCGGAGGTTGGAGTGATCCTCACCTATCTGAAAAACAACGTGGATCGTGCCATGAGCACAGCGGAGCTGGCGCGGGCGTGCTCCATGTCGGAACGCACTCTTCACCGCCGCGTGCGTCAACGGCTGGGGGTGAGCCCACATGAGCTAATGATCCGCGTCCGCATTCAGATGGCGGCAGAGGCACTTGTAAAGTCCAAGCTTCAAATCATCGATCTGGCTATAGAGGTTTAGCACGAGACCCTAAAACCCCGATAGAGGGTGAAAAACGCTGAAGATCAGCACGATCCGGCGAGGACGACCGCCCGGGGCAATTCTGAGAAACTTTGGGGCGGTTTGCATGGAATTGCAGCGATCTGAGAAACTTTCAGCGCCACCCGGTGTCTGTGCCGGGGCCACTCAGATCGGCCTGCCACTCGACGGCCTGGGTCTGGATTTCTTGGGCCGACACACCTGACATGGCGAAGGCGAAGAGCTGACCTGCGGTGGCCACTTCGATCATGGCGGCGGTCACCTCGGGTGTGACCGTGATGGGATACTGCGCTTGTTCAAGAGGGACGAACGGCCAGGTGACGGCGGTCGCGAACGTTTCATGCGCGGCCGTGAGCCCTGCCTCCTGCACCGCCTTGATGATTGTGCTGGCCATTTTGGCGTCGATGTAGGTGGCGATGGATGGCGTGGACATGGGGCGATTCTAAGGGCCGCTGCATGGGCTTTGCAAGCCTCTTGCAGCGACCGTGCATTGAGGGCCTACACGGTGCAGGCGGCGGCGAGCTGGACCAACTTGGTGCGCTCCGAGGTGGCAGGTGCAGGCGTCTTGCGGATGATGATCTCTCCAAAGGTCTGCTTGCCTTTGGCCTGGGCCTGGTTGAGCGCTCCGTTACGTGTCTTCACGGCCGTGGTGTGCCAGCCATGGAAGAGGCGGCGGTTGAGGTCGGAGTCGTCAACGGTGACGATCCAGTCGCCCTTGAGCTGCTGCACCCGGGTGGCGAACTCGGTCATCTGGGCCTCGTTCCACCCATCGTAGCAGTCGGCCTTGGACTGATAGTACGGCGGGTCCATGAAGAACAGGGTGCCTGGGGCGTCGTACAGGCGTAGCATGCGCTCGTAGGACAGGTTCTCGACGCTGACCTTGTCCAGGCGGGCGCTGAGGTCTCTGATGGCCTGCTGCACGTTTTCGCGGGATCCTGTGGCGGCCCCGCCGCTGGTGCGGGAAACGCCGTAGCTGGTCATGGATGTCCCGAAGCCGATCTTGTTGCGGATGAGCCAGCGAGCCGAGCGCTGGAGATCCGTGAGGCCTGGCTGGGCCATGAAGTCCTTGAGATTCTGGCGGGCGTTGAGCGTCCACTGGATCTCGCCGATCAGGGCCTCGGGGTGGAACTGGACGCAGCGGTATAGCGTGACCAAGTCGCCATTCAGGTCATTGACCACCTCGACGGTGGACCTTGATTTTGCGAGGAGTACTGCGAGGCCACCGGCGAACGGTTCGACGTAGGCGGTGTGCTCTGGCAGTGGTAAAAGGTGCTTGAGCAAGCGGGATTTTCCGCCCGCCCAACGGATGAGCGGTTTGGTTCTTGGAGTCGTCATTGAAGCGACTGACTGACACCAATACCACCTGTTCAATATCCAAACCTTTACTCCGCCGTGGTCTTCGTGGCGAGGGCTTCGACCTCGGAGCGGTCGAGGCGGAGGCGGGCCTTGGGCTTGGTCTGCTTGGCTGTGAGGAGTCCTTCCTTCACGTAGCGGTAGACGCTGAACTGGGAGCAGCCCAGGATCACGGCGGCCTCTTTGGCCGAGATCTGGGGCAGCTTGGGGACGGGCTTTCCGGCCTTGATCACCCAGGCACCATCGCTCCGCTGAAGGGCGATGGTGGGAAACTGAAATTCAAGCTGTGATCCGGGGACGGGCATCAGAGCAAGGTCAACTGTGGGTCAAGGGCTTTGCGCTGTTGCTCCGTAAAGTGTGCAAGCGCCTCTTGATAGCTGTACGCACGATAGACACCCTCACGGCCGCGCTGATCGCCCGCACCGTGCCACATCGTGATAAAGCCGAGCTGGAGCAATTCTGTGGTGCGGGGGCGAAACGTGAGGATATCCATGTTGGCTTTGGCCGCGATCTGACGGGTCGTGCCGGGGCCGTGTTGTTTCCACGCCTCATAGACCGCCAACCGCAGCTCACTGAGGCGAGACTGGAGGCTCTCCCACGTTTCGATTGAGTAGTCGATGGCGGTGTCCATATCAGAGGTCGTGGTATTTGAAGCAGGAGTCGAGGTATTCGAACTCGATGCGGGTGATGGTGGTTTGAGGCCGGCAGCCCTTGTGGGTCTTGCAGAAAAAGGCGATGAACTCGTCTGGTGTCATGTCTGGGAAACCTTCACGGGCGGTTTCGTTCGGTCGGGTCCGCAGCTTGTCGAGTGGTTCCCGGATGACGCTGACGATCTGGATCCGGCCGAGCTGCACGTGTTTCTCGCCCTTTTTGAGACCCATGCCCTTCTCGATGGCCATGACGATATCACCCGCCTTGAGGGTAAGCCATCCGAGGCGGCGGGTGACGTCTTTGGTACGCGCCCTAAACTGTGGCGTCGTGAGGGCAAAGGACATTCGATTCATGGCTTGAGTGCCTCCTTGGCTTTGCGGTTGGCTGCTGTCACCTTCTCGAACTCTTCAACGGCCCGGGCGTACTGGGCACGGAGGACGGTGAGAGCCTGGTCCCAGGTGAGGTCCGCAGCTGGAACGTGACCATGGGCAGCAGCGATATCGACATCGACGCGGAGACGGAAGTCGCCCCAGTAGAGCGAGACACGATTCCGGCGTAGCTCCTCGGCCAGCGGAATGGGTTCTAGGGGTGGACGGGGCATGGTCAGTTTTTCCCTTTCTGCTTTTCGAGGTAGCGGAGCGTGGTCTCGAAGGTTTCAGGGTAGCCGTCTTTGCGATAGAGGGCGTTCTTGGCCATTGGAGGCAGTGAGCGAAAACACGGGGCACAGAAGCTCATGCGGCGTTTCTTGGAGCCACCACAGCCGAGGCAATCGGTGCTCATGAGATTGGTATAGGCGCGGTGTGGCATGGCGGTCTACTTGCGGAGTTGTTTGAGCTTTGCCTCCAGGAGCTTGATGCGGCTCTTCTGGTTGGCGGTTTTGGCGTTGGCCAAGCGGATGGCCTCAACGATGGTGGCGGGGTCGTGGGTGTGGACGAGGCTGGAACGGCAGTCGTCGACGCTGGTGTTGACGAGCATGTCGGCAGTGCGTGTGCCCTCCAACGAAAGCACACAAGCCGAGCAGAGATCTGCCGCGACCCAATGGCATGCCTTGCCGGTGCGGTCGGTGCAGCCGTGGCAATCCATGTCGGTGCAGTGGCAGACGCGGCATTGCCGAGGCTCGGTGAACTCGTGGCCCAGGAAGGCCGCCCGAGATCCGCAGCACACGGGCGGCTTGTGATCTGGGAAGACTTTGGGCACGTAGAGGTCTGACTTGCATCCATTGCAGAACCAATGGATGCAGTCGTACTGCTTGATAGGCTTAGGCTTGGCCATGGGTGGAGTTCCTCCTGTTTCTGATGGTGTACATGAGATTCCAGATCTGCTTGGCGGTGGCCTGGGCGATGGTGCACTTGTAGGTGTCCATGCAGATCTTCTCGGCATAGGCTCGGTCGAGACCGGCCTTGGTGAGCTCGGTGTCGAGCTTGTGAAGGGCTTGACGCTTGGGGTCGCTCTGGGCACGCATGGTGGCCTGGAAGGCACCGCCGCTGTCGCCTGCAAGGTTCTTGAAATGGGCCAGCAAGACGAGGTAGTCGCCGTTGGTGGCCTCGCTGATGCGGCGGCCACAGGCGGCAATGGACTCCTGGCCGCGCCAGTCGGCTTCCTTCTCGTCAGTGAGGTCGAGATCCCTGGCGCGGGTGTAGCCCTTCTTGGCCCACTGCGAGAGTGTGGCCTTTTGGAGATTGCTGAGAGGCTTGCTCAGCGTGGGGATGGGTTTGGGCATAACTCAGGCGGTGGGAGGTTCAGGAAAGTGCATCCAGTGAGTGGGCGGTGTGCCGGCCAGCAGGTCGGGGCTGGAGAGGAGCGAGCCGTCGACGCTGTACCAGTCCCCCTCTTCGAGGTAGCAGGGCCAGACGGGCTCTGAGTCCCACAGGGGTGAGGTGCCGAGGACGCTGGTGTTGTCGTCCGGCACGGATTCACTGACAGGGATCCAGGTAAGGGTAAGTGGCATGGCGTGGCGTTGGTGGTGGTGAATGAGTGATGGAGCAGCTCCGGGGAGCTGCTCCGGTGAAGGGTCAGCCGGGGATCTCCAGCTCGGTGAGCTCTGCCCCGACCAGGGCGAGGGCGCGGAGGCCATCGGGGCCGTGTTTTTTGAGGGTGGCCTTGATGTCCTCCGCTGCCTTTTGAATGCGCTTCTGCTGGGCTTTTGGCATTTGCTCGATCATGATGCGGATGGCTCCGAGAGAGGCTTCTTTGCTGGTCATAGATCAGAGGGCGTTGGGGGTTTTGACTTTTCCGCCGAAACGATCCCAAGCCGCCTTTTCAGCGTCTCCGCCGACGAGGCGCAAGGGAGCGGTGCAACGGTGATGGTGCTGCTCCTCAAGGACCTCGGAACGGCCGTCATAGAGGGCGCGGAGACGGGTTCGAGAAGTCACCACCCACGTAAGGGCGGCCCAGTGGGAGACAACCAGGGCGATGAATCCCCAGGTCATGCCCGCAGGAGCCTCGGAGAGGAGGCCGCAGAACTGGCGGGGCCATTCCCACAGGCTGTCGGCCTGCGGGACCTCAGGGGGCACGGCGGCTGCGCTGAGGTTGGGCGGTGGTGCGTCCATGATGACGTAGAGGGGTTCCTCTGCGACATCCATTGGCGGCATGGTGCCGGTTGCGTTGTCGCCACCGAAGGCGATGAGAGCGAGCAAGAGCAGTGTTTTCATAGGGCTTGCAAGGCGGGTGCGTTGAGGTTGCGGGTGATCAGGCGGTCTGCTGGACGGTCTCGGGCTGGAGGTTGAGATCGATGACGAAGCGCTCCTCCTGGGCGACCTGGACACCGAGGCGGGCGAGATAGGCCGTGAGCTCCGTGGTGTTGCTGGCATCGCCAGTCTGCTGCGAGTGCTCCACAGCCGTGCGGTGGGAGACGAGGATGGACTCCTTGTCGGGCTCCTCCTTGGTGCGGATGAACTCCATGGCCCAGCCGCCAGCGCGACGGCAGGCGTCCACGAAGCCATCCCAGGTCTGCTTCTTCTTCTCCCCCGTGGCGCGCATGAGGACCACGGCGGGCGGCGAGATCTGCCAGCCGATCTTGTGGCCGCCATAGAGCTCGGACTTCTGGCGCTTCTGGAAGAGCTCGGGGTGCGCCTCGGCGAAGCGCATCAGGGTGGTTTCCTGAAGCGCCTTGGTGTCCTCGAAGGCGCGGGCCTTGTCATCAGCCTCCTTCTTGATGCGCTCGATCTCCTGCTTGGCCTGGTTGTGGATGGCCTCGGCCTGGAGGTGGGACTCGATGTAGGTCGCCAGGGCGGCGCGGGCCTGGGCTTCGGTCGGGGCGGGAATCGTGACGGGCTTGGATGTGGTGCGGGTGCTCATGTGGTATGTGGCGTTATAGGGTGAATGGTGGTGGGTTTTAGATGCGCTGTCCGTCCAGTGCGAGAGCCTCGAACTGCTCGGTTTCCGCTGCATCACATGCTGCCCGCAGCTCGGGCAACCAGGAGGGTGGCTCGTCCTGATTGCGGGTTTGAGCCTCTACCTCTTCGCAGGTCAACTTGGCCCAATAGAGGAGGTTCTGAACGACTTGGATTTCGGTGAGGGTCATGGCGTGGCGTGGTATGGGTTTGGTGGTGGCGAGTTACTCGGCGGTCATGAGGACGGCCTGGATCAGGGCGGTGACGCGGATTCGGCCTTCATCGGTGATGATGTGGGATCCCCTGCTGGAGACGATGAGCTGGCGGCGGTGCAGGGATTGCAGGACGCCGTTGAGCTCGGCCTCACTCATGCCGAGGTCCTCACGCAGGCGGTCCTCACTCATGCGCAGGACGTTCTGAGCCAGGGCCACGAGCACCAGGGCCGTGGCGACGGTGACCTTGGAGCCGTGCAAGTATTGCAGCAGCGTACGGGTGCCGTTGAGGACTTGTTCAGCCCCGGGCATTTCATTGATGTCGTATTCGATGGGCATGGGGTGGCGTTCTATGGGCTGAGGGTTAGCGGAGGCACTTGGGACGGGAGGCATCACGACGGCGACGGGACTGGAGCCGGGCGTTCATGCGGTAGAAGCGGGCGCGGTGGAGTTTGATGGCCCGATGGAGCGTGGGGCGAAGCTCGCAATCCTTATTCATGTCGCTGAGGACGGTCTCGGCGACGGCGAGGGTGATACCGAGAGCCTCGGTGACGTTCATGGCTGGGCGCTTTGACATGGCGTGGAGGTGTGGGTGGTGATGGGTTCGAGGAGTCTTAGGACGGGTCTTCCAGGAGACGGTAGTTCCGCACCAGGTGCTCGTGGGCGAGCTGGAAGGCTTTGTTCGGGGTCTTGGCTGCCCCTTTGGTCATCAGCTCGCGGGCAATGCGGATCTGGTGCCACAGGGCACGCAGGCGGCCGTGGTGGGTGACGACGGTGGTGGCCAAGTCGAGCAGGTCGGTGGCGGCCTCGGGCCAGACGCGGGTGAGCAACTCGCCAGCGGCCTCTCCGGCCTTGTCCTTGAGGTCGGCCTTTATGCGCACACCGACGCGGCTAAACTGCTGGTCATTCTCCTCAATGGCATCGAGCAGCTCGGGATTGCCGATCAGGGCAATGGGGCACCCGGTGGCATCATGGAAATCGAAGAGAGCCTCACGGCCCACCCTGGTGAGACGGTGGGCGTTGTCGATGATCAGCATGCGGCCCGACCCCTTGAGACGTTCCACGAGGAACGAGCCGCGATTTCCATCACGCTTGCGGCGGTAGGCGCTGGTGTCGATCTGACGCCAGATGGCGGTGATGATGCCGTTGGTATCTGAGCCACTGAACCGGCTCAATGTGATCTGGAGGCTCAGCGGGTTCTTGCTGGTGTAGAGCTGGATGGCGCGGCTCTTGCCCACACCCGCGTCGCCGAAGATGAGGCCGACATGGGAGTTCTTGCGGATGAGCTCCAAGGCGTTGTGGACCTGCTTGGTGACCAGCGTGGGAAAGGTCTCGATCTCCTGGATGACCAGGGCGCGCATTTCATCGAGCTTGATGAGGTCGCGGATCTTGAGCTCAATGCCGCCGACGTCCCCCTCGAAACGGTCGCTGAGGTAGCGGCTGACCATGGCCTCAGAGGCGTCAATGCGTTTGCCGAGATCCTTCAGGGAAAGGCTCTCGCGGTCCTTGTACTTCTGGAGCTGCTGGCGGAGCTGTTGGTCGATGGGCTTGACGCGGTCGTTGGCGGGCGTGGCGGTGGGCGGTGTCATGGCGTGGCGTGGCGTATGGGTTGAGGAAATCACATGTCGAAGAAGCTGCACCCGTCGTCAGAGGACAGGGCTTGCAAGGCGGGGGGTTCCAGCACCGGCTCCTCGTCGAGGATACTGGCGGCCTGGCGGGCGACGGCCTTGCGCTTGGTGCGGGCCTCGTGCTCCTGGGGCGTGACAGGCAGACCCTTGATGACGCGAGCGTTGTGCTCCTGCTGCTCGGCACGCTCGGCGGCCAGGGCCTCGGCACGGTGGGCGACGGGAGCCTCGACGTCGGCATTCATCTGGCTGACGCGGCCCATGCGGCTGATGACGGCGGCGTGGTCAATGCGGGTGCTGACGGCGATGCGGTGGAGCAGGCCGATGGCCGCGCCCGTAGTGTCGCAGCAGAGGGCGATATCAGGAGAGAGCGGATTGGAGAAGACCAAGAACTGCTCACCTGGGCGGAGCATGATATCGCGGCCCGTGGCGGTCTTGGCGTGGGCGTCGTAGCGCAGGATCTCGCCGCCGCCATAGACGCGGATCTCGCGGTCCTCCACATGGCGGACATGCGCCATGCGGCCGGGGAGGATCTGGTTCCAGGTCCAGGGGGTGAGGCGGGTGAGCTTGTGCTTTCCGCGATCCCACACCTCCCGGGGGCTGAGGTTGCGCACTTCAATGAGCTTGTCCTTCTGCGCCTGGCTGGCAAAGGCGAGGCTGAGCAGCTCGGCCCGCTCGGGCGGGAGCATGAGCATCTGCTGCTGCATTTCCTCAATGGGGATGAACTGGTCGTCTCCCCACTCCGGCAGACGGTAGAGGGTCTTGGTATGGCCGAGGGTCTTCCAGCCCTCCAGCGTGTGCCAGTGGCGGTCGCGGAGGGCCTCTTTCAAGTCGGCCATGATGGCCATGAACTGGTCCTCGGCGAGCAGGGGCAGCTTGAGCAGGTGCCAGCGGTCCTGGGGCACCTTCTTGAGCAGCCGTTCCACGTAGGAGATGATGGCCTTCTGCTCCTCCGGGGATTCCTCGCGGTTGCGGCCCGTGGCACCGGGAAGGGCGGCGATCATGTTTCGCCAGAGGTTGAAGACCGATTCACGTGATGCCTTGAACCTGAAGTTGCCCTTGGCAGGACCGTCGTAGATGAGGCCTTTGAGGGCGCGGTTGTCCATGCCGCCCTTGTCGATGATGATCTTCTTATCGGTCGCGGCCAGGAATCCCTCGGCCAGCTCATTGCGGACCGTGGCGGTCCCACGCTCGACAATGACATGGGTGCCGAGGTCGGCCCGGTAGCCGTTGGTGGAAAAGTGGGTGAGGATCATCCAGAACGCGTCCTCTTCCTTGAGGCCGAGTTTGGAGCCGTCCTCCTTTTCCAGACGGGGCTGGAATCCATCCATGATCTCGTAGCCGCTGAAGAAGTCGAGCAGGTTGAAGGACTGGGGGCGGGCCACCTGGCCGTTGGACCAGGCGACATTGATGTCGTGGTACTGGTCATCAATCATGAGGACCTGGCCGACGTCCAGGCCGACGCGGGTGGTGTACACCTTGGAGAGCAGAGCCTTGGCCTTGCTGCGCCCCTGGCGGGCCAGGGTGCGCTCCACCTGGTCAGGGAGGTGCTTGGTCAGGTTCTCATAGCTCCACCCGCGAGGGTGCAGGCATCCGGGCTGGTTGGCCGGGGGCTCGCTGTAGCCAGGGATGACCGAGGCGGTATTTCCTCGACGCCACTGGCGCAGACGGTCCATCAGGACGCGGTAGGTCTGCTTGGCTCCGCCATTGCGCTGGAAGCGCTCGTACTCGCCCTGCCAGTAGCTGATGAAGGCCGGGGGCAACCCGCGCACATCACCCTGCCCCAGGTACTTGGCGTACTTGCGCTTGTCGATGAGGCCGAGCACGCCCTCCTTTTGATAGGCATAGAAGAAGCGGGTCAGCGTGGCCTGGCTCACGCCCCAGGCCTGGGCGAGGGTGCGGGATTGCTTGGTCCATCCGCGCCCAATGGCTGTGAGCTGCTCCATGCGGGCGGTCCAGAGCTGGACATGGGTGCGGGCCTCGGGGGGGAGGCATGAAGCGGTGATGGTGGAGAGCATGGGAGTGGAAGCGGTTGAGGCGATGCGATCAGGCAGCGCAGGCGATTGACTTCTGGCGTGCGGCTTGCACGGCCATGGAGCGGCAGCGGCGGTGGAGGGTGGCCCAGGCACCGCGACCGCGACTGACGGCGGCCTTGGCCAGCAGGCGGTGGATGTGGGCGTCGCTGAGGTGGCAGAGCGTGGTGATGTAGTCCTCGCTGCTGAGGTTTCCCAGGTCCACCAGCTCGGCGGGCGGTGCGCTGTCCGCTGGCTCATAGAACACAGGCACGCTGAGGGACTTGAGGTAGAACCTGGCGGCGTCATCCCGGGAGAGGATGATGGCGGCATAGGAGCCAACATGAATCTCAGGCTTCCAGGGCTGGTCACAGGCTTCGAGCTTCTGCGAGAGGCGCTGCATCGCCTCCTGGAGGGTGGGAGCCCATGCCTGAAACTGGATCATGTCTTCCCCGGTGGGGCCTTCTGAGTTGTGCAGGCAGACGAAGTACTCCTCGTTGTCATGGAGGATGCGGACGTGGTGGTTCATGGTTTTGGCGTGGCTTTGCATGGCGTTTGCAAGTGGGTGGTTGAGTGGTGGGGATCGGCTCAGTCCTCGGCGGCGACGTAGTGGCCGCGACCCGTGCGGTTGATGTGCCCGTGCAGGTAGAGGTTCTGGAGGAGGTTGCTGGCCCGGACTTTGTTGATGCCGAAGAGCCTGGCCACGTCCTGCGAACAAATGGGCAGGGGCGAATCCTGGATCATCTGGAGCACCTGGCCAGAGAGCCCTCTCGGTTCACAGAGCTGCTTTTTGCGCGGGGCCGCTCCGTGGGACATGCTCTGCAAGGCGCGGCGGGGTGCCTGGGCAATGGCCGCCTGGGCGGCGGACTCCGCCTCGCGGCAGATGCGGGACTGGGACCAGATGGGATCGGTGATCATGTTATTTCCCTGTTCCTTTCTTGGTGGGTTTGGCAAGGACATGGGTAAGCTTGACTCCGGCTCCCTTGCCCGGGCCGCTGTAGATGACCTGGGTTGCGTCCGCGTAGAGCAGCGCGGCAGCAGCCCGCTCCTCGGCTGTCACCAGGATGTGGAAGTGGGGGAAGCTATTGAACTGCGCGATCTGGAGTTCCTCCTTGCCGTGCATGTTGGCGGCCTCAACGGCCTCGGCTTCGGTGTCATACTGCTCCGTGCTGGCGATCACCTCCGTGGCGGCGTCGATGGCTTTGCCCTCCAGAATCTTCTTGCGGGCTTCTTCCTCCCGGGCCTTGGCGTCCTTGAGCTTGGAGGCGTGCATGGCCTTGGCCATGCGGGCCTTGGCCTGCTGGACGACCTCCATCCAGTGGGTGAGCTCGTCTTCCAGGTCTTCGATGGAGACGTTCCCGGTGAGTTCCTTGCCCTCTTCGCGGGTCAGGGGCAGGCTGTAGATCAGGGTGTGCCACTTGGTGGCATCCGCAGCCCGCAGCCCGATCATGGTTTCAGTGACGCTGCCAAACCAGCCCTGGGCCTGCTGCTCCGGTGTCTCTACGGGCTTGGTGGAGTTGCCCCCTTTGTTGCGGTCCTTGTCCAGGTTGGCTCCTGCGTCCTTGCGGGCGATGCCGTACTCCTGCATCAACTCCTTGGCCGTCTTGCCATCGGTGGAGTCCTTGACGGCGGCGAAGACCTGCTCCTGCTCCTGATCGCTGAGATCCGAGAGCGGCGCGGCGAGCAGTTTGGCTTCCAGCTCCTGGAGGATGGCGACCCTCGTTTTTACCCCATCAGCCATGGCGATGTATTTGGTGGCGGTCTCGTCGCTGATGCCGAGGTTGGCTTTTACGGTGGCCTCCCAGGAAATACCCAAACCGTCTTGGGTTTTTCGGCCCCGGGTCTCCCCGAGGGCCTTTTTGAGGCGCTTCAACTCCAGCCCCATAAGCACCATGAAGCCGCTGGCGGCGATCAGGTGGAGGCGGACATTGGTCTGGAGCTTACGAGCGTAGGTGAAGTGCTCGGATTGCCCCTCGGTCAGGTCTTGCGTGGGGCTCTGGGTGGTGGCTAAGGTGGTCTTCATGAATGCGGATGTGCTTGGGAAAATCATTTTGCTGCTGGCACCTGGGGCACCTGATCTGGCCAGGGAGTTGCTGGAACTGGCGAAGCAGGGTCCTTTCGTAGAGCCGCCACTCGTGCGGGGAAGGTCAGCGGGCAGCCGAGTGTTTCCCGACGTGCCGCCAGGGCTGCATGCCGCTGTCTTGCAGCAGCTTCGCAGTCTGGAGCGTGAGGATGATGGAACCCGTCATCATGCAGCCGCCGCCCAAAGTCTGAGATGGCTGCTGGCTGTGTGGGAGACGATTGGGCCTGACGCAGGGCGACTAGGGCCATGAGTTCAAGCGTCTCCGTCATCTCGCCGAGAGTGAGGTCATCGCAGGATGCGAGGAGCTGGCCCAGTTCGTGGCGCGTGGCCAGATCATAGAGGATCGCATCCACGAGGGTGACGCCGATGGTCTCAATTTGAATGTCATCAGGGGTGAGTGGTGAGGTGCCTGAGCCTTGCTGTTGCGCTAAGGACCTGCGTAGATGATCCCGAAAGACCCGCCCCCGACCTCCCTCCCTCAGGGATTCAAGAATTGCTGAATGACACGTGGCGGGACGTCCTGCGGGATCAGTGGACGATGCTGATGCAGGTGGAGTGACGGCGGGCTGGGTGGTAAGTGAGGTGGTCATGAGCGTTCAATGAAGAGGTTGCGAAAATGAAGTTGTAGGGTCTCGGATTCTCGGAGGGCGGAGGCGTAGTCCCGGGCCTGTCCTGAGAGCCTCGGGTCACAGGCCCTGGTGATCTCAGCGATGCCGTCGTAGATGTCGGCGCGGGTGGCGGGTGGCTGCTCGGCGGCATTGGCCACGGCCGCCCGGATCAGCGGGCCAAGTAGCTCCCGTTTTTTGACAGCGAGGTTCACAGGCCTAGCTCCCCCTTAATCAGTTGCTGGATTCTGGGGAACATCGTCGGGTGGTTAATCGCAATGCTAACAGCAGTGCGGGACCGGGACACGCGACGTGCCAACTCAGTGACGGACCAACCGAGTTCCACTAGGCGGACTTTCGCCCGAACAGTGAAATCCGTTTGCGCTTTGTGGTTGCTGTGATTAACAGTTGTCATTGGCAGGTGCTCACTTGTTACTATTGTGAGCAACATGTGGCAAGAAAAAAATGACAACTTCACTCACTATTGCTCAGCGGCTCATGCACCTGCGACACAAGTTGCGGCTCACACAGGCGGAATTAGCCGAACGGCTAGGGGTCTCACGTAACTATGTGAGCATGATGGAGGGCGGTCGCCCTCCATCCCGCTCACTTGTGCTGCTGATCGAAGACCTCGAAGAGCAGGCCAAGGATGGTCGCAAGAGCACGGGTGATGCTAGGGCCACGATGCGGAAAGCCCGGGAGGCTAAGGGATGGAGCATCAAAGACCTTGCCAAGGCCACGGGTTATTCGATTGGTGTGCTTCAAGCACTCGAAGAAGGCAATGGAAGAGGCAGTGAAAGACAGATTAAGAAGGTTGCAACGGCACTGGATGTCCCGTTCGAGGACCTTATGCAGGGCGTCGAGCCCGGGTTTATCGATGAGTCGGGGCTTACCGGGACATTGGGAGCCTCACCCAATGTCGAGCTTGGCCCTGGCATCAAAACTGCCCGGTATGTGCCGCTTATCAGCTTTGCACAGGCTGGCAAGATGGGCTCCTGGGAGGACGCCGCCTACGAATACACTGGCCACATCGCCTTCGATATGACAGATCCCAAGGCGTTTGGCGTCACCATTCGAGGGGACAGCATGGTCCCGGTGATCAATGACGGGGATGTAGCCATCCTGGTGCCTAGCAGTGCTCCCCGAGGGGGAGAGGTGGTGGTTGCTCGCCTCTCTGAGGAGGCTGGTGGCGGGGTGATGTGCAAGGTTTACACCCCCAAAGACGCAGGGGCCAAGGTTGTACTTACCAGCTACAATTCCGCCGTGCATCCTCCGCTTGAGTTCAGGCGTGAGGATTTTGTGTGGCTGTACCCTGTTGACTCTGTAACCAAGAAATTCAGAAGACCATGAGACCTGCAATCGTTGTCGCCCTGTTCATCGCCACTAGTTTTGCAACCAGTTGCAAGAGGGAGTTGCCTCCTCGTATTCTCGTGCCATCGCCTACAGAAGTCTTCCAGCCTGATGACTGGGCAAAGGCCGCGTCGGAAGAGGAGGGCCGTCAGAAGGCGTTAGCCGCCCTTGATGGTGCATCGTCGGCTTGTGCCTCTATGTTGGTGGTTCCGCCAAGCAAGGATCTTTACGACTTTGGTGTGGAGCTCACTATGGCCAAGTACACAGCGCGACATCAGTCGCTACTGAATCTGATGGAGGAAGTGGACGGGATAATTGCCCCGCTCGCGCATGCGAGCGCTCAATATGAAAGCCATCTAAAAAGCAAAAAGCCTGAAGCTGACGCCAGGGCGGAGTGGAAGGCCACGGTCAGCCCGGTGGTGGCGAATGTTGGGCACTTGACCACCAGGTTAAAGGAGTGGAAGCCGTGAGTAAGAACCTGAAGTGGAAGGATTCAGACATTGAAAGGCGTACAGAGAGGCTGAGAGAAGCGCTCCGTAAAAGTGAAGCTTTGTATGGTCGTATCACAGCTAAAACCGTCTTCGATATGGGCGACGTAGGCGGGATTGCAAAGCCTTCAAAAGCGTGCGATAAGGACGCCGCGACTACAGGCGAGTCCTACGAAAGGCGCGCCGAAGTGTAGATTTCTTTTGCGGATCATGCGGCATTGGCGGGGTTGTTAGACCCTCGTACCAAGTGGGTTTAAGAGGCGGGCGTTCCACCGAACGTCCCACTTCAACCCACGCCGCCCATGCCGCCCAACCTTGATTCGTTTCCGCGCCGTCGTCAGGACGCCCCGGCTCCTGAGCCTTCCTTTGCCACCCTTGAGCAGGTGGCCATCCAGAAGCCCCAGTTCCTCCAGGGGCACATGACCAAGCTTGGCCTGGTGCTCACGGGTCTGAGTTTGATCGGCGGCCTCTTTGGGATTGTGGTCCCGGCTGAGGAGTTGAAGGCCCTGGCCCAGACGGCCTCTGACAACTGGGAGGTGATCGGCACGCTCGTCGGTCTGGCCCTGGCGGCCTACGGCAAGATCCGGCGCAACTGGCGTCAGGACAATCTCGCTCAAATCATCGAGCCTGGCATCGACCCCTATGTGGAGGAAGGCCGGGCCTCACAAGGTTCCCCTGCGGACATCAGCGGGAAAAGCGCGGCGGCGGACGGTGGGCCAGGCGTGGCGCGCACCGTCGCCGCGCTCCTGCTGGCAAGCTGCTTGCTGAGCAGCTGCGCCACGCAGAACTCGCCCATTCAACAGGCCATCGCGGATCGCATCCGGGGAGCCCTGGTGGTGCCAGAGTCGGGGCTCGTGGGCGGCATTGGTGCCAGGGCCTTGGGTGGCGCAGTGCCCACCACGGCCTTTCAATCGTTCTTTGCAGCGCCCTTGCAAAGCCCAGGCAATGCCAGCCAGGGGGTGCAGCCGTGAAAGGTGTTGTTTCCTCTCTCTGTCTGCCTGTCCTGCTGGCGTCCTGTGTGACCCAGGGCGAGCGCATGACCCGGCCCGATGGCTCCACCTACACCTACTTCTATGGGCAGGTGGGCGGGGCGGCGACTAGCACGAGCTCAACTGGCACCACGGTGACCGCAGACCTGCAAAAGTCCTTCCAGGACTTCCTCGCCATGGTGGGCGTTTCGGTGGCCGCCTGGTCACAGACCGCCATTGCCAAGGCCAAGGAGATCTCCGCCCAGTACCAGGCGGGACAGCTCACGAAGCAGCAGGCCCAGAGCCAGATGCATGCCCTCCAGATGGCCGAGCTGGCCAGCAAGGAGCGCATGGCCCTGACCCCTGTCACCACCTCCACCCCGCTGCCCTGAGCCATGCCTACTCCCACCGCCAATCAACGCCTCCTTGCTGAGGCCAGGAAATATCTTGGCATCAAGGAATGGCCCGGGCCGAAGAGCAACCCGGAGATTGCGGCGATGTTTCGCCTGGCCCCCTCCTGGCTCGACCAGGACGACAGCCTCACCGCCTGGTGCGGGATCTTCCGGGGCACGGTGGGCCACCTCACGGCCACTGGGATCCCGCCCCAGCACTACCGGGCCGCAAGCTGGCTCAACTGGGGTGTGGTGGTGAATCTCGATGATGCCATCGAAGGCGACACCGTCGTGTTCAAGCGCGCGGGCGGCTACCACGTGGCCCTCTTCAACCGTCACGAAGACGGCAAGGTCTGGGTCCTGGGCGGCAACCAGGGCAACGCCGTCAGCATCGCCCCGTACTCCCGCAAGGATGTGGTGGGGGTGAGGCGGTTCAAGGAAAGTAAGTGAAGCCGCCTAAAGGCGGAACTCCAACCCTGATTCTGATCCATCATGAAAGTGTTCAACACCCTCTTTGCTGTCGTGGCCATCGTGCTGGTGGCCCTCTTCGCCATCTCCGTCTGGGAGTGCCGCCCCATGTACGCTCATGACAACAGCCCGCCGTATGGGCTGGGTGAAGTGACACCTGGTGGCCTGATGCTGCTCTGGCTGCTGCTTCCCCAGTGGCTCCAGATGGCCCTGCTCTTCGCGGTGGCCTGCCTGTGCGCCCTGGTGGCGATCATCCTGGATGCGCTGGCCCGCCTGATCCCACGCCGGGGCTACAAGGACTGACCGCCGAAAGGCGGGACTCCAACACTGACCTCTCCTCAACACGACTCCCACTCCCATCTATGCTATTCCCGCTGCTCGCTGAGGCCTTGCCGCAGACGCCCCCTGTAGATTCAGGCTTTTTCAAAGACTGGATCTCCATGGCGGTGTTTGTCGGGGGGCTTGCTCTCGCCATCTACGGCCGCTTTGCCAGTCGCAAGGTGAGCGTGGAGCCCAATCCGGTGCAGGTGCAGGTGCAGACCGCCCCGGCCTTTGCCACGGCCCAGCAGCACGCTGACCTGGTGGAGCGGATGGACCGGTTCGAGACCACCATTGGCAAGGCGTTCGATGATCTAAAAAAGTCACGGAGCGAGGACATTCAGAACCTTCACCGCCACATGGATTCGGTGGCGAAGTCTGTGGAGGAACACACGAAGGAAATTTCCCGCTTGCACCAGGATTCCATCAAGACGGCGTTCGACCGGATCAATGAAGTGTCTGACCAGGCCAACCGGACGGCGGGCGCGGTGGAGATGATGAAGCAGAAAGGAGCCCGTTCGTCATGAGCAACACTGCGAGAGCATCGGGTGAGCTGATCCGCGAAGTGCGCAGGATCCTGAGTGCCCTGCCTGATGGCAGACGGGCGACTGGTGAGTGGCTGGCATCCAAGATCAATGCCGACACGCCCCTGGTGGCGGATGTGGATCTGGTCAATGCCGCGCTGATCTACAACCAGGGCAAGGGCCTGGTCACCTACCAGCACAACGAGGAGATGGCTGTGGACGAATGGAGTCTCACTGAACGCGGCCGCAAACACGAGGGATTGGCATGAATCATGTCTGCATCACGGAAACCACGCGGAGACGCAAAACTCAAGACGCTGCCAGAGGAGCTCCAGGAGGAGATCTGGGAGCGCCTTGGCAAGGGCACCCATGCGGCGGTGCGCAAGTGGCTTCAGCAGGAGATGGATATTGCCACCTCGCTGGGGGCCTTGTCGGAGTTTTACTCCTGGTATGGGTTGCGGCGGGATCTCCAGGAGGCCGACTCCGAGGTGACCTCCCTGATGCAGCTCATCAAGGAGGGCGAGTACAGCCTCGATACGCAGCAGCTCGAATCCCTGGGCAACACGCTGTTCCTTCTCAAGGCTCGGAGCAGCGGGGATTGGAAACAACACAAGGCGGCCGTGGAGCTGCTCCTGAAGTCCCGCAAGGTGGCGGTGGAGGAGCGCAAGGTGGCGATCCTGGAGCAGAAGGCGGCCCAGGCCGACAAGGCCAAGGAGCTGCTCGGCGACAAGGCGCTCACTCCCGAGGAGCGGGATCGGAAGATGAAGGCGGTGTTTGGAATCTCGTCATGAGCATGTCTCCCATAGATCTCTTGCTGCCCTACCAGCGGAAGTGGGTGGATGATGAATCGCGGTTCAAGTATGGGCTGTGGTCCCGTCAGACGGGCAAGGACTTCAGCTCTGCGGCTGAGATCGTGCGTGACTGCAAGCTGCGGGACAAGACGACCTGGATGATCGCTGCCCCGTCTGAGCGGCAGTCCCTGGAGACGCTGGCAAAGTGCGGTGAGTGGTCTGAGGCGTTCGACCTGGCCAGTGAAGGCATCCGTGAAGAGCGTGACGGCCCCGAGGCCTTGCTCAAGCAGGGCGAGATCAAGTTTGCCAACGGCTCCCGTGTGATCGCGGTGCCGGGCCGGCCGGACACGGTGCGTGGATTCAGCGCCAATGTGCTGATGACGGAGTTTGCGTTCTTCGAAGATCCCGACGCGACCTGGCGTGCGATCCTGCCTTCCATCACCAACCCGCTGCGTGGCGGCGAGAAGAAGGTGCGCCTCATCACCACGCCCAATGGCCAGGGCAACAAGGCGCACGACCTGTGGACCAAGGAGAACTCCACCAAGCACAAGTGGAGCAAGCACAAGGTCACCATCCATGACGCTGTCGCAGCGGGCCTGCCTGTGGACCCCGAGGAGCTGCGGGCCATGCTGGATGATCCAGAGGGCTGGGCCCAGGAGTACGAGTGCGAGTTCCTTGACTCTGCCGGGGTGCTTCTCCCGTATGAGCTGATTGCCACCTGTGAAGCAGCCGAGGCCACCACCACGCAGGCTGATGCGTTTTGGAATGCCCGTCAGCAGTTCCCGCTGTATGCGGGTTGGGACTTCGCCCGCAAGAAGGATCTCTCCGTCCTGTGGACGGCCCAGAAGGTCGGCCCGATCAAGGTGACCAAGGAAGTCCTGATCATGCGTGGTATGAGCACGCCTGCCCAGGTGGAGCTGGTGAGCCACCGGCTCAAGCACATCACCCGCCTGTGCCTGGACTACACCGGAGCGGGTGTGGGCGCTGGCGATCTCCTGGTGGAGAAGTTTGGCGAATGGAACTTCGACAAACACCAGTTTGGCAAGGTGGAGCTGTGCACCTTCACCGACAGCCTGAAGCGCGACATCTTCCCCAGTCTGAAGGTGGCCCTGGAGCAGCGTGAGTTCCTTGTACCTGCCACCCGCGAGATCCGCGAGGACCTGCACTCCATGTACCGGGTGGTGACAGCGGCGGGCAATGTGACCTACCGCGCTCCGCACTCGCCCAACGGTCACGCGGACCGCTGCACGGGCCTGGCACTCTGCAATCGCGCTGCGGGCATTGGCGGGGCTGCTGGTGGCCTGCGCTCGGTGAAGTCTGAACGCCCCCGGGGCAGGAGGTTGGTAGCATGATTGTTTCATCGCACATTTCCAGCCACAGAAACGGCCGCTGCTGCGTCGGGGCGAATCCCCGCCCGAAGACCGGGCGCTTTGTCCTGCGCCAAAATGCAAGGTCCTTGCAAGCGAATGCAAGGCCGTATGAACGGTCAGCCCATCGACCAGGGCAACTCGTGATCCGAAAGGGGGCCAATAGCCATGTCTGACCGCCGTTCCAATCTCTCTGCCTTGATCAAAGGCATCACCACCGATGTCGCGCAGATCTGGCGGCAGATGCGGTGGAACCCGCTGCGCAACTGCACCCCGCAGCGTCTCGCCCAGTGGCTGGATGAGTATGACATCGGCTGGGTGCGCAATGCGGCTCTCGCGTGGGAGTTCATCGAGAAGCGGGATGACATGGCGTCCACCGTCATTCCGAAGCGGAAGAAAGCGGTCAGCCACCGCCCCTGGGCAGTGGTGAAGCTGGACCAGTCTCCAGCTGCCGATGCCCAGTTCGCGGCGGTGGAGGCGTTCTTCAACCACCTCACCGTCACGGACGCTCTGGATCTGAATGTGCGCGGCGATTTCTCGCTGCTGATCCGGCAGATGATGGATGCCCAGTTCAAAGGGTATGCCGCTCATGAGATCATCTGGAAGCCAGGAAAGCAGCTGCGGGCAGAGCTGAAGTTTGTGCAGCTCTACCTGTTCGAGAACACGACGGGGAAGCTGCGCTACACGGGTCCCGCTGGGGGCATCTGTGGTGTAGATCTCGACGACGACTGGATGGTTACCGTGGGCGATTGCCTCATGCAGGCCATCAGCGTTTGCTGGATGTTCAAGAAGCTTTCCCTGTCCGACTGGCTGAACTTCTCCGAACGATTTGGGATCCCGGGAATCCACGGCATGACGTCAGCCCAGATGGGCACGCCTGAGTGGGACAACTTCATCGAGGCGCTTTCCAAGTTTGCCAACGACTGGATCATGGCCTCGGCCAAGGGGGATGAGATCAAGCTCATTGAGGCAGGCAAGACGGGGGAAGCTCCGTTCCAGCCGATGGTGGACCGCATGGATGCGGCCATTGCCCGGTTGGTGCGTGGTGGGGACCTCTCCACCATCAGCAAGAAGGACGGCGTCGGGGCCAGCCTCCAGGGAGATGAGACCGACATCCTGGAGCAGGACGACTGCAAACTCATCAGCTCCCATCTCCAGGTGCACTTGGTGCGCAAGGTCATTGCGATGACCTTTGGGTCGCAAGTCGAGCCGCTGGTCTATATCGAAATCCAGCCCACTCCGAACCAGGACATCAAGTTGGAGATGGAGGTGGACAACCACTTCGAGAAGCTCGGGATCCCGCAGTCAAAGGCCGCCATTGCTGAGCGCTATGGCCGTCCGCTTCCGGAGGCCGGGGAAGACCTGGTCGGCGAGGCTGGCAAGGCCCAGGCGGCGACCCGGGCGGCTGAGAGTGCGACAGCGTCATCTCCGGCAACCAGTCTGGCCAATGAGGCCACGGCAGAAGACGAGGCACTGCGTGAGGCCGTGGTCGCAGATCTGGCCCCCATCTATGAGGCCATCGCCAAAGTCTTGGATGAAGAGGATGAGGATGAAGACGATGACGAGGTGTCCTTTGGGAGGCTCCGTGAACTGAACGGCAACTGGGCCGAGATCACCGATGCTGTGCTGGCAGGTGAGGCTGTCGAAGCTGCGATGACCCGCATCCTGGGTGAGGCATTTGTTGGGGGCTTGAACCTTGAGCGGATCGCGCGGGATTCTCTGGCTGCTGCCAACGCCAACCCGTACCACGATTCGTCCACCGGGCGCTTCATGCGTGGACCGACCAAGACGGGCCAGCCACATCAAAAGACGCCCGCGTCCCTCCGCACTTCCATCTCCGAGGTGCTGCAATCGGCCATGGATGAGCCGGACAGCCGGGACTACGTGGAGTACTCGCAGATCGATGACATCGAGGCTGCCAAGCTAAAGGCTTTGCCTGGTGCCCCGGCTGATCTGCCCATTGAAGCTGGTTGGAAGCGGGTGGTCACGGCGGGCGAGGCGCGCCACATCATCGGCAAGCACTGGAAAGATCCACGCCCCGTTCGTCCCAGTGACTTCGACAAGCTGCCAGAACTTCTGGCCAAACCCAAGGCCCAGAAGTGGATCACCCGCCACGGGGTCAAGCCTCCCATCCTGGAGACCACCATCGACGACAAAGGAGAGCTCTACGTCGTCGAGGAGCTGCGCACTGGCCGCAAGACCCTGTCCCTCCTTTCCATGTTTCGCAAATAACCATGCCGCTCCCCATGAACAAAGAAACCAGTCTGCCTGCGCGAACTCTGCGAACACCTCTTGCGAGAGTGAGCGGGATCATCACGGCAGCCCCAAAGGGCTCCGACGCAAGCCAGACTGGCTCCCTCATTATGCGCCTCCTGAAAGGGGCTTGCAAGCCTTTTGCACCCATCCGGGTGGCCGTGGCCAATGCGGCTGTGGCCAACTCCGTGTTGGCGGGTCCTTTCGAGGTGCTGCAAGCCGAGTCCATGTTCGTGCCCTATGGCAAGTATCCGCACCGGCTGGGGATGCAGATCTTTGACCGGGCAGAGGCTGAAGCCATGGCCAGGGCATGGAACTCGGTCATTGGCCGCGCCCGCCGCTGGTTTGAGGATTGCCCGGTCTACATCGGCCATCCCGACGTGCCGGGCCTTGAGGCGGAGTACCCCGACAAGTCCGCTTATGGCTGGATCCAGAACATCACCGCCGAAAATGACGGAGCGCGGTTCCAGGTGAAGTGGGGGCCTGAAGGGGCCGCCCTGGTGGCGAATGCCAAGTACCGCTTCTACTCGCCCCACTGGAACTGCGAGCAGCGCAATGATGGCCTGCACCCCGCCAGCGTTATTTCCTTTGGTTTGACCAACCGCAGCAACATCCCTGTGCCACCGCTGGCCAACTCCGCGCCCACCAACCCCGACCCACCCACTGAAGATCCCATGAAACCGAGCCCACAGCTCCTCGCCCTACTGGGCCTGACCGAGACCGCTGATGAAGCGGCCGTGATCCAGGCAATCACCTCCATGAAGGAAAAATGCACCAGCATGGAGAACGAAGTAAAGAACCTGAAGTCTGCCCAGACTGGTGCGGAGCAGGCCAAGATGGATGCGGAGGCTGCCAAGACACAGGCGGAAAACGCTGTGAAGACTGCCAATGCAGCAGCAGCTGCTGCCCGGTCCTCCCGCGTGGAGATGGCCATGGACAGCCTGGTGGCCACTGGTCGAGTGGTGATCGCTGACCGGCCTGCGGAAACAACTCGCCTGCTGGCCCTGGCCAACGAAGCAGACGTCACCACAGAACTGGGCAAGCTCCATGCCCGCACCCCGCTGGTGAAGACGACCTCCTCCATCGGCAACCCTGCGGGCCACCAGGCGGCGGCCAAGTCCCCACAGTTGCAGGCGCAGGATGCGCAGCGCGTGGCCTTGGAGAATGCCGTGGCCACTGAGCGGCAGCGTCTCGACGGCCTCTTCGGCCAACGCCCTGAAAACTACGACCTGGCCTGGACCAATCTCCAGGCCACCAAGCCCGAGCTCTTCACCAAGGTCGCCTGATTGGACGACCTGGCTTTTTCCAGAGCGGTCAGCTCCGGACCAACCCACCCACACCCCAAGTACCCCACCCATGAAAACACATCGTCCCTCCCGATTCGTGGCTGTGTTGACCGCCCTGGTCTCCGGCCTCGCCCCCATCTTTGGCCGCCCTCGCCGGGTGGCTGTTGCCAACACCTACGAAGAAGCCGTCAAGCAGCATGATCGTGCCATCACGAAGCTTGCTGATGCCGCCTTCGCCACCGCCTGGCTGAACTTGAAGAAAGGCAGCTCTGACAATCATGTGGCTCTGGCTGGAGCTGCGGATTGCCCACTGGGCGTGCTGGATCCCGAAGCCCCGGCTGGCAAGACGGCCGTGGCCATCGGTGACCGTGTGACCATCAACCTGCTGGGCCGTGGCCCTACCAAAAAGTTCGTCGCGAGCGAAGCCATCGCCATCGGGGAGGAACTCTTCACGGCGGCCAACGGCAAGGTGCAGAACCGGCCAGCAGGTGCTGGCACCTACTGGTACCTCGGCGTGGCAATCAGCGCTGCCGGTGCAGACGGAGACCTCATTGAGGGCAATGACTGCGTGCCACAGAAGCTGGTCATCGCCTAACCCACCCACCCTTACGGGTTCACGATCTTAACAACCTCGCGTGTGGGGCACACACGCACTTTCATCCCCATATCTTTTTTCTATGAAGACCATCGCTTTGGACAATTCTGCGTTCTTTCCGGCCTACAACGGCCATGCTGACGGTGCCCAGGCGGGCAGAATCATGGCTGCCAACGCGGCGGCCTTTGGCACCGACTCCCTCAACCAGGACCTCACCACCTACGCCACTGGCGTGAGTGACGGTGAGAACCTGGAGGAGCTGCTCAACTCCCTTTGCTCTCCGGTGAACGTCGGAGGGGAGACCTTCAACTATCTGGTCCACAATGAACGCAATGGGTTCATGGACGACTACGGTGACGGCGGCGACCTGATCGCTGAAGGTGGGGATCCTGCCAAGGTGCAAAGCAAGGGCACCCGCACGGACGGCTCTGTGGACAACAAGGCCCTCTGTGTGGTTCTGCTCAACAGCCGTGGTGGTGACAATCCCACCGTGCAGCGTGACTGGGTAAAGCACCTTAAGAACCGGCTCTTCCGGACGGAGATGATGCGTGCCCTGGCCATCATCGACGGGGCGGCCACCAACGATGCCAAGGAGTGGGGGCCGCTGGATCCCGATGCTGACCCAGACGCCGATATCGCTGAGGATATCGACCTTGGTGGCGATGCACGTGGCATCGACGCCAACACGGTCATCTATGGGGGAGGTGCGTGGCTCAAGCGGTTCCGGTCTTTCCGTACGGGCGACAACGCGGGCCGGTTCACCAGCTCCATGATGACTCCTGATCAGCTGAAGGACCTCTTCGGTGTCGAGAAGGTGGTGAAGGCCAGCGCCCGCCGCCAGTCGGCCAAGAACGCCAAAGCCAAGGTGCTCAACGATGTGGTGTACTCGTTCTACAACAGCCGGAGTGCCACCACGGATGACCCGTCCAACCTGAAGCGCTTCGTCAACACTGCGGCTGGTGGTGGGCTCCAGGTCTTTATCGAGCAGAAGCCCATGCGCACCGTCATCACCGTCTGGCACCAGAGCCGGATTGTGCTGACCAGCGACCTTGGCATCCGCAAAGCGACCGTATCCTTCAGTCCGGCCGCCTAAGCCTGTTCCGCCCGATCATCGGGCTTGCTGACACCGACAAGGGGCGTGGCTGCTCCGCGCCCCTTGTCTTCTCTTCAACTGTTGATTCCTGAACTGCATCCTGACCATGTCACTCAAGATCTCTTCACCAGGTGTGATCCTGCTCTTCAAAGGGCGGGGCATTGTGAGTGGCCTGATCCGGCTGCAGACCCGTAGCGTGTACAGCCACGCGGCCCTGCTTTACCCCGACACCCACACCCTCATTGAGAGCTGGCAGGGCGCGGGGGTGCGTAAGAAAACCATCACCGACTGGGAAGGCGTGGATGCCTTCATCGTGCCTGGCATGACCGAGGCCCAGTGGCGTGACGCCTTCCGGTTTGCCGAGGCGCAGATCGGCATGGGGTATGACTACCGGTCCGTGGCCCGCTTTGTCTCGCGGGTCTCCGCCCGGGAGAATGAGCGCTGGTTCTGCTCCGAGCTCGTCTTCGCCGCCCTGCACCATGCCGGGGTGGATTTGCTGGCCCGCATCCCAGCCGCAGAGGTGGCTCCAGGGCATCTGGCCTGGTCAACGCTCATGCAGCCCGTGCAGCTCTCCACCATCTGATATCATGGCCTGGATCACTCTCACTGATGAAGACTTGAAACGCCGCCTGGCCGCGGCGGAGTACACGGCGCTGCTCAATGCGGCCAAGCAGGCCAGCCAGGATCCCGCAGATCTGGTGGCCGAGGCCCTCGCGGAGATCACCGGCAAAGTGCGTGGCTACGTGGCAGCCTGCCAGAAGAATACCCTGGGCGATGGCCAGACCATCCCCTCCGAACTGAAGGCCAGCGCCCTGGCCCTGGTGCGTGACTACCTCTTTACCCGCCTCCCTGGGATGCGGTCCCTCAACGATGACCTACGCCAGAAGGAAACAGAACGTGCGGTGGATGAACTCCGCGATGTGGCGGCCAGCAAGCTGGCCATTGTCGCGCCCCAGACGCCGGACGCCGAGCAGGCGGGCGGCCCTGCCATCCAGTTGGTGAAGAGCCGGCCCACCATCGCCAGCCGCAAAGACACCCACGGTCTCCTCTAAACAAATGGCCCTCTCCATCAAAGCCCAACCCATCAGCCAGGCACTGGCCCGCGCCGCAGAGCGTGGCCTGATGCCGACTGCCCTGGGGACGGCCCAGATCCGGGACCAGGTGGCCCAGCAGATCGTGCGCAATGCGGTGTTCTCCGCCCGGACGACCAATGCCTTCTACGTGCAGTTTCTGAAGGCGGCGGTGGAAAGGCTCCTGCAAGGGGGTCGAGGTAATGACTGGCCGCAGATCCGGCTGGAGCTGCGGATGCTCCTACAACGACTGGGCTACACCCCGGAGAAAGGATTCCCTGGCGATGCCGCCCGGGGCGTGCCTCCTGCCGAGCCTGGCAGCCTGCGTGACCTCTCCTCTGACCTGCGCCTCAATCTGATCCTCAAGACGCAGGAGGAGCTCATGCGTGGAGCAGCTCTCCGCGCCCGTGGTCTGGATGGTTCGAGGGTTGACCAGTTCCCAGCGTGGGAACTGGTGCGACTGATCCCCAGGCAGGTGCCCCGTGGGTCCCGTGACAGTCGCACGAAAGGCTGGCCCCAGCGGTGGGTCGAGGCCGGTGGCGAGCTCCGCAAGGGTCGCATGATCGCGCTCAAGACGGACCCGGTCTGGGATGCCCTGGGTGATAGCTCCACCTTCAGTGACGCCTTGGATGTCTCGCACCCGCCCTTCGCCTTCAACAGCGGCATGGGCTGGCGTGAGATCCACTGGCGAGAGGCTCGTGAGCTGCTCGATACGCCCGCACCCAGCCAGGTGGCCCGCCAGCCTGAGCAGGCACAGAAGGTGCCAGCCACCAAGCCAGAGGCAGCGATCCCGAAGAGCAAGTTCAGTGTGCGGGGTCTGGATGATGACCGTCGCGCCCGGCTGGCAGCGGCTCTGCGCAAGAGTGAGGCAAGGCATGGGGTGATCACCTCTGCGACCGTCTTTTCCATGGGAGGGCCAGTCGATGCTTGAAATCACCATCAAGATCGATGACACGGTCACGCAGGCCCTGAAGTTCCTCCTGGGGGATCTGACGGATTTGAAGCCGCTGAACAAGAGGATCGCGGATGCTGCTGAGGTGGTGACTCGTGAGCACATCCTCTTTCGTGCTGCCCCCACCCGCCATACGACTGCCGACCGGCTGGGAGCACAGCCCACGGGGTACCTTACACGCAGGGGCAACGCGATAGAGAGTGCGAGCAATGCGGAGGGGGCCACGGTCACCCTGGGCGGTGCGCCTGAGATCTTCGCCCGGGTGGAAGGGCCTGTGACCATCAAGCCTGTTAACTCCCAGTACCTGACCATTCCCGCCAGTGCCCAGGCCTACGGCCGTCGCGCCCGCGAGATGCAGGGGCTGAAGCCGATCCGCCTGGGACGCCACCTGGCCCTGGTGGAGGAGAGCGACAGCGGACGCCCCATCAAAGGCGACAAGTCTGGCCGCAAGATCGTGGTGCACTACTGGCTCAAGGAATCGGTCACGCTGCCCCAGGACCGGGGCCTGCTGCCGAGCGAAGAGCAATACACGGTGGCCGCTGAGGGGGCGGCGGCTGACATGCTGCGAGAGGACCTCGCTCAACTGCAATCTTGAATCTTGATCATGAGCACCACCTGGAACGACGATGTGATCCGCCTCCTGCAAGAGGACGTGTACGGCCGCCTGGCCAATGATGCGTTCTTCCGCGACATCCCTGTGCTGCTGGCCCGCAAGGGGCTGGTGGACAGTGACGTCGAACTGGCCCTGAGCGGGCTCAATGAGAAGGATGGCAAGGCAGGCTCCTGCGTGATCGTGCTGATGCCCGAGGTGGATGCGCCAGAGGGACAATCCCCCGGCCCGGTCATTGAGGTGGTGCAGTCCTTCCAGGTCATTGTGCGACCGCTCATCGCTGATGACACCGCCAGCGGGGGCGTGGGGAAGAACGCCGAACAGATCGGCGTGAATGTGCTCAACCTGCTGCACCGTTACGTGGCGCGGAGAGTGGGCAACGTCCTCATGGCCGACAATAAGCCGATGCGGCCACTGCAAGCCCCAGTCCAAGGGGAGGTGCACTACCTGGTGGTGCTGCGACTGCTCACGGGGCTGGACCGCGTGAGAAAGGTGCTGGAGCCGCAGATCACTCCGGGCGACACCATCACTCTCACTTGTGGCACTGGTGGAGCTGAGATCTACTGGACGGCGGACGGCAGCTACCCCGGCCCGGCCAACGCCACGGCCACGCTCTATACCGGCCCGATCACGCTGCCCCCTGAGACGGTGTTTCCCGTCGATTTCCAGACTGTGGCCTACCTGGAAGGGATGATCCCCTCCGACTGCAACTGGGCCCCCATCGCTGACGAATAAGCCCACCCCAACCACCCACCTCCCACCTACTAAAAAGTTATGTCTAGAACCGATATCTTGCGCGGCCCCGCGATCATCCAGTACCAGGCCCAGACCTTCTACTCCCAGGGCGACATCACGGTCACGCTGGGCCAGGAGACCTTCGCTGTGAACGTGGCCAACTTCGGCAAGGTCGACGACCGTGTTGACCAGGTCATGCACCAGATCAGCTTCACCCCTGCGGGCCAGTGGGCGGCCCTGGGCGTGCTCTTCCCCTATGCATCGGCGCTCATTGGGTCCAGCGTCTTTGGCGCAGACAAGACGATCACCATCTGGACCATCGACGGCAAGAAGCGCGTGTACAAAGCAGGCGCGGTGACCAAGATGCCGAACATCATGCTGGCGGCCACGAAGACGCTGTTTGGCGATGTGCAGTTCACCTGCCTGCATGCGGAGGCCAGCGCCTGGGCTGACGCCAACTCGCTGTTCACGGACTCGGCCGAGGCCTACCCGGGCGATGCCGCCTTCAACGCGGCCCAGATCATCACCCAGCCCTATACCTGTGCATGGGGTGGAGATGCACCGTGGGATGCCTTCCAGACGAAGGAAGGCATTGCCGTGGAGTTCAACCTCCAGCTCAACCCGGAGACCAATGACCACAAGGGGCTGTTCGACTACACCTTCCAGTCCCTGGACGTCTCGGCCAAGCTGATCCCAGAAGGTGTCACCCCCGCACAGGTGCTGGCCCTGCTGAAGCACCAGGGCGCTGGTGCCGTGCGTGGCCGGAGTACCGCGACCACCAACAAGCTCAAGATCGCAGGCACGGGTGTGTTCGTCTCCCTCAGTGGAACAGCTCCGATCCTGGGCAACGAGGCCTATGGTCCGAGTGTGCGCCGGGTGGGGCAGATGGAGTTCCGGGCCACCCGCACCTTCACTGGCGGTGTGGTGGATCCGCTCTTTGTGGTGGGGACGGAAGACCCCGATGAAGAGGCCTGACAGGCCCTGACGCAACGCCTCTTGCAAGGCCCCTGCAATGACCTCCCATGGCATCCCTCTCCGACTACAGCGCCCGCAGCTCCTCCAAGTTCCAGGCCGCCAGTGCACGTCGCACGGCGACCTGGAAACAGAAGGATGCGGGGCGTGCCTTCGCCCGGGCGAGCCAGCGGCAGAGCGGGTTGTATCTTGAGGCCTCGCGGAGGCAGAGCGCTGAGATGGCGCGGCGGTCACCGGGGGGGCTCTTCCGCCAGGCGTCGCAGCGCCAGAGTGATGCCTTCATCGCGGCATCCCAGCGGGCCTCTGCGGAGATGGTGCGACGGTCCCCTGGCAACCGCTTCCAGGAAGCGAGCCAGGCCCAGAGCAACCGCTTCCTGGAGGCCTCCCGCAGGCAGTCGGCCGAGCTGCTCCGCCGCTCGCCAGGCCGGGGGTTTGTAGAGGCCTCGAGGGAGCAGTCTGCGGAGTTTGTGAAGCGTTCGCCAGGCGCGGCATTCCAGCAGGCATCCCAGGCCCAGAGCAGCCGCTTCGTGGCCCGGTCCCAGGCGCAGGGGGAGCGGATGGATCGGCAAGCTCCCGGGGCTGAGTTCGTCCGCAGATCCCAACAGCAAAGTGCGGCCGCAGACCGGGGCAAGGCCCTGCCGGTCGGCCGCTCACGACGCCCCCGCAATCTCCACACGATGCCCATGGCCCAGATGCGGGCCAGCCAGGCGCGGACCCGCCAGACGACCAGTGCCGCACAGCATCAGATGCAGCAGGTCCGCATCAATGCCCCACGGTAATTTCCTCGTTAGCAACCCACCCCTTCATCACCACCCACACCACCTCACTCTATGCGCGTTTACATTGGCTCATTCTACCTCGCTGGCGATCCCGTCCTGGGAGAGCACCGGAGCTCCTCCTGTGGGGAGTTCAACATGACTCCCCGCAGAATCCAGCAGCAGGTGGAAGGCTGGAACTGGGAGGTGCCCCAGTTCGCGGACCGGGGCAACCTGGCCCAGCAGGTGGAGTTCGACACCATCCGCCGTTTCGACAGCTTCGCCGAGGTCCATGAGTTCATGCGGTCGATCTCGACGGCCCATGCCTGGGAGGGCACCGTGACCTTTCGCGAAGACGGTCCCATGCCTGGCACCTGGACGGAGTTCGACATTGCCAACTGCATCATCACCCCGCCGGTGATGTACCCGATGGGAGTGAGCCTGCGACTGCACTACAGCATCCTGGGCGGGGCCATCTCTCCCAACCGCACCGGCGTCTGGGGAGCCCGCATCACTGAGGGCGACGAGGAGCGCGAGACCGAGGACGGCGGCATCCGCGTGCAGGAGGACGAAGCCTGACCTGGCCCGAGCAGCTCCACCCACAGCAAGTTTCCACCCATAACCACAAGCCAACCCAACCTGAGAAACCCATGATGAAACACCTCCTCAAACCCACCCTGCTGGCCGCCAGCCTGGCTCTGGCGTTTTCGTTCGTCGCCCCTGATGCCCATGCCCAAACCCCCAAGAAGATCAGGGACCTGACGGCCGCCAGCTCGCTGGCAGGCACTGATATCTTCGAGGTCACGGTTGACCCAGACGGCACCCCCGCAAGCCGCAAGGCGACGATCACGCAGATCGGTGAATGGCTGGACAGCGTGACGATGACGCTCACTGGCAAGACCATCGATGGCGGCAGCAACACGCTGTCCAACATCGGTCAATCATCCATCACCAACCTGGTGAGTGACCTGGCGGCCAAGCAGGACCTGGACTCTGATCTCACTGCCATTGCAGCGCTGACCACGACCAGCTTTGGCCGAGGGCTGCTGACCCAGGCAGATGCGGCCGCACTGAGGACGGCGGCGGGACTGGGCAACGTGGAAAATACCGCGCTGAGCACCTGGGCGGGCACAGACAACATCACCACGCTGGGCACGATCTCCACCGGGGTGTGGCAGGGCTCGGTGATCGATGGGACCAAGCTGGAGGTGCAGCAATCCATTGTGCAGGATGCCGATGGCTTGCGCCTAAGTGGAGACTCGGCGAGCCCGGGTAACAATAAGGTCTATGGGACAGATGGCTCCGGGGTGAAGGGGTACCATAGCGCCCCTGCTCAACAGGTGGATGTGCAAGTATTTACTGCGGACGGCACCTGGACCAAGCCTGCCAATGCTTCCAGGGCACATATCTTTGTGGTTGGTGGTGGCGGTGGCGGTGGCAGTGGAAGACGCGGCGTCGCTGGAGTGACGATTGGCGGGGGCGGTGGGGGCGCAGGCGGGGGGGTTGTGTCTCTGCCCATTGACGCATCCATTCTCTCTGACACGGTGGCGGTCGTCGTGGGTACAGGCGGTACAGGCGGCCCGGAACCTGGAGCCAACACCACCAATGGCAATCCCGGAAGTGCTGGCACACAATCCTCATTTGGCGCAATTGTGGCAGTTGGTGGGAATGGTGGTAGCGGAGGAACCGGAAGCGGCGGCAGCGGCGGTTCTGTCACCGGATCAGCATCAATTGTCACCCCAGGTGGGACTGCGACAGCGACCATCGCAGGCACGGCTGGCGGGACAGGTGTAGCAGGCACTGCCGCAGCGGCAGGTTCCACGACTAACACATGCGTGCCCAGCGGCGGTGGTGGTGGCGGCGGGATCAGTTCTGGTGGTGTCGCATTCTCGGGCGCTACTGGTGTCCCATCTACATCCTATGCTCTCACTGGTGGCGTCACAGGGGGCGCGGGGGGCGCCACTGGCGCGTCAGGCACCAATGGTGGACTACATGCTTTTGGCGTCGGCTCTGGTGGTGGTGGCGGCGCATCATCTACGACCGCAGCGGCTGGAGCTGGCGGGAACGGCCAGCGCGGTTCCGGCGGTGGTGGCGGTGGCGCTGGCCTCAATGACCTCCTCTCAGGCGCTGGAGGCAACGGGGGCAACGGCATCGTCGTCATCACCACTTATCTGGCTCCGTAGCGTTGTTAATTCCTCATTCCTCATTCCCAATTCCGAATTGCTCCACACCCCGTGCCCTACGTCATCAAGCTCACCACTCAAGCCGACACTGCCGCCCTGAAACAGGTGACGCAGGGCCTGGAGGAATCTGCCAAGGCCGCTGAGGCGGCGGCAGATGGGATGGAGAAGGTGGGTGACAAGGCCACGGAGGCGGAGGGCGCGATCCAGCGGGCGGCCAAGGCGACCAAGGACTGGAACCAGCTGGCCAAAGAAATGGGAGCAGTGGCCGGGTCGCCCCTGGCCAGGGCTGCGGGGGATGATGAGGATGACCTCGACAGCTTCCTGGAGGGGATGAACGGGGGCGAGGGTGACGTCTCTGCCGCGGAGCGGAATGCTGAGCTGAAGGTCAACCGGGAGACGGCCAGGCAGGATGCCATGCAGCGGGCCGCAGAGGCCATCGCAGCGGCCAAGGAAAAGACGGAAGAAGCCCTGGCCGAGCGGCGGCAACGCCGGATGGCGGAGGAGCAGCAGGCGGCAGATGAGGCCATGAAGTCCGGGGCCATGCGCATGGCCGCATGGGGCACGGCCGTCTTCGCCGCCGGTGCGGTGGCGAGGTCCGCCTTCCGGGGGTTTCTGGATCAGAACCCAGAGGTGGAGAAGAGCATCAGCCGCCTCGCGGCCGTGGCCCAGACGGAGCTGGGGCAGAAGTTCACCACGGCGGTGGAGTGGGCCTTCGGTGCGAACGCCGTGAGCAAACTGGAGAGCTTCTCCAAAATGATGACGGGCGCCGCTGATGTGGTGGAGGCCATGGGCACGGCCTCGGCCACCGTCCGCGAGACCACCTTTGCTGAAGTGCTGCAACAGGAGTCCGACGCGATCGACAGGTGGAAGGGCAAGATGGATGAGCGCACCGACTACCTGAAGCGGGAGCTGGAGCACGCCAAAGAGATGAGGAAGCTCATGCTCCAGCAAGACCTGTCCGACCTGGAAAAGGCAGACCTGCCAGAGAGTGAGAAGACGGCAAAACGCCGCCAGCTCCAGCGTGATGCGGGCTGGGATGAGCTGCAAATCAACGATGCGGCAAGGAACCGTGATGAGGAGAAAGTCACGGCCAAAGCGACCCAGGCCGGGGAGAGCCAGGCAGAAGCGGAATACCGGCTGCAGCAGGCCCAGGCGCTGGTCCGGCAACTGGAACTCAAGCGCATCGTGGAGGGTGGCATTACTGCGGACAGAGCGACTCTCTTCGCCCCGCCGAGCATCACAGACGCGGCGCAGCCTGGGGGCGTGGCGGCTGCGAAACAGGAAGTGAAGAAGCAGATTGCGCAGGGCCAGGAGAGGCTCAAACAGGTGAATGACAAAGCCAAGGGCCTCTTCGCCGATCCGAATCTCCCCGATGAGGTAAAGGATGAGCTGAGGAGCATCGACGCACAGGTAAGCGATGGAAAACTGCCCCTGAAGGATGCGATGGAGGAATACCGCAAGGTCCTGGAACAGCTGCACCAGGCGGCCAAGAAGGCCAAGGAAGATGCGCAAAAAGTGGGCGACGAATGGCAGAAGACCGTGGACCGCAATGTGCAGGACCGGGCCAACGAGGGAGAGCAGTGGCAGGAGAGGTCGGGCATGGAAGATGACAAGGCGGCGCAGCAGGCTGAGCAGCAGAAGGGTAAAGAGGACTTGGCCGATGCACAGACAAAGGTGCAGGAGTCAACAGGCGACCTGGAGAAGCAGACAGACGTCATCAAGAAGGCGCTCGATCAGCAGATCGCCATGTCAAAGGGCCGAAACGAAGAGACGGCAGCGAAGCTGCAAGAGCTGCGAGACTCCCTCAATGACGGTGTCGATCCCGGCGAGTTGAAAGCCATCGCTAACGCACAACAGAATCTGATTCACTCCGTCAATCAAGCCGTGAGGGACCTAGCGAGCGCAGTGGTCTCCGCCGCACAGATCGCTCAAGGCTCCATGCAAACAGCAGAGGCGGCCAAGCGTCAGGTGGAGCAGATCCGAGCCGCCAACGACGCCCAACGGTAAACACACCTCAGCACCATGGCAATCGAATGGCTCATCAATGACGAGACCCCAGAACACTGGGGGGTGACGCTGGGCACCCTGACCCGCAACAACCAGGCGGTGGACGTGCTGTCCCTGCCCATCAATCGGGCGGCCGATGCGGTGGTCCCTTTCGACTACGACCAGGTCATCACGCTGAAACGCGATGGCGAGCCGTACTTCCGCGGGCGGGTGATGAGCCGCGTGGTGCGGGGGGAGGCGGCGGGGGACACGATGGCAATCGAAGTGGGCGGCCCCTGGTGGGAGCTGAGCCGGATGCCGTATGTGAAGCTGACGCTGGAGGCGGAGAAGACCTACCGATACCGATACTCTGTGGTGGACGGGGCAGATCTGACCAGCCTGGAGATGCTGCAAATCGTACTGACCTATGCAGTGGGCAAGGGCCTGGGCTTCCAGCTCCAGGCGGAGCCGTATGTGCTCCCAGAGTTCACCCCGCCGCGCCTGACCAAGCAGGACCGCCGATGTGACGAGCTGATCCGCAGCGCCCTGACGGCGCACCCGGATGCGGCCGTGTGGTTCGACTACTCGACCGAGCCGCCAACCTTCAAACTCACCACGCGTGGGGACGAGGGAACAACTGTCACCTTCACCAAGGGCACACCGCCACTCCGTGCCGTGAACTTGCAACCCCGCCCGGATCTGGTGCCCAGCGGCGTGGTGGTGCGCTATGAGCGCAGTGGCACGGCCGTGAGCACGGACGGGATGCGGCCTGCTGCGCTGGTGGATGCCTACCCGCCCGGATCTGAGCCAGACGTGCTGGATGCAATCGCCATGACGATCACCCTGAAGAAGGGTGAGCACGCCGTGCCAGGCTATGCGCGGAGGCTCTATGATGCCTTCGCAGTGATGCCCTGGGAGGGCGGCGTGCAGCTCTGGGCGGCTGATGGCGTGACGGGCCTGCACCCGGGCCAGAGCCTCAACATCACCAGCGACCAGGCGAGCTGGGCCAGCATGGGGGCGATGGTGCAGACGGTGCAGGAGTCCCTGGACAATGGCTTCGTCAACCTGGCCCTGGGCCTGCCCCAGTACTGCGGCTACAAGCCCACGATGTGGACCATCACCCGCCGCCAGCATGAGGACCAGCGGGTGGACACGGTGGACAGCGGGGAGGTGCAGGAGTATGCGCCAGAGGAGATCACCGATGCAGTGCCGCCCACCGCCCTGACGCTGTATGCAGCGGCCGTGGATCCTGAGGCTGGCACCTGTGAGATCCGCGTGACGCCCGGGTGGGTCTCGGCCTCTCACCTGGGAACCACAGAGGACGAGGTGCCCCCTACGCTGGACACCACGGACCTCGACTTTGTCCCGCCGCCCTACATTGCCCTGGGCAAAGGCGGGACGGTGACGGTGTGGCTGGAGCTGGAGATCACGCCCACGATGACAGAGTTCACCTTCACGGATGCCGAGGGGGCGGAGGTGGTGGAGTTCAGGCCCACCACGCCCATCACGTTCGACCAATGCCGCATTCGCAACGTCATGCCAGACGAGCAGATGTGGGACCTCGACTATGAGACGGGCGAGGTGAACCTGACACTCAAGCTGGCGCTGGCCATCGGCAGTGCGACCTGGTCGGTCGAAGATGATGCCCCCACGGTGAACCCTGAGAACGATGGCAACGTGGTGATGCTCCTCATCCCGCCAGGTGGCCTGATCCGCGTGCGAGCCTGATCCCTGACGCCCATGCTGGACGAGCTGCTCTACACGGAGATGACGGCGGTGGACCTGCTGCGGGAGTGGTACCCGCCGCCGCCGCTGACGGTGCCCCTGGCCACGGGGGAATGGCGCGCCCGCTATGCGCGAATGATCTTTGTCTACCAGATCCGCAACTGGGAAGACGATGAGACGCCACCGGCATGGGATACGCTCGACGTCACGGTGACCGATATCTTCCCGCTGATCACGTTCCGGCTGGGGCGGCTGCTTTGGCGCAAGCAGAAGCTCAGTGAGGAGAGCGATATCGTCACCACCACCCAGCGAGAGCAGGTGCGCTGGCGCTGGATCTGGGAGATCGATGATCATCCCATGGCCTGGCGCATGGTGCACATCCGCTGGCGCTATGAGGAACGGCTGACGGAGAATGGTGTGCCGAGCACCACCTGGGGTGGCACCAACGAACACTGGTGGAAGGGCGCTGTGCCCGAGGATTATGATCCTGGCGACGACGCGACCTGGCCAGGCACGGACTGGGAGGAGACGCCACTGCCCTCAGTCCCTGAGCCTGCCGATCCGGGAGTGGGGATCACCAATACCAATGAGGGCCAGACCTTCATGGACTGGGTGTGGCCTCACAAGACCTTGCTGGCTCTTTACCCGCAGTACCCCTTCGACGGGATGGAGTCCCTGTTCGCGCCAGGCTTCATTCCTGGTGCCTATGAGCCTGCACACATCTACGGCCGCCCGAAGTCCAATGGGAAGTTCTTCGGCCGCCCACCGACCCCGCCGTGACGGCTTGCAAGGGCCTTGCAAGGTGGGTGGGTGATGGCTACGAAAGTGGAGTCGCGACGTGAAAGTTTCTCAGATCGCTGCAATTCTTTCTCAGATCGTTTGCGGCGTTACTCTATTCGCCATGGCTTTTGCGATCAGAGCACCTTTGCGCAGCACTTTCGCAAACGGATGGGTATGACTCCGCTACAATTCAGGAAGCAATATAAACGCTGAATAGCTGTCGCAGCCCTGGTGACGGCGGTGCGGTTTGAAGCTTGCTTCAGGTTGGCCAGTGTTCTTCAGCCGGGCGGCGGAGCTCGTCACGAAAGCCGTGTGCACCTCATTGTGGTTTGGAAACTACGAGCAGCTTTCTTTTGAGGAACGGACGGGGGATCCTTGATGGGCAGGGTGGTGGCCTTTCGTGCCAGCCCTTGCCCATGACGCGGGAAAAGTTGGCATTCGTTGTAACTAAAGTGCCACGAGCCGCATCTGACATAGGTGACTTTGGACCCGGGTAATGCTGTGCGGGTTCTGCAAGCATCTCCTAATTGTCCTGGACTAGACCTTAAAAATGAGCATGCGACAAACCGCCTCTGTGCCGCTGGTGGATGGAACTTCTGCTGACTCCCCGGACCCGCTGCTGGCGCAAGTCTCATCGCTTGTCCCCCAGGCGCTGGCCACAGATGCTGCCGTCCTCGAGCCCAATATGCTGGTGAGGTACTGGCGTAAAGCCGGTGGTGGGTCACTGGTGGTGAGCCTGCTCATTCACGCGGGGATTCTGGTCGCGGCGTACTTTCTGGTGGAGACGATTGTGCTGGAGAAAAAAGTGGACTTCCTGTCGGGAGGCGGGAGCAAGGCAGGCCAGGAAGCTTCGCGCGATCTTGCGCATCAAATGCAGCAGAAAAAGCGATCCACGCTGAGCAAGACGGTGCCGATGCAGAAGGTGGTAAGCACCAGCAGCAATGCGGCGATCGCACTCTCGGATCTACCCATGGAGAGCATGGAGATGCCGGAGATGAGCAGCGTGATGGGCGGGATGTCTGGGAGTGCAGGATTTAGCAGCCAAGGTGCGGGCGGTGGATTTGGTGCAGGGATCGGCACCGGCGGCATGAAGGGGGTGACGTTCTTCGGCATGGCCTCGCCCCTGGACCGGGTGGTGTTCGTGCTTGATTTCTCGGCTTCAATGAAAAAGAACCAGGTGGAACTGGTGGTGAATGAAATGGGCAGGACGCTCAAGATGCTGCCAATGAGGGCTCAATACCAAGTGATACAGTTTGCGGGCGGTGCGAAGTTTGCGGACCGGAGCTGGAAGGTTGAGCAACCGGGGACGTTTGAGCGCGTCATGGTGCACCGTGGGAAGACAAAGTATCGCTTCTTCTCGCCGACGAAGTCCCATACAGACTATGCCTTCGACGGAAGGGACGACGAACTGCCCAAAGACGACTGGCTGAACGCCAACCCCGTAAATGTCGGGCGCACCAAGGAGGAACTGGACAAGAAGGAAACCTGGAGCGGCACCGACTGGCGCTGGGCGTTCAAGACGGCATTGAACATGCAGCCGCCACCCAAGGTCGTCTATTTCATGACGGACGGATTGGGCGGCTCAAACGTGGAGCTCATTCTTGACTACAACAAAAAGAAGGCCAAGGCGAGGCTCAACACCTTCCTCATGCATACCAGTGCCGGCGCGCCACTCATGAATGAGATCGCCGACAAGACCGGGGGCCGGTTTACCATCGTGAAGAACGACGGCTCCACCATTCCAGGCGATATGTATTTCGGCAACAAGGCGAAGTATGACATGGAGCTCAAAGACTAAGAACCTGTTGGAATAAAAACACCCGGGTGCGGCAGGTTGCTTAAAGGGAACATGACCAGTGCGACTTTGTCGGGATGACGGTCCACCCCGGTAGGTTGTGAGGCGTTTTTATCCAAAAGGGTTCTAAGGGGGCGTCTTTTAGCATCGATTGTTTTTCGGAGCCATGGAGCAGCAAACCGTGAGGTCTCCGTACTACCTGCTGAAGCGGTGCAGTGCAGTCGTAAAACAAACCGATCACATTCCCGCGCTGATGAGTGAGCGCTTCGGGCCCGGGCGGAAGCCGGTTCAGCGGAGGCCGGGGTTGGAGAGGTCTCTACGCGCGAAGAACTTACGTATCTCCTCTGCCCAGAGGACGAGACTGCCGAGAAGGCCAATGAGGAAGAAGTCGGCCAGAGGAATGGGGACGGTGTGAAAGATGCGGTTCATGGGCGGGGCATAGACGACCAGGAGGTGGAGGAGATTGCCCAGAAGCAGGCCGCCCGCCAGCCAGGGGTTGCGGAAGACTCCCAGATTCAGGGCGGACTGGCGGGCGCTGCGGCAATTTAGCACATTGAACCACTGGCAGAGGGCCAGCAGGGTGAAGGTCTCCGTCTGAACGAGCTCGAAGCTGACCCCGGTGGACAATCTCCAAAGATAGAAGCCGAAGGTGGCGGCCACGGAGACGCCGGCCATGATGAGCAGGCGTGCGACCATGGAGCGGTTGAGCAGAGGCTCGGAGCGGGTGAGTGGCCGGCGGGACATTTCATCGCCTTCCAGCCCTTCCATGATGAGGTTCACGGTGACGGTGCCTTCCGTGACGATGTTGATCCACAGGATCTGAACGGCGGCAAGGGGCAGGGGGAGACCGCATAGCAGGGCGAGGAGGAGGACGAGAACCTCGTCCAGAGAGGTGGCAAAGAGGAAGAGGACGACCTTGCGCAGATTCTGGGCGACGAGCCGACCCTCCTCCACGGCGCGTACGATGGTGGCGAAGTTGTCGTCCATGATGACCAGTTTGGCGGCGCTCTTGGCCACCTCTGTGCCGGTGATACCCATGGCCACGCCCACATCTGCCACGGCGAGCGCCGGGGCGTCATTGACGCCGTCCCCGGTCATGGCCACGACCTGGCCCTGAGACTGGAAGGCCTCCACGATACGAAGTTTTTGCGCCGGGTGCACCCTGGCAAAAACGGAAATGCGGTCCAGCACGGCGCGGAGGTCCTGTTCTGGCATGAGGTCCAGCTCAGTGCCGTCCACTGCCATCTCACCCGCCAGGGTGATGCCGAGAGTGCGGGCGATGGCCAGCCCGGTCGCCTTGTGGTCACCTGTCACCATCACCGTGCGGATGCCAGCGGCGCGGCATTTCGCCACGGCGGAGGCTATCTCCGCACGGGGCGGGTCCATCTGCCCCACCAGGCCGAGGAAATGAACTTTACCTTGAAGGGGGAAATTGTCGGTTGTCTCCTCAAGCCGTCCATTTTCCATCGAGGCCACGGCGAGGAGCCGCAGGGACTGGGCGGCGAGGGTTTCCACGGCGTTCTTGACGAGCTGTGCGTCGAATGAGGCAGGATCGCAGAGGTGCAGCACAGACTCGGGCGCTCCCTTCACCACGGTGAGGGTCCCGGCGGGCGTGCGATGCCGGGTGACCATGAGCTTCGTGGCGGGATCAAAGGGGATCTCACCCACGCGGGGGAACTGGCGACGCAGGGCATCTGGGTTCAGGCCGCCTTTGTAAGTCAGCACCAGGAGCGCTGCCTCGGTGGGGTCTCCTGCGATCCTCCAGCGGAGGTCGTGGCTGTCAGGCGGCACCAGTTGGGCATCGTTGCATAACGCGACGGCCTTGAGGAGGCTCTGAGCCGCACGGTCTGTCGAGGAGAGAGGGTGGCCCCTCTCCAGAAGATCACCTTCCGGATGATATCCAGTACCGGTTACTTCAAGGTCACGTCCTGCGGGCAGATGGACCCGTGTGACAGTCATTTCGTTTTTGGTCAGGGTGCCCGTCTTGTCCGTGCAGATGACCGTCGTGGACCCCAGGGTTTCCACTGCGGCGAGACGGCGAACGAGGGCGTGGCGGCGGGCCATTCGTTGCATGCCGACGGCGAGGCCAACGGTCATGGCAACCTGCAAGCCCTCCGGCACGACGGAGACCATCTGACTGACAGCCACCATGAACAGCTGTCCAAGCGGGAGGCCACGGGCACTTCCCAGCACCAGGATCAGAGCGAACAGAATCAGGGCGCTGGCCGTCAACCATTGGCCAAAGCTGGCGAGCCGCTGTTCCAGCGGGGTCTGCGGCTCGGTCCCCTGCAGGGTCATGTGCGCGATCTTGCCCACCTCGGTGTGCTGCCCGGTGGCGACGACCAGGGCCCGGGCGCGACCGGCGGTGACATGGGTGGCGGAGCTGACCATGTTGGTCCGGTCTGCCAGGCCAGTAGCTCTGGGTAGGGGGGCGGTTTGCTTGGCGACGGGGAGTGACTCTCCGGTCAGGGCAGCCTCGGACACTTCAAGCGCCGCCACCTCCAGCAGGCGTGCGTCTGCGCCCACGGCATCTCCTGCGGCGAGCAGGAGGATGTCTCCTGGAACAAGGTCGCGCGCTTCGATGACGCACTCCTTGCCCTCCCGAATGACCCGGCTTGTGAGCGCGGAGAGCTGCTGAAGGGAGGACATGGAGTGCTCAGCCCGCCCTTCCTGGAAGGTCCCGATCAGAGCGTTGGCCATGACCACGAAGAGGATCACTCCCGCATCGGTGCCGTGACCGATGGAGGCAGAGATGGCCGCGGCAACAAAGAGGATATAAATGAGCGGGCTCGCGAACTGCCGCAGAAACAATCGCCAGAATGGCCGGTGCTTTACCTCCGGCAGGGTGTTGGCCCCCCACTCCGCCCGCCGGCGCTGGAGTTCTTCCGCAGTCAGGCCAGTGGCAGCGCTGGTATTCAGGGTGGAGCAGGCCTCCTCGGGCCCTAGCTCGTGCCACGGTGTGTCTGGGTAGCTCATAGAGTGACGGGGGTGTCGGGGCAGACTGGGCTGGGGCTGTGCATGCCTTGTCCAATGCGGGGGTGATATTGAGGTCGTCCGGCTGGTTGGGCCCAGTCCGGGCCCGGGTCAAAAGCGGCGTGATAGATGCCAAACCACGCTGGGCGAGCCCGTGCTGACATGCCAAGTTCCGGCTTGCTGGGCTGCCTGCATGCCGTGGCGCACGGCGCACCCGGCATTGACAGGGGCCTCTTGTCACGCCAGAGCGCCTTTGTGCATGCCGCGCCCATGAATCCTCCTGAAGCAAAGCCCAGAACCCCTGGATTCGGTTTCGGCAGGGTACGGCAGGCCATCAGCCGATTCGCCTCCTCTGAAGAGGGGGGGCGTGCGAAGAGGCTCTTTGCGCTGCTCATCGTGTCCATGCTGGTGCTCAATGCGCTCAATGTGGTGAACAGCTATGTGGGCCGGGACTTCATCACCTCCGTGGAGAGCCGCAACATGCCGCGCTTCATGTCGGTGTCACTATTGTATGTGCTGGTGTTTGCGGCGTGCACGTTGGTGGCGGTGTTTTACCGCTTCTTTGAGGAGCGGCTTGGGATCTTGTGGCGGGACTGGCAGACGCGGGAGTTTCTGGGGCGGTACCTCGACAAGCGCACCTACCTGCGGCTCGCGGCTGCAGGAGGGGTGGACAATCCCGACCAGCGCATCGCCGAGGATGTGCGCGCATTTGCCGCGACCTCGCTGTCGTTCTTCCTCATGTCTGTGAATGCGGCGTTCACGGTCATCGCCTTCTCGGGCGTGATGTGGTCCATCAGCCCCCTCCTGTTCGCCGGAGCGGTGGGCTATGCCCTGCTGGGGTCTGTGGTGACGATCCTGCTGGGGCGGCGGCTCGTGGGGCTGAACTATGCGCAGTCCGACCGGGAGGCGACCTTCCGCGCGGAGCTGATCCATGTGCGGGACAATGGGGAGGGCATGGCCATGCTGCGCCGTGAAGACCGTGACCGCGACCGTCTGACGCGGGCGTTTGCCGATGTGATCACAAATGCGTGTCGAGTTGTCTCCGTGAACCGGAACGTTTCCTTTTTCACCACGGGGTACAACTACCTCATCCCGGTGATCCCCGTGTTTGTGGTGGCGCACCTGTTCATGAAGCAGGAGGTCGAGTTCGGGGTGGTGACGCAGTCGGCCATGGCCTTTGCGCAGCTCATGGGGGCGTTCTCGCTCATCGTCACGCAGTTCCAGTCCATGTCGTCGTATGCGGCGGTAATTTCCAGAATCCGCGGGCTGACGGATGCGATGCGCAGCGCCTCGGGTGCGCCGGAGGGCGGTCTGCAGGTGAAGGAGGAGAACGGCACGCTGGCTTACGAGCAGGTGACGCTGCTTTCCTCAAGCGGCCGGCCGCTGGTGAGGGATCTCTCAGTGGTCATTCCCCGCGGGCGCCGGGTGCTGATCCGTGCGGTGAACAATCGTGCCAAGCTGGCCCTCTTCCGCGCCACGGCGGGACTGTGGCGGGATGGCTCCGGCCTGATCACACGGCCGGATGATGAGCGCATCATGTTCCTGCCGGAGCGGCCCTACCTACCGACGGGCACGCTGCGGGATCTCATGGTGAAGCCGGGTGATGAGGGCACCGTCACAGGTGCCCAGGTCGAGGCGGCGCTCGGGGCGGTGGGGCTGGCGGCGCTGCCCGGCGTGTTTGGCGGTCTGGATGTGGAGCAGGCTTGGAGCGGCATTCTGTCGTTTGAGGAGCAGGCGCTGCTCGCCGCCGCCCGCGCGTTGCTGGCGGCACCGGAGATCGTGTTCCTGGACCGCATCAGCTCCTCGCTGGACAAGGTCGAGCTCCTGCGGGTCCTGGAGGCGTTCACGTCGCGGGGCATCAGCTATGTGGCGCTGGGGCGCCTGGGTGAGGAGGCGCAGTGGTTCGACCACGGGCTGTATATTGCCGAGGATGGCACCTGGGAGTGGGACGGGCCCCGCAGGCCGGAAGATAGGGACAGGCCGGGGGCTGGCGCATCAAAAGAGGCGTGATACGTGCCTGCCCACGCAGGAGCCACCCCCAGGGTAGATTGAGCTCTCAGAAGTCATCACGACCGAGGGGCCCGGCCCGGAGACCCCATTTCGCGTCTTTCAATCCCCAGCGTGAGCCCTGCAGCGGGAGCTCATAGGATCAATTCCGCGCTGCACTCGGCGGTATCGATGTTGCAGTGCACCGTGAACCCGGCGCGCCGTGCCAGTTGCTGCATGCCCGAGTTCTGCGGGAGCATGGTGGCGGTGATGCGGGCCAGTCCCTCATCTCGCCCAACCCGCACGAGCAGGTTGAGCAGGCGGGTGCCGAGTCCATGGCCCTGCCAGGGATCGCTGATGAGGAGGGCGAACTCGCCCTCGTTGAGGCCATGCAGCTTGCTGAGCCGCCCCACTCCCAGGATTTCCGCCTGGTCCTCCCCCGGGGGGCGGCGTTCCACGACCAGGGCCATTTCGCAGTCATAGTCGATGAAGCAGAGACGGCTGAGCCGCTCATGGGCGACGCGTTGGTCCAGTCGCATCTGCATGAGGTAGCGCTGGTACACGGTGCGCTCTGAGAGGGTTCGATGAAACCTGGCCATGGCGGGCTCGTCCTCCGGGGTGATGGGGCGGATGGTCGCCGTGGTGCCATCCTGCAACGGGAAGGTCTGAATGTACCGGGCCGGATAGGGACGGATGGCGGGGGCCGGGAGCTTGTCATCGGGTACCTCACGGGGATGGAGCACGATCCGGGCATCCAGGGCGAGCATGCCCTCCGGGGAGGCCACGAGCGGGTTGACGTCTATTTCCGCGATCCGCGGGTGGCTGACGATCAACTGGCTGAAGCGGACCAGGATCTGCTCGAGGAGAGCCAGGTCCACGGGAGGGTGCCCCCTGCCTCCCTGAAGTGCGTGGTAAACGCGGGTCTGCTCCATGAGGCGGCGGGCGAGGGTGGCAGTGAGCGGGGGCAGGCCCAGAGCCTGATCCTGGAGCTCCTCCACAAAAATGCCGCCAGCGCCAAAGAGCAGCACAGGGCCGAACTGCGGATCCACGCTGCTGCCGAGAATGAGCTCGCAGCCGGACCGGCGCACCATCGGCTGGATGCTCACGCCCTGGAAGTGGCCTGGGCCGGCCGCTTTTTGAACCGCCTGTTCGATCTCCAGCCAGGCGAGCCTCACCCCCTCAGCGTGGCAGATGTCCAGACGGACGCCTCCCATGCCGGACTTGTGGGTCACGGTCTTTGAGTGAAGCTTGATGGCCACGGGGTAGCCGATCGCGTCGGCGAGGTGCACCGCATGGTTCACAGTGGTGGCCACGCGGGTCTCCACGACGGGAATGCCGTAGGCAGCCAGTATTTCCTTGGACTCCGTCTCTGTCAGCAGGCTACGGCTGTCTTGCTGCACCTCGCGGATGAGCGCCGTGGCGCAGGCCGCTGCATTGCCATCTGCGGCGATGCCAGTGTGACGCATTCGCACGGGTGTTTCATACAGGGAGCGTAAGTTCTCTCCGTAGCGCCACATGAGAGCGAAGGCCCGTGCCGCCATGTCGGGGAAGTCATAGGTGGGAATTCCTGCGGTGTTGAGGATCTCTCGTCCCTGCTCTACAGCCGCCCCTCCCATCCAGCTGGCGAGGACCGGCTTGCCCGAAGACTGGGTGGCCTGGATCACCCGTTCCGCGATGGCACCGGGAGCGGTCATGGACTGCGGCGTGAGGATGACGCACACGCCGTCCACCCCTGGTTCCTGGCAGGCGGCTTCCACCGCAGCGGCGTAGCGGCCCACATCGGCATCACCCAGTATATCGAGGGGATTGCCATGGCTCCAGTGCGGTGGCAGCACTGCGCTGAGCTTCGAGAGGCATTCTGAGGAGAGCTCTGCCATCTTGCCGCCGCTGGCCACGAGCCTGTCTGCCGCCAGGGCCCCAGGGCCTCCGGCATTCGTCACGATGGCCAGATGCGGGCCGCGTGGAGGCGGCTGCTTTGCCAGCACCTCCGCCATGTTGAACATCTCCTCCAGCGTGTTCACCCGCAGGACGCCAGCCCGGTGAAATGCGGCATCCAGCACGGCATCACGGCCGGTCAGCGCTCCGGTGTGCGAGGCCGCTGCCCGTGCTGCCGCCTCCGTCCGACCCACCTTCAATACGATGATCGTCTTGGTCAGGGCCACTTCCCGTGCTGCTGAGAGGAAACGTCGCGCATCTCCTGCGGACTCCATGTAACACACGATGCTCCGGGTGTGGGGCTCGTCGCCGAAGTACGAAATCACATCCCCCCAGCCCACGTCGAGCAGGGAGCCGAGGGAGACGAAGCCACTGAACCCCACCTTTTCCCTGAGGCTCCAGTCCAGCACCGCAGTGCAGAGCGCGCCGCTCTGGCTGAGAAAGGCGACGCTGCCAGGCCGGGCGGAGGTCGCGCTGAAGCTGGCGTTAAGCCCGGCGTGGGGCATCATGAGACCGAGGCAGTTGGGCCCGAGGATCCGCATCCTGCCGCGGCGCGCCTCCGCCATCACCTCCTGCTCCAGGCGGGCGCCTTTCGATCCTGTTTCCTTGAACCCTGCTGAAAGGATCACCGCCGCCGGGATGCCGCAGTTCGCGCATTGCCGGATGATGCCTGGCACCGTCTCTGCCGGAGTGGCGACCACCGCCAGGTCCACGGAGTGGGGGATGGCCGCCACCTCCCGCCAGGCCTGCTGCCCCTGGAGTGAGGTGTGGACCGGATGGACCGGGTACACGGGCTTCCCCCATGTCGTGAGATTTTGCAGCAGGGCCGCACCCACGGAACCGGGCTTGTCTGATGCCCCGATAACGGCAATGCTGCGCGGCGTGAAGAGCGGGGCCAAGGCGTGCCTCTGCGGGCGGCGGAGAATGTCGTGCGCCTGATCCGCAGCAGAGGTCGAAGGAGGGGAGCTCATAGACCTTGCGATGACGGACATCGATCAATGGCTCTCCGCAGCGGTTCCGTCAACAGGCACTTTGAGCCGGCCCTTTTCCCCGGTGGGCCAGTGTGCTCCTTGCTGGATCCAGGCCCGGACACCGTTGAGCTCGTCGTCGCTGATTTTGTCCGGCGCGGGCGGCATGCCGAAGGCCTCCTCATGACCGAGACGCAGCACGGTGACCAGCAGGCTCTGATCCGGGTGGCCGGGCAGGATGACAGGCGCATGACTGCCGGTGGTCATGGCAGCACGACCGGTGGTAAGGTCCAGCCCCCCGAAAACCGGGGCGAGGCGGGGATTGTGGCACTCCGTGCAGTAGTACTCCAGGACGGGCTTCAACCGGGTGGCGAATGCCGCCTCCGATTCCTTGCTGTGAGAGGGCACCGTGGCACACCCGCCGGCCGCCAGCAGGGCAAGCGACGCGGCACCGGAAGCAATGCCGCAGAGGCGGGAGGGCAGGTTCATGAAGTTATTTCAGTGAGCCGCCTCATGCAGGGAGGCCGAAGCGGTGGTTCACGGTCACGGAATCGATGTGCAGCGAATTGGCCAGCAGACGCGTGGCAAGACGCTGCACAGCAACGAGCAGGAGCCGGTCAGACTGGACGGTGTCCAGATTTACTCCCTCATGCTTGATGGCAAGGATCCGGGCTCCGCTGACGAGCAGGTGCATGAGGTATTCCTCTGCTTCCACCGGATCGTCGGTCCGGTGCGTGTCCACATGCTGGTTATGCTGCGGGAAGACGGTGTAGTCGATTTCAAATTTCTTGATCATGGCGGTTGGTGGGTTTTGTTTGGAGATCCACCTGCCATCGTAGTTGATTTATTCAGGTTTTGCCATCCATGTATTGGCATCCATGCACCGAATCTTGTCCCGTGAGCAGTTCGCGTCTCAAGTGGTGCCAAGAACGCTCGCCTGTCGCATTAATCTGCTTGATTCACAAAATGTGGATGATAAACCCCAATGGCTGAAGAGCACCAGCGGGCAGATCGGCAACGGTTTGGTGCGCTTGCCAACCATGGTGGGAAGCTGGCCGGGCCGTGGAAAGGATCGGACACCCGGCACCCATGCGACAAGCGATTGCAGTTCAGGATAGCAAGATCTTGCTGGGATAGCCACTCCACAACGTTGAACACCCAGCTGTTCACCCCTCATCCCAAGCAATCATGATTCAGGCGACCGATCCCAGCGTGGAATCCACCGGCAGGTCAAATCACCCGGGGCACGCCCTGCCAGACCGCGGGCTCATTTCATGGGTGAAGCGGCAAAAAGGATTGATTGTCGCGGCGACCTCCCTGATCGCGATCTTCACCCATCTTGTGCTGCGTTTTGTGGTCCGGGCTGACGTCGCAACTTGCAACTATCCGCTTTTGGCGACGATTGTGGTGTGTGGCCTCCCGCTCGTGTGGGGGCTTTTGAAAAAAATGTGGAGGCGGGAGTTTGGTTCCGACCTGCTCGGAGGAGTGTCCATTGTCACTTCCTTTGTCATGGGGGAGTATCTGGCGGGTTCCATCATCGTGTTGATGCTTTCGGGAGGGGAAGCTCTCGAGAGCTACGCCCTGCGTAGCGCCTCATCGGTACTGGCGGCCCTGGCTAAACGCATCCCGTCCGGAGCGCATCGCAAGACTGCGGCAGGCATCGTAGATGTGCCATTGCATGAAGTGGCGGTGGGGGACACCTTGGTGATCTATCCCCATGACATCTGTCCGGTGGACGGTGTGGTCATTGAGGGACACGGCTCTATGGACGAGTCCTATCTTACGGGTGAGCCCTTTGAGATCACCAAGACCACCGGTTCACCGGTGATCTCCGGGGCGATCAACAACGACTCTTCCCTGACCATTCGCACCACGCAACTCGCTGCAGACTCGCGTTACGCAAAGATCATGGAAGTCATGCGAGAGTCTGAACAGACCCGGCCGCACCTGCGGCGTCTGGGCGATAAATTGGGCGCGGTGTACACCCCCGTGGCAATCGTCCTGGCACTCTTCGCCTGGGCTTTGAGTGGGGAAGCTCTGCGCTTTCTCTCCGTTCTGGTGATTGCCACGCCCTGCCCGCTTCTCATTGGCATCCCCATTGCGATCATCGGCTCGATATCTCTGTGTGCCCGGCGCGCCATCATCGTCAAGAACCCGCTCGCTCTTGAGCAAATTTCGAGCTGTCGCATCGGGATCTTCGACAAAACGGGGACGCTGACCTACGGGGAGCCAAAATTGACTGACCAAATCGTGGCTCCGGGGTTTGTGCAGAGGGACGTCCTTGCTCTCGCTGCCAGTCTGGAACTTTATTCGAGGCATCCTCTCGGATTGGCCATCGTTGCCCAGGCCAAGGCGGAGGGGCTGCCTCCGCTGGAAACCTCACAAGTCAGTGAGGCACCCGGCCAGGGGCTCCGCGGTATCGTAGCTGGTCATTCGGTGCAGATCACCGGCCGGCAAAAGCTCGCTGAAAGAGAAGTCGCGGGCAGGGATCTCGTCCCTCCTGTCGCCGGGGGGCTGGAGTGCATCATTGTCGTTGACGACAGATATGCTGCTACATTCAGATTGCGGGACGCTCCCCGGGCTGAGGGTCAGTCGTTCATTCATCATCTCGGCACGAAGCACCAGTTCAAACGGACCATGATCATCTCAGGTGATCGCGAGTCGGAGGTTCGCTACCTGGCTGAACAAGTTGGCATCACTGAGGTGTATGCGGAGCAAAGTCCCGAACAGAAGCTCGCGATTGTGCGTCGTGAAACGGCGCAAATCAAATCCCTCTATGTGGGTGATGGCATCAACGACGCGCCGGCTATGATGGCAGCCACCGTCGGGATCGCGATTGGCCGGAACAGTGACGTGACAGCGGAAGCTGCCAGTGTGGTGGTGATGGACAATTCCCTTACCAAGGTGGACGAGTTCATCCATATCAGCCGTCGCATGCGCCTGATCGCCCTCCAGAGCGCTGTGGGTGGCATGGCCTTGAGTTTGGTGGGCATGGTGTTGGCAGCTGCGGGGTATCTGGATCCAGTCGCAGGAGCCATCTCCCAGGAGGTTATTGACGTTCTTGCCGTCCTCAATGCCCTGCGGGCTGCCTTCCCGCCCAAGGTGATGTCTGACATCTCATGAGCATCCAAGGCCCTGATCGGGGCGGGGCTCGTGCTCCACGCCGGGAAGTCTCAGGGGTGCTGAAGGGCTGTGAGTTCGCCCTCAGGCTGACATCCAGCAGGAAGCTGGCGGAAGGTGTCTGCCAGTGGCGGAGATCTTCTTATCTTCTCAATGGGACGCATTAGAATACGAAGCGCATGACGGACAACAGTGAGTTCATGAGCAACCACGGACCGCGAGCCCACCTTCAGCGGCCGATGACCAATGCGCGGCGGTTGTGATCCCAGCACAACCGCCGGAGGTACCGGAGCCTGCCGACCTCATGGTTAGTTCAGCTTGACCTCCACGCTTTTGGGTTTGGCCCGTTCATCCTTGGGCAGGTGGACGGTCAGAATGCCGTCTTTGAACTGAGCCTCGACCTTCGTGGCATCGACGGCATCCGGCAGGGTGAAGCTTCGCAGGAAGCTCCCGTAGGATCGTTCTACACGGTGGTACTTCTTGCCCTCTTCTTCCTTCTCGAACTTGCGCTGGCCGGCGAGGGTGAGTTCGCCGTTGGTCACGGTCACCTTGACATCCTCCTTTTTGATTTCCGGCAGCTCGGCTTTGATGACGTACTCCTTGTCGTCCTCGGTGATGTCCACGGGAGGGGCCCATTCTGCGACCGTAAGGGCCTCTTTGGCACCGCCATTGCTGGCGGCTGTGGGGAAAAGCCGGGACAGGCGGTTCTCCATTTCACTGATCTCTTTGAGCGGGTCCCAGGTGCCGGTTCGGAACGGGGTCCAACGAGTGAGTGTATTCATGGTACTGACCTCGATTGCGGAATTGGGTAAAACCCGCAAGGGTCGTCCGCTTTATTCGACCCAAGCAGGGGCGTGTGTGAATGTACGCGTCATCCATATTAGACTCTGCGGATCGCGAATTTGCCCGTCGTATCTTGTTGAAAGAAAGTCATATTGTGGGCTGCTTGTGGTTGGATGCCCGTGGTTGCAGCGTTATGGGACTTGTGTTTAGCAAGGAAGGCTTGGTAGAGGCTGCCTGTAGGGCGTATGATGAGATCAAGGAAGCCGTATGAAATACCCCTCTCTTCACCAAGCGATGGTTTGTGTTTTTTCGGGTCTGCTCATGAGCGCATGCGCAGGTCCGGGTGTGGAGAGTGAGCGTGGCGGGGAGACCGCGCCGGAGGGGTTGTCTGTTCTGGTGCCAGAGGTCCTCCGCCGCACGAGGGGAGCGGTTAGTTTTGAACATCAGGTGAAGCCCATTCTGGAGAGCAAGTGCCTGAGCTGCCATTCTGACCAAGCGGCAGCGGGAGCTTATCGGCTGGAGTCCCGGGATATGGCGATGCAGCCTGGTGCCTACGGTCCCCGTATTGTACCAGGCAGGCCGGGTTCCAGCCGCCTGCTTCAGGTGACGGCTGCGCATCAGGGGGTGGTGGCGATGCCGCTGGTGGGTGCGAGGCTGACCCCGTCCGAAGAGAAAATCCTGTGGCGATGGATTCAACAGGGGGCGCCATGGCCCGAAGGGGTGACCGGTGCGCTCCGGCCCTCCCTGGCGGAGCTGCATCCGCAACGCTGATGCGCTGCGCTGTTGGGGAGAGACGCAGTGGGGGAAGCTGGCAAAGAGGTCTGACGTGGGGCGGGCACTTAGAACCTGTTTGGATAAAAAAATTCCGGGTGTGGCAGGTTCAATCAAGGGAATGAGTAAGAGCAGCTTGGCCGAGCCTGGACTGCGTTGCTCATCCATTGTGAATCTCTCGATTCGCGCCCTCTTCGCGCCTTGTCCAGACTCCCAACGCCTCGCAACACCCCCAGTGTTTTTTATCCAAACAGGTTCTTAGCGACGCAAGTCCCTCAACAGCATCCAGGCGAGCGCCCAGGTTTCAATGCGGGCGCGGATCTGGCCGAGGTTGATCTCCTGCTCCTTTGACTGCCAGGGAGTGGCGAGGTCCCGGCGGGCGGCCAGCACCAGTTGGAGCAGCAGCCGTGGCGTCACGTGCAGGGCCAGGTGAGCCTGCCCCCTGCGGCCCAGTTTTGTTTCCTCTGCCCCGAGTGCGAGGACAAAATCCTCCGAAAGGCGAGGGTCTCCGCACATGTCCAGCCAGGCTTTGACTGCCGCGATCATTTCCTGCTCCACGAGAAATGAACACTTAAATTCGTTGCCTCGTCTGGAGCTGCTCAAGTCATTGTAAAGATTTTCCATGGTGGTGATGGCCGGGCGTGTGGAATGCATCAGGACAGGATCCCGGACGATAGAAGCGCGTGCGCCATCGCCCCCTGCCGGTAGATGCCGCTCCTGCTGGATGCGGGGCGAAGGTCGTCGGCATTGCTGAGCGCAGCCGCCCCGCATGGTGCCATGAGGGAGTGATGCCGCCGTTTGATCCAGAAGCGCAGCCGGTCATCGAACTGCGACCCAACACAGTCATAGGAGTCCGGGATCTCCTCCTGGTCTCCCCAGTAAGTCGCCACCCGGGTGCCCAACGGGACAGCGGACAACTGCCGGTAAACGTGCGCCGTGTAGAGGTCGTAGAGCCGGGGATCGAGCGTCACGCTTGAGTCGATGCCATAGGAGGGCAGCGAGTTTTCCTGGAAGGGGTTGAAGAGGTAGAAGGCGTCAAACTGGCCGAAGTCGAAATCGACGATATTTCCTTGAACGATGGTGGCCCGGGGAATCTGGAAATGTTGCAGCAACGACTGCGCAATACGGACGAGATTCCCCCTCTGCTCCACGCCGATGAAGTGGCCCTGGGTGGCGGAGGCGCCCACCGCACAGAACTTGCCAGGGCCGCAGCCCACATCCAGGACCCTGTCTCCCGGGCGGTCCGCGAGGAATCGGGCGGCCTCATGGGCCACCGCGACGGGCGTCCAGTGCCGCTGGGAGAGGTCCTGAAACGGCTTTGGCAGGAGAAGGTCGAACTCTGCGTCGGTCTGGAAGGGGCGGGGCTGTGGGGCCGGGTTCGCCGGCTCAGAGTGCACACTGTTGCTGGAAAATTGGGGCATGTTGAAGCTGGGAGGCAGGTTGGGTGCCAATGCTGTGTGAAAAGATGTAATATGTTGAGCAAGAGGTGATTACGAATCGGTGTAAATTCTGGAAACCGAGGTGAAGAAGGGGTTGTGTGCAAATATTGCACTTGACCGTGACGTCTTGTGCAAGGTAGCTGCGCCTTTATGGACCCCTCGCAGATCCACATTCTGTTGCTTGATCGGAAGCTTGGCGCCGCCAGGGCCATCCATCACATGTTGACGGAGGCCGGCTACCGCGTGGCGGTCGCCACGGATGAGGTGGCGGCGCTGCACCTCGCCTCGGGGGAACTCTTCAATGTCGTGGTCAAGTCGTTCGATGCGCGACAAGTTGCGCCGGAGTCATTGATGCAGAAGCTGAGGAGCCAGGCACCGGACACGCAGTTCATCCTGGTGGCCGAGGGCAGCACGGTGGAGGCAGCAGTGAGCGCGATCAAGTGCGGGGCCTTCGACTATCTCACCACACCGCTGGAGGAGGGCAGGCTGCTGGCGTCGATCGCGAAGGCGCTGGAGCACCAGTCCCTTACGGCGGAGGACCAGCAGCTCAAAATCCGGCTGCGTCGCCGCTCAGATCCCGACATCTTCGCCGGTGGCAGTGAGGTGATGCAGGCGGTGAGCCGGCTGATTGCGAAAGTGTCATCGACGGACGTGACGGTGTTGATCGAAGGGGAGAGCGGCACGGGAAAGGAGATCATCGCCCGGGCCATTCACGAGAAGAGCCGCCGCCGCGCGCGCCCGTTCATAGCCGTCAACTGTGCGGCGCTGCCTGACAGCCTGATTGAGGCGGAGCTCTTTGGTCACGTGCGAGGGGCCTTCACTGGGGCGGTGGGCGACCGTCAGGGGCGGTTTAGGCAGGCGCATGGCGGCACGTTGTTTCTGGACGAGATCGGCGATCTTTCCCCCAAGGGGCAGGGCGACCTGCTCCGGGTGCTGGAGGATGGTATGTACCGCCCGATCGGGAGTACGAAGCTGGAGCGGGCCGATGTGAGGATCGTGGCGGCCACGAACAAACGCCTGGAGGAGGAGTGTGAGAAGGGCTGCTTCCGGGATGATCTTTACTACCGGCTGAACATTGTCACCATCTGTCCGCCGCCGTTGCGGGAAAGGGTGCAGGACATTCCAGACTTGGTGTCGTCCTTTGCGCAGCATTTCTGCGCGAAGCACCAGCGGCGGCCAAAGAGGTTCACCCCCGAGGTGCTGGCCCTTTTTCAGGCGCTGCCCTGGCCCGGGAATGTGCGGCAGTTGCGCAATCTGGTGGAGCGGCTGGCGGTGACGGTCTCGCAAGGCGTGATCGGCCGGGAGCAGATTCCAGAAGATCTGGTCAACCCGGGCCGGAAGCGAATGGGGTTCACGATCCAGCCAGGCATGAGCATCGCCCAGGTGGAGTCGGAGTTGATCCGGCAGACGCTGCTGAAGTGCACGTCCAACCGGGAGGCGGCGGCCGGCATTCTGGGGATCAGCCGAAGGGCGTTGCAGTACAAGATCAAGAGCTACGGCCTGTAGCCGCTGAAGCTCGGTGGGCGTCGAGTCTTGGCAACAGTATTCGTAATAGCCTGTCTTGTGGGGAAGTATTACAGTATTCGTAATAGCCTGTCTTGTGGGGAAGTATTCGTAATAGCCTGTCTTGTGGGGATGGTCTTGTGGGGATGTGGGCTTCCTGTCGGGCGGGCCTGAGGATGTGCCGGTCAGGGCAGGAGGAGATTGCGCACCAGCATCCAGAGGGCGACGAGCCACATGGCGGCGGCGAAAAGCCGCTGGAGGGTGTTTCCATGAACCCGGGAGCGCAGGGTGCTGCCCAGAAGCATGCCGGCGAACCCGCCGCCGATGAAGAGGAGGCTCAGCGGCATGGGGAAGAGCTGGCCGTGGAGCATGTGGGCGATGACGCCTGAGACGGAGATGAGGAAGATGACGAGCAGGGAGGTGGCCACGGCGCGGTGGATGCTCATGCCGGTGACGAAGAGGAGCACGGGGACGATGATGAAGCCGCCGCCCACGCCGAAGAGACCGGAGAGCAGACCAGCGGCCGCGCCGCCGGAGCCCAGGCGGAGATAACACTCCGGGCCGAAGGCTCCGGGACCGCGTGCGACACAGCGGCTGGGCGGGGCGTCATCCTCCGCTCCGCGCCCACGCCACATGCGGGCACCGATGTAGGCCATGAGGAGGGCGAAGGTGCTGAGCAGGAGAGCGGCGGGGAGGTGACGCCCAAGGGTGGTGCCGAGAGGGGCGGTGAGCATGCCCGCCACGGCAAAGATCAGACCAGCGGGCCATTCCACCTCGCCATGGCGCAGACGTAGCAGGGCCCCAAATCCTGCGGTGAGTCCCACTGTGGCCAGGCTGAGGCCCATGGCGGTGCCCACTGGTACGGAGAGGCCGTAGAGCAGCAGCGGCACCGCGAAAATGGAGCCGCCCCCGCCGGTGAGCCCGAGTGAGGCTCCTACGAGGAGCCCGCAGGCGACAATGAGGAGGGTGGCGGTGTCCATGGATGGTTCCCTGTCTGCCAGGGGGCGTTGGGGTTCGTGGAAACAGCGAGGCTCAGGCGAGCAGGGCAGCGGGCAGGTTGGGGAAGGCGTCATTCACATGGATGACGCGCCGCCCGCGACGGGCCAGCCAGGCGCTGGCGGTGGCCGCGCGCATGCCGCTCTGGCAGTGCACCACCAGGGGGACACCGGTGGGCAGCTCCTCCTCCCGGGCGCGGAGCCGCGTATGGGCTATGTTCAGCGCACCCCGGGCGTGCCCCGCAGCGTGCTCGGTAGAGCGGCGGACGTCGAGAATGACGGCACCTGCTGTGGACTGGAGGAGGGCCGCCAGCCCGGCAAAGGTGGTGGTGGGGAAGCTGCTGAGCATACCCTCAGGTGCCTCCACCAGCACGGCGGCGGGAAGCCAGCCCACCACATGGTCAAAGCCGATGCGCAGCAACTGACGGGCGAGGCCGTCCACCTGGTCCGCCGACTCCACCACCAGCACCACTTCCTGCGCGGGATCAAGGAAAGAACCTGCGAATCCGGAGAAGTCTCCGCGCGAGGGGGCGAAGAGGCTGCCGCGCAGATGTCTGCCTGCAAAAGCCTGCCGGTCATTCCGGGAGTCCACCACGACGAAGTCTGGGGAGCTGAGGCGGGGCTCCACTCCGGCCAGGTCCCAGGCGCGCGGGGGGACAATGGGGCCCAGAATCGCGGGGCCCGTCTTGTTCACCTTTTTCATGTTGGCGAAGTAGAGCGGCGGCTCGGGCTGGCCTTCCAGAATGAAATCCACAAAGGCCTGCTCCGCGTCATTCAGGGCGAGCCGGAGCGCATGGTTGAACCGCTTCTCATACCCGAGGGTGGAGGTGGGCACGGCACCGAGCGATTTGCCGCAGGCGCTGCCGGCTCCATGGGCGGGCAGCACCTGGAGGTGGTCTGGCAGGGCGGAGAGCTTCTTCAAGCTGTGGTACAGCTGGCGTGCGCCGGCCTCTTGGGTCCCGGCCTGGCCCGCTGCCTGCTCAAGCAGGTCCGGGCGCCCCACATCCCCCACAAAAAGGAAGTCTCCGGAGATGATGCCCAGGGGCTCGTCCGCCCCGCCGCCCTGGTCGGTGATGAGGTAGCTGAGGTGCTCCGGCGTGTGCCCAGGAGTGTGCCAGGCCTGGAGCTGGATGCGGCCGATGTGGAACGTGTCACCGTCATGCAGGAGCCGGGTTTGCGGGAGATCCCGGGCCCACTCAGACTGCCAGTCGGGGCCACCCTCTGCGGACACGTACACGCTGGTTTTCCCATCTGCACTGAGCTCACGCGCACCGCTGACGAAGTCCGCGTGGATGTGCGTCTCGGCAACGGCGGTGATCTTCAGGCCCGCGGCAGCGGCGATCTCCTGGTACTGGGAAACATCGCGCAGAGGGTCGATGACGATGGCTTCGCCGGACTTCTGACAGCCGATGACATAGGCGTATTGGGCGAGATGGGAATCGAAGACTTGGCGCAGGAACATGGCGGTAGGGGCTAAGGATGCATTGACGAATCAAACGGGCGGATGGCTCGCTGAAGGGGTTAACGGGAGCAGACGGCGGGTTCGCTGGGCACCTGATTCCAAGGGGCCCGGGCCAGGAGGAGGCCCATGCCGCACCAGTCGGTGATGCCAGCGAAGACGAGACCCGCGCCGACGAAGGCGCTCAGGCCGTAGAAACCTGGGTGGACCCAGGTGCCGAGCACGGTGCCCAGCAGGACGAGCGTGCCCGCAGAAATGCGGACCTGCCGCTCCAGTGACACCCCTTTACGCCCGCGGTTGACCGGGAGGCCGGCGGCGGTCCACGCGAGGGTGCCGCCCTCCAGAACGGCGATCTTTTTCATTCCGCCCTCGGCGAGCTTTTGGGCGGCCTTTGCTGCGCGGGCACCGCTTCGGCAGATGACGACGACCTCCTGGTCCTGGCCAAAGGCGGTGCACACGGCGGCGGGATCCAGCTGATCCAGAGGGATCAGGCGGGTGCCGGGCAGGTGGACCTCCTGGTGCTCAAGCGGGGTTCGCACGTCTAGAAGCAAAGGTGCCGGGCCAGCGGAGTTCTTAAGGCGGGTCGCGAGATCGTGAGGAGACAATTGTGAGATGGGAGCGGCCATGGTATTCAGTTGCATTGTTCAGTTATATTCCTATATTCTAATGTGGTTATGAAGTCAACTAAGAAAATGTCCCCTGATCCCGGTCTGGCACCAGACCGCCCGAAGATGCCCCGCGCCTCCCTGGAGAAGGTGGCAGAGATCTTCTCCGCGTTTGCGGACGCCACACGGCTGGCCATCCTACAGGAGTTGCGCCACGGGCGGCAGAGTGTGGGGGAGCTGGTGGCCTGCCTGGGGACCTCGCAGGCGAATGTGTCCAAGCACCTGAAACTGCTGCACCAGGCCGGACTGCTGAAGAGGGAGCGCGAGGGCCTTCAGGTCTTCTACAAGGTGGCGGAGGAGTCCGTGTTTGAAGTGTGCAAGTTCGCCTGCCGGCGGCTCAACGACAACGCCCAGTCCGCCATCACGGAAGACTATTTCATCTAACTGTAAAAGGCGGGCTGGCAGTGATCACAGCAATTGAGACCCTTTAGCATCACATGAAAATATTCAACATCGCACGAGAGATGCGGTCACACCCCCGCATCTTCGGATGACCGTCACGTTTTGATTCTTTTAAAGTCCATCTTCATTGTCTGGTCTTGCCTGCAGCTGGTGCTGCCAGGTTGCCTGTGTCAGTTGCTGGAGCCGTTGGGGATAGAGGTGCCGGATCACCACCATTATCGTGGGGCAGCTTCTCTCCATCTGGCAGGGGCGGAGGCTGGTGGGCTGTTTCTGCTGCCGCGCCGCGGAGGGGATGCCTCCCTCCCTTGCCACTGTGATGAACGGCCTGACCGGACCACAGACGAATCCATCGGCAGCGTCCGGAGCCTGACGCCAGGTGAATGTGCATCACCATGGGACACCCGGAACAATGAAGATCGCAGAAGACTCCGTCTGGCACGGATCAGCGGGCATGCTTCATGGGGCAGAATTTTAGGCAATGGGCTCCCCTCTTCAGAGGATATGAGGATCGCGCGCTGCGTGCATCTGCTTTGAGGTGCGAGCAGGTGCCTGCTACATGCCCACTCCAACACGCCCGGTGATCACTCCGATCCGGGCGTCACGCGGGAGCCCCTGGTCACTCAATACGGGGCCATGCGTGCGCGGCGCACACAACACGCCGTGATTCTTCCATTCTCAAAAACTTTATTGCACACAACTGTGAAACTTCATCCTGCTCTGCTTGCCACTGCGAGCGCCCTTCTGACTCTATTGCAGCCCTGCTTTGCTGACACTCCCACCCTCTGGAAAGGAACTGCCGCAATCCAATTCAACGGCACCTCCACCCTGCACGACTGGTCCGGCACCGTGAATGCGCAGCCCTTTCTCACGACGGTGGCCATGAATGAATCGAATCAACCCACTGCGCTCAAGGCCCATGTGGAGGTGAAGGCTTCAAACATGGATACCAAAGAGGCGAAGCGCGACGAGAACATGCGCAAGGCAATGCGGGTGGTGGATTTTCCCCTGATAAAGGGTGATTTTGACTGCGCTTTCGCATCACTGCTCCCGGAGGGCGGCAAGGTGCCTGAGAAGCTGCCATTCCAGCTCTCGATCCTTGGGAAACAACAGGCTGTGGAGGCCAAGGTCAGCAACTGGACGCAGAAGGATGGCAAGGCCTCCTTTGAGATCGATTTCCCTCTTTCCCTGAAAGCCTGCGGGATTCAGGTGCCGTCGGTGATGTTCGTGATCCGGGTCGGAGACACGGTAAATGTCCATGTGAATGTCACCCTTGCCCGAACCCAAGCCTGAGATCGAGATGCCCACTTATATTCACCACATCGAAACCCAGGCGGCGGAACATCCCTACCAGCAGGAGTTCATTCGCGACAAGATGAAGTCATGGACCCAAAACCCGAAGTCCATTCGACTGCTGCATGCCTTGTACCAGCGCTCGGGAATCAAGACTCGGCACAGCGTGGTTGATGACTTCAACCATCCCCGAGGGGGCAGTCTTTTCAAGATCGACGAACAAGGCACCCCCTCCAATCCCACCACGGCGGAGCGGAATGCGGTCTTCTCCAGGGCTTCAAGAGAATTGTCCGTATCAGTGGCGCGCCGCGCACTGGCAGCCAGCGGCTTCGCCAGGGAGGACATTACTCATGTGGTCTATGCATCATGCACCGGCTTCGTGAACCCGGGCCCGGATTTTTATCTGGTGCGGGATTTGAACCTGAAGTCCAGCGTCGAGAGATACACCATCGGCTTCATGGGGTGTTATGCTGCGTTTCCAGCGCTGCGCATGGCCGCCCAGTTCTGCGAAGCGCGCAAGGAAGCGGTGGTGCTGGTAGTCTGTTTGGAGCTATGCACCCTGCACATGCAGCTGGACGACCGACCGGACGCGATGCTGGCAAACTCACTCTTCGCCGATGGGGCCGCAGCGGCCATTGTAAGTGCCCGGGAACCCTCTCGGGACCGGCCTGCGTACCGGGTCGAGGGGTTCGCCTCGGCGCTGGTCCCTAAGGGGGAGGCAGAGATGGCTTGGGATGTGGGCGACCATGGGTTCGACATCAAACTCACCAGCTATGTGCCGGAGATTCTCGGGGCCGAACTACAGCCACTGATGCAACGTCTGCTGCTGCCGTGGAAGAAATCCTGTCAGGAGATCGAGGAGTGGGCCGTGCATCCGGGGGGAAGGGGCATTCTGGACAAGGTGGAGCTTGGGCTCGGCCTTTCCAATGAATCGTTGCTGAGTTCACGGCGCATTCTGCATGACTATGGGAACATGAGCAGCGCCACGATCCTGTTTGTGCTGAAGGATCTGCTGCAGTCCGCGCGAACGCGGCAGGCCTCCACGATCGCCATGGCGTTCGGTCCGGGCCTGACGGTGGAGTCGGCCCTGTTGCAACGGGTGGGGAGTGCCACACCGCACCGTGGCAGCAGGCAAGCCACCTTGCAGTCTCTTCAGGAGGTGATGATCCATGTCTGATCCGGGCACTCGTTCCCAGAAGGTGAAGGCTGCGTCACCTCACGCAAGTCCCTCCTACACGAGCACACAGCGTTGGGTCGCCGTGGCCTATGGCGGCGCGAGTCACGCGCTGTTTGGAGCTTCGGTCGTGACCATGTTCTTCAGCCTGCACTCGGGGTTGTCATGGGGTTTGGGCCGGTTTTCCGGCTGGTGGCGGCTGGTTGCCAATTTCCTGCTTCTCGCCCAGTTTGCCGCGGTGCACAGCTTGCTGCTGGCAGACCGGGGCCGGAGGTGGATGGGAGGGCTGGCACCGTTCGGGCTCGGGCGTGCGCTTTCGACCACGATTTTCGCTGGCATCTCCGCCCTGCAACTTCTGCTCGTCTTCCTCCTTTGGTCGCCATCCAGAGTGCTCTGGGCGACGCCGACAGGATGGTGCCTTTATGCGTTGGACGCTCTTTATGCAGCATCGTGGCTGCTGCTGGCCAAGTCCATGCATGACGCGGGGATGGATGTGCAGGTGGGCAGCGTGGGATGGCGTAGCGTCTGGCGGAATGAGTCACCTTCTTACAAGCCTTTCAGCCGCTCTGGCACATTCCGCCATGTCCGCCAGCCCATCTATCTTTCGTTCGCACTCATCCTGTGGACGGCACCGGTCTGGACGCCGGATCACCTTTACGCCGCGGTCCTATGGACGAGTTACTGCCTGGCGGCCCCGCTGCTGAAAGAAAAGCGCTATTTGCGCTACTACGGCGAGGCCTTTGCGAGGTATCAAAACAGCGTGCCTTACTGGGTGCCGAAGTTCCGGTGTCGGCCCCAGGGAGTGACACCGGTGCCGCCGGCGGAATATGATGTGGTCATCGCAGGCGCTGGGCCGGTGGGATTGCTGCTGGCCAATCTGCTTGCCCGACAGGGGAGAAGTGTGCGGATCTTTGAGAAGAGCGAGGGCCATGTCCGGCCCTCCCTGGCAATCGGGATCACGCCCCCCTCGCTGGAAATCCTTAGAACGCTCGGACTTGATGTTGAGCTGATCCAGCAGGGGGTGTTCATAGATCGCGTCATGGTTCATGGGCAGACAGGTCTGCTGGGAGTCTGCGACTTCTCCAAGCTGGAGGGTGCCTATCGGTTTGTGTTGAGCATCCCCCAGCACGTGGTGATGAAGGTGCTGCACCAGAACCTGCTCAAGTATCCCGGTGCTTCCATCTCCTACGGCACGGAGGTCAAAGCACTCACACAAGATGCCTCGCAGGTGACGGTGACGGTTTCTGGTGCGCAGGATGACGTGGTGACCTGCAGGCATATGGTGGCCTGTGACGGGTCCCGGGGCAGGATTCGTGAGATGCTCCACATCCGCAGTCATGGAGGCAGCTACGGTTGTCATTTCATCATGGCGGACATTCCCGACCACTCGTGCCTGGACAGGGAGGCGCACTTGTTTTTCACCGCAGATGGCGCGGTGGAGTCGTTTCCTCTCCCTGGAAACATGAGGCGCTGGGTCGTCCAGACCGAGGCAGCGGTGACGGATGCGGATGCAACTGCGTTGATGGAGATCGTGCAGCAGCGCACGGGCATTTGTGTTTCCCCATCGGGGGTGACGGCGACCAGCAGCTTCAGTCCGCGCTGGATGCAGAGCGAGACCTATGGTGATGGACGCGTTTTTCTCTGCGGAGATGCCGCCCATGTCATGAGCCCCATTGGCGGTCAGGGCATGAACACCGGCTTTGCGGATGCTGAACTCCTCGCCCTGACACTGCTCTCGATGCAGGACGATCCCCAGCCATCGACGGCCCGGGCATGGTCATCAGCGTATGACCGCATCCGTTCAAAAGCGTCCCGCATCGCGACCCGTCGTGCCGCATGGGGAATGAAGCTGGGCACGATGCGTGGCAAACTCGCGGCGCTGGCCCGCGACCTCTTTATGCGGGAGGTGTTGTTCAACCCGGGCATGGCGCGCACCCTGGCCTCATGGTTCTCCATGACCAGCATCCCTGCGAGAACCTTGAGCCACATACCCGAGGACAAGCTTCCCGTGCCGCCCCGCACGTGAACGTGCCTGGCGGCGCAGTCTGTGATGTGTGTCCACTGGATCTCAATCTGGTGCGGGAAGGGCTTGATACAGCCCTCCAACGACTGCTCCGCCCGCCAACTAATGACCTTGCGAGGATGACCTGTCTGGGTGAACCTTTCTCTCTGCCCAGAAGGTGTTCTCTTCCCAGCCTCTTAGGGTGAAGCGCATGGATTTGAGCGTGTTCAAGATGTGGTCAACCGCCTCCTGGCCGATCACCGTGGGGTGCACCTCCATGATGATGGTTCGCACACTGTCGGGGAGTCCGGAGAGGTCCAGATACTGCTCGGCTCCTTCGATGTCCGCAATGAGGACTGTGGGGGCATTGTTCATACCGCGAACCAATGACGCCAGGCTTAATGCCGGGACGGTGAACGAGGTGGCGCCTTTGCCCTGATCAATGAGGGAATTCTCCCAGAACTCACCGTCGGCATGCAGTGTCAGCTCTCCGTCTTGGCTGGCGGCGGCCGCATGAATGACATGGGGCGTCAGGGCATTGAGTGCATAGTTGTGCCTGAGCCTTTGCAGGGTGTCGGGATTGGCCTCCACGCTGATGCAATCACGCACCCCTAGAACTTTGCGGCAATAAAGACCGATGAAGCCAATCGCAGCCCCGAGTTCCAGGACGACATCCTCCTTCTTCACGGCGCGTGCCGCCAGAAGACGTTCCTGCACCTCGTAACGGCCAAGACGCAGGTTGTTCTTCATTACAGGGCTCATGCCTGAGACATCCAGCCGGACACCTTCGATCTTCACGGTTCGAAGCCGGGGCAGGATGAACTTGAACAGAAGCCTCGTCATGAAGCTGTGCCAGATGCGGGAGGGAGGGGCTGGTTTGCCAACGGATTCCGGGGGGGAGGAAAGGGTCATGATCTTCATGCTGACTGAAGGGCTGGGATTCGGGGTTTGTCGGCGGTGCGTGCCGCTTGCTTTTGATTCACCTCATGCATCATCAGACGATGGATGTGGGGGATGGCAGTGACCTCCTCTGGAAGCCGGGCCTGGTTCGTGAACAGGGCGGCGTAGCTCTGGGGCGCATCCGGGTGATACCCGTGCATGGCGGTGATGGGCCTCTCCCCCATGTGACTGGGGACGAGCAGCACCCCTTCATGAAGGAGGAAGATCAGTTCGCCGAAATAGCCGTCCGCGATCGGGGTCCGCATCGACTTGAGTTCAGCCTCTGGAAGAATCCGCCCCTGAGGCACACGACGCTCCAGCAGCGCGGTGATTTTCTCCCGCGCCGGTTCGTTGAAGAACCAGAACCTCGCCATCGTGCTGTCGTACACCGCTGCGTAGTCCTCCCCGAATTCAAGATTCAGTGGCTGGATCTGGCTCATCAGGTCCACGTGCTCCGTACAGTTCGCCATGCCGTGGTCGCTGAAAACGTACAGATGCACTTCATCATAGTGCTGGGCCGCCGCATCCATCAGGCTCTGGATCCAGCATTCGTACTCGCGAAGTTTGGCAGGCACCTCCGGCGACGTGTTGCCAACCCGGTGCAGGAGTCCGTCCAGTCCGGCCCAGTACATGAAGGCAAACTCGATGGTGCCCTCAGCAAGTTCGCGGGCGAGTTGGTCACGGTTTGCCTCCTCGCTGGCCCCCGGGTCGCTCACGAAATAGGGGAGCTTCCTCTGCACCAGTTCGTCGAAGATGTTTGCACCACGGTTCATGCCCCCGGGCTGCAGCGGGCTGCGCTTTTCTGTGAAGTCGAAGCGGTGGATGTGTTGGAACGGGATGTTATACAGGTCAAAGTAGCCTTTGAAGCCTAGCCTTTTCTTGGCCAGCCGGGTGATAAGGCGGCGGAAAATCCGGCGGCTTGTGATGGACTTTGGCAGCCACTGGAGCCAGCGGAGCGACTTGAAGGGGGAGCGTTCCGGATCATGAACGAAGTAACACCAGTTATGGTGCTCATCCGGCCACCGGCCGCTCAGGATGCTCGGGACACAGCTGCTGCTGTAGCCGAACACACTATCCAACCGGCTGCGGTGCGGGGCCAGGCCTTGGCAAAAAGGATCATGGCGCACGATCTCCCAGCCGCACGCATCCACCATGACAAACAAGGGCAACACGCGTTTCATGTCAGTGAGCAGGGGAGGGTTGGTGAATGCGTTCCTGGATCAGGCGGTGGACCTCACTGCGAAGTTCTGCCGGCGAGAAGGGTTTGCTGACGAAGGCATCTGCTGCGCACATGCTCTTGAGCAGGGGGGTCGAGAGCTTCTCGTTCGCACTGATGATGATGACGGGGATGTCCCGCGTCTCTGCATGGGACCGGAGCCGTTTGAGCGTCTCCTTCCCGTCCATCACCGGCATGAGGTAGTCCAGAAGGATGGCGGCTGGATGATGGCGGATGGCGGCTTTGATGCCTTCCTCCCCGTCTCCCGCGCTGATCACCGGCCTCCCCAGGGGCTTGACCACCAGCTCGGTGACGGTGCGAATGTGAGGCTCGTCCTCGATCACGAGGATGGGGCGCTGGTCCACGAGGGGGCTCTCAAAACGAAAGGTGGCGATTTCGAAGTAGCGGTGCATCCGCGTGACTTCGAGCAATTGGGTGATGGCGGATGAAGGGTTGACGAGGCGCACGTGTCCGGTCCGTTTTTCGACCATCTCGCGAATGGAGAGGAGGCTGGCGAGGCCCACGCTGTCCATCTGCTGGGTCGATTCCATGTCTATCTCACAGTAAACCTGTCCTGCGGAGAGCGCTTCGAGGGCCTGAGTCCTCCAGGCGGGAGCGTGTTCGCGATCGAACACGGGAGGGGACTTGAGAGACAAGATCCGCTTTTCGTGGGCAAAGTTCATGGCACGGAGGGTTGAAAATTATCTTTGAAGAGCATCTTTTGAATGGCACCGAACAAGATCTTCAGGCGCGTCGCGCGCCGGTTGTCTGAGGCGAAGCAGGCGGCATAAGCGAGGGCTTCAGGAAATTGCAAAGGGTCCTGGCCAAGGCTGTCTGCCAGAGTGAAGACCCCCTGAGGCTGGCTGCACCAGATTTCACGCACTTCGTTTTCAATGCCTGCCAGGGAACATGAAACAACGGGTCTGAGTCCTACGAGAGAAATCCCCCCCCGCCAGACCTGCCAGAGTTCCGGCCAGCGCTGCACAATCGGCGGCATGGCGGAGCGGTGGCGCCGCGCCAGGAACTTTTTCCCAAGCACCAGGGGGGCCAGGGCGATCATGATGAGCATTGCCAGCATCCGCTCCGGCAGACCAGGCACATGAGCGCGGGTGCTGACTGGCCGGTTGAGGTTGTGCATGACAAACGCATCCCGCACCTCCAGGCTGGTGTGATCCTTCCAGTCCACCAGATGCTCACCCCATGCATGGGATTCGCGCAATTCGGCACCGGCTCCCAAGTAGGTATCGGGGCCGAGCCAGCTCTCGATGACCGTGGCGTCCCGGTCCACGGTGCATCCTGTTTCCAGGACGGTGTTGGGACCCATCCGGGCACCGGATTTCACGGTGACGTGGGGGCCGATCCACAGGGGGGCCTCCAGGCGGGCGGAAGGGTGGACCACGGCTTTGGTGCTGATCCAGATGCCCGGCTGACATTGGCGCATGGTCAGGCCGCCGCACACTTCCGGCATCTGCAACGTCTGGCTGAGATACTCGTGGGTCTGTCGGCGCGTGCTCCAGAGGCGGCGGGCGGCGCGCCCTGTTCCAGGCAGGTGATCCGTGACAATGACCAGGGGGCGGCCCGTGAGGGGAAGACGGTGGCCATAGCGGAGCTCCGCCTCTTCCGGCGTGAGTTCCCTGGGGACTGCCACCACCTCAACATGGAGTCCCCAGTAGCGACCACCAGCCACAGCGTCCCTGACGTGGTCAGGCCGGTCGGCGGCGAGAATCAACACGTGAGTGTGGCCCTTCCCTGCGAGTTCAGAAAGCCATCTGAACAGAAGGGGTTCCCCGAGGATGGGCATGAGCCCCAAGGGTTTCGTGCCCCGGAAAGGAGTCTCCGCAGGCCGGGAATCAGGGCAGACGAGGATGGCGTTCATGAGAGGTGCGGTTGCCGGGTGGTTATTTCCCAAGGAGCATGGCGGGCAGGGTCTTGATCATCAGCCACAGATCCTTGGCAGTGGACTGGTGCTCGATGTAGCGGACATCCAGCTTGACCTGCTCATCAAAGGTGATGGCATTGCGGTCTCCCACTTCGAACAGCTCGCCCTTGCGCTCACCCACCTGCCAGAGGCATGTGATGCCCGGCTTCACGCAGAGGCGCAGGCGGTCTGCCTGAGTGTACAGCGCCACTTCCCGCGGCAGGGGAGGGCGCGGCCCCACGATGGACATCTCCCCTTTCAGCACATTCCAGAACTGGGGCAGTTCATCAACGGATGCCCGGCGGATCCACCGCCCCACCGGCGTCACCCGGGGGTCGTTGGTCATCTTGAACGTCACCCCGCCTGCCTTCTCATTCTGCGCCAGCAAGGCTTTGAGCCGGGCCTCTGCGTCCACACACATGGACCGGAACTTGAGCATGCCAAAGGTCTTGCCGCGGAGGCCCGTGCGGGTTTGCTTGAAGAAGACGGGGCCGCCATCCCGCTTTACGAGCACGGCGATCAGGAGGAAAAGGGGGGAAAGCAGCAGGAGCGCAAAGATGGCGATGACCACATCCAGCATTCGCTTGATCGCAGCGGAGGCCGTGGTGAACAGGCACCAGCCCAGCCGGGTGGCCGCCAGTTGCAGACGCATTTTTGCCCGCCCACACGGGCTGCCTGCCTTCAGGTAGCGGGCGACCAGTTTGCGATCAGTCTCGTGGATGGGATGTGCCATGACGAAAACCTACCGCAGGAGAGCGGGTTGTAATCACCCTCAAGTGGGGGAATCTATCGAGATTAGGTCACGGATGCTCCGAAAGAGCCGGGCGGATCAGGCTGGAAAATACTTCTTCAAGACTGGAAATGTACGACGGGAAATCATACCGTTCGGACACGATGTGGAAACCGTTCTCGCCCATTTGGCGGGCGAGTGCCTTGTTGCGCAGCAGTTCGTCCAGCGCATGGGCAAAACGGTCCCGGTCCATCCACGGGATGAGGCGGCCGTTGTGCCCATCTTCCAGCCAGTCGGAAATGCCCCCGGCATCAAATGCCACCACTGGCAGGGCATATCGCATGACTTCCAGGCCAATGGTGGCAATGGGCTCGGGCCACACGCTGCTTAGCGCGACGACGCTGCATTCCCGGTAGTAGGACTTCAGTTCCTCCTGCGGAATGAAGCCCTTGAAGGTCACCCGCTTGTCCAGGCCCAGATTCCGGCTGAGCTGCTCACAGTATTCACGGTGGTTGCCGTCGCCCAGAATGATGCATTCAAAGGGGGACTTCACTCGTGCCAGGGATTCCAGCAGCACATCCACCCCTTTCCCGCGGATGATCTGACCGGCATAGATGATCAGGTTCCGGTCACTGAAAGAGCTGCGGAGCCCGGCCTCCCCCATGCGGGGGACCGGGGCCAGGATCTTGATGCGCTCCGGATCAAACCCGTTGCGGAGCAGCTCGTCCCGCATGTATCGCGTCACCACGATCATCCGGTTGAATTGCTGGTTCATGCGGATCTCCCGCTTTTTCTCAGAGTAGCTCACCCACTTTAAAGGGAACCCACCCCCGGAGTTCTTCACCAGAGAGGCCAGACAGGGGAACACGCACGCTGCGGAAGCCGGCCGGGTGCAGATCTCGCGGGTGAAGTAATTGTACTTGTAACTCCGCATGCAGTAGATGTCATGGTCGTGCACCATGCGGACGAGTGGGACTTGTGAATCCACGAGGGCGGCTATCACCTTTAAATCCGCCATCTTGTGCACATACACCGCGTCAGGCTGGAATTGCTCCAGAGCCCGGCGGGTCGCGGCATAGGTGCCCTCTTCCGGGGGCGGCAGGGCAAACGTGTGGGGAAAGGCGGCGTGCCAGGCAGCCTCATTTTTGCCGGTGGAGGGGCCGTGGAGCAAGCCCAGGACATGGCCCCGGCCTCCCAATTCCTGGCCCGTGATGAAGGCGTTCGCTTCCGCACCGGCCAGGGCACCGAATCGCTCGTGAACGTACAGCAGCTTCATAGGTTGCCCGTCTGGGAGGTGAATTTTTCCAGTTCAGTTTTGAGGAATGTCTCCACTTCATCAAACGTGGCCACCATCTCTGCAGCCAGAGGGGCTTGACCCGTCTTGATGTTGGCCTCGGCCAGTTTTTCCATATCGTGGCATAGATTGATCAGCCTGGTCAGACCAAAGAGTGAACTGCTGCCTTTGAGGGAGTGCGCGACCCTCTTCAGCACCGCCTGTTCGGAACCGCCAGCCAGCCGGATCATCTCATCGATGCGGCTGGGCGCGTCATGGAGCCAGCGCCCGACAAGCTCCACGGCGGCCTCCAGGCTGATCTCCTCTACAAGCTGCCTCAATGCCTGACGGCAGTCGGCCTCATCATGGGCGCTCACACTCGCCGCAGAGGGATTCGCCTCGCGCTGGGTGATCACCGGTACTCGGGACAGGGTCTCCATCAGAAGCGTGGCCTTCAGGGGCTTGGCGAGGTAATCGTCCATGCCGGCCAGCAGACAGCGTTCACGCTCGCCGGTCATGGCATTGGCAGTCATGGCAATGATTCTCGAATGAGGTCTCTGCCAGTCCGTTGATTCCTCCAGCGCCCGGATGCGGCGGGTGGCCTCATACCCATCCATCACTGGCATATGACAATCCATCAGTACGGCGTCAAACTTTCCGCAGGTGAAGCGATCCAGCCCTTCTGCACCATCCCGGGCCAGTTCATACGTGTAACCCAGCTTTTCCAGGAGGAGAATCGCCAGTCGCGCGTTCACTTCATTGTCCTCCACCACCAGCATGTGAGGGATATGATCGGACGCCCGCCCATTGGGGGTATCGGCAGGGGCAGCGTTTTTCTCGGACTCCGTCTCCGCGGGTTTCATGAGGCGGATCAGCGCGGAGCGGAGCTGGAGCCGCCGCAGGGGGCGGGTGAGCTGGCCGTTCATGAGGTCGCCCAGTCGGTCGTCGGTCAGACTGTCCGTGATCTGTCCAGAGACGATCAGCTTGGCTGCGTTGCCTTCGGCTTTTTGTTTGGCCATGAGAGAGGTAAAGTGGTCTCCAGCGAGCCGGCGGTCCACAATGAGCACGTCCCATTGCTTGTCCGCATCGGCAAGTGCGAGTGTGAGGGACTCTTCGTCATATACAGAGTCTGGACGATGAGTGAGGCCCTCCAGGGCATTCCGCACGGCGAGCATGGCAATGGGATGCGGTTCTGCGACCAGGACGCGAATGTCCCGCACCTCCTCCGGCCAGCTGAGCCCGGGCTCCTCCGGAGCGGAGTGTCTGGCGGGAAGGCGGAAGAAGAATCGTGAGCCTTTCCCCGGGGTGCTTTCCACATGGATGGCGCCGCCCATCATTTCCACCAGCCGCTTGCTGATCACCAGGCCCAGCCCCGTGCCACCGAAACGGCGCGTGCTGGAGCTGTCCACCTGGCTGAACGGCTGAAACAGTCGCTCGATCTGTTGTGGCGTCATGCCAATCCCCGTGTCCGCTACTGTGAACTCCAGCATGTTGTTTCCACCCGGTCCCCGAGCCACGCTGATGAAAAGATTGACCTCTCCCTCGTCGGTGAACTTTGAGGCGTTGCCCATCAGGTTGAAGAGGATTTGTCGCAGCCTCCCTGCGTCACCTCTCATGGACAGAGGAACATCCGGATCCAGAATCACGCCCATGGTAAGCCCCTTGGACTGGATCTTGTGGTTGAGGAGGTCCACCACGCCGTCGATCACCGCATCGAGAGAAAATGTTTCCTCCACCAGATCCAGGCGCCGCGCCTCGATCTTGGAAAAGTCCAGAATATCCTCAATGATGTCCATGAGCGCCTCGCCACTGGTGCGAATGGCATCCACCATGTCCCGCTGCGATGACTCCAGCTTGGTCTCAAGGAGCAGGCCTGACATCCCGATGATGCCGTTCATGGGCGTGCGGATCTCGTGACTCATCGTTGCCAGGAATTCCCCCTTGGCCCGGTTGGCAGATTCAGCCTGCTCCTTGGCCATGCGCAGTTCGTTCTCGAACCGTCTCCTCTCTGTGATGTCTGCGGCGATTCCGAGGAATCCAGTGAGAGCTCCCTCAGCATTGGTGAGGCCAGTCACTGAGAGCAGCACCGGCAGCCGGGTGCCGTCTTTGCGAATGTAAGTCCACTCACCCTCGTCAGGCACTCTGATGCGGGCCTTCGCCACGAACGTTTCGAATCCCGCCGGGACGGGCACACCCAGTTCCGCCGTCAGCGCGGCTGCCCGCATGACCACCTCCCGGGCATCGTGAATGACTTCTGGCGTCTTTATTCCCACCATTTCTGCTGCTCGGTACCCCAGCAGGGATTCGGCCCCGGAATTGAAGGTCTGGATCACTCCATCGAGATCGGTGGAGATGATGGAGTACCTGGTGCCGTCTAGAATGGCCTGGTTGAGCCGGTTGGCCACCAGTAGCGCCGCCTCCGCCCGTTTGCGCACGACGAACTGGCCGACTTGGCTGCCAATGCTTTTGAGGATGCCGAGCATCTCGGTGTCGGAGAATTCCACAGACGTGCTGATGAACTCAAAGGCTCCCAGAAACTCCGTGTCCTTTACCACCGGAAAGCAAAGGGCGCCATGCAGCCCGGAGGCTTGCAGTGCCTGGCTGCGCGGGCATTGCTCGTTGCCGGCCAGATCCTCCTCCCAGACACACACACCAGTCTCCCAGACCCTGCCCAGCATGCCCTGCCCCTTCACCACCTTCAGACTGCGGCAGACTTGCTCGAATGGCCGCATTTCAACCGCAGCGTTCTTCCAAAAGGCGCGGAGCATGAGTTCGTCGGCTTTCGTGTCTTTCATCCACACGGCACCTGCATGCCATTCCAGACTCTTCCCTACGGTCTCGAGGAGCAACGGAATGGCCTGCTCAATGCTGATGGCCTCTGCGAGGATTTTGGAGACTTCCAATTGAACGGCTATCCTCTGCTCATGCCGGCGGGATTGAGAGATGTCGTTTTCAATGGCAAGGAAGCTGGTCACTTCACCCGATGGGTCGCGCAGTGGCTGGACGTCCAGATGGAGCCAGTAGCGTTCTCCATTCCTCCTGTAGTTGAGCACTTGGGTGGTAAAGGGCTGTCCAGTGCGGATCTTTTCCCGCATCAGGTCCACCGTGGCGGGATCTGTTTCGGGACCCTGGAGAAAACTCCCGGGGGAGAGTCCCCGCACCTCGTCCAGCGTCCACCCGGTGATTTTTTCGAATCTATGGTTGATCCACAGGATGCGCCCCGCCCGGTCGGTCATGACGACACCGTTTATGGTGCGGTCAGCCACCACATCAAACAGATTCGTGCTGGCCTGCGGGTACACCGTGGATCGACCAACCCTGGCCGCGACAAGGAACCAGACCAGAGATGCGTCCGGCTCAGGAACACAATACCCATCCAGCCTTCTTCCAGACTCCCGATGAACGAGACGCAAGGGAGCGCAGGCCTTGGGAAACATCTCATCCTCAGCGATGAACAGATCCGAGACGACTTTTCCTGCGCCTTCCTCTGCCAAAAGAGTCTGCAACTCCTCTGAGGCGGCAGCGATCCCGCCGCTACGGTCCCAGGCAAGGTACTGCGGAAAGAGTTGCGCCGTCACACCAGGCGGCGGTCGGAGCCCGAGGAACGTGGAGTTCATGGCGTAAGTCTTGGCTCAGTGGGTTGGGGTGTCGGCGGCGTGGCCTCAGCAGCCCGCCTTCTAACCTCTCTCAAACTGTGGTCATGGCAACGCATATTGAGCGATGGAACCACCCACATTTGTGGGGAGCCCCTCAGGTGTGGGTATGTACAAATTGTTCCGTGGAATGAAGAATGGTGAATCCAGTCGGACTTATGAACAATTCAACTTCCATCATACACGTGCCAAGACGGTTTGTCGCCCATGAATGGGGGGGCACGGAAACCGTGGTCGCGGAGGTGGCGAGGCAGCAGCAGAAGGCGGGCTATGCGCCAAAAATCGTGACGTCCATGGCGCTCGCAGACTGCAGGCGTGAAACCATCCAGAACATCCCTGTCGAGCGGTATCCTCATCATTATCCATTCTTTGGCCTCTCGAAGGACGAAATCCAGCTTCTGGACAAAAAGGGGGGCAACCTCCTCTCCCTCGGCTTGTTTGCCGGGCTGTTGCGCGAGCCTGGCGTCAGACTGTATCATGCTCACTGCTTGAAGCGTCTGGGGGGCGAAGTGGCCACCGCGGCGCGATGGCGCAGGATCCCCTTCGTGGTCACACTGCACGGCGGGGTTTTCGATGTTCCCCAGGCAGAGCGGGAGGATCTGGTCCGCCCCATCCGGGGCAAGATGGAATGGGGCCGTCTGTTTGGTGCCATCTTCGGTTCCAGGCAGGTGTTGGAGCGGGCGGACATGGTGATTTGCGTGGGTCGCAGCGAGGCTGAGGCGGCTGCTCAAGCTTTGCCCCATGGGAGGGTGGCTCACCTGCCCAATGGCGTGGATGTGGAGAGGTTTTCCCAAGGAGAGGGGGGGCGGTTCCGGAAACGCTTCGGAATTCCTCAGGATGCGTTTTTGTTCGCGAATATCAGCCGGATTGACGCTCAGAAAAACCAGGCAGAACTCGTGGCTGCCTTCTCCCGGGTGGCAGCTCGGCGGCCAGAAGCCCGCCTGCTGCTGATGGGCCCTGAAACTCAGCCCGAGTACGCAGAGAAGATTCGCCGGGAGGTGGCTCAGGCGGGACTGGCTGATCGAGTTATCTTGCTGCCCGGCCTGCGCAACGATGACAGGGCGCTTCCTGACGCGTATGCAGCGTGCGATGCCTTCGTCCTGCCCAGCAGGCATGAACCGTTCGGCATCGTGGTACTGGAGGCTTGGAGCGCCAGTCGCCCCGTCATTGCCAGTCGGGTGGGAGGCCTGGTGGGCTTGGTCAAGGATGAGTGCAATGGTCTGTGCTTCGATCCCGGCACGCAAGGTTCGGTGGAGCAACTTGCCGCTCAAATGGAGCGTTTGATCACCGACCAGGCCCTTCGGGAGAAGATCGCCTCCGCAGGGCGGAGGGAGGCCCAGGAGAGATATGACTGGTCCGCCGTTCACTCTCAGTTGGAACAAATTTACCAGCAGGCAGAGCATCATCATCAGGCCCGGCTTGGTTCTCCAGCCTCCCAGGTCCAGAGCTTTCCTTGCTGAAACGACCATTTGCTGATCCCTCCATATGAACCGTGAAGAATTGCACCGTCGTCTGGTGAAGAACACGCTCTCCAACTATGTGCGAACTGTCGTCGCCATGGTGGTTGGGCTGGTCACCTTCCGTCTTCTCTACCAGCATTTTGACAAGGAGGAGTTCGGCTTCTGGTCTTTGCTCTGGAGTGTCTTTGGCTACGGGGTGTTGTTGGATTTCGGGTTTGGCTTTGCCGCGCAGAAACGCGTCGCTGAACTCTCGGTGCAGGGGAACTGGGAGACCTTGAGCAAGGTGTTGAGCACCATTATTTTTCTGTATCTGGGGGTCGCAGCGCTCCTCACCCTCAGCGTCCTGATCAGTGCCCCCTGGTTGGTGGATGCCTTTGGGGTGCCTCAGCAACGGGCCGCAGAGTTTCGCACGGTGATGATCTTGTTTTTCTGCGGGATAGGGATGGCCTTTCCCATGGGGGTGTATCCTGAGATTTTGCGGGGTCAGCAGCGGCTGCAGCTGGTGAACTGGCTCATTACGGGTGCCTTGATCATTCGCCTGGGGCTGACGCTTCTGGCGCTCCACTACCAGTGGAGTTTTGTCGTCATCATGTCGATCGCACTGGGGATGTCCCTTCTCCCGGACTTCTTTGCGGCATTCTTTGCGCTGCGAAGCATGCCTCAGGTGAGAATCTCCTGGCGGCACTGTTCGTGGCAGTCCATGCGGGAGACGGCTGCCTTTTCCGTTTACGCCTACCTTGGCACCACCACGAACTTGATCCTTTCAAAAACCGACCAGCTGGTCATCACTTCTGGACTGGGGGTGGGCGCGGTGGTGCTCTATCAGGCGGGGGCGAAGGTGGCAGAGGTCTTCCGGGACTTTACCCGTCAGGTGCAAGACGCGCTCTCCCCTGCGGCGGCGCATTTGCACGCGTCCGGGCGTGGGGAGGATCTTCAGGAACTGCTCGTGGGAGGCACGAGGTGGAGCATCATCCTGGCCACCCCCCTGTATCTGCTGTGTGCCTCCTACTTGGAGGACCTCCTCAAGTTGCTCACAGGTGACACCCACCTGGCTTTCGAGACCTGGTTGACCGGGCAGGTGTTGCTCTTCTGGTACTACACCACCATCATCACTCACAGCGTTTCCAAGCGCATCTTCATGATGACCGGGCATGAGAAGAAGCTGATGTGGTTGGGGGTGGGAGAGGCGGTGTTGAACCTGGCAGTGAGCTGCACCCTGGTCTGGAAGTTCCGCAGTGTGGTGGCTGTTGCCATTGGATCCTTGATTCCCACCCTGCTTTTTGGGTGGGGCTTCCTGTGGCCGTGGATGGCCAGGGAAGCGGGGGTGGGGTATCTCGCACTGCTGGGGCGCACCCTCGTTCCTTCTCTTGTTGGCTGCACCGGTGCTCTGTTGCTGGTGTTTGTTTTCCGCTGGCAGGGCTGGTTTGACCACAGTCATGTGCTGGTCCGGTTGGGAGTGGAGGGGACCCTCGTCGCACTCAGCGCGATCGCGGGCACCTGGTTTTCAGCGATCACCCGCGCGGAACGTAACATCCTCATCTGCCGTCTCCAACGTCGTCCCACCGCCGTCCCCACTCTTCCTGTATGAGCTCCAGCCCGCAGTTCAGCATCATCATGCGCAGCTTCAATGAGGCGTGGGCGCTCAAGGAAACCCTCCCGGCGCTTGCAGCCCAGCTCGAGCAAAACTGGGAGTTGATCGTCATCGACAGCGGCAGCTCGGACGGATCACAGGAGTTGATCAGGGCAGCCCGGCCCCGGCACTTCGTTCAGATCCGGCCGGAAGAGTACAACCCGAGCAGGGTGCTGAACCTGGGCGCCCGGCTGGCTGCGGCAGAGACCCTTTTGTTCTTGAATGCCGATGCGACCCCGCAGGGAAGCAACTGGCTTTCAGAACTGGCAGCCCCGTTGCAACGTGAGTCAGTTGCAGCTTGCTTTGGTCGCCAGATCCCCCGCCCGGATTGCAGGGCTCCCTTTGCATGCGACTATGACCGCTGTTTCGGCGAACCCAGGGAGTCGGCCACCTGGGACCATTTCTTCAGCATGGTCAGCAGCGGTCTGCGGAAAGATGTTTGGGAGAAGCGTGGGTTCCGGGAAGACCTCCAGTATGCCGAGGATGATGAGTACACGCGCTGGTGCCTCTCAGAAGGGTACGAGGTGGTGTATGTGCCCACGTCCGTGGTGATGCACAGTCACAACTACACCCCAGAGCAGTGTTACCGTCGCGCCTACGGAGATGCCCGTGCCATGGGCCTGGCTGGAAACACGCGAGAAGGGGATGACAGTTGGTACCGGACGATGGCGCTGGGGTGGGTGAAAGATGTCGTTCGCGACTTTCACTATTGTCGCCAGCACCATCGGTTGCCTGAACTAAGATCGTGTTTGCAGATCCGCTGGCAGCAGCGGAGGGGGCGGCTGGCCGGCATCAGAGATGGGCGGGCGGGGGCGGTCGCCCATCCCAACTGACCCCTTCCCCGTCCTCAGACGGGGTGCGTCAATGTCTCCCGGATCGTGGACGGTTTCAGGGGAGAGGTGAGAACATGATGAAACGCTTCATTGCGGGTGTCCCCGGCGGTGGCGTTGAGCAGGCAATATTGCACGGAATTCTTCCGGATCTTCTTCCTCTGCTCGCGCACCCACTCGACTGTGGGCGCATCCAGAATGGATGCGTCCACCATCACGTACCTGGCATCCTCGGCCTCAACGGAGGCGGGCAGATCGGAGGCGGTTGTCACCGAGTGGATGGGCAACTCCATCTTCCGAGCCACACCGGCGACAAGAAGTTGAACAAGATCGTCGTCCGTGGCAAGCAGGACGCTGCGGGAGCCTGCACCTTCAGGGGCTTTCGCTTCGCCTTGCGGGGGCTCCATCACCGGTTCACCGGGCAGAGCAATGTGGAATGTCGTGCCGCGTCCCACCTCGGATTCGAACCAGATGCGCCCCTTCATGGCGTCGCACAGGCGTTTGGAGATGGCCAGCCCCAGGCCAGTGCCGCCATGGCGTCTGCGGATGCTGCTATCGGACTGGTAGAACGCATCAAACAGGGCCTCCTGATTCTCCTTTCCAATGCCAACTCCCGTGTCCTCAATCTTAAATTGGATCTCACCCGGCAGCACCACTTTTGCTGTGATTCTCACGTAGCCAGAGTCGGTGAACTTTACTGCATTTCCCACCACATGTCGTAGCAGCTGTCGCAATCGCGTATTGTCGCCCCAGAACAGGGTGGGGCAGCCGGGGGCAATGTGCGCGGTGAGATCGAGCTTTCTCAATCTGGCTTCATCACGGACGGATGCGGTCACATCTTCCAACAGCGCGGGCAGGTCAACGCGGTCGCGCACGAGCGCAATCGTTCCGACATCGATCTGGGAGAAGTCCAGAATGTCGTTGATCATCGTCATGAGGCGGTCCCCCACCTCATAGGCGGTCTTCAGGTACTCATGCTCTACGGGCTTCAAATTCGCCTTCTGGAGGAGCTGGATCATCCCCAATACGGCATTCATGGGGGTGCGCAACTCGTGGCTCATGGTGGCGAGGAAATCACTCTTGGCCCGGGAGGAGGCTTGCGCTGCCATCTCTGCGGTGGTGAGGTCCCCCACGGCCACCCGCAGGCGGAGGTGGTAGATGTACATGAATATTCCCGCGAGCAACGAGAGGGAAAACGCTCCGACAAAATGAAGCAACTCAGCGGTATGGAGAGATGCCAGCTGGGCATTGAAGTCGGTGAGTTCCACATCCACGCCGAGACAAGCCACCACCTCCCGGGCAGAGTTGAAGACAGGGGCGTACGCACTGAGGAACGTGCCCCAGCGGTCCGTGTAAGGGATCGAGTCAACCGCTGGGACACCCTTCTCAAGGGTCCTGCGGAGAGTGTGGGATGCCTCAGGGTAGGGGTCCAGGATATGAGCCTTGTCGTCCTGACCGTCCCCATCCGCATCGCCTTCCGGTGTGGTGTCCAGAACGAGCCTGACCTCCCCATCATGGAGGACGCACGTGTACACATATTTCACCATGCCCTTCACATCCAGCGCCCGTTTGAGCGTGTCCAGGGCGACAAGTTGTTGAAGGTACTCGGGCGAGGTCTCCTGCTCCCTTCTCGTGAATTGGGAATGTTGATCTGGATCGACGACTCCAGCCAGGGCTCGTGCATAGGAGAGCAGACCCTGCCGCAAAGAGTTCTCCATTACTTCACGCGCATTCTCATGCATGCTCCGGATGATGACTGACATGGGCAGGGCAAAAGCAAGCATGGCCATCATCCCCACCAGCCATGCGGGCCAGTGTGCCCACAGCAGGAGGAGGGGGGCGACGTTGGGGGGCGTGGTGGGGTGGAGTTTTTTTGGTGACATTGCTGGGAGGTCTGCCGGGGCTTTGGGGTATGCCAATGGTCCTATACGTGCACAGATTGGCACCCCCCTCATTTGCGGGTGGAATTGGCAGGCGGCGGAGAAAATTTTCCCCCGCTTGTGGGGGCTGACGCCGGACTTCCCATCGGGCAAACTGGTGCCAATGAAAGTGCTAGTATTGAGCAATCTTTATCCTCCGCACTACGTGGGCGGTTACGAGCTCCGCTGCAGGGATGTGGTGGAGGCCCTGGTGGGCAAGGGACACGAGGTCGTGGTGCTTACGTCGGACCATCACCTTCCGGGTGTCCAGGAGGCACCATCCCGCTACCCCGTGCACCGGGTCCTCAGACTCAATGGATACTGCGGGAAACCGTGGCGCGGCATCTGGAAGTTGCGGCATGTGGAGCGGCACAACAATGAACAGCTCCGGGCTCTGCTGACTGAGGTCGCTCCCGATATTGTGCATGTCTGGAACATGGGAGGACTTTCGAAGTCTCTGGCCCTCACCTTGCAGGGCATGCAAGTGCCCACCGTGTATGATGTCTCTGATCACTGGATTGCCCGCAGCCTGGCAGCGGATGTCTGGCTTGCATGGTGGAACAATGCCAATCTGCCGGTGTGGTCACGACTGGCCAGAGGCTTGGTGACGGCGTTGGGTTGGCGTCGCCGATGGCAGACGGTCGCCCCCACCAACCCCCGCTCGCACGTGCAGTTTCAGCGCATCTATTTTTGCAGCCAGAGGCTCAAAGACCTCACGGTCGAGAAGGGGTACAGCGTGGGGCATGGCGGGGTGATCCATTGTCCAGTGGACACGATGCTCTATGACGGAATGCCGAAACCCGCGGAGAGACCTGTGAAGAAGCTGTTGTATGCGGGACGTCTTGCCGAAGACAAAGGCGTCTTTACGGCCCTCAAGGCGATGAAGCTCCTCAAGGGGAAGTTCGATGGCGAATTGAGCATTTATGGTCGCGGAGAGGCCGCCTACGAAGCACGGCTCAAGGAATATGCCCGCACCAACGAGTTGCGGGTGACCTTTCACGCCGCTGGCCCCGAAGAGATGCCGAAGGTTTACAAAGAGCACGATGCTCTGCTCTTCACCTCTGAATGGGAAGAGCCTTTTGCGTTGACGCCGTTGGAGGCCATGTCCAGCGGGCTGCCGGTGGTGGGCACCACCACTGGAGGAAGTGCCGAACTCTTCCGCCACGGTCAAAATGCCCTCACCTACCGTTCTGGAGACTCCTGGGAGCTGTCCCAGCGTATTTTGCAACTGGTCTCCCATCCCGAATGGCGCTTTCAAATGGCATCCTGCGGGCGCAAGGAGGTGCGTGAGCAGTATCCTCTCGCCCATATCGTAACCCGGATCGAGCGCTACCTGGAGGAAACGCTGTCCTGCTGGAGGCCGGCGACGTTACCGCCTTTCTGAGACCTATGAATGCGCGCCACACCCTCGATGGAGACGACCGCCTGGAGCGTCTCCTCCATTCCGTTTCTCAAGCAGCTTCCGAGAGGGTGTCCGCCATGGTGCCCAAGGAACGCCTGGAGGCCCTGGTGTTGGGAGGCGGGTATGGGCGGGGAGAGGGCGGCGTGCTGCATTCCGACCAGGGCGATCAACCTTACAATGACATCGAGTATTTCCTCTTTCTGAATGGATCTCCGCGGGTGAACGAAAGGAGATACGGGAAGGCCCTCCAGACCTTGGGGCATGATCTGTCGGCCATGTGCGGTATCGAGGTGGAGTTCAAGATCACGTCGTCCCTGGCATTCAGGAGCAGCCCCGTTTCCATGTTTTACTATGACCTCTACACCGGGCACAAGACGGTGCTGGGAACTGAGGGGGTCTTCGCTGGCTGTGAACACCATGCAGAGGCTCATGCCATTCCCCTTCATGAAGTGACCCGTCTGCTCTTTAACAGGGCATCCGGTCTGCACTTCGCCTCATTGCGCCTGATGGCGAAGGAATTCGGGCCCGAGGATGCAGACTTCTGTGCACGGAATCTGGCGAAGGCGTGGCTGGCCATGGGAGATGCGGTGCTGGCGGCGGCAGGCCACTACCACTGGAGCTGCCGCGAACGGCATGAGAGGCTGCAAATATTGGCGGGAGAACAGCCTCAGGGCCTGGTGCCCGACCTCCTGTCCAGGCACAGAGAGGGAGTGAGGTTCAAGCTGCGCCCGGCGAAGACATTGCTGGAGCGGGAGGACTTGGAAACCCGGCTGGCGGAGACGACGGAACTGATGTGGCGGACCTGGCGGCTGGTGGAGGAAAAACGGCTGGGGGTGGAGCTGCCCGATGCGCTGGCCTACGCGACCCTTGATCACGACCTGTGTCCCCAACACTCCTGGGTGAAAAACATGGTATTGAGCTTCCAGCATCTGGGAGGTGGCGCTCTGGGCTGGCCCGGGCCACTGAGATATCCACGGGAGCGGCTCTTGAGAGCTCTTTCCCTCCTTTTGTGGGTACAGACAGACCAGAAACTATCGGACAAACTGCTCACATCGTTGCTGGCGGAGGATGGAGCAAAAGTACGTTCAGACACTTACCTCCGGCTCTGGCAGCGGTTCAACTAAACGGAAAGCTGGTTCCCATGTTCGAGACTCTTGCCCAAGACATCACCAGAAACCTGGCGGACTATCAGCCCAAGTCGCGATGGAAGGGGTGGTTGCTTACCCTTACTCTCAACAGCACCCAGGCGGTGACATTGATCCGGCTTCAGTTCTGGATGGCCCGTCATGGGCTGCCCACTCTGCCGGTGGCGAAGATTTTGTTTTGGATGTTCAAGATCGAAGTCAGCAGGCATGCCTACATCGGACCCGGTCTGCGCCTTCCCCATCCCATGGGGATCATCATCGGGCCCTGGTCCCATGTGGGTGCCAATTGTGATCTCTACGCAGATGTGCGGCTGGTCCTGGCGCACGGCGTGAGGCAGGGCCCCAGCTTGGGTGACGGGGTATTCATGGGAGATGGGGCGAAGGCCGTGGGCCCGGTCCGGATTGGCAAGGGGACTGTGGTCGGGGTCTCAGCGGTGGTCACCCGGGACCTTCCAGAAGGAGTTACTGCGGCGGGGATCCCCGCCCGAATTTTGGGTAAGAATCAACAAGCCGAGCTGTCATGAACATTCTGGTCGTCTATCCGTATCTGCCGTATCCCCTGGATCGGGGCACCTTCCAGAGGACCTTTCACCTTCTGAAGGCTCTGGCGTCAGAACACACCGTTGATCTGATTGCCTTGTGCGAGAATGGTGAGGGTGCAGAGCATCGGCCTGTGTTTGAGGAGTTCTGCCGTGAGGTGAAGGTGGTCCCATTCACTCATCCTGCCTGGCCCAAGCTGGGGTTGCGCAGGTTGTTGGATCTGGTGCCCGTCACCATCCGCCATTGGGAATCGCCTCAACTTGAGCTGACCCTCGAGAAGGCGCTTAGGGAAAGGAAATACGACATGGTCCACGTCTGCGACATCGTCATGGCCCAGTACTTCATGACACGGCATCGCGAGATCCCCCTGTCCATGGATCGCAGCCGCGTCGATTTGCAATACCAGGTGCAGAGCACCTCCATCATGGCGCGTTCGTGGAAGGACAGGTTGCTGTCCTGGGAGAACATCACAAAAATGTGGCTGTATGAGAAGCGGGCTGCACGGCGGGTCAGTCTTGAGGTGCTATGCGGGCCAGACGACAAGACCTTTGTCCGCAGGTACGTGAGTCGGTCGGTGCCGGTCTCCGTGGTGGCCAACGGGGTGGATCTGGAATACTTCAAGCCTGACGCAGCCGCCGAGCCAGACGTGCAGGCGGTGAGGCCCACCGTGTTGTTCTGCGGTGCGATGGATTATACCCCTAACGTGGATGCCCTTAGATGGTACTTCGGGGAGATTCATGAGCGTCTTCGCATGTTCGTTCCCCATCTGCGCGTGCAGATTGTGGGGAAGAATCCTCTTCCAGAAGTGCAGGCTTATGCGAAGCGGGAGGAGGTGCAAGTCTGTGGGAGTGTGCCTGATGTGCGCCCTTACTATCGCGGTGCCTGGTTGCAAATGGTCCCCTTGCGAATTGGAGGGGGCACGCGTCTGAAAATCGTCGAAAGCCTCGCCATGGGCACCCCGGTGGTTTCAACGTCGATAGGCGCGCAGGGTCTGGACCTGAAGTCTGACGAGGAAATCTTGCTCGCTGACACAGCGGAAGTTTTTGTCCAACAGATGTACCGCCTCCTCACCGATCCGGCGCTGCGTGAGCGGGTCGCTGTGGCAGGCTGCGCGGTGGCCCGGGAACGTTTCTCGTGGAAGGGCATAGGTCACCTCCTTGCGGGTGAATACGAGAAGCGGTTTGCTCCTCCGTCTCGTCAGGAGCTCCTCGGCGTGTCCTTTGACCCTGTAACCATGGAGGAAGCAGTGGCCGGGATTGCTGACATGGTGAAGGAGCGTATCCCTTCCTGTGTGGCGACAGCCAATGTGGACTTTGTCGTACAGGCCAGAAAGGATGCACAACTCGCGGATATCCTGAAGCGGGCTCAGTTGGTGGTTTGTGACGGCACGCCTCTCATCTGGTTGTCCCGGCTTTTGGGCCGTCCGCTTCCGGAGCGAGTGGCGGGCTCAGACCTGGTGCCGCGCCTTTTGCATGAGGCGGAGGGCAGGGGCTGGCGGGTTTATTTCCTCGGTGGGGCTCCTGAAGTGCTGGAGGCAGCCATGAAGAACGTGCGTGCCCGGCATCCACGGCTGTGCATCGCAGGGGCTGAGTCACCCGCCTACGCGCCCCTGGCCCAGATGGATAACGAGGGGATCTGCCAGCGCATCCGTGCCGCCCGCCCGGATCTGCTGCTGGTCTCCTTTGGCTGTCCCAAGCAGGAGAAGTGGATCGACATGAATGCGCATGCTACAGGGGTCCCGGTAAGCATCGGTGTGGGTGCCACGATCGATTTCCTGGCCGGAGCGAAACGGCGCGCACCGCGGTGGATGCATGGCCTGGGGCTGGAGTGGGTGTTTCGCCTGTTCCAGGAGCCACGGCGGCTGGCCCGGCGCTATGCAGTTGGCCTGGTGGTTTTCGCTTGGGCCATCCTGCGTGAACTGGTCTCATCCAACCATCATTCCTGCAGCCGGCCATGAAGATTGCATTGTCCACCAGCGTCATTCAAAGAGGCAAAACGGGGGTGGCGCAATATGTGTTTGCGCTTGTCCAGGCGATGTTGGAACTGGAGACCGGAGACGAGCTCAATTTGCTGGTCCTGGAGGAAGATCTGCCCTTGTTTGAGTTTGCGAGAGGACGGGCCCGGCTGGTGACGGTGCCAGAGCGATACCGCTCACCTGCCCGGAATATCTTGTGGCATCAAATGGCGCTGCCCGTGTGGTTGAAGCAGGAGCGGGTGGATGTGGTGCATGTTCCCAGCTACCGGCGCATGCTTTGGCGTGCCCCGTGTCCCAAGGTGGCAACCATTCACGACCTGGCTCCGTTTCACGTAAAAGCGAAGTATGACCCCCTGCGCATGCTCTACGGGCGGGTGGGTGCGCGCTGGCTGGCGGGCCGCCAGGAAGCGGTGGTGGCCGTGAGCCAGAACACGGCCCGGGATATTGAGAAGTTCTTTCATATCCCGGTGTCCCGCCAGACGGTCATCCTGAACGGGCTGGATCACAAGCGCTTTCACCCGGGGGGAAGAGCCGCTTCTTTGCAACGCACCTCGCGCCGCCTCGGGCATGAGACGCCTTTTTTCCTGTACGTCTCGAGACTGGAGCACCCTGCCAAAAACCATGTGAGGCTCATCCGGGCCTTTGAACAGTTCAAGCAATCAACCGCTTCTCCATGGAAGCTCGTTCTGGCTGGAAGTGACTGGCATGGTGCAGAGCACATCCACGCCGCCGTCCGCCATTCACCTTGCGCTGAGGACATCCAGACGCCCGGTTTTGTGAGTGATGCCGAGTTGCCGGATTTCTACCGGGCCGCGTCGGCCTTCGTGTATCCCTCACTCTTCGAGGGATTTGGCATGCCCCCGGTTGAGGCCATGGCTTCTGGCACTCCTGTGATCAGTTCCACGCGGGGGTCGTTGGAGGAAGTCGCGGGCCCGGCTGCGTATGCCGTGGATCCGGAGAGCATTCCCCACATGGCGCATGCTCTGGCGGAAGTGGCCACCCAGGAAGCCCTGCGATCGGAACTCGCCAGTCGGGGGCTCCTTCACGCCCAGCAATACTGCTGGCGCAGCAATGCACAGCGTCTCGTGCAGCTCTACCGGGAACTGGCGGCCCGTCCCCTGGCCGGGCTGGCCTCTGGGGCACTGCCGGAAGGCGTGGGAGTATAAGCTTGCGGAGGTACAGGTCTCCATCGATTATACTGAACCTGTACCTCGATCCTCCCCAGCCATCATGTCGGATCTGCTCAGCCACTGGCACCTCAAGGAAAAACCGTTCGAGGCGGCCTGGGATACCCGCTACTTCTATCCTTCGGAAACGCACACAGAGGCCCTGCAACGGTTGCTCTACGCCGTGCAGGAGGAAACATTGAACTTTGCCATGCTCACCGGCGAAGTGGGAAGTGGCAAAACCCTCACCCGCTCCATGCTGGAGCGGCACCTGAGGGGCGCGCAGATGCCCTTCCTGAGTCTTGAAAACGGCGGGTTTGAGCTGGCGGACCTGCTCCCCATTCTTATTCAAAAGCTCGAGGGGAGGGCGGGCGATGTTCTGCCTGGGTTGCCTGCTTTGCTGGAAAGATTCGGACAGTGTCTGGCCGGCGCAGTCCAACGCCGCGGCCACCATACCCTTATCCTTGATGAGGCGCAGGATCTCCAGCCCGCCTCGATCGAGCAATTGCGCTGGCTCACCAACTTCAACGGCGGCGGACGTTCGCTCATCACCGTGGTTCTGGTGGGGCAGCCGCGGCTGGCGGAGATGGTGCGCCAGATACCGTCCATCGACCAGCGCATCGGGGTGCGTTTTCACATGGGGCCCTTGCCACTTGAAGACGGCGTGCGCTATCTGGAGCACCGGCTCAAGGTGGCGGGCCATTCCGGTCACGGGGCCTTTGCGGAAGATGCCATGGCGCTGGTGCACACTCTCGCGCATGGGGTGCCTCGGGAGATGAACCGGCTGGCGAAGCTGGCCCTGGAACACGCCTGGTGTGTAGGCTCTGCCCTGGTGGATTCCCGACATGTGAATCTTGTCATGGGAGATTTGTTGCACCACCGGCATCCTCTTGTCGCTTCATCGAACTAGTTCCCTCTTAGCAGATGTCTCCGGATCCACCCAAGCTGGCGTTTAGCGCAATCCAGAAGAAGCGTGCCCACGAGACACCGGCCAAAGACCTCCAGGTGGGAGGCTCCTACGACGATCCGCCTGGTTCTGGGGAGGCGGCACCAGGGGCGGGCGCAGAGGGTGAGGCACCCAGAGCCACTCCCGGGTTTCCCCTGCCTGTTGACCCGTGGAGGGTGGTGGATGCTGCCTTTGCGCATTGGATCCTCATGCTGCTGGCTGGCGTGGTTGTCGCGGCGCTTTTCGTAGCCTATGGGGAGCGCCGGTTCAGCACTCATTACATCGCTGTCGCGCAGATCATCAAGCAGGCTCCGGCCAATTCCCTGCGCCAGTCGGAAGGCGGTGATCCTTACCAGCCGCATGATCTGACGATCCCGAACCTCGGCGTCATCGCACGGAGTTTCACGGTCATCGAGAAAACTGCCTTGCGGCTGAATGGAGAATATTCCGAAGGCATGATCAGAGGGGGGCTCATCATCCAGCCGGAACGAAACACGGATGTGGTCAAAGTTTCCTACACCTCCGATGTGGACGCTTCGTCTGTGTTGAAGGTGTTGCAGGCATTCGTAGAGGAATTGCTCGCCTTCACCCGGAATCTCCAGAGTGAGGAAGCGGCTGAGATGAATCGATTCCTGCGTGGTCAGCTTGCCAGGGTGGACCTGGATCTGGAGGAGAATGCCCGGCATTTGCTGGAGTACTCCAGACGCGAAAATCTGCTGGATGCAGACAAGCAGATGGATGCCTACCTGGCTGAGTTGGGGAACTTTGGTCTCAAGTACGAGACCGCCCGGCTGGATTACGAAACGATCGACCTGAGAATCGCGAGTTTGGAGAAGGAACTGGGCAAGGCTGCCAGTTCATCAGCAAAACTGCGGGATGCACAAGATGAACTGGCCAGGCTGCTCCTGCGTTACACGAATGAACATCCCGCCGTGATCGAGGCGAGGGAGCGGCTTCTGGTGGCTGAGTCAGAGTTCAAGATGGCTCCTGAAAACTCCAACGTTCTCCCCAAACCCGGAGAGAACCCCCTGGCGGAAAGCCTCTACTTGGACATCGTCAAACTCCGCGCGGAAAAAGAAGTCATCGGCAAGCAACTGGAGAAGCTGCAAGGCGTGCGCGCTGAGCTGGCGGCCAAACTCGAGCAATTGCCGCGCAAGGCACTTGAGTACGCCCGGATACTTTCAGAGAAGAAGGTGCTGGAGACATCGCGATCTCTCCTGGAAGCCCGGCAACGGGAAGCGGCGCTCCAGGAGGAGAGGGCAACCAATCCCTTCCGGTTGCTGTCAATGCCCAGACCTGCCGAGGTCACCGTGGAAAAACCTGTCAAGAAGCTGGCCATGGCCGGAGCCGCGGGGTTTGCTGGCGGCATGGGTGCGGTGGCGATGACGAGCATCCTCCTGACGGGACTTGGAACAACCATTTCCTCCCGGTTCATGTTAAAACGGGTGACCGGTCTTGGCTACGTGGCGGCGAGTCCCCGTACAAGGGGAGCGGGGGACCCGGAAACCTCTGCATGGGCATTCCACACATGGACGCAGATCCACCCCCTGCTTCGCCCCAGCCCCAGTGGCATGCTCGTGTGCGGGATCCTTGATGCAGATACCAAGCAGGCATCGGGCGAGCTCCCCATGATCCTCGCCAGTGCTGCGGCCTTGCGAGGCCACCGGGTCGTTTGGATGCCGCAGCAACAGGGTGCTGACACAGGAGCGGCTTCTTTGGATCAAGTGATGGGGGGAGCAGGATTGGAGATTGCGGAGCTCTCCCCTGAGGCGGTGACTCTGATCCCCCAGGGAGAGAAATGGACCTGGGACAGCGACGGCCGTCGCCGGTGGGGCCAGTTCGTCGAGCAGTCCCGCCCCGTGCCTCCCGCAGTGGTGCTCGTGCAACTGACGGACCTTGGGGCTCCTCGGACATTGCTTGCGGCAGAGACCATGCCCAACCTCCTTTTGCTCGTCCCTTCCGGGGAAATCCGGGGGGGTGAGATGCAACGCTTGATCGAACCGTTCCTCTCCAGCAGATGCCGCTTGATTGGAGCCGTGTTGGATCGCCCCAAGCCGTTCCGAATCCCCCTTCTGAACCGGTTGGCTCTAGGCATTTTCTCAGCGGGCTTGTGGATGGCGGTGGGAGGGGCGGCTGTCGCCCAGGAGCCACCGCTGACGCTGGGTGCCGGTGATAGTGTGAACATCGCGGTGATGGGCAGGCCAGAGCTGAGCCGCTCCGCTGTCTCGCTCGCGCCAGATGGGACTCTCACGTACCTACAGGTGCAGGGGATGAAGGCGGCGGGGCTGACGCTGGATGAGTTGCGCTCCGCCCTTAACAAGAGCGTGGCAAAGTATTACAAGAACGCCGTCGTGGTGGTGACTCCGGGTTCCTTCCAAAGCCGCAAAGTTTATGTGTTGGGCAAGGTGGTGAAGAAGGGCGCGATCAACCTGGACCGGCCCATGAGCCTCGTCGAAATTGTGGCGGAAGCGGGCGGCCTGGAAACCGGGCTGTTCCAGCAGAACACCGTGGAACTGGCGGACCTGGGGCGCAGTTTTCTCATGCGGGGGAATGCGCGGGTGGGGGTCGATATGGAGGCGCTTTTCTTGAAGGGGGACATGAGCCAGAATGTTCGTGTGCAGGCGGGGGACTACTTGTATTTCCCCTCGGCGAACTCCAATGAGATCTATGTGCTCGGGAACGTGAAGATGCAGGGCACCCAGGGTCTCCTGTCCTACACCACGGTGGTCAGTGCCGTCACCCAGGCGGGAGGATTCACCCCCAAGGCGTACACGAAGAGGGTGTTGGTGGTGCGTGGCTCGCTTCACAAGCCGGAGCTGCATGTGGCCAATTTGGAAGCCATGCTGGAGGGCAGGGAAAAAGGTTTCCGGCTGGAGCCCAAGGATATTCTTTATGTCGCTGACAAGCCATGGGCCCGCGCAGAGGAACTCGCGGGTTTTGCCATCAATGCCTTTTTGCAAAGTGCGGTGGCCACTTGGGCGGGTACGAATGTGGGTCCCTTCATCAAATGATTCCACCCCTTGCGACTGCTCTGGTCTCGTGAAGCATGTTCTTTTGTTGATGTTTTCTCCGTGTCGTGTTTTGTTCCGTTCATGGTCGAGGAGAGTGATGACGCTGTTGGAACGCATTCCAAACATCCCCGCACCTTGAAGGTCGCTGTGGTGGAGGATGATCCCGTGATGAGACTCTTCCTGGAGCGCTTGTTAGGCAATCCGCGGCATGGTTTTGAGTATCTGGGCGGCTGGGAGGAGGCCGAAACGGCCCTCCACGACCTCCCGCCATTGACTCCGGACGTGGTGGTGGTGGACTTGGAGTTGCCCGCGATGAACGGAGCAGAGCTCATCTCCCGCTTGGCGGGAAAACTCATTTGTGCGGCGTTTGTGGTCCTGACGGTGCACGATGACTCCGCCAAAGTGTTTGCTGCTTTGCGGGCTGGGGCGCATGGCTATTTGCTCAAGGGGTCCAAGCCCGGGGAGATTCTTGCTGGCATTCGAGCTGCCAGTGAGGGCGGTGCCCCGCTGAGCCAGGAGATTTCCCGGCTGCTCATTCAGTCGTTTCAGGAACCGCCCAAGGTGGAAAAAAGAACCATTCCAGGTCTGACCCCCCGGGAGGCGCAAATTCTGGAACGGCTGGCACAGGGCATGGCTCCCAAGGAAGTTGCATATGACCTCTCGCTCAGCTATGAAACTGTCAGGGACTATCTGAAGGGCGTGTACCAAAAGCTTCACGTCAGATCACGGACTGAGGCGGTCATCAAGTATCTGCATCATAACGCGGAATGAGTTCTGGCACGTGTCGCGATGGCGTTGTGAAAGACCCGGCAAGCCATTGCCGGAAACCAGGCTGGTGCTGGGTTGGGCTTGCGATGTTTCTGGCGCTGCTGCCTGCGTGCAAGACGAGCAGCCGCAGCAAATTTGATCCCCGGGCGGAGAGTGCCAAATTCACCGCCGCCGGCCTGCAGAGCAGGGTGGACCCCGCACTTCTGAACGCCCCTCAAGCTCCTTATCGTCTGGGACCGGGGGATAAGTTGGACATCGAGATCCTGGGTGAGACGGGAAGTCGCGCCGAGACGTTTGTCACCCCTGACAGCAAGATCTATTTCAACTTGTTGCCGGGAATCTCCGTCGGAGGGCTTACATTGGTGGAGGCTCAAAATCGGTTGGAGGCGGCCCTCAAGCGGTACTACCGGGTGCCTCAAGTGAGTGTCTCACTTGTTGATGCTCGCAGCCAGCGGGTGTGGGTGCTGGGAAGAGTTAATCAACCGGGGATTTATCCGCTGACGCGGCCCATGCAGGTGCTGGATGCCATCTCGTTGGCCGGAGGGTTGTTCACGTCACGATTCACGGGAACGACTGAAGAACTCGCTGATCTCGAGCACAGCTTTTTTATTCGCAAGGGGCGCATCATCCCGGTGAACTTTCAAGCCTTGCTCCGCGACGGTGACTTGAGCCAGAACATCTACTTGCAGCCTGATGATTACATCTTTCTGCCCTCATCACTTTCCAACGAAGTTTACGTGTTGGGAGCGGTCATGGAACCGCGACCGGTCGGCTTTATGAATGAGATGAATTTGATGGCGGCCCTGGGCCGCGGGCTGGGGCTGCGGCCGGATGCCGATCTGACGCGCGTGAGCATTGTGAGAGGCTCACTGACCAATCCGCAGGTGGCGGTCGTGAATGCCAGGGAAATCATGAAGGGGGCTGCCACCAACATCCGCCTGGAGCCCGGAGACATTGTATTCGTTCCAGGTGAGGGGCAGTTATCCCCCAGTTACTTTGCCAGGGAGGCATTGAACACCTTTGTACGGATTGTGGCGGCCAATGAAGGGGGGAATGCCGTCAGCTCTGAGAGCCCCAACGTGGGAGTGAATGTGGACATTGGCGCTTCTGCAAAACCATGATCCCGGAACCCAGCACCTCTCGTTCGATCCGTCCGTTGATCATTGCGGAGGGGGCCAATCCTGAGCTCACCAGTGCCTCTCTGGTGGGATGGGGGTGTGCCCGGGCCGTGGGCAGGGTGACAGATGCGCACATCGTCACAGAGCTGCGCAACCGGGATGCCTTCCTGCGCGCGGGGATGGGGGCAGAGCAGTTCACGGCCGTGAATTCACGCAAGGCCCAGGGGGCGGCGTGGCAACTCTCCAAGCTGCTTAGCGGCAGCCAGAGCTTTGGCTGGAGTTTGTACGCAGCATTATCCAACCTTGCGTATCCGTTCTTCGAGCGGGCTCTCTGGAGGCAGTTTGAAGGGGACTTGAGAGGGGGGCGTTTCGATCTGGTACACCGGATTCTTCCGTTATCTCCTACCACCCCCAGCTGGTTGTCCGGCAAGCTGGCAGCTCTTGGCATCCCTTTTGTGTTGGGACCGCTCAATGGAGGCGTGCCCTGGCCAGCAGGGTTCGAGTCGGTGCGGAGGCAGGAGAGGGATCGGGCCGGCATGCTCAGAGCTCTGTACCGGCTGCAGCCCGGCATTCGACGCACGCGGGAGCTGAGCGCCGCCATCCTGGCTGGCTCACGCACCACCCTCCGGGAGATGCCTGAACATCTGAGGTCACGCTGCATCCTCATTCCGGAAAATGCGGTTGATACGGCCCAGTTCCCTTTAGTCGCCAGACCGCCTCGAACGCCAGGGCCCTTGCGAGCTGCCTTTGTGGGAAGACTGGTGGCTCTGAAAGGGGTGGAGATGCTGCTGGAGGCGGCAGCATCCTTGATCAAGGCGGGCCAGGTGGAGCTGGACATCATCGGTGACGGACCAGAGATGCCCTCCCTGAGGGCACAAAGCGAGCGTCTGGGCCTGGCAGGGGCGGTGCAACTGGATGGGTGGGTGCCCCACGAGTCTTTGCAGGCGCGTCTGTGCAGCGCCGATGTTCTGGCCTTTCCCAGTATCAGAGAGTTCGGGGGAGGTGCCGTTCTTGAGGCCATGGCGCTGGGATTGCCCCCGGTCGTGCTCGACCATGGTGGACCACCCGAGTTGGTGCCGCCCGGCTGTGGGTGGGTGCTCCCATTGCAATCTCGTGACCAGATTGTCCGTGATCTCAGAGAGCTTCTGAGCCAGCTGGCAAATGATCCCGCGCCGCTGGCGTCATTTGGTAAAAATGCGCAAGCTCATGTGAGGCAGTTCTTGACCTGGGATGCCAAAGCAGAACAAATCCGGCAGGTGTATGAGTGGGTGCTGGGCCGGCGAAGCGACAAGCCTGACTGGGGTACGCCGCTTGGCTTCGCCAACCCGGTGGCGGCATGAGGAATCTTCCCTTTGGTGTTCAACTACTTTGAACGCGATTCCCTGTGCGCGGCGCTGCGGCGATTGAGCTCCAGGCCGGAGGCCATTCCTGCAAGCATGAGCCACTGGGAGAGATTCTTTGTCTGGGTGAGGATCCGTTCAACCATGCCGTGGAGGTAGCAGAGGGTCAGCGCCACTGCGAGCGCGAGGCCGACCATGCCGAGCAGGGTGCCCCGGACCGGCCACGCCCCTCTCCATGCGCACCATAGCGAGAAGGCGCAAAAGAGAACGAATGAGATAAAGCCTGTGTAGCCCGTTTCCGCGAGCCACAGCCAGTACAGGCTCTCTGTAAGGGGGTTCTGGTAGTAGTTCTCATCGTAGATGGTAAAGCCCCGCTCACGATCCCACTCCTCAAGTATCTCACTGTAGGCATCACCACCCGGACGGCTGTTCATGATGCCAAAGTTGTTCCAGCCCACCCCTTTGACAGGATGGTCATGGAGCATGGCACCACTCTGGCGGTTCAAGATGTCACGGAGGTCCTCCTCCACATCCTGGCTGGTGGCGGCCACCTCATTGAGCCGGGCTTTGAACGAGTCCAGCGCGAAGGCGAAGACCAGAACTCCTGCGAGGGCACCGGCGAGGGTGAACCACAATGCGCGTCTTCTCTCTCCATACAGCCAGGCCATGCCCAACACCATGAGCGAACCCGCGGCATATGCTCCCAGCGCGGCCCGAGATACCGAAAGCAGAATGCAAAGCCCGGCTCCGCCGTATCCCGCCAGGCAGATCCACGGCAGCCATCCCTTTGCCTGCCTGGAGAGAGCGACGGCAAGCACGGGGAGTGCTCCGAGGTAGCACCACATGGCCATGGGGTTCTGGTGCTCGAACCACCCCTTCACCTGCCACGAACCGTCCAGAAGGCGCATCTTCAGACACAGCAGGCCGTGATGAAACAGGGCCAGGGCCAGGCCACCCACCGCATAGCGGGCGTCGTCCTCATCTCGCAGGCACAGGGCGGCCGCTGCAAAAATGAGCGCTCCTTTGAAAAAGCGTGTGGCAGCCATCCAAGCGTATGATGGCATGGCACAGTCGATTGCCGAAGCGAGGCTTACCGTGCACCAAAGCAGGTACAGCCAGAGCCCTGGAACCCCCTTCCGCCCCAGCTGCGGGGCACTGCGGCGCACCGCGACAATGAGAGCCAGGGCCAAAACCTCGATGAGGGAGATCTCATAGCCTTTGGTGTGTCCTCTATAGGTTTCCACACTCCCGATCATCATCATGAAGTTTCCCGGCCTGAGGCCGGTCATGAACAGCATGCCCGCAAACAGCAACCGCTGGCCCATCCGGTGCTTCGCCAGCCACAGGCCCAGCAGGGGGGCGGCTCCTCCGTAGAGCAGCAGGGCCAGCAGCAGTTTGACGACGTCCTTCATGTTTGGAGAGCTAGCTTGTGCTTGTTTTGACGATCCGCCTTCCCCTCAAATGTGGGACTATGAGACCGTACGAGCGCAGATATGCTGACCTTGTGATCGCGAACGCCATATCTCCAAAGCCAACAGTGGGCGTGCTCATCCGCTATGCCCAGTCGGCGGAGACGCTACCGGGCGTGCTGGCTTCACTGGATCGACAAACTCGAAAACCAGACCAGATCCTGGGGGTGGACAGCGCTGGTTGCGCCGCTTGTGGTGAGCTGATCCGCCAGTCGGGTGGAGTGGTTCTGCGCTGGATGCACGAGTATGAGCATTCCCGTGTGCTCAACTTTGGATTGCAGCATTTGCATACGGATTATGTCCTGGTCTTGAGTTCACATACCGTCTTGGATGACCCCTGCGTCTTGGAGCGCATGACCGCTGCCATGGAGGATCCCACGGTTGCCTGTGTCAGCGGGAAATGGGATGAAGACACTTTTTACAGTGACAGCATTGATCTGGGCGAGGTTCGGGAAAAGGGGCTCAAATTTGGCTCCATCTATAGCAACAGCATGGGGATGATCCGGCGGAACCTCTGGGAGAAATGCCCTTTTGACGAATCTCTGCCTACCGCTGAGGACTATGCTTGGGCCTTGCAACAGCTTGCAGCGGGCTTCATCTGCCGCCGGCTGGAATTCCCCTTCTCCTATGTTCGGAATGGCCCCCGCCGGGAGCGGCTCTTTGCGCAGGTGACCTTTCAACTCGCGGCAATGCACCACCTGAAGCCAGCCTGGCCGGGCGGATGGTCCACCTTCAAATGTCTCGCCGGGGCGTGTTTGCACCCGGGGAGGCCGGGGGCGAGTGCGCTGAAGCTGGTGATGCGGGAGCGGCTGCAGGCCTGGATCGCTTTTCAATTATCTTCGGCGGTTAGCCCCCCGGTTTTCCGCCAGTCAACGTGCCTCTCGCCAACCATCACGCCATGAGAATCCACCACAACGTTATCGCCCTCCTCTTTTTCGCTTCCACTGTGCTCGCAGTCAGTGCCCAGGTTTCCACCAACTTGACGGACAAGATCCATCGAGGGTCGGGCACCATCAATCTCCTCAAGGACATCACTGGTGATCAACTGGCCAAACAAGTTACCTCCAGTGGCTCCTTGTTGCTTGGTGTGGATGTCAATGAAGATGCCGCTGGCAACGAAAGCAACGCCTCTGTAGGAGTAGCGCTGAAGTCTGCCCAGTTGGTAGTGGTCACCAGCAAGGGGACGTATGTATTTACCAACTACTCGACCAACACGTCGGCAGTTTTGATACCCGCTGGTGGCAGCACCCTTCAAAGTTATCAAACTTTGATCGGCCAAGGGGGGAGCAGTCAGATCACCGGTGCCACACAAGGTTTCGACCTGAGTCATTTCGACGACGTGCTGTCATTCAACCGAATCGCATTTGAGGGGCAAGTCCTTGCCGCCAGGATAGAGGTCCAGTTTTTGGACACGGGTAATTCCAAGTCTGCGAACGACGCTTTTTTTGACTTCTCAGGAGGGTTTGAAGACTTCGCACTATTGAGCGCCCGTGACGCCCTGGCTCTTGAGAATGCCAATATTGGGTGGTCAGCTCTGCCGTCTTCCGTTGCGTCCACCTCTTCCGCACCCGTCATTTCCGAGTCGGTGGTAAATGCCACCGAGGCTGCTGCGGTCGGCTCCAGTGCTTCTCCGCTGCCACCGACCTCTGATTCCACCGCGGCGGCACCTGGCGGTGCCCCCATGCTCCCGGCACCAGCGGCACCCGCGCCGCCTGCGATGGTCCTGATTGCGGCATTGGGTCTCATAGCGCTGACGGTTTGGTCCCGAGCCCGGTCCCAGCTGGCCGGAAATACAATGAACTGACCTCAATGTCTGAAGGGAAAGTTCTCTCTCCTTGGCTCTGGGGCGCTGCCGCCAGCCTTGCTGTCGCTACAGGCGGCGTGGGGTACTTTGGCGAGGATCGAGTGTCCGGCATCGTGGCCATGGCGATGGTTAAAATGCTGAATGTCGCTGGCGTGCCAATCATTTGGGAGGCAGGCAATATCTGTGTGGGTCACCTGAGGGTGCCATGGTCGGTGGATTGCGCGGGATTCGCGACCCTGTATGTGCTGATGGCGGCCGCGGCCGCGAACTGGGTGCTCACGCGGAATGTAAGGACGCTTGCCATTCAGATGGCAGTTTCACTCCCCCTGGCATTTGTCCTTAACGTTTTGAGGGTCGCCGCAATATTGGGGTATCGGTGGATGGTGTGGCCGCGAGTGGAAACTCCCCAGCTGCATTACCTGCTCGGGTTCCTGCTGGTGCTTCCTCCCATGATGGCCTTTCTCTCAGTGCAACGTCCGGCAGGGCGTCAGTCGCGGTGGATGGCGGCCGTCTTCCTTGCGGCGGTGTTCAGCCTCATCACAGTCAGGCTGCCGGAGCCCGGTGGCTTGTGGGTGACCTTGGCTGCCTTGAGCGCCCTGGCAGCAAGGATGGCTGGCCGTGATTTTAGAACCACCCTTGAGCAGCGCCTGACGGTGATCATTTGGTCGGTCGGTGGGCTTTGGATCGCGTGGTCCAGTATGGAGTCGCTCTGGCTTCCCTGGTTGATGCTTTCCCCCTGGGGAGGATTTTGCTTCTGGCGAAGCCTGGTGGTGCCTGTTCTTGCGTTTCTTTGTATTCCGGTTGTAGCAGGCCAGCCGTGGTCCATCGCGCTATTCGTGGTTGCAGCATGTGCAGCAGCTTGGGAAATGCGAGGAGGCCTCCGAAAGTCTGGAGGGCCGGGGATGGGAGCTTTAGCCGGTGTTGACGCTCCGGTAAAGATCCGTCAGGCATGCCTCGCCACCGTGTTCTTCGTCCTTCCGTTCGTCTCCCAGTGGTGGACGTCTGATGCAGTCGGCGGGGGACCACCCAAGTCCCTCCATCCCATCGCCATTTCACCAGCGGAGTATCAGATACGACTTTCCAATTCGCCCCGGGACATCCGCATTGACTGGCTCGGCCCGCAGGGCGGGGGGCGGCACCATACGCTGATGGTATGTGCCGCCTACCGAGGACTGCAGTTGAAGCCAACCCCCTCCGAGCCAGAAGTTGTCTCCACCGGAGAGGTGCTGTACCGGGAGTACTTTTTGATGGGGTCGGAAGTGGTGTCCGGCTACGGCGTTTATCTCAAGCGCACCTTCTGGCCTGGATCATCCCCCGGGATTCATTTGATTTTCTCGGCGCGAGCCTCCTCCTACTCCCCGGGACAATTCGCCCAGATCACCGACGGATTGGCGGCGAGAATTCGCGAGCACTCAATGTCCGCCGATGAAGCCCGATAATGATCGCTGCGGGCTCTCATAAATAGTTTCGCCCCCCCCCCGATTGTGGGGATGACTAAATGGCAGTACAGAATGTATTGGTTGCATTGCCATGCTGAACTTTTTCTCCGCTTCGACTCGAATGGTCAGCTCCAAAGGAGCCATTTCAGAATGTATGGAATCAGCTTTGGGCGAAGATCCAGCCTGCGATCTGGTGTTTGTCTGCGCTTCGATCGGGCACAACTACCAGCAGCTGGTGGATCAAGTGCGCAAGTTGGCACCAGGAGCCCGTGTGGTGGGGGCGTCATGTTGTGGGACGGTGGGGCGGGAGGGCGTTAGTGAGTCCATGAAGGATGTCGCGTTGATGGCTGTCCGGGGAGATGATTTTGCGGTCGCGCACACGCCTGACATCAACGGCAGAAACGCCTATGAACGTGCAGTGGAGATGGCTCAATCCCTTAAGTCTCAGCGTCCTGGGATCAATATGGTGAACTATCTGTCTTCTGGAATCGATATCGACAATCAGGCTGCTATAGCTGGCTTTGAGGCCGTCTTGGGCCCTGAAGTGACCCTCTTTGGAGCGACTTCCTCCGACAATATGCGAGGGGCGGTGAGCTTTCAAATGGTGGACAACCAGGTGTACGAGCATGGAGCGTGGGCGGTGGGGTTCTGCGACCCTTCGCTCTCAGTCAGCACCCAGGCGACGCATGGGTTTGTTGCAGTCGGGGAGCCTATGATCGTGACGCGTGCGGAGGGGACTCGCGTCTATGAGCTGGATGGCAAACCAGCCTGGACGGAGTACACAACCCGACTGGGTTTGGAGCCCGGCTTGGCCAACTGCGGCGATTCCATCCCGATTGGCGCCCTCGCAGAAGCACTGCCCGAATCCCTGGCGGCGGAATATGGAAATCCCCACATTTTAAGGGTGGTGACGCGGCGCGATGAGGACGGCACCATGCATTATTCCACCGGCATCACGGAAGGAACCCGCCTGTGGCTGACAGTGAGAGATGAGGACCGCATCTTTGCCGACATGGACAGGATGATGACTCAGATGAATGAACGAGCGGGAGGGAAGAAACCGGTGGCGGTATTTCACGCTGACTGTCTGGCGCGCGGCAGGTACCTCTTCAACAGGGTCATGAAAGAGGAACTGGTCGGGCGCATGCAATATCCGCTTTCTGCCGGGGGGGAGGTGCCCCCCTGGCTGGGGATGTACGGGTTCGGGGAATTTGCCCGGCTGGGAGGCAATAACTCATATCACAACTACACCACAGCGATCTATGCGCTGTATCGAGACTGATGCCCTCATGCAGGACGCATGAATTCAGAGACCTCCATCCCGGTGACGAGCGAGGCAGGCTCACTGTCTATGGAAGAGCTGCGCTCGAAGTATGAGGCCTTGCAACTGCGCGTGACGCGGTTCTCTGTGGTTGAGCAGCGTTTGGTAGAAGCACAGCATCAGCTGGATGAGGAGCTGGGAAGGTTCCGGCGTATTGCGGCCTTTAGCACCGCGGCCCTGCAGGCGCGGAGTGATGTCGCCTTTGCCGGGGTGGTTGCAGAAGCCTTGGTTGACGTGTTCGAACAAGAATACGGGATCCACTGGCCGGTCGATGATGCAGGCCGTTTGGCTCCGGGCCCTTTGGCAGTGGAAGGTGGAGTGTATGATCGCGCTTCACTTACCATGCTGCGCCCCTGGCTGGCAGATCGATTCGAAGAGGTGGGGGTGGAGACCACAGTATTCTCCCCGGAAGCTCTGGCCTCCCAACCAAAGGGCATGGCATTTGGTCAGCTTGTCTTGGGGACCTGTCTGGACCATGGCGGCAAGCCTGTCTGCTTGCTGCTGACCGGGACTTCCAAAGGGAGAAGTCCGTTTCACACTCCGATGGAAGCAGGGCGCTGCGAGCCGTTTGAGGTCTTTGTCCAGAAGGTCGCGGAGCTGGAGGTGAACCGCCGCAATCACAAGGTCATCGCCGCGCAGGTGGAAAGGATCAGAAAATCCGAGGAGCAACTGAAGCTGGCGATCGATGGAAGCAAAGTGGGGCTGTGGGACTGGGATCTCGCCACCAATACCATCTCCTTCTCGGACCTGTGGAAGACGATGTTGGGGTACGAGAAAGAGGACGTCGGTTCGGGGCCGACGTCGTGGGAGGAGTTGCTGCATCCTGCCGATCGCTTCCGGAACAACGACTTGATCAGGGGTCATTTGCAAGGGGAGACAGAGGTGTTCGAGAATATCGCCCGCTATCGCCGCAAGGATGGGACCTATGTGTGGATGATGGCGAGGGGCAGGGCGCTGCGGGATGGGAGGGACAGGGTCTGCCGGTTCGTGGGTACGTATGTGGACATGACCCGGCAGAAGGAGCTGGAGCAGCAGCTTCGGGAAGTGCAGGCCATGCAGCGGATGGCCTGTGAGCAAGCGGAGGCGGCAAGCCGCTCCAAGAGCATCTTTGTTGCAAGCATGAGCCACGAGATTCGCACACCGATGAATGGGGTGCTTGGCATGCTTCAATTGCTCCGTGATACTCCGCTCTCAGAAGCCCAGGCAAAACTTGTGCATAGTGCCGAGAGATCGACCGACGCCCTGCTGGAGGTAATAGGAGACATCCTGGACCTTTCCAAGGTCGAGTCCGGGAAAATGGAACTCACGATCAAGCCTTTCCAGCTTGCGTCATTGTTCTCCGAGATTCAGAGCCTCATGCAGGTACGTGCGGATGCCAAAGACATCCAGATGGTATTCGCCGTGCCTGCGGACCTTCCAGAGTGGGTTGCAGGGGACGCAGGTTGCATCCGGCAGATCCTCATCAACATCATTGGCAATGCCGTGAAATTCACGGAACGCGGGAGGGTGGATGTCGAGGTGGAATGCAGCCTGCGTCCATCAAGTGAGCCAGGGGGTAAAGTGGTACAACTCAACGTTTCTGTACGAGATACCGGTGTAGGATTCGGGGAGGAATTTTTCTCCCGCATTTTTCAACCTTTCAGCCGGAATGAGGAAGCCGGTGGCTTGCGTCAGGGGGGTACAGGATTAGGCCTCGCCATCTCGAAGTCACTTGCGGAACTTATGGGAGGGAGCATCTCGGCTCACAGTGTGTTAAAGCAAGGTTCGCAGTTTCAGATAGGTTTGCCGCTGCCTGTGGTGCCCCCACCCCTCGGGGCCAGCCTCAAGGCTCAGGCTCCGGCTGGGGGTTTGCCTCCGGCTTTTCGGGGGCGTGTTTTGGTGGTGGAAGACAATGAGACCGGGCAAACCGTCGCCAGCTTGATGCTGCAGCAATTCGGCCTGGAGGTGGAGATCGCCGCAAATGGCGCTGAGGCCGTGGAGAGGGTCCGCAGCGCTGTCTCTGCCTATGACATGATATTGATGGACTGCCAGATGCCGGTGATGAACGGGTTCGAGGCAACAAGAGTCATCCGCCTGCACGAGGGGGAGACGGGGCAGGGCCGGATGCCAATCATCGCTCTCTCAGCCAACGTTCAACCGGATGACATTGCAGCCTGTCTGGACTGTGGCATGGACGACTTTCTTTCCAAGCCGCTCCGGAAAGAAGCCCTCCATAACAAACTGGCTGCCTATTTGCCCCACAAAGGAACCAGCCGTGTGGCATGTGAGAGCCTGTAAAGAAGCGGCGGTTCACACTTTCCTGCGGCAAGCCGAATCCCACATTTAGGGGGATGGCGGGAATGGAGCACATGGGGGAAAATGTCACCAAGCCCAAGAGCTCGCACATCAAACCAACATCCTCATGAAATACCAGCTGTTCAGCGCATTGTTCACGATCCTCCTTACAGCGGCGGCCCCGGCCAGCGTAGTCATCACTTACGCGGAGGCACCCAAGGATTTTAACTCTACCCTGACGGGAACGCAGATATTTGACTTCAACAATCTTGCCAATGGCGTGAACAAGAACGTGGTCTGGGCGGGGGTGGGCACATTCGACAGGTTGTACATCAAATCCGCAGATGTTTACGGCGGAGCTGCCGACGCGTTAAATCCCGGAGGGACGAAGTATTCTCTCCAGGGGGCTGGCGTGGTTGTCAATCAGAGCACGCTCACGTTTGACACCGCTTCGGCCTACTTTGGCATGTGGTGGTCGGCGGGGGATGCGCAGAATGTCCTCACCTTCTATCTGGGGGATTCTATCGTGAGCAAATTCACGACGGGCAGTTTGCTGTCTATGCTGCCGGGAGAATACGATGGCAATCCACGCAACAAGACACTTAATGCAGGAGAGCCTTATGCATTTATCAACTTCTTCGGGGATGCATCCACTTCATGGGATCGGGTGGTTCTGAGCAACACGGCCGGTTCTGGATTTGAATCCGACAACTACACTTCCCGCGTGGCGGCATGGGACCCACTCGCTGATGGCGCCCTGCCTGGGGTGGTTGTGGCCGAGGTGAGCGGAACCACCACCAAGCAGATGACCAACGAGTCGCTGGCAGGCACTCGCTGGGCGTTGGGCGCAAACAGCGCAGCTTCTGTGCCCGGGGCTCCGGTACCACCATGGACGCTTCTTCTCGCCTTTGCCTGCGTCACCGTCCTGCGTGCCAGAAGAGCCAGGAAGGAATAGATCAAAGTCACCCTATGACAGGATGAACGGCTGCCCGCTGGATGAATGGCAGCCTGGAGCAAGCCCCCCTTTTTTTGAAGCGCGATGAATTTACCCCGGGTTCCTGACCATGCCTGGCGGACAGTGTTGGCTGCGGGCGCGATCCTCATGGCCATACAGCTCACGCACGCCCATGACGAGTTGCGGGATGTTACCAAGCCGGTGGTCATGGGAATTTTGTGGATGTTGGGAATTGTGGTGCAGGACTGCGGTGAGTCCATTAAGGTGGGGGCACTACAGGTGCCCTGGACCCGTGACTGTGCTGGCATCAATCTTTTATGGATCCTGCTTGCACTGGCCGTCTGGGTAAATCGGCGTGAATCTTCCCCACGGAGATTCTGGATTCGAGTCGCGGCCATGGTGCCAGCGGCATTGATTGCCAACACTGCCCGGGTGCTGACTCTGGTGGCTTATCGATCGGCCTTTTATCCTTCCGTGGAGTCTCCGCAGACTCACTATTTTATGGGGCTGCTCTGGCTCGTTCCCTTTGTGACGCTGGTCACGCCAGAGGATGACCGGCCCAAGTCTCATGTCGTTGCAGAGACCTTGCACGCGGCCGCCGTGGTCGCGTTACTCGCTCCATTGGCAGGTGTGCCCATGGGCGGACTTGTCTGCCTGGCTGCAGTCGTGGCCCTCGCAAAGTGCCGCAAGCAAACTTTCGGGGGATGGCGGGATGGCTTGCTCTTGGGAGCCTGGGGCATGGCTGGAGCTGGCATTGCCCTGACGAATTTGGATTCGCTATGGCTTCCCTGGCTCCTGGCGTGTCCGGCGTTGGCACCTGCAACCTGGATTTTTAGCTGGCCCGGATTGGCAGTGTTACTCTCCACCAATGCCGTGTTTGCCATGCAGTCGTGGTCTCTCTGGGTTGGCGGGGCGGGCTTGCTGTTCGCCGTGTCACGCGAGTTCAAATCTCAAGGTCACGGCCAGGGAACATCCCTCAGTGCTTCAGTGCCAGGAAACACCCCCTTTAGCTGGGCGGCATCAGCGCTCAATGGATTGACTTTGGCGGCATTTGTTTTGCCCTTTACGGCATCCACCGTCCTGGCATTGGGGCAGGACACCTGGCTGCCACCGGCGGTCATCCCGTCGCGTGCGCTTGGGAATCAGGGGTATGAGTTAAAGCTTCCAGACCAGCCGGACGATGTCGCAGTGGTCTGCTTTGCCCCTTCAGGCAGGGAGAGGCACCATACCATGCAAGTGTGCTTTAAATACCGTGGCGTCACGCTCACAGAGCTTGATGCGCCGGGTAATCTTTCCACAGATGGCACTCGCGTTTACAAAGAATACTTCCTCACTGGAGGGGCGCTGCTGGACAGCTATGCAGAATACGTGCGCCATACGTTCTATCCAGGGGCCTCCCCAGGAGTGCACTTCATTGTTGTGGCCCCCCAAGAGAAACTGTCTGTAGATGAGATGGTCAAACTTGCCGACCGCCTGGCCAATCAATTTGCACAAATCTGCCAGAAACAGACCGCGACAGATGGAGCGCGCCCCAGATGAAGCTGGCGAGCAAAGTCATCGTCTGAAAACAGGTAAAGCCTGCTGGACAATCCGGCGAACTTTGCGAGACCTGTTCTCGCCCGCAGTCTTGCTTTTGAGCTCCAGAAGCACGGAACCTCCTAAAATACGGGGAGGCACAGGGTGGGGACCGGACTTCCGAACGCATTCTTGAAAACCGCGCACCCGGAAGGGATCGAACCTTCGACCTACGGATTAGAAATCCGCTGCTCTATCCACTGAGCTACGGGTGCAGTGGGCTGGGCCGACTACCATAAACGGAATCGGCCGGGGAGCAAATGGGATTCGATTGCCCCCAATTGCCTGCTGGCGTCGCGTGATGATTCTAGGCACGCACGGCCCACCGGAGTTTGGCAGAGGCGGCGCGGGTGTTGAGGCGGATTTCCTCCGGGGAGGGGCGCTGCACTTCATCGCTGATGGCGCTGAAGGTGCCGTCGCGGGAGCCGGCGAGGAAGGCTTTTTTCACCCGGCGGTCTTCGCCGGAGTGAAAGGTCAGCACGGCCACCCGCCCGCCGGGGCGGAGGGCGGTGGGGAGAACCCGCAGGAAGGAGTCGAGGGCACCGAACTCGTCATTCACGGCGATGCGGAGGGCCTGGAAGACGCGGCGGGTGGTGGCAGTGACTTCCTCCTCGTCGAGGTGTCGTGGCAGGGCGCGTTTCACGGCCGCGGCCAGGGTGGGCGTCTTGGCGAAGTCCTGGCCTGCGAGCGCCGCGGCGAGCAGGATGGAGTTTGTCTCATCTGCGTTCTCCTCCAGGAGGGCGGTGAGTTTTGGCACAGAAATCTTGCGCAAGAGCTCGCGGGCAGGCACGCCGCGCAGTGGGTTCATGCGCATATCGAGCGGGCCGTCTGACTTGAAGCTGAAGCCCCGGGCGGGGTTGTCAATCTGCATGGAGGAGACACCGAGATCGGCCAGGATGACGTCCGCGCCGTCGCTCCAGGCCGCTTCATCAAGGGCCTTGCGCAGGCCCGCGAAGTTCATGCGGACCACGCGCAGGGTGGCTTCTGGGAAGCCGAGGGCCTTCAACCTGGCACCGGTCTTCTCGATTTCGATGGCGTCCTGATCGAGGCCCATGAGACAGCCATCTGGTTGGACGGCGCGGAGAAGGGCCTCCGCATGACCACCGTAGCCAAGAGTGCAGTCGAGGGCGCGTTCGCCGGGCTGGGGAGCGAGGACCTCCAAGATCTCGGGCAGCATGATGGGGATATGCTGGCCCGCGGGTGTTTTCCCTGAGGCCCGGACCTTGGCGACGGTGTCAGCATAACGCTCCGGCTGGAGTTCCTTGTACTTGTCCTCGAATCGGCGTGGGTTCTTGCCGCTATACCTCTGGCGGCGCTTGTGCACCGGTGCAGAAGGCGGGACTTCATCGGACGGACTGTTGGGCATGATGGTGCTACATCGACGCAGATCGGGCTCTCTGCCTCCTTATTCGCACGTTTGTGTGCTGAGCGGAGGGGATGGCCAAAAATCAAAGCGCAGATTGCTTGCGGATGTTCTCCAGAGGGAAGCCATCGGCCGCTCTAAGGCCTGGCCGCAGCAGCAGCCTGAGTTTGGAGTTCGAGGTATTTCGTGGGCAGGATGAAGGTCCAGCCTTCAGTTTTCAAGAAATCAAGGATGTCGGTATAGTGTTTGAATCCTTCTTCGCTGAAGCCAAGAGGATGAAACTGGATGGCGGCGAGGTTGAGGGCGGGACCGTCCTTTTTTTGATACTCTTCCTTGAACTTGGGGAAGTTGGGCTTGCTTGTCCCATCGTGTTCGCCACGGAGAGTCATGGGGAGCAGCACCTTGCCCTTGAGCTGGGCGTTCACCACGGAGCCGGGGTAGCAATAGATGAGCTTGAGCTCTGGAATCTCGTTGAGCGCGCGGGCGGTGTCACCATCCATGGCGTTGAACGGGCTGCCAAAGATCGTGTAGGGGCTGCCGGTGGCGGTCTTGAAGGAGGACTGCGCCTTCAGCAAGTGATCTTTCTGGTGCTCCAGACCGGAGCCGCCAAACTCTGAGAGCTTTTTGCCCGCTGTGTCGGTCCAGCTCTTGTGATCCCAGCCGTGGTTCCAGAACTCCACCTCGCCGGTGTCCGCCCATTTTTTGATCCAGGCCACGTACTTGGGATCCTGGGTGGCCAGAGACTCGGTGATGATGCCCAGGGAGACGACGATGTCCCGCTGCTGGGAGAGCGCGATGAAGCGGTCCCATTTGCCGTTCACGCCCTTTACATCATCCGCTTTGATGATGGCGAGGCGCTGGCGGGTGGCGGGTTCGGCGGCGGTGGCGGACTGGCCTGTGCCGAGCGAGGCAAGCAGCAGGATGGCGGTGGAGAGGGAGCGGGGAAGCATGACCTCTATGCGACGAAATTCCTCGTGATCTTTCAAGGTCAAAAAGCCCCGCCGACTCTTCCCGGGGGAGCGTCCATGGATGAAGAGAGTGGGGAATGGCTGTCACAAACTCCGCCCGCCTCACATGCACTCTGTAGATATGAAAAAGATCAAATTCGCAGTGCTCGCCAGCCTCCTGACCGCCTTCACCGGCCTCTCTTCCCTTCACGCGGAGGGCTCACTTCCCTTCGCCGTGAACGTGGGCGGCCAAGCGGCGACCTACAAGGCGGGTGAGGCCTTTGCCAAACTGGAGAAACCTGTGGCAGCCAATGCCCCGCTCAGCATCGCCGTCAAGGCAGACATGGCGATCATCAACGTGCACAAGCTGAAGGCAGACGGCACGACGGATGAAACGGCGCAGCCGGCGGTCATTCTGCTCCAGGGAACGAACAAGGGTTCACTTGACCAGACCATGGACAAACAGAAGTTGCCAGCAGGCAAATACCTGCTCAGCATCTCTGCGGGTGAAGCCACCGCGACCATCCAGTTTGAGATCCAGTAAGACCCATTTTCCCCCAGAAACACGCAACACTTCAGTAAATCCATTCACACCGTCGAAATCAGAACCATGAAAGCCATTGCTCTTATTGCCCTTATGACCACCCTTGCCACTGCTGTTGTGTCCGCTGACGACAAAGTGGGCTTTAAAAAAGACGACGTCGCCGGCACCGTGCTGGAGCGTCAGATCGGACAGAAAGTGGAAATCCGCCTCAAGTCAGGCGACAAGATCTCCGGCAAGGTCGAGTCCGTGGGCGGTGCAGCCCTTCATCTTTCCACCATCACCGGCCAGGAATACTACGATGCGGTGGTCATCCTGGATGACATCAGTGCCATCGTAATCCGCACCGACCGCAAGTAAGCGGAGCGCCCTCCCTCTCACGGGCGGCCGTCTGCAAAGATTGCCGCCCGTTTTTCTGCCAGCCCACCGTCAGCTTTGGTTGCCATGTCTCACCTCGATTTGACCTTCTCTTCACGCCGCCAGTGGTGCGCAGCGGCCTTGTTCGCCCTTGCGGGCGGCGGCTTTCTGACTCAGGCGGAGGCCGCGGATGCGGTCGTGCCGGATGTGAAGATCGTGTTCTCTGAACTGCTCCTCTGGGCAGACCGGGTGGCGGGCATGGAGATGCAGTTTGACCATCCCCGGGAGGCGCAGGCAGAAGCCTTCAAAGGCCTTGGCAGGGACGCTGCCGTGGTGCTGAAGGTTGCTGGCAACAAAGAGGGTCACCTGCTGGAGCTTGACGAGAAGAGCCGCACGCTCACTCTGCGCACGGTGGCTCCTGCGAATGAAGACCGCGGGATCGACGTGCATTTGTCCATTCATCCCTTTGCCGACCGTCAGCAGAAGTGGATGTATCCCCCCTCTGCCGGCGGGGAAGTGCCCACCCATCCTTTGGCTCTGGTGGCGGTGAGCACTTCTGACGCGGAGGGCGATGTGGAGGCCCGCAGCTTCCAGCTCTACCAATACGGCCGCATTGGGCGCAGGGTGGTGTTATCGGCCGTCAAAGGGCTGGGTCCGTTCATGGACCAGGTTCCGGAGGCCCCTCTTTGCCTGCCCAAAGGGGAATCAACGAAGGCCCTCGTCGTGGCGGTGGACGCCGCAAGAAAACATGCGCTCGCGGAGGGCGGGCAGGGCTGGGATGAGGAGTCAACATTCGAGGCGTTGCGCAAACGGCTTGCTCAGGAAGACCACGCCCCCCAGTGGTCCCTGCATCGTGCGCCCAAGGGTGATGGCGTTCTCATTCAGCCGTATTGGATCAATGCTGGTGGCACCGACATGGTGCTGGAGTGGGCCTCCCTGGGCGGCAGCGCCACCCCGGCACTGTTCAAGCCGCTCACCGGATTGGTGCGAGCCCTCTACTATGAGTGGGATGCGGCGAAGGGCCAGTTCCTGTTCAAAGGCACCGCCCCCCGTCCGGATGATGTGGAGTTTCTCTTCATGGAGACCGGGGAAAAAGTGGAGTAGGTTGGCTACTGCACCTCCGCCGCGCCGACATCGGGCGCGGCTCCTTTGTAAGTGCCTTTCTCTGCTCCGGGCAGGGGTTTGCCTTTCCAATAGGTGCTCAAGTCCATGCCTGCATCCACGGCCGCACTGTCTGGAGCCGGAGCCCCCTGGTCGTTCAGCGTGAGGGGCAGTCCATAGCGGCTGCCTTTGTCTTTGGTGGCATCACCCGGCCAGGGGCTGGCATCCTGGCGCAGACAGACATTATGGGCGCTGGTAAAGTCCACCGTGTTTCCTTTGTCAGGCTTGTCCAGATAGCCCTCTTTGACGGCGAAGAGATTGTTGAGGAAATGCCACCTGGGCACGCTGAAGTCCCGCTTTCCCTTCTCCACATGCAGCGCCAGAGCTGGCTTCCTGCCCACCACTGTGTTGTGGTAGATGTAGCCCTCGGCGGGTGAGGAATCCATGCTGAACCAGAAGTTAAAGGGGGCACCATCGATGAGGCGGTTGTGGTGGATGAACACCGGACCGATGCGGGGCACCTTGAAACGGAATCCGCCATGAGTGCGGCGCAGCGTGTTGTCCTTCACTTCCACCTCCACGCAGCCCACCCCGAGTTCGATGCCGGAGTCACGCGTGTTTTCGATCACATTCCCCGCGATCAGGGTGCCCCGCCCATGAGCGGCATCTGGCAGCGGGTCATCCAGGGACTCCGCTTTGTAATCGCCCAAGCAGATGCCGTCGAAGACCCGGTCCAGGCGGTTGTGGAGGATTTGGTTGCCGACGCCGGCTCGGAACAGATTGATGCCCACACGGTCATACTTGCCCACATCCTTGTGGATGCGCCAGATCTCGTAGTTGGAGCGACTGTGTTCCATGCTCGGTGCCCATTCCTCCAGCGCTCCGCGGGTGATTTCACAGTTCTCCACGATGCATTGGCTGGCCCCGCCTGAAAGGCCAATGCCGGTGTCCTCATACGAGCGGATGTGGCAGCCTCTCACCACCGTGCGGTCTGCACCTTCGCCAATGCTGACGGCGGTTGAGCCCCCGATGAGTTCCAGGTTCTCGATGACCACCCCGGAGGCCCCCTTCACCGCAATGAGGGGTCTATCTTGAGCGACCATGGTCAGCCTGGCCGTGGAGGGTGAGATGCCAGCGGGCAGTCGCAAGTAGGCGCGTCTCTCCCCGGGATGCCAGATCCAGAGCGCCTTGATTTCATTGAACCCGCTCAATGGCGGGCCTTTCTGCAGCAGCATTTTCCAGTGCCAGTCCCCGGACTTTTGGGCGCGGTCAAAGCGCAGCTCGGCGATGAACCTGCCATCCAGGAGCAGTCCGGCAGGCTGGGAGGGGAGGGGAGCCGTGAGCACTCCCGGCAGCTCTGCTCCAGCTGGCTGCCAGTCGGCCGGAAGGGGTATGGTGCCGTCCAGCGCTGCCCCAGGTTCTCCCTTGAGAGTGACGCGCTTTCCGATCACCAGAGTCTCCCGATAGATCCCGGGCTTGAGCACCAGCACCTCTCCTTCAGCCGCGGAGGCCAGTGCCGTCTTGATCGGTTGGTTCTGGCCTGCGGGGTCCGGACTCACGAAGATCTCCGCAGCCTGCAAGGTCAAGCTGGCCAGAGCCAGGCATAAGCCCATAGGGATGGCGGAAGAAGGGCTGAGCAGGCGGCGCTTGGGCGTATGCATGGGGGAGCAATACGCCATGCCTACCCCAGGCCCATCACCCATTCTTCTTGTGCGGCTGCCTCCGCCACAGCCATGGGGCTACGGGCCTGGCATCCTGCCAGAGGCCGCGCCGCGCCCGCCGGGCATCCGCCTCTGCCAAAGCGAGCTGGGCATCCTGGCTGTATTGAAGGTAGTGCCAGGCCATGCCTCGGTGGATTTGCTCATGATTCACCCAGACATCTCCCATGTGGAGCTGGCCCAGAGTGCGGCCATATTTGTCTGTGCCGGTGGCGTGCAGGTGCACTTCGCGTCCAAAAATCAGCGAGGAGAGCGACTTCTTGGCGGCTGATCCATAGGGCTGACCAGCTTCCGGCGCATCGATGCCCAACAGCCGGATCTTTATCTCCGTTTTGTCAGGCGTCAGGATCGTCACCGTATCACCGTCATGCACGCGCACAACGGTTCCCCTCACGCCTGCCTCAGCATGGCGTGCCTGGGAACAGAGCGGAGTCAGTGGGAGCCCCCACGCCAGAGCTACAGAGAGGGCAACCGCGAAACAGCCGAGGGTGGGGAAGACTCGCACTCCCGCCCGTGCCCTTGTTTGACGTAATCGTCAACTTCCTGATGGCTAAAGCAGATCCTCATGTGTGTGAGATGGCATTTTCAGGGCGGATCCTGCGACTCGATCCTTTCCCGTTGCAGCGGCCGCAGGGCTCGCTTACGACAGGGGCATGTGGCCGCGCATCCGTCGAGTTCTCAAGCATCCCATCATGGTGATGGTGGTGCTCACCTTGCTGTGTCGTGGGGTGAAGAATGCCTACCCCTTCAACAGCTTCCCCATGTATGCGGACCCCAGTGAATACCCGTCAAACTACCTGGTGGTGGCGGATGGGGCGGGGAATGCGCTGGACATCAAGAAGCACACCGGCCTGAGCTCTGCCAAAGTGAAGAAGATCTACACCGAGCGCCTCAACCGCACCTGCAAAAAGAACGGGCTGGAGCCGGAGGAGGCCACGCCGGAGATCCGCAAGGAAGCCTTTGCAGAAACGATGCGGCAGCTCCGTGAGGCGGCCACCAAGCGGAAGCGCCCGCTGCCGGAAATGGTGCGCATCACAGACATGCTTATCTACCAGGAGGAAACCACCTTCCGGGAGGAGCCCCAGGTGCTGGGTGAGGGCTGATCCCTCGTTTCTTCGTCCGCCAAGATGCGTCTTTGACCTGATCCGATCCGTCCTATGGAGTCCAAAGCATTCAGTCCAGTCCCAGTGTGTGCGAGGGAGTGGTTCCTCCTCCGCCTCTTTTTTGCCATGGCCGTTGTCTGGGGCCTCTGGGAGGCGCTCCCTTTTGCCCGGCAGGAGATGCCCAATGGCATCGCCCATTTTGTGGACCTCTCATTCTTGGGCGGCCCAGAAGCCATGACCTGGTTCCGCCCCCTTGTGATCGTGGCGGCCGTGCTGTACGTGACCGGCTTTCTGAATCCGCTGGGGGTGGTCGTCCTGACCCTGGCCCACCTGGGGTACAACACCCTGCACAATTCCCAGGGTTTCACGTTTCATGGAAATAACATGATCGGGCTCATCCTCATCACCCAGTCTGTGGCAGAGCTGTTCTGGCTCGGCTGGCGGCTGGTGAAGGGGCGTCCTTTCGCTTTTGCGGCGGGGCTCGGTGCGGCCTCGTACCAGCTCTATTTCTCCCAGTGCGCCGTGGCGGCGGTCTATGTCACCTCCGCGATCACGAAGCTGAGCAAGACCGATGGGCTCTGGCTGTTCAAGAGCCACTACCTGGCCAAGGCCGTGGTGAAGACCCACCGCCAGCTCTACTATGACAACCCCAGCAAGGGCGTGTTTGAGCCGGTCATCGGTATTGCCCAGTGGCTCGCGGAGCATCACATCATCACCCGGCTGGTCTTTGGGGCGGGTTTCTTCCTTGAACTGTTCGCCTTTGTGGCGCTGTGGAACCGCGCCTGGGCGCTGTTCATCGGCACCAGTTTCATCGCCTTTCACTTCGGGGTGGAGCTGATCATGAAGCTGGACTTCCGGGTGAACCAGGTGATGTGCTTCATCTTCCTGGTGAACCTGCCGTTTTGGATTTCGTGGATGGCTGGGGTGATGGCCAGGAAGGGCAATCGTTTGCCGCAGCCGGCGGGGCGGTAGGAAATTTTGTGGACGTGTGGCCCGGTCCGGCGTCGCCTTCGGGACACGATGTTTTTACGCGTGTCATCCGGTGGTTGTGGTCGCTACGCTCCCGTCACCACCGGCTGCTGTCCGACGTCCCTCCGGGACCTGGCTGCTGGTATGTCTGTGTGTGGCACACGCCCCACACACTCACGCTGACGCCGCCAGCTTCTCCAGATCTGCACGGGACGTTTCATACGTGGTGTGGTAGGCCAAAGCCGCGGGATCCGGTTCGACGCCCTGGACTGCGCAGTATTCCTGATACAGCTCTGGCCACCAGTTCCGGTGCTGGGTGAGGCCCTGCTGCTGCCACTCACGCCAGCCGATGAGCACTTTGCTCCAGCAGTTGCTGCCGTATTCAATGGCCTGCTTCTGGTCGCCAAAGGCGCTCACATACCACTGCTTGCCAATCTGGGCATGCAGCACCTCATCTGCCCAGTCAAAGTCCTGGAAGGTCTCCGCCAGCGGATCACCAGACTCCGCCCCCACTTCCCACTCGAATCGTTTGCCCGTCTTGGTCATAAGGCCCTGTTCGATGAAATAAAGCACTGCATGCCGCTCCCACGGCTTGAGTTGCGTGTTCAGACCCAGCGACCAGGTGAAGTTCACCATCACGCGGTGGGGCCAGTCGATGCCCCTGGCGACAAAGCCGATCTCGCCCAGCATGGCGTGGCGTGCCTCGTCCCAGAGCTGACGTGTCATGTCACGATAGTAGCCCCAGGGCTTGTCCGGCGTCTCGGTGAGGATGCTGGCCATCATCTCCGGCACATCGATCTCCCGCAGCCGCTTGTAGTACATCATGAGCGTCTTGTCCCGCGCGGAGTACTGGGGATCATAGAGGAACTCTTCCGCATGCACGCCCATGTTGTAGGGGTCCGGGAAGCGTTCGTCCCGCCGCGGGGTCTTGTCGTAGGTCAGCGGCAGGTCACTGTAGAGGGGGGGGAGGGTGCACGGCTCCGGTGTCGCCGCCCCATCCAAGCCTCCGGCCGCGGCCAGCAGCCCCTCCAGCAGGCGCTCCCAGTCGATCATCTTTGCCTTGTCATCAGCAGACACCAGGCAGGGCAGCGCCTCCCGGCCCCAATAGGTCATTTCCTCGATCTCCATGAGGGCGAATCTGAGGATGCGCACGGTGGGGTGGTCCGCCATGGGATGCGTTTCCTCCCGGTGCCGCTGCATGGCTTTTTGAAGGGCGGGCAACGCGTGGTCGTAGATGCCGGTGAGCATCTCTGCCGTTGTGGGCGCGTTTTGGATCTCGTCGAAGAAGGTCTTCAGGGACTCGTTAGGCACCTTCTCCAGACCTAGCGGCGGGGTGCGCATCTCGGCCACCCTTTCCCGCATGGCGGTGCAATGCTCCGCACAGTAGTGGGAGTGCAGACTGTAGGTCATCTTCAGCTCGTACACCGGCTCAGCCGTCAATCGGGACTGCAGGATCTGCATGAGTCGCTTGAGCGTGTAGTGATGGCGCTTCAAGCGATCCACTCCAGCTTCTACCGCGAGACCCGGCTCCACTGCCTCTGCAAAGGTGGTGACGCCGGCGAGCGGTGGCAAATTGCGATAGGGACGGTAGGAGGAGGCGAAATCGGCAGCCGGCTTCATGGGACCATCCTAGCGAAATGGCTTGGATGCCGCCACCCGCGGCTTGCCCAGTGCTCCCAGAATTTTGACTGGATTGAGGTAGCAGGTTTGACTCACCAGGTAAATAGCTGGCAATGTGGAGCGCGATGCGAGCCCGCCTGGAAGATGTGCAATGGGGGCCGGACGAGTCTTTCCTCGTGCGGAGCTACAACCTCCCCCGCTTTGACGTGCCGTGGCATTTTCACCCGGAAATTGAGCTCGCCTGTATTGTAGAAGGGGAGGGGGACCGCTGCGTGGGCGATCATCTGGGGGCCTTCACGGTGGGAGATCTGGTATTGCTGGGGCCCAATCTCCCGCACTACTGGCGGAGCGTTGGTACGGGCGGGAAAAACCAGCGTGCTCGGGCATTGGTACTCCATATGCGTCCCACCTCTCTGGGGCAAGGGTTCTGGGAGCTGCCAGAATGCCGGGAATGGAAGCAGCTCTTGGACGTGGCTCCACGGGGGCTCTGCTTCGATCCTGTGATTTCCGCCCAGGTGCAGCCCCTGATGGAATCGCTGGAGTCTTCCGAGGGAACTAACCGTTTGCTTGGTTTGCTGGAGATTCTCCAGATCCTCGCGGAGGGGGCTGACTCGGCTGTAAGTCTGACCGGCGTGGGATACTCTCCTGACAATGACTCCCGGGCTGCCGACCGCATGCGCAGGGTGTACGATTATCTCTACGCCCATCTGGCGGAGCCGTTGAGTCTTCCAGAGATCGCTCAAGTGGCCAGGATGAGTGATGCAGCCTTCAGCCGATACTGCAAGAAGGTGACGGGTCGAACTCTGACTTCCCTGATCAATGAGCTACGGGTGGCGAGAGCTTGCAAGACATTGGTGGAGACGACGCAGTCCGTGAGTGAAATCGCGTTTTTGACCGGTTTCCAGTCCCTCTCCAACTTCAATCGCGTTTTTGCGGATGCCAAAGGGATGGCTCCCAGCCAATATCGCTCACGGCATCACCGCAGTTAATGCATGCGCAACTAGCTGACGATGATTGAATTAAGTTGAGTGTGCCATGCGATGTTGACTGCGAAGCTCTCAATCACGGCAATCCGGTAGGTGTGGAATGTCATTTTTAATTGTGTAATTATGGAAATTGTATATAATTTCCATCATGTCCTCATCGTTGGCCCTTGCCTCCCAACCCACGCATCCGGTGAACAGCCTGCTTCAGGAAAAGCTGGCCCGGATCGAGGCCACGTTGGTGGATGCACGGTTGAGGGTCGTATCCACCTTTGACCGGGAGTTGTCCTCCGTGCGCGGCTGGCTGCAAGCGCTGCAATCCTTTGACCCCACCGTGAACATGGAAACCAAGGTGAACCAGGACTCATCTGAGGGAGGACCAGTGGATTTGCAGCATCTCATGGAAGCCGCTCCCCAATCTGCCATGAGCAACATCGTGGCCTTCAACAAAGGAGATTTTGCCAGCCAGGCCACTCCCGTGCCGGAGCCTGAGGTGGACCCTGGGTTGGCCAAGGCGACAATCGAGGAACTGAATGAGGCTCTCGAAGAGGCCTTTCGGGAAATGGAAGAAGAAGATAAAGGGAAATAGAAGATTCAGGTCGCACCAAGGCGGAACACGAGCCTCCGTCGGACCTGTGAAGGGTTTCCAATGGTGCTATCGTGCCTTTTGCCAGCTTATTCAGGGCCACGATTCGCGAAGAATTCGTGGTGCGTTCACCTATTCTTCACCGGGCGGTGCTTAATCCTTGGTCATGACGGATCTTTTGGAAATCTCCCGCGAACTGGCTGCCATTGCCCAGGCAGGCCTGACTTATACCAAGGATGCTTTCGATAGAGAGCGCTTTCTGCGGCTCCGACAGATAGCGGGTGAACTCCTCCGGTCTCCTCTCCGGCAACCGGAGTTCACGTGGCCGGCCGAGATCGGCTATCCAACTCCCAAGCTCGACGTGCGGGCAGCCATCTTCCAGGGGGATCAGGTGCTCCTGATCAAGGAGACCGCGTCCAACTTGTGGACCTTGCCCGGAGGGTGGGCCGATGTGAATGAGAGCCCGGGTGAGGGTGTGGCACGTGAGTGTCTGGAAGAGACCGGGTATGAGGTGAAGGCCACCGCCCTGGTCTCCATCATTGACCGCGATCGCGCCGGATATCCCAGGCATGCCAATACGATCTACAAGATGTTTTTCCTCTGCGAGATCATTGGCGGGCAGCCGACCCCGAACCTGGAGAGCAGCCAGATTGAGTTCTTCGACATGGCCTCGCTTCCTGAGTTGGATCCCCATCGCGCGGCTCGTCAGGACATCGAGCGGGCCCATGCCTTCAACCGCCAGGGCGGAGGACCTGCCTATTTCAACTAGGGAGAGGGAACTGGCGTGGTCAGCTTGTTTCCTGAATCCCCCGTTGGCTCCAGGTCTTAACGCCTGAGAGGGTCACGTCGGCCTGGCCGCAGTGCGGCGGCGTGCCACCAGGCAGAAGGGCGTGGTGGGGCGGAAGTTCAGATAGCCGATGCGCTGAACCTCCCAGGTGTCTGGTGATGCGGCTTCCAGCATCGCCGTGACACGCCCTGCTTCCTGCATGCCCCCATCATGGCCGGGATAGACAACCACCGTGAGCAGGCCATCTTCCTCCAGCAGATCCATTGCCTGCTGAATGGCAGAGAGTGTGGTCTCCACCTGGGTGATGCGCGCTTTGTCGCCACCGGGCAGGTAGCCGAGGTTGAACATGCAGAGCCGCAATCGTTGATGGACTCCGGTCGGGAGGGCGGCCGATAGGGTCTCATGACCGGCCACATGCAGGGTGATACGGCTCATGTCCACGCCCGCTTCACGCAGCCGGATCTCTGTCTGCTGGATCGCGTCAGCCTGAATGTCGAAGGCGAAGACCTGTCCCTCTGGCAACACCCGTTGTGCGAGAAAGAGTGTATCATGGCCATTGCCCGCCGTCGCGTCCACCACCAGATCGCCAGGCAGCAGGCGGGGTTCCAGGATGGCGTGCACCCAGCGCACGGCGGTGGGCAGGGGTGTGGAGTGGGGGCGTTGAGCGTTGGCCATGGACCTCGTCACGGGACTCACGGTGGCGGGCGCTGTCAACCCCGTCAGGGATGACTGCGCACATCCACCTCCGCGTCCAGCTGGCTGCCATCCAGCAGATGCTCCACCAGCAGCCGGGCCATGGTGGGGGAGCGCAGCACGCCTTTCGATCCGAGGCCATTGAGCACGCAGACGCGTTCGTGGGAAGGGTGGCGTCCCACCACGGCGGGCATTCGCTTGATGATGGGGCGCACCCCGGCCTGGGCGGCGGTTATTTCATAGGGAGCTTTTAGCAGGCCTTCCAGCTTGCGCCGCACGTCAGCCACCGAGTCCTCGATGGGACGGTTGAAATCAAACTCGTACGTGGACCCCGCCCGCCAGGCGCCATCCGGGCGTCGCAGCATCCAGGCACCGCGATTGAGGATGCGGTGCTCCACAACATCCGTGCGCAGGGTCACGATTACCCCACGGGCGGCATCGAACTCCAGCCAGGGGAAGAACCGTGAGGGGCCTGATTCCTGCCAGCCCCGGCAGAAGACCACATGGGAGAAGCCCACGCCCTGCCACGTCAGCTCTTCCGCCGTCACGGCCAGATCCTGGTCATTCACCTCGCCCGCTTGCACCCGTTGTTCTGCAGCAAAGAAAGTGCGGCTGGCTTCCAAATAGGAGGCCGTGTCCAGCCAGCCCGAGTCTCTCTGCTGGAAGCCGCCCAGCTCACCGTGAAAGCTGGCCTCGTCCACCAGCGGGGAGGGCGGGGCTGCGTCCAGCCACGGCTGGAGTTCGGGCGCGGTGGCGCGTGTCTCCCAGATTTTCAGTTCCCGGTCGTTCTTGAAAAGCCGGACGTGCGGGGTGGCATGGTAGAACTTTCGTCCGAGGCGGCCTTCGATGCTTTCATAGAACCTGACTGCCTCCGGGGCCAGGGTGGGCATGCGCCAGCTCAAGTTCAGCCGCATGCCGGTGATGGGGGTTACCAGCCCGGCAGCGACCTTCGAACTGGTCTGCTCCGCCTGGGGATCCACGATGAGGAACGGCACCTGCCGCTCCCAGAGCCGCCAGGCCACAGCCGTGCCCGCCAGCCCCTGGCCGGCGATGAGGACGGGGCGCAGATCACTCACTGCCGCTATTTGATCGGGATTTGTTCCGCGATGCCGAACTTCTTGTGCAGCCATACCAGGCCGAAGAACAGGCGCAGGCGCATCCGGACATGGAAAGGCAACCGGGTGCATCCCGCCAGAACCGCATTGATGGAGCACATCATCTTAAAGCGGTTGGAGGGCTGGAAGAAGAGCTGGGCGAACGGCTGCGTGTAGAAGCGCTCGATGAACTGCCAGTACTGGCCGATGCGGTTGCGGGTGTCGGTCTCATACGCCTGCATGGCAGGAGTCATGGATTCGCCCAGCTTGATGGCTTCATCCGCCACCAGTCCGGCCTGGCGGCCACTGGTGGTGGCAAGCAGCACGCCGCTGGAGAAGACGGGATCGATGAAACCGGAAGCATCCCCGGCGCGGATTACGCGATCAGAGACCAGTGAGTTGTTCCGGTAGGAGAAGTCGGTGGCCACATGCACGGAGGCGGGCGGTGCCACCTTGGTGAAACGCTCCTGCACGGCGGGGGTGGTGCGTACGGCCTCCTCGAACACCTGTCTGGGCTCCTGCCCAAGCGCCTGGAAGTCGCCGCGATCCATCACCAGCCCCACGCTCACCTTGTCGTCTTCCAGCGGGATCATCCAGAACCACGAGTTGTTCCGGCGGATCACGAGGATGTCCCCGTATTCCTCACCCTGTGGCATGTCCACCCCGGCGAAGTGGTTGAAGATCGCGATCTTCTTGTGCTCTGCGTAGTAGGTGCGGCGATTTTCGCGGTTGGCCGTGAAGTTGGACAGGCCGCTGGCGTCGATCAGGAACTTGGCCTTCACCTGGTGGGATGCTCCTTCTTTGTCCCGGTACTTCACTGCGACGCCATCGGCATCGACCTGAAGATCCTGCACCAGTGATTCCTGCCGCACCTCCGCGCCGCACTCCTGGGAGTGGGTGAGGAGGATGTTGTCAAACTTGGCCCGCTCCACCTGCACGGCTTCGGGGAACTCGGTGAAGGAGCCTTTGGAGAAATCCAGCCGCACCTTGCGCGTGCCATCGCCGAGCAGGAACTGGGCACCCTTTTTGCGCATGAAGCCTGCCTGGGAGATCTTTTCCCACACGCCGAGCTCTTCGTACACCTGCCGGTTGTAGGGCAGGAGGGATTCGCCGATGTGGAAGCGAGGAAACTTCTCTTTCTCGAGCACCAGCACCTTGCGTCCGGCCTGGGCCAGGGTGGTGGCGGCAGAAGATCCTGCGGGACCTCCGCCAATGATGACAACATCCCAGGGGTGCTCGGAAGATTCAGGTGGGTTCATGGACAATCAGGGTCGCAATTCTGACTCAGGAACAGGGTGGGCGCAATGGCGCATGCGCTCTCTCCGTGCTGTCAGGGCGCACAGAGTCTCCATTGGTTGTCGAACACCTGGTCCGACGTGACCGGAATTTTGAGGCGGAGGGGCATCAGGGGGGGCTGGAGGAGCGAGCTTGTGACCTGCCAAGGAACCTGGGGTTGTGAAGCTCGGGGAGCGCACGCATCCTGTGTGCTGTTTGCGGCATCTTGCCGCGAACGTCAGGCAACACAAGACATCAGGTCCAACTGACGTGGGGGTGTTGATGGCGGTGGGGAGAAAGCAGATGCAGTCGGCTTTCCCACCTGATCATCGTCCTGGGAGATACCCAACGTTGACTCGCTTAGGGCTCGTCCAATGTTGGGCTGTGTTAGAGATCCCCGCTGGGGATCAGCTTCGATCTGGGGCGGCCGCCTCAAGGCTGGTTCCTTGGCATCCACCCCAGAACGCGAGCGGTTGGTCCGTTCTCCTCAGGGAGCCAGCCCCCCAATCTTGCAGCCCACCGCTTCTGTACGCGGCGTGGCCACCGGTTTGCCAGCGGCGATCGCCTCCAGCGCATCGCTGAGTTCCTTGGTCGTGGCCTGACGCTGGCGTTTGGTAGGGGCCAGGTAGAGGTCGTTCATGCGCCCCTGATAAACCACCTCGGCCGCGGGGTTCAGCACCACGCACTCCGGCGTGATGCGGGCATTCAGCTTCTTCGCCAGAGCCTGGTCCTTGTCGAGCAGCACGGTGGACTTCACCTCGTTCAGGACGGCCTGCTTGTAGGCATCGGTCGCCTTGGTCTCAGGATCGGAATGCACGAGGTAAAAGGAAAACGACTGAGACTGCTCGGCAGCGATGCGGTTGAACTCGGGGAGAAACTTTCCCGCAGTGGGGCAGTAGGGTGAGACAAAGAGCAGCACCACCGCCTTCTTCCCATCCCCCACCTTCAGCGGCTGGTGGGGATTGCCCTCCACATCGGCAAGTTCAAGGGGCTTGTCCTGGCCAAGGGTGAGGCTGACCGGGACGAGAAGGCAGAGCAGGACATTCAGGAGGACTTTCATGATGGATCTGCTGAGATGGGGTGACGGCTATTCATACGGTGTGCCCTTCTGCGCTGTGCTATAAAACAAGGGGCTTACTGACCCCTTTGCGGAGGTGGTTCTGGTGGGGCAGGCCTGGGTTTGCGTTGGCCCTGCTCGTATTCCTGGTGGGCATCTCTGGCACGCTGAAACTTGTCATCAGTGACGATGAAGGTGGCGGGATCTGCTCCTGCCACCACCTGACCCAGGTGATAGACGCGCGCCGCGTCCTTTGCGTAGGCTCCCGCCAGGATCTCCAGGGACTCGATCTCGGTCCCTTCCGGCATGGGCTTGTCAAAGTAGAAGCTCTGCCCAGCATCCTGGGTGTAACCGCCTTGCAGGACCCGGAAGGTCGCGGGATGGGCTCCGGGGATCGTATTCCCGTTCACAAACACTTGTGCGAGATCAGCGCAGAAGCTGTAGCCATCCTGAGCGGAGATCTCGCGAAAGTTGGCAGGGTCATGGGAAACCGGCGTTGTCGCCGGGTAGAGGGCGTAGACGGTGTGGCTGTTCTTGACGAAGTTGCCGCTCACCATCTCGAAGTGGGCGGCATCATCGCAGATCAGGGTCCCGTTGCGATAGACGTTTGAGGCGTCGTGCGCATACCCTGAGTCCAGGATCTCAAAGGTCTTCGGGTCCACGCCCGAGATCTTGTTTCCCCGCCAGTACACGGATTGCCTGTCTCTCGCGTAGTCCGTTTCGGTGCCTTTCGGCAGGGGAAATTCAAAGGTGGCCAGTTCCACCTCGGGGATTTCCCAGGCGCGGCTGGTCCAGTTGGGCAGGAAGTAAACCTTGCTGCCGCGCACATGATAGCCGGAGCGATCCAGCGCCCCGGGCGGTTTTTCCTTGTTGCACTGGGTGGCGGAGAGCAATGCCGCCAACGTCAGCCCTCGGAACCAGCAGCGTCGAGCGGAGTGCATGGGCGGATCAGGGATCGATCAACGTTCCACTGAGGTGTCAGCGGATCGAAGCTCCGCAAAGATCAATCTGCCTGCGGACGTTTGGAGGGTGCCGCTTACCACGATGGGCACGGTTTCCCCCAGGAATTGAGAGGCGTGATTGACCACGATCATGGCCCCATCGGGCAGATAGCCCACTGCCTGATGCTTGTCCTTGCCTGGTTTGACGAGGCTGAGGTCAAACTCATCCCCCGTGGCGACCTCCGGCTGTAGGGCCCGTGCAAGATCGTTGAAGTTCAGCACGGTCACGCTCCGGACAGAGGCCACCTTGCCCAGATTTACGTCATTGGTAAGGAGCCGGGCATTCAGCTCGCGGGCCAGGGTGACCAGCCGGGTATCCACAGGCTGGTTCTCGTGTAGAGGATCTTCATGAATCGTGAGTTCGATGCCATGGGCCTCCCGCATGGCCTGCACGCAGTCCAGCCCACGTTTCCCACGTGCGCTTTTCAGCGGCTCCCGGGAGTCGGCCAGACGCTGTAGCTCATCCAGCACGAATCGGGGGATCACAAAGCGTCCGCTGAGAAAGCCAGTGGCGAAAACTTTGGGAATGCGGCCATCGATGATGACATTGCTGTCCAGCAGCATCGGCTCGCCTTCAGAGGCGTCACGGCGGAAGCGTACGTAGGGAATGATGAAGGAAAACTGATCGCGATCGCTGCGGAGGGCCAGACTCATGCCCAGAAATCCGAAGATGCTGTAGAGACAGATTTCCACGATGCTCCGAATGGAGTCCGTGGAAACATCGAGATTGCGAAACCACGGCAGGTCGAACAGACCGATCTTGGTGATCAGGAAGGCGCAGAACATGCCCACAAGCAGACCGAAAACGCTGAACGAGAATTCCCGAAAGCTGAACTGAGCCAGCAAGGAGTCCACGAGCACAAAGAATCCGCCCGCGATGAGTCCGCACACAATCCCCAGCCAGGCGGGCTGCTGAAAGCCCAGCGCGATGGTGGCACCGATGAGAACTGCTACCGTAAGAAAAAGGGTCCGGACAAGCCGGATGGACCAAGGGACAGGCATCCAGGGAGAAAAGGGAAAGAGGTGGAGCAATCTTCGTCCACCCTGCCGCTGGCGCAAGAGAATGGGTGGGCGAGAGCGGTTATTCGTTATTTGTTATTCGAAATGCAAATGCAATTTCGCCAACCGCATTACCACAGGTAACAAACAACGCCCGCCTGATGACCGGTCCTCCCAGCCCATTTTGATCTCAGCGACCCCGACCGCCCAGAGGCGGATTGGGGCGTGATGAGCCTGAGCGGGACTTTTGAGTGGGAGCCAGAGGTGGGCTGGCACCGGGGTCGGACTTGTCCTTGTAGAACAAGATGCCCCGTTGGCGCATGTTGGAGATCAGGTTCTTGAAGTCAGTCTTGAGCGCTGAATCGTTGATTAATGCGGGCAGCAAGCCTTCGCCGCGGCGAAGGTCCGTGGCGACTTTGCCGATTGCGTCGGCGCTTTCGTCAATGGACTTCATGGCTCCATCGGCACTGCCCATGACGGTATCAGCCTTCGTGACGACACCATCGATCTTGGTCACCACGCCGTCCAGCTTTGCAAAGGCGGGCTGGAGCTTCTTCACGGCTTCCTCCAGGGCTTTGGCGGCTTCTTTAAAACTGTGCACAGCATCTTTCACGTTCTGGCTGGTCTCTTCGTTCAGAGTCTTCTCATCCAGGCGGGTCACGATGTTGTTGAACTTCGCGAACGAGTCCTTCACATCAGACATGCCCTTCTCCGAAAAAGCGCCTTCATTGACGCGCTTCAGCGAGACTCGCAGGTCCGCCACGGCCAGCCGGATGTCCTCGAGGGCCACATCCACCTTGTTTGCGATCTGCTCGGCGGAGTTCTGGAGTCCGGCGAGCCCGGCGGAAACCTCCCCTTTGATGTGAGCTCCGGGTTCGATGAAGGTCGCGGGCGTCTTCCCGCTCGGCTTGATCTCGATGAACGAGTCACCCAGCAGGCCGGAGGTGCCAATGCCGAACTTGGCGTCCGAGCCAATCTTTGTGTCCTGGTACAACTGCAGGGAGATGATGACCCCGTTTTGGGCGGCATTGAGGGTGGGCTTCTCCGTCACCTTGCCCACGCGGGAGCCTCCCAGCATCACCGGCGTGGCTTCGCGGATGCCCGTGCCATCGGCCAACTCCACCGTCAGGGGGTACGTCGGCCTGAAGAGCTCCCGCACACTGCCAAACTGCAGGATCAAATAGGCGAGCAACAGCATGCCTACGAACAGGAACAGCCCGACGAGCAATTCAGATTTTCTATCGCGTTCTTCCATGGTGGGGCAAGGTCAGGGGGGCGGGGAATGGATGAAAGAGGAGGCTGGCAGTGTGGAAACGGGGTGAAGGATCAGCCCGTCACACCAGAGCGGCCCTCTATAAAGTCTTGAACTTCGGGATCCGGGGAGTTGCGCAATTCCTCGGGCGTTCCAAGGAAGTGAATCACCCCACGCTTTAACATGGCGACACGGTCGGCGATCTTGAAGACGCTCTTCATATCGTGCGTCACCACGATGGAGGTCACGCCATAACGCCTCTGGAGGCGGAGGATCATCTGGTCGATCACGTCTGAGACGATCGGATCCAGACCAGCCGTGGGCTCATCATACAACACGCACTGAGGACGGGGAACGATGGCCCGGGCGATGCCCACCCGCTTGCGCATGCCGCCGGAAAGGTTCACTGGCATCTTGTCCTTGTGCTGGGACAGTTCCACGACTTCCAGCGCCTCATGCACGCGCTGCTCGATCTCCTTGCGATCCCGGATGCCACCTTCCATCAGAGGGAAGCCTACATTTTGCTCCACCGTCATGCTGTCAAAGAGGGCTGCGTTTTGGAAAAGGATGCCAATCTGCTTGCGCACGGGGGCCATTTGACGCTCCCGCAGGCCGGTCATGCTCGTTCCATTCACGACGATGGTCCCGCTGTCGGGCTTCATCAGACCGATCAGGTGCTTCAGCAGCACGCTCTTCCCCTCGCCACTGGGGCCGATGAGCATAAGGGTCTCGCCTCGATGAACATCCAGGTCCAGCCCACGCAGGATCTCCTGCCAGCCGATCTTGCGAGTCAGGCCGCGAACGGAGATGAAGGGTGTGGAATTGGGGGGGGCTTGGGCCATAGAGGCGGCTTGGGGGCTGCTTACATCCCAGTGCCGAGCGGGAAGAAGTAGTTCAGAAGGAGGGAGAGGAAGAAATTGCAGATGAGCAGTGCCAATGAGGAGTAAACGACCGCACGGGTCGTGCCGATGCCCACCCCTACTGCACCATCGCTTGCCGTGAGGCCCTGGTGGCAGGAGATCACCGTGATCAGAATGCCGAAGATCAGACCCTTGATCATGCCATAGATGATGTCCTCCTCATTGGTGTGCTCCACCACATGTTGCCAGAACCAGGCGCTGGGCACGCCGAAGCCAAACACAACCACACAGTAAGAGGCCGCGAGGCCGAAGGTGATGCTCTCTGCGATGAGGAGCGGCATGCTGATGAGCATGGCGAAGAACCGCGGCAACATCAGGTAATCCACCGGATGCACCCCGAGAGCTCGCAGGGCGTCGATCTGCTCGGTCACCTTCATGGTACCAATCTCCGCCGCCATCGCCGCGCCCACGCGCCCCGTCACCATCAGCCCTGCCAGCACGGGGCCGAGTTCACGGCACATGGCCACCGAGACGATCGCGCCCACTCCAGTTTCCACCCCGAAGTCTTTGAACTTAAAATAGGTCTGAGCCGTGAACACCGCACCAGTGAAAGCTCCGGTCACGATGACCACCACCTGGGAACCGTAGCCGATCGAGACAATCTGCTGCGCAACCAGGCGCATGCGCCAGACCCCGGACTTGATGGCAATGCCCAGCTCCCGCAAAAGCGCGGCAAGCTGACCCATGTAGATCAGGAAGTTGAGGAAGAGACGTCCGGGTAGGCAAAGGAGGTCCATGAGACAGAATCGCACCATGCACCGTCATAGGCACAGCGCAATGAACGTTCTCTGTCAGTCTGTGACGGTTTAAAGCCACAGGATGAAACATCCCTAACCTTTTGGTGAGGTCTGGCTCACTCAAACCAGCCGGTCTGTCACATCGCCCCGGCGCAGATTCGTGGGAATCTGGCCGACGAAGCGGGCCTGGAGACCGATATTCTCGAAAAGGTCGCTAAACTGCTTCAGCGTGACCCGATTGGGATCATCAATCTCGAAGTACACCATATCATGCGGCGCATCGAGCTTGTAGCGGGCAGGCAGCATGTCCATCTGGTGGCCCAGTTGGAGGACTTTTTCCTCATCACGGAGACCTGGGGCATACACAAGAAGTTCAGTCATAGGGGCAGCAGTTAATTTTGAGTCTAGGGGAGGGCGGGGGATTTTGTCCAGCCCGCTGGCGGGAATCTGTGAAAAAGCGAGGTGCGGTCCCGGTCACTGCTGCATCACTGTCGGCTCATGTGATTTTATCGTCACCGCCCGGGTGACTGAGCCTCTTCCGCCCGTTCTGGTGCGGCCTTTGGAGTCAGGGTGGGAGAGCTTGTGGACTCTTGCCTCGTCTCTCCCCTTTACACCACCCCTCGGGCGTGCCATGTAAATCACCATTTTTGCCCGCGTCCCGTCCTCCCTCCCATGCCCAAAGACACTAGTATCCACAAGATTCTCCTGATCGGCTCCGGCCCTATCGTCATTGGTCAGGGTTGTGAGTTTGACTATTCCGGCGTCCAGGCCTGCAAGGCCCTGAGGGAGGAGGGCTACGAGGTGGTGCTCGTGAACTCCAACCCGGCCACGATCATGACCGACCCGGAGTTCGCGGCCCGTACCTACGTAGAGCCGATCACCCCAGAGGTGGTGGAGAAGATCATCGCCAAAGAACGTCCGGACGCGCTGCTGCCCACCCTGGGTGGGCAGACGGCTCTGAACACGGCCATGTCCCTTTTCAAAAGCGGTGTGCTGGAGAAGTACAACGTGCGCATGATCGGGGCGAAGGCGGATGCCATTGAGAAGGGCGAAGACCGGCTGCTCTTCAAGAATGCCATGCTCAAGATCGGACTGGACCTGCCCCAGTCGGGCGTGGCCCACAAGATGGAGGAGGCCACTATCATTGCCGAAGAGATTGGCACCTACCCTCTCATCATCCGCCCTGCCTTCACGCTGGGCGGCAGCGGCGGCGGCATCGCGTACAACCGCGAAGAGTTCGAGACCATTGTGGCCCGCGGCATCGACATGTCTCCGGTGAACGAGGTGCTGATCGAGGAATCGCTCCTGGGTTGGAAGGAATTTGAAATGGAAGTGATGCGGGACCGCGCGGACAACTGCGTGGTCATCTGCTCCATTGAGAACCTGGACCCCATGGGTGTGCACACGGGTGACTCGATCACCGTGGCTCCCATCCAGACGCTCACAGACCGCGAGTACCAGATCATGCGGGATGCCAGCTTCGCCTGTATTCGCGAGATCGGGGTGGAGACGGGTGGGTCCAACATCCAGTTTGCCGTGCATCCCACCTCGGGCCGCATGATCGTGATCGAGATGAACCCCCGCGTGAGCCGCAGCTCCGCGCTGGCCTCCAAGGCCACAGGGTTCCCGATCGCCAAGATCGCCGCGAAGCTCGCTGTCGGCTACACGCTGGATGAGCTGAAGAACGATATCACCCGCGAGACTCCCGCCAGCTTCGAGCCCACCATCGACTACGTGGTGACCAAGGTGCCCCGGTTCACTTTTGAGAAATTCCCCGGGGCGGACACCACGCTGACCACCCAGATGAAGTCCGTGGGTGAGGCGATGGCCATCGGCCGCACCTTCAAGGAAAGCCTCCAGAAGGCGCTGCGTTCTCTGGAGATCAAGCGCTTCGGTCTGCTCGGTGACGGCGCAGACAGGGAAGTGGATGACGAGACGCTCACCACGAAGCTCACCGTGCCGAATGCGGAGCGCATCTTCTTCCTCGCCCAGGCCTTCGATCGGGGCTGGGATGTAGAGAAAGTGTTCTCACTCACCCAGATCGACCGCTGGTTCCTCCGGCAGATTCAGGAGATTGTGCACGCGACCCAGCAGATCTCGGTGAACACGTCCGAGCATCTCTTCAGCCAGATTCCCGCAGCGGAGCTCACTGAGGAGCGCAAAGCCTCGGTTCTGCGTGCCTCGATGCTCAAGCTTAAAAAGCAGGGCTTCTCAGACAAGCAGCTCGCCACCCAGTATGGCATCACTGAGCAGCAGATCCGTGCCGGCCGCATCAAGTACGGCGTGATCCCCACCTACCGTCTGGTGGATACCTGCGCCGCCGAGTTCGAGGCCTACACGCCCTACTACTACTCCACCTATGGGGTGGAGAATGAACGTCGCGACTCTGACAAGAAGAAGGTCCTCATTCTAGGGGGTGGTCCCAACCGCATCGGCCAGGGCATTGAGTTCGACTACTGTTGTGTGCATGCCGCCTTTGCTGCCCGTGAACTGGGTTTTGAGGCCATCATGGTCAACTCCAACCCTGAGACGGTATCCACGGACTATGACACCAGTGACAAGCTCTACTTTGAGCCGCTGACTCTGGAAGATGTGCTGAACATCTGCGAGCAGGAGAAGCCTTGGGGGGTGATTGTGCAGTTTGGTGGTCAGACGCCGCTGAATCTCGCTGCCGGGCTTGCCGCTGCGGGTGTGCCGATCATTGGCACCAGCCCCAAGAGCATCGAGCTCGCTGAGGACCGCAAACTCTTCGCTGCCTTGCTGGATGAGCTGGGCTTGAACCAGGCCCCCAGTGGCACGGCGGTCTCCACCGAGGAGGCCCTCGCCATCACCGCCCGCATTGGTTATCCGAGCCTTGTCCGCCCCTCCTTCGTGCTGGGTGGTCGCGCCATGCAGATCGTGTACAGCGACGCGGAACTCATTCACTACATGCAAAACGCCGTGGAGGCCAGCCCGGAGCGCCCGGTGCTCGTGGACCGCTTCCTGGAAGACGCCACCGAAGTGGACGTGGACTGCATCAGCGATGGCGAGACTACGGTAGTGGGTGCCATCATGGAGCACATTGAGGAAGCGGGTATTCACAGCGGCGACAGCGCCTGTGTGATCCCACCCTTCAGCCTGACCAAGGAGATGCAGGTCCGCATCACGGATGCCGCCAAGAAGCTGGCCCGCGCTCTGGACGTGCGTGGTCTGATGAACATGCAGCTCGCCGTGAAAGGCGATGATCTGTATGTCATCGAAGTCAATCCTCGTGCCAGCCGCACGGTGCCATTTGTCAGCAAGGCGATCGGCGTGCCGCTCGCCAAGTACGCGGCCAAGATCATGATGGGTGAGAAGCTCAAGGATCTAGGCTTCACCACCGAGGTGACTCCTCCCCACTACAGCGTCAAAGAAGCGGTTTTCCCCTTCAGCAAGTTCCCCGGCGTGGACATCACGCTAGGGCCTGAGATGAAATCCACCGGCGAGGTGATGGGCATCGACCCCGACCTCGGCATGGCCTTCGCCAAGAGCCAGATGGCCGCCGGTGGTGCCCTGCCAAAGGGGGGCAACATCTTCGTGAGCGTGAAGGAGGCTGACAAGGCCAGCGTGGCTGCCGTTTCCAAGGGCTACTCGGATCTCGGGTTCGTCCTCTACGCGACCCCTGGCACCGCCCAGCTTCTGGAGGCCGAGGGCATTCCCGTGAAGGTGCTTCCGAAACTGGCCAGCGGCCAGCGCCCGAATGTGCTGGACCTCATCAAGAACAAGCAGATCCAGTTCATCATCAACACGCCCTCTGGCAAGAGCCCGCGTGCCGATGAAATCAAGATCCGCACCGCCGCCGTGGCCAACCGCATCCCCATCATGACCACCCTGCGTGCTGCGGATGCAAGCCTGAGAGCGATCAAGTCCCTCCAGGCCGCTGACATTGAGGTGCGCGCCCTTCAGGATTATCACAAGGCTTGATCTGGTGAGTCGATCGAGTTGCAACTGCCGCCCCGGGAAACCTGGGCGGCTTTTTTGTGGGTGGGGTGGGGGCATCGGGGGGGGGGGCGACGCGATGGCGAACCCTCCGGGTTCGGAGGCGGGTTCGATGTAGTAATCTTGTCCCGGTGCTTCCAACACCTGGATGCGAAGCATCTTTGGAGTGCGCGCGGGAACCGCCGCTTGGGGGAGTCCTGTGTGGAGCTGGCACGATCAAACCGTGTACGACGAGGCAGTGTGCGTGGGTGAAAGGCGACGCTACCAACTGGGTGCCAAAGCCGCCGTGACATGACTTGCTCTTGCATATGAAAAAGTCATGCAAAACTGCTTGCAGACCAACTCAGACGATCTCCAAGACGCTGTCGCGAGCTTCGAGGATGTCAGCCCAAGTTGTTCTCATTGAGGCATCCAACCATCCGCATCAAGCTCTCACTCCCACTACTCCAACAACGCGAAGCGTCTTGGAGTACGGTGGCTCGACACCGTTTTCTGACCGTGACCAAGCGCGAGTCACCATGCAGTCAAAGCGAAGCCCATCGTTACCCTCCATCACGACCCCACACCGCTCCCAAGGCTCATCAACTTCGCCAATGCCGAGGCCATGGCGTTGACGCTTTCCTGGTTGGGCAGTTTCAGCGTCAGCGTGGGTTGGCCATCCTCACCCAGCACCACATTCTCCAGCAGGGCTGCCTGAAGGGCATTCACCGATTCTGCAGGGGGAGCCACGTTCCCGGAGGGCAGAAGTTCACCCAGGAGGCTGAAGGCGCTGGCCACCAGGGTGCCCGTTGCCTCCGCGACGCGGGCCTTGCGTTCGGCATCGGGAGGCGGAGCTCCTGCGCTGATTCCTGCCGCGACTTCGGCCTGATTCTGGGAAGACACATCCAGATCCGCCTCGACCTTGGCACCCAGCAACACCTCCAGACGTCTTTTGAGTTCCTCAATGCCGGAGGTTAGAGCCACTTCTTGAAGGGTGGAGTCAGGATCCAAAACGGCGGACGCCAGTTCGTGCTTGGCCCCCAGTGTGGCCAGAAGGTTCTCCTCAATGGTGCCTTCCGTCACCAGCAGGTGCACCTGGACCTTGCGCTTCTGGCCCATGCGATGGGCCCGGGCGATGCGTTGCTCCAGCAAGGCCGGATTCCACGGCAGATCCACGTTGATCACCGTATCGGCGGCCTGGAGGTTGAGTCCGGTGGAGCCGGCGTTGGTGGTGAGGAACACCCGGCACTTGGGATTCCCCTGGAACTCCGACACCAGCGCCTGCCGCTTCTTCTGGGCCACCTGGCCGTCCAGCCTCACAAAGTCCATCTTGAGCCTCTCCAGAATGGGTTCGATGAGATTAAGCATCGTGGTCCATTCCGTGAAGAGGATGATCTTCCGCTCGGGTTCGGCGCTCAGGGCCTCCAGCAGCTCGGCCAGGCGGTCGAGCTTGCTGGAGAAGCCGGGCGACTGCTTGTCCACGAGGTAGGTGCTGTTGGCGCTCATTCTCGCCATCAGCAGCGCCTTTTGAAGCCTCAGCAGATCCATCTCACTGAGGAACTTCTTCGAAGTGATGGCATTCACCGTCACCATGTGGCTATTGTGCAGCTGCTGCTGTTCCTCCGTGGCGGGGATGCGGACGATTTCGGTCGTCCGCGGAGGCAGGTCCAGGGCGATGCTGGCCCGGGTGCGGCGGAGCAGCACGGGTTCCAGTTGTTGACGCAGCGCATCCAGGTTCTTGTAGCCGGAGACTCGGCCGGTCTCTGTGGCCACCCGGTGACTGTGGAAGAAGCGATAGGCGGGTCCGAGCCTCCGGTCATCAACAAACTCCACCACGGAGAAAAGGTCATCGAGCCGGTTTTCCAGCGGGGTGCCGGTCAGGACCAGGGCGAAGGGGGAGCGCAGGCCCTTGATGATGCGGCTCGTCTTCGCCTCCCAGTTCTTGATGCGCTGGGCCTCATCCAGGATGATGAGGTCCCACGAGGTCCGCTCTATATCAAGGTAGTCCCGGAGCACCTGCTCATAATTGCAGAGGGTGAAAAACGCGTCGCCAGAGTAGAGGGCATTGCGCTCCGAGGTCTTGCCCGAGACGATCTGCACGCTCCGGCCGCAGAACCTTTCAATCTCCAGCTTCCACTGGGACTTGAGCGAGGCGGGGCACACCACCAGCACACGGCGGACATCTGCATGCCGCGCCAGGAACTCTGCAACCCCGACACCCTGAATGGTCTTGCCAAGACCCATCTCATCAGCGAGCACGGCGCGCCCTTTTCCTGCAGCGAAGGCGATGCCATCCAGCTGGTAGGGCAGAAGCTCCGTCTTGAGCAGGGACGTGCGCAGCGGGTGTTTCGCGGGGGCTTTGCGGATCTCTTTCACGAGGCCGTCCATCCGGTGTTCATGCAGAGCTCGGGAGAGGATCTCTTCCGCATCGGGGTAGATGACCGGATTCTGATCCAGTTGAATGAGCTGCCGGATCAGCTCAAAGAGGGCGAGCATGTCCTGGGGGCTTTTAGCATGCCAGTTTTCCCAGGGTGCAAGGAGCTCGGCGACCGGAGGGGCCAGGTTCGAGGGGTGCTCCACGGCCAGGCGCAGATCTCCATCGTAGAGCGCATGGATATTGATGCTTTTGGGCTTCCAGGCTCGCTTGAGAGTGCGGCTGTCGAACTTCTTGCCCACCCAGGTGTGGACGGCGATGACATGCTTGCAGGTGCCGAGCCGGTTCCTCCGGAAGTCAGGGCAGGCGCAGTAGCTCTGCCCACGACCCAGGCCGCGCAGGCCCACCCGGTAGGATTTGCCAGAGACCGGATTGGTGACCGTGTAGTCCGTCCAGGGTTGAGTTTTGTCGGCCGTTTTGATCCGCATCTTTTCCTCGGCCGCTCGCTTCGTCCTTTCGGCCAGGGCTCTGGCCTCCAGCTGGTGGGCGGGCAGTAGCTCCCAGGGGATGTCCAGGTCTGGCGGTGCGGCGGCAAGGCCCAGCAGTGTCTTTTCCTCCAGGATGAGGGCAAAGATGGCGGCCTTGTAAAAGTCGGCTTCTTCGCCTTCGTGGCTGCAGGCGATTTGCAGCCGACGCTTGGCCCCGGGATGGAGGCTGAGCGTCACCACCAAGGGTTCCTTTTCGGGATGAGGAAACACCACCTGGAAGTGGTCCTCGGTGAAATGCACCTGCTCGGCGACATCGATGGTGGCGGAGCCGCCCTTGATCAGCAGTTCCCGCCCGCCGGCACCCAGCAGCTTGGCTGCGGCGATGTGGTCCAAATGGGAGAGGGTATCCCGGAGGCTGATCTGTGATGACGGTTTGACAGGCATGAGCCCGACCATCACGAGATCACTCGTTTTGTAAAGTCAGCGTGAAGGAGCGATGCTATTACCGGGCTGGCTGCGTCGCATAGGCGACTTCATAGCCGAGACTCAGTGCGGAGTTGGCCACTTCCTGTACCCTGCCGAAGGGGGCCATCTCGTCGGCATGGATGATGAGCTGGCGGGTCTCCTTCTTCTTTTCTTCCAGACCTTTGCGCATCTCCAGGAGAGTGACAGGGCGGCCTTCCAGGTAGAGGAACTGGTCCGAGTTGGCCGTGACGGTGGCGACGAGCGGATGGTGAAAGTCGCGCAGAGGGAAGCCGCTCTCGGGGAGCTTCACACTCACGCCGCTCTGAATCACAAACGAGGAGCCCAGCAGGAAGAAGATGAGCAGGATGAGCAGCACATTCAGCACTGGCCCCAAGTAGAGCCAAAAGGTCTGTTTGGGCAGATGGCTCTCAAGCTTCATGGCAGGACAGGCGGACTGGCTTGCGGTGGACGACCGGAGGAGCCTCAGGCGTTCTTGCCAATCTTGCGCATGCCGGAGTCGCTCTGGCGGAACTCCACGATCTGGGCACCCGAATCTACACTCTGGGCAGATTCACGGTGGTCATCGAGGATGTTCACCACCTCGATGCCGGCGCGCTCGAGGTCGTGCATCAGGTGACGGGCCTTGGCGGCGAGGAAGGAATAGAAGAGGAAGCTGGGGATGGCCACCACCAGGCCGAGGGCGGAGGTGATGAGGCTCTGGTAAACCCCGCGAGCCACGTCGGCCGGGGTGGCGTAGCCGTTCACGTTGTTGAGCTGCGTGAAGGTATCCATGAGGCCGGCGATGGTGCCGAGCAGACCGATCAAAGGAGCGGCGTGGGCGATGCCGTGAAGGACGCTCAGGTAGCGTTCCAGACGGGGCACTTCCAGCTGACCGGCTTCCTGGACGATCTCCTTGAGCTGCTCGCGGGGGACATGGTGGCGTAGCAGGGCCGCGTGAAGCACGCGACCCACGGGCACCCGCGTGGCCACGCACTCCTGGAGGGCTTCAGAGAAATTCTTGCGACGGATGAGGCTGGCCAGACCCGCGAGAAACTCCCCTACATTCAGCGATGCCCGGTGAAAGTATGCAAGACGCTCAGCAAAGATGGCCAGGGCGAGTCCGAAGCAGCAAAGCAGCAACCAGACGAGCGGGCCTCCTTTGGAAAGTAAGTCGGGCATGTGCGGCGGGGAAGGTGGTAGAAAAGTTGGAAGGAGGTTCGTTTGCGTTGCGATGCCCGCCAAAGGACGAACAAATCACAGGATCCCGTGATGTTCAGTATCGGGTTGGAGGCAACCCGGCCACGGAGGCCAATCGTAAAGCGTTTTTCATGCCGTGGCAATTCATGAATTCGCAATCTGGGGCTATTTTTCCATGCGACATTGGACGATAGAAACTAAAAAGTTGCCAGCACCTCGTCACAGAGGGCGTCAGGGCCTGTTTCCCTCAGGTCCTGAGGGAGTTCCTCCTCCATGAAGAAGGTGCCGTCCACCGGGAGCACCAGTTCTCGCCGGGGCTCGGGGAAGGGTGCGTAGCGACCATTTTGCCGGGTGCCATGCCACTCGCTCAGGTGCAGTTGGCTGTCGTTGGGATGGTAGGTGGCACGGCGGGAGAAAAAGACGTATTCCAAGCCCAAGGGCGCATGGTGGAGATGCACCTCCACATTCCCTTCCGCAAAGGCCCGTTGCAGGTTGAGAGTGGCCCGGTCCACCTCCAGCAAGAGGTGATCAGTGGTCAGATGAAAATGATCATTCCGGAGCCGACCGGTCACCGCAATCAGACGTGAAGTCTGGGGCAAGACCATCGGGCTTGGGGAAGATCGAGCAGGGGGCATGAGGGCTCTCCTGAAGTTGTTGATAATATGGATTGCTTTAGGATTTGGCGCAAGCTCGAACTGGGTTTGTATTTTTCAGGAAAGGCTCCAGAGGTGCAGGGAAGCGTCCAAGCCGTTTGCCAGCGGCGTTACGTGCATTACATTGCTTCTCTAGAGGCTCCATCCATGCTGCTGATTATCGACAACTACGACTCCTTCACCTACAACTTGGTCCAGTACTTTGGCGAGATGGGGGCGACCATGGAGATCCGTCGCAATGACAAGGTCACGCTGGAGGAGATCGAGGGGCTGAACCCCGATCACATCTGCATTTCGCCCGGGCCCTGCACGCCCAAGGAGGCCGGGATCAGCAATGAGGTGATCCGCCGCTTTGGCAGCCGGACCCCCCTTTTGGGGGTATGCTTGGGCCACCAGTGCATCGGTGACGTTTTCGGTGGGAACGTGATTCGCGCCCCCCGTTTGATGCATGGGAAGACCTCCCGCATCCACCACACCAACCAGTCCGTATTTTTAGGGATGCCGGAGGACTTTGAAGCCACCCGCTACCATTCCTTGATCATTGAGCGTCAGAGCCTTCCGGATTGTCTGGAAGTGACGGCGGTGGCGTCTGATGACGACACGGAAATCATGGGGGTGCGCCACAAGGAACTGCCCATTCACGGGGTGCAATTCCATCCTGAAAGCATCCTCACCCAGGATGGGAAACGACTCTTGAAGAATTTTCTGGAAATGCGCTCGTAGCGGCACTTTAGTTGCTAGTCCAGCCGCACACGGGCTTCCTGCCATGTCTCGACTCCAAACCCTTCGCGAAGCACTCACGCAAGCGCCGGACAACACGGCTCTCCTGCTGTTGTACGGTCATGCTTGCCTGGATGAGCTCCATCTGGAAGAGGCTCAGGAAATCCTGGGCCGGTTGCTGGCTTTGGAGCCAGACCATGCCGAGGCTCAGCTGAGCCTGGCCCGGGTGCTTGTCCTCCAGGGCGACACCAGCGGTGCCGCCGTCCGGGCGGAGCGCGTGCTGCAAAAGCATCCACAGAACGCTGGTGCCCACCTGCTGCTGTCCCGCATCCATCTCACGGAGAACCAGCGCTCCAAGGCGCTGGAGCATTACAAACGTGCCCAGGAAATCGACTCCTCAGCCGCGGATGCCGCGCTGGAGGCGGATCTGGGTCGCGTGTCCAAGCCGACGCCCCAACTGGGGCGGGAGCGCAACTCCAGCCCGCTGGAATTGCCAGACGACGATGAGATTGGCAGCGAGCTGCCCCAGGAGTTCTTTGACGATCCCTTTGATGAGCCTGCCGGTTATGAATGGCGGCCCGAGACCTTCTTCGCCCCCGGCGACGGCGAGCGCTTTCGCGTGACCTTTGCCGATGTCGGCGGGATGGAAGCCCTCAAGGAGGAGATCCGTCTCAAAATCATCTACCCGCTCCAGCACCCGGACCTTTACAAGGCCTACGGACGCAAGTCCGGCGGTGGCATCCTGCTCTACGGCCCTCCTGGCTGCGGCAAGACCACCATCCTCCGGGCCACGGCAGGGGAGGTCTCCTGCAACTACTTCGCCATCGGCCTGCACGAGGTCTTCGACCCGTACTACGGCAGCATCGAGCGCAACCTGCACCAGATCTTCGAAACCGCCCGGGCGAACACGCCTTGCGTGCTCGTGTTCGACGAACTGGACAGCCTGGCGCCGGATCGTCGTCATGTGCGCGATACGCAGATGCGCAACGTGGTGAACCAGTTCCTGAGCGAGCTCGACGGCCTGCGCAGCGACAACCAACGGATCTTGGTGATTGGTGCTACCAATTCACCCTGGCAGCTGGACCCCGCCCTGCGTCGTCCCGGTCGCTTTGACCAAGCCATCTTCGTGCCCCCGCCGGACGATGCCGCCCGGCACCAGATCATCCGCCTGCTCGCCAAGGACAAGCCCATTGCCAAGCTCGATCATGAACAGCTCGTGGCCACCACCGCCGGATTCTCCGGGGCGGACCTTCGCTGGGTTTTTGATCGCGCCGCAGAGCTGGCCCTGGCTGATGCCCTCCATGCGGGGAAAACGGTCCCCATCACCATGGAACTGCTCCAGCAGGTCTCCCAAGCCCACACCCCCACCACCCAGGCGTGGCTGGACGGCGTGAAGCAGCAGACCCCAGCCGCCCAGCAGGACGCCCTCTATCATGAGGTGCGCAAGTTCATGCAGGCGACCTCGGCAGCGAAGCAGCAGGGGTGATCCCAAGTGACACCGGCTTCCAGCCGGTGTGTGGTACCGGCGTCCCGCCGGTTCAGTCGCGGTGTGGCCACCTGTTGTGAAAGCTGTGTGTTTGGTAGGAAGGCTGAGCACATTAAGACAGCTTATTCCAGTGTTCCGCTAGCCATTGTGGGGCTGAATTTGGCAGGCGGGAATCGAGTTGGGAAGTGGTGAGGATGTTGCGCTACTCCGCCTCAAGCCAAGGTTTACAGATCATCCAACGGGCTGCGGATGTCGCCCCGCATGGCTCGCGCGAGTTGAGTGTAAATCTCTGTCGTGCGCACATCCGCGTGTCCCAACAACTCCTGCACGCTGCGGATATCCACCCCGCGCAGCAGCAGATGGGTGGCAAAACTGTGACGCATGGTGTGTGCGGTCACCTTCTTGGCCAATCCCGCCCGCTTCGCGGCCAAAGACAGGGCTCGTCCCAAGCGCTGCTCATGGGAGTGGTGGCGGCGGAGTGTTCCGGAACGCGGGTCCGTAGCCAGTTTGTCCGCCGGGAACAACCAAAACCAGGGCCAGGATTTTCCTGCGGATGGGTTTTTTGTCGCGTAGGCATCGGGCAGCCAGACTGGTGACAGGTTGGCCATTTCATCCTGCTCATAGACGCGTTTCGCCCGCTCCATTTGCCGTTGGAGGGCTGCCATGGCTGAACCAGGCAAACATACCACCCGGTCCTTTCCGCCCTTGCCATCGCGCACCTCGATCTTTCCACCCGCCAGGTCCACATCCTTGATCCGCAGGCGCAACAGTTCCATCACCCGCAGGCCACAGCCATAAAGCAGCCCGGCCTGCAGGGCCTCCACTCCGTCCATGACGGCCAGTAGAACCTTGATCTCCTCCACCGCGAGCACCACGGGCAGGTGTCGCGAGGTCTTGGCCCTTTGTGCCTGAATATTTTCCAATTCGCGCTTGAGCACTTGGCGGTAGAGGAACACAAGGGCGTTGAGGGCCTGATTCTGGGTGGAAGCGCTCACGCCGCGTTTCACTAGATGTGTGAGGAACGCCTCGACTTCCGCAGCGCCCATGGTCTCTGGGTGTATGAGCCCGTGGAAACGGACAAACTGCCTGTACCAGAGGACGTAAGCCTCCTCAGTGCGGATGGAATAGTGAAGTTTTCGGATCTCTCCTCTCAATTGATCCTCCAGTTGCATGGAGCAAACTTGAAGGGGTGAACCCGTCAGCGCAAACTATTTCCGAGCTCTATCTTTGCAGGATATTGCTCTCAGTTAAGCAATATTCCTTCACTTGTGCAGGATAATAAACCCATTTTGCGTCTTTTCCTGCATCCCGCAGCTCTCTCATCTTGGGGTTAGCCGATAAATTTTTAGCCTATAGCGCTGTTGATTTTACCTGTGTTTTTGCAGACTATCTGTATGTTTGTTCAAGAAATGGCTCTACAACTCATCAACGTTGATCTTGATATCGAGTCCAAGGACTCGCTCGATTGCCTTTGTATTGAGCAAAGCGCTGCCGATATCCACCGCCTTCATTGCGGTCCTTCTGGACTGGGCCTTTTCACGAGTCTGGAATGCGCCAATAGTAGAGGCAATTGTGAGCCCGACAGTGCCATCAAAAAGGCTTGCGAAGTCATCGAATCACTGGACGAGTGGGCAGCCACAGAATGGAATGCGGCAGGCCACCAATGCTTCGATCTTGGCAATGAGGCTCCGGGCATGGATCACCGATGGAGTTCAGTTCTTCGCCACGCAATACTTCCCAAGCTTGTAGATTTGGGCGCTTCGATAGCATTCACTGCCTATCCAAGAGATAAAAGGGAGCTAGCGCTGGAGGCAACTCCGCTGCTCCCCGTGCTTCACCTAAGACGTTCGACCAACCTCAACACGGCTCTGCAGTAAGAAAAGTTTGCCCGTCGAAACGAACCAGGCATCCCTCCAACCTGAACAGTAGCCAAGCTCTTTACATCCCATGACTACAATGATCAAAAACCTGAAAGCAATGATACGCCGCATGGCAAGTGGCAGCGGAACGTGCAGAACTTGCGGCAAGAAAATCGATTATGGCACCATGTATTGTTCTAATTGCCGCCCACGTTGAGCAACCATTCTGCTGTCCGGACAATCAATATTGCCCATCACCCACAACGGAAACAGGAAACATCCAATGACTGAAATAGCACCACTGCCGCACGCCCGTTCTCTTCATCAGCTTAATGAGTCGGATAAAGCTTGCCTTTCAGAAGTTACCCAAGTGCTGGGGCGACTTGGTATGCGACATCGTTTTGGCGTAACTAGGCTGCGAGAGCACTTCCCGCTTGCGGATGGAGAGGTTCTGATGGAGACCTGCGATCATGAAGCACGGACTCTAACCATACGACCTGCTACTGCGGTTGACTTTGATCGCCATACTCCGACGAATTGGAGGTTGGACGTTCCGACCGTCTCTCATGTTTGCAGGACGCAGTGGTGCGAGAAGTATGAGCAGAACGGTCGCATGTATCATACTCTCCGCCACGCAGGCAAAAAATAAGAGTTATGAGTCCAGCACACCACAGACAGAGCCTTGCGGATCTCCCTGACATTGACGAGGTGCCAGAGTTTTCTGACGCCGATAGAGACTGCCTGGATGCTGTTCGAGCGGTTCTTCGTAAGCACGGGAAGCTCTCAACCTTTGGTCTGACACTTTTGCATCAGCATTTCGACTTGCAGGAGGATGAGGTGCTGCTTGAGACGGCAGACCCTGCCACCAGGACAATCACCATACGTCCCGTTTTCGCCGCAAGTGAGGTGATGATGGTGCCTGCAATGTTCAGGATGGATGGCTGCACCCCTGAATGCATCACATTTTGCGAGATTTCCGAAACCGATGTCATATTCTGACAACACCCAAAACCAACCAAATCGGGGGATAATGCCATGAGAGCAGTATTTAAATTCCTTAAACACCTTGTTGTGCACGCGAAGTTTGGTTCATGCAGACATCCTGGATGTTCCTGCAGCAGCTATCACACCACTTCGAATGATTGGCAGTTCTGTGATTGTGGACATAGTAGATCAATGCATCAGAGCTAGCCTCTGAGACACGTGGCAATAGACAACGGAATGCGCACTCACGATACGAGACTCTCCGCAAGTTTTCGTGGGATTTTGACAAGGCTGGAAGCATGTCGAGCCCGCCGAGGAAGAGCAGAATGTGTATGGGGCAGTTGTCGAAATTGCTAAAGCCGCGTGGCGACGCCTTGAGCGGTTGAATGAGGCTGTGGAGCTCTTCTGTCAGTTGCGTTGGTGATAGGGTGGCTGGTGGCTTTGGCACTCTGTGCTTGAATGTTTTCCACGTCGCAGTGCGACGAGACAGGCTATGCCAGAGCTGGCAGGACGGCTCCGACAGGGAATGCATCGCACAACTGCAAGGTGTGGCGGCGTGATTTTACTTGCACGGCGTTGCTAATATATGAATATTTGGCACTGGTTGCGGGAATCCACGTCGAATGAAGGCGGCCAGGGCGCTGGTGCCAAGCGCCGGGCCTGATCAGTCGCTCATGCTTTCCGCAAATCCAACACGCCACCCCCGCCTAGTTAGGAACTCAATGAACACAAAAACATTAGTTTTGACTGCAATTTGCGCCTTTGGAATAGTGAGTTGCACATCGATACAGCAAGAGAATCAAAAGGTTAACGACCTGGCGAATCATGGCGTTCGCAAGGGTGACTCCAAGTCCGAAGTGATCCGTAAAATTGGTAAGCCCTTGGTGATGCAGGAGTTCAATGGCACCGAAATGTGGATATACACTCGTAGTAATGAATCAGGCCTGATTAACCCAAGAGTGCTTATCCCGGTAGTGGGTATGGTCGCTTCCATGCGCGCCATGGACCAAAGCGGAGGGTATCAAAGTGTGAGCCTCACAATTAACTTTAATGGGCAGGATCGGGTGTCTTCCGTTAATGTGAATAAAACATCTGCAAGATTGACCAAGTTTTGAGCTTCCTTACTTCCTGTTCATGACGTTGGTGGACGCTGTTGGGCTGCACCTTCTTCGAACAAAGCGCTGGTGCCAACCGCCAGGGCTGCTCCGTCGGATATGCGTTCCGTAACTTTCACCCGCAATCCCGTCTCCACGCTCATCCCTCCCCGGGCGGGCGGCGCAGCTTAGACGTTCTCACAATTAATGAGCACTCTATTGGCAAACATACTTCTCGTTGTATGCACCGTAATGGTAGGCATACTTGCTATTGGTGGTGACACGCGAACTCATCAGTCTGGTCGCACATATATCAATAGCCGAGGCTAGTGCTCATTGTTATTTCTCTGTTTTGGCCTCTTACTCGGAGTTCACAAAGAGATTGTTGCTGCACGCGAAATGTCTGAGTTGTCAGCTAAGCTTGATAAAGTGCGAGTAGCCCCTTTAAGCTCGTATGCCATTTCACCAAGAGACAGGCTTGATCGAATCATTCGCCATTTCGGAGATTCCGAGGCTGCGCTGACTGCTCTCGACGCCTACGCGACTGCTTTCCGAGAGTTCCACTCAACTCCATCTGGCACGCCATTACTGGATCACCTCATTCTGCTTTCCAGCTGCCAGACCAACCAAGGGCGAACAAAACGGATGCAGGCAACGGCTCGAAGGCAATCTGTCGTGTCAGCAACGTCTCGCGCTCGCAAGAAGTGCGACAAGACAGAAGTGCGACAAGACAGGCTATTGCGGAACTGCGCCAGCGAGTAGGGGATATGCGCGAAGACATGCCAATCACCCATAAAGCGCGGAAGAACGACCTTCGGCACCGTTTTGAGCGGCGGACGGGCACGGGAGGCGAGCAGCGAGATCAAGAGGGCGAGGGGAAGGCGTGATTTCATGATGCGGCGGTGAATTCGGTGGGAAGTCCGATGGTTTCCCAGGCGCTGCGTTCCTTTTCGAGGTCGGCGGCGCGGCGGCGGGCTTTGTCATTCGCATACTTCCCCAGCACGAGCCTCAGTGGCGGTGATTCCACGGCGGTGATGGCAAGAATGGCCTTCGCGGCACGCGCGGGGTCGCCGGGCTGCTTACCGTTCATCGACGCGATGAGGCGGCCAAACTTGCCCGAGGTGCCGTCGTAGTCGGCGAGAGGCTGCGAGGCCTTCTCCAGGCTGCGCGTGACGAAGTTCGTGCGAAAGGGGCCGGGCTCCACCAACGTCACGTGGATGCCGAGAGGGGCCAATTCAAGACGCAGACTCTCGCTCATGAACTCCAGCGCGGCCTTTGCACCGCCGTAGATGCCAAAACCGGGGTAGTTCGAGATCGCCGCAGCGGCGCTGATGTTGATTATGTGGCCGCTTTTCTGCGAACGAAGCATCGGTAGCGCGGCACGGATGACGTTCAGAGGGCCGAGGAAGTTCATTTCCACACTCCGGCGGATTTGATCGTCATCGCACTCCTCCACCGCGCCGAGGAGGCCATAGCCCGCGTTGTTCACGAGCACGTCAAAGCTCCCAGCCTCTGCGATGGCCTCGCGGATGTTTGCCGGGTCAGTGACATCGAGAGTAAGCACCCGGCAAGTCTCACATTCGATGCCGGCGATGCTGCGCAAATCACGCGCGGTGGCGATGACCCGATGCCCTGCCGCGAGTGCCGCCTCCGCAATGGATCGGCCGAATCCAGATGAGCAGCCGGTGATGAACCATGTTTTTGCCTCCGTCATGAATTGAGCCTCCAGAGAGTAAAATTGAGCACCGAAGCAAAAGTGACCCACACGAGGTAGGGCACGAGCAAAAGCCCCGCAGGTCGCGAAACCGCCTGAAAGGCCCGTAGTGTGAGAAAAATGGCCATCCACAGGAAACCAATCACGATCAAGGCCGCGCCGGGTTGATGCGCCCCAAAAAACACCGGTGTCCACGCGGCATTGAGGGCCAGTTGAACGAAGTAGAGCCTCAATGCATGTCCTTGGACCGCGCGTTTCCAAACCAGCCACGCCGCGACGGCCATGCCGAGATACAAGAGCGTCCACACCGGACCAAAAATCCACGGCGGAGGATTCCACGACGGCTTGTTTAGCGTCTGATACCACGCCCCCGGAGGCGCGAAAGCTCCCACGGCTGGCGCGAGAAAGGTCAGCGTGATGAAGCCGAGGAGCACGAGGCCTTGTTGTAGAGGTGAACGTGGTTTCATGACTTTGAGCCGCAGGCGGTGCGCACGATCTGCGCCTGCTTCTGAAGCTTCACGCGATCCTCCGTGGAGAGGCGGGCGAGATTCCGCACCTGCAGGCTCATGCGCTGGTTCTGGCGCAGCACCGGCTCGTGCCGGAGCAGGTAGTCCCAATAGAGCGTGGTGAAGGGACAGGCTCGCAGGCCGGTGCTCTGCGCGGGATCGTAGCGGCAGCCGGCGCAGTAGTTGCTCATGCGCTGGATGTATTTGCCGCTGGCAACATAGGGCTTGCTGGCCATCACGCCACCATCGCCATACTGCGACATGCCGAGCGTGTTGGGTAGCTCCACCCACTCCACCGCATCCACATACACGGCAAGATACCACTCGTGGACGCGGCGGGGCTGCACGCCGTAAAGCAGTGCGAAGAGTCCGGTGACCATCAGCCGCTGAATGTGATGCGCATAGCCCAGGCGCAGCGTCTGGCCGATGGCATCGCGAAGGCAATTCATCTCCGTATCGCCGGTCCAGTAAAAGTCCGGCAGCTCGTGCTCGGCGTGCATGGCGTTTCGCTCGATGTAATCAGGCATGAAATGGCAGTAGATGCCGCGCACATACTCCCGCCAGCCGAGAATCTGCCGAATAAAGCCCTCCACCGCCGCAAGGGGCGCCCTGCCCTCGTGATACGCCTTCTCCGCTGCCGCGATCACCTCGCGCGGATCGAGCAGCTTCAGATTCATCGCCGCGCTGAGACGTGAGTGATACAGCCACGGCTCATTCGTCCACATCGCATCCTGGAAGCTGCCAAACTCAGCCAGCCGGTGCTTGATGAAGTCGTCCAAGGCCTTGCGGGCCTGCACCGTCGTCACCGGCCAGTCAAACTCCGCCAGCGCTCCCGGATGCTTCGCGAAGTGCTTCTCTACATCGGCGATCACACCTTTCGTGAGGTCATCTGGCACAAAGCGCATCGGCGGCATGCGCAGACCTGGGCCGCTCTTACCAAATGACTCGCGATTGTCATGATCGAAGTTCCACTGGCCACCGACTGGCTTGCCTTTCTCCATCAGCACGCCGGTGTGCTGCCGCACCTCACGATAGAAAAACTCCATGCGGAGCTGTTTGCGGCCTTCCGCATGCTTTTGAAACATCTCTCGCGTGCAGATGAAATGCCGATCCGTCCTCACCTCAAGCTCCACGCCCGTCTTGGCCGCCACCGACTCGATCTCGCATGCCACGCTCCATTCGCCCGCCTCCACCATGACGAGCTTTTTCGGCCTTAGACGGCGGATCGCCTCACGAAGCTGCTTCGCAAATGTTTCACCACCTGCGCCGCCTAGCTGGCGATAGTCCACCCGCCATCCACGATCTTTCAGCGCATCTCGAAAGTGCCGCATCGCCGCGAGGAAGACCGTGATGCGTGCCTTCGTGCTCCACACCTTCGACGACTCGTGCTTCACCTCCGCCATCCACACCAAGTCGCGCTTCGCATCGAAGCCATCAAATGCCGCCGATCCAGCATCGAGCTGGTCACCGAGGACAAGAATGAGGCGGGAGGTGTTGAGCACTTGCCCCAGTTACGTCCAGTAAGGCGGGAAGGGATGCAGCGGATAAATTCGGATTTCCGCGTTCAACGGCCCAGCAGCCCGTAGAAGCAGCCCGAAGTCCGATCCTGGCCTTTGCCGCATGATCTACGCTTCCATGACGGCACCGTTCAGACTCTTCCCCCTCCTGCTCTTTGCGCTTCAAGAAGGGCTTGGTAGAACGCGAGAAATTCGTTGTTAGTGCACCCCATCTGGCTGGTGGAGTGCGACAGGACAGGCTATTGCGGAAGAAGAGCGTTGACCACCTAACAGAGGCAGAACAAGCCTCTCCATCCAACGGCGGGCAACGTCTCTTTTTGAATTCGGGCTTCCCTCCCCGCCGTGGATGAGCTAGACGTTCGGCTCCAAAACCATGTTTGCACGCAGAAGACTCAAAAAATTGGCACAATGGGCAGAGAAGGAATCCCCAGAGCGCAACATCTTCCCCGCTTTTAAAGGGAATGAGGAATTTTCCTTGATTTGCACTCGCGCCGCTTGCTTAGCTGCCGGCCCGTCATCGAGCTTATCCCCTAAGCTAACAGACAAATGCATCGTTGAGGCAGCACATTTCGTGGCTGCCTCACACTACGCATTGACCTTGGGATCAGACCTGGAGAAGTCGGCATGCCTGACTGGGTTCAATCTAAATTTGACTTACATGCTGGCCCTGATGGCGAAGATTTCCGGCACTAGACTGACAAATGAGGAAATTCATGAAATCAGCAAACTCCGGAGGGCCTTGTATCTGGCGGTGGTTCCTGAAACTCCGGATCTGGATGGGTGGTTATCCAATCGCGTCGATATTTTTACTGGCCTGGTTTTGCAGGCCGAATATGGCGGGGGTTATTGGACGGCTAATCGTGCGCCTGAGTTTCAGAATGCCGGTTTCATTGCGAAATTTCCCTGCCATGCAGAGCTTCGGGCGCGCTTTGGATTGTGGGCAGATCAAATGCTCAGCCCAATCCTCACTGCCACAGGAATTCTATTTGCGCCGCCCCATCAATAATGCCCCAGTGCAACGTAGCCGAACAAGATCATCGCAGCCAACCAGCTATGGCCGGGAATTTACCTTAAATCATTAGCGTCAACACGGCCATAGCTGGTGGCTGGGTTGAACGTTAGACCAAGGCAGACCCTTATGAACGCAAGCACCGAAGCATCCCCAGAACTTTTCCTGGATCGCTTTTGTGGTCGTGAAAGTCACCCGATCACAGAGGCCACCTGGAATCTCTATCACGACGACGCGCTAGGAGTGAATTTGTGCCTTCGCTTGAGGGCTGCGCATGGATTGATGCTTCATGAGGATACCGCATCGCTTCACGCTGAACCGTGGTGGGAGGTCGATGTGTTACGGCCTGATTTGACGATGGCATCATTGGTCCCAGGCGCGAGATTTAGCGTTCCCGTTTGCCATGACGAATCCAGAGGCGGACGCAATTCCAATTTCTATTACTCTGCACACGAAGACACGGACAATAACGTGGTCGAGGTCTTGGAGGTGAACGATGAACGTATTCGCTTTCGCATCACCGGTGAGACAATCGACGTAAACTTCTATGACGACTCCAAACCACGAACGAAGCTTCTCGTTGATGCATGGTTTACCCGTGACCCAAACACCGAGCGTTCAATCGCGTGACTCACCTTCTACCGCCAAGGTCTAACAAAACGGATGCAGGCAAAGGCTCGTATGGAATCTGTCGCGTCATCGACGCATCCCGTCCGCCGTCCCTGATCCAACTCGTTAGCCGTTGCTACGCGCGTCCTATCCTATGAAGCGACTGATTCAATTTCTTATTTTGAGCGTGCTCGTCCTGACAGCACGAGCGCAAGACCTCAACTCAAACGAGGCGCTGGTCAGGCTAGTCGCCAAGCTCGACACTCTCACACGAGTCACCGAACAGCGCATTGAACTTCGGGCCATCTATTCCGATCTATGCGCTCCCGTGGATATTCCAGACCATGCGCGCGTCACTGGCAGACCGGATGTTGCTATCCACGTCTTCATCACTTCGACTTCCGCCGCGGCATTCAAAGATCCGGCGAGCCGCTTTCCGGTCGGCACGGTTGTCATCAAACAGAATTTTCCAACGGTCAACGCCAAGGAGGCGGATTTCTACACCGGCATGCTCAAGCGTGAGGCGGGCTTCAACCCGGCTTGCGGTGATTGGGAGTTCTTCACCATGTCCGGTGATCGGCGTGCTGGCAGTGCGACAAGACAGGCTATTGCGGAACTACGGCTCGAAGGTTATCTGTCGTGTCAACAACGTCTTGAGCTCGCCGTCGTCTGATCCGAGACGTTAGGCGGCAATCGCACGCGCTATGAGCAATTGGCACTTCAAAATTCTGTATGACGGCGAGTGCCCGTTCTGTCTGCGAGAGGTGCGATGGTTGCAGCGTCGGGATCGCCTCGGCTATCTCGCTTTCGAGGATGTTTCCTCACCTAGCTTCGACCCATCGCCCTTTGGCGTGACACGCGAGGAACTATTGGGAGTCATCCACGGCGTCTTCCCAGATGGCCGCCTCGCGCGCAAGGTCGAGGTGTTCCGACAGGCGTATCGCACTGTTGGCTTGGGATGGCTCATCGCACCGACTGGTTGGCCGGTGTTGCGGTGGGTGTTCGATGGCCTGTATTCTTTGTTTGCTCGTTACCGGGTGCGGCTGGGGCGGCTGTTCGGACGTTCGTGCGTTTCCGGCTCATGCGGTGTTTCAGACAGGAGGCGTGATCGCGCATGAGCACACTCGTGGTTCTGCTCTGCGCGGCCGGAGCATTTGCAGGTCGCCGCTAGACAGGCAATTGTACGGTCGGCAACTCAATCCTGCCATGTGGTCTCGCTACGTCCCAATCCCATGAGTGAATTCGATTCCATCTCAGACGAACTGCAGACTGTTTCTGATGCTCAGCGAAGCATCGTCTTCTACGAGCGTTGTCTCGCGCCGCTGGGCATCACCGTCGTGCAACGTCAACCGGAGTTCGGTGCCGCCATCTTCGCTGGCTCATCAGAGTTCCCCTTCCTCTGGGTGTGGCCGGCCGAAGGTGACTACTACGGCACGTCGCTGACACCATCCGTGCATCGTCCCCTTCACCTGGCGTTTGTTGCTCCGAGCCGGCAGGCGGGCGATGAATTTCACGCATTAAGTCTGTTGCATGGCGGCACTGACAACGGCACGCCGGAGGATGAGGGCAATGGATACTATGCCGCCTATGTGCTCGATCCGGATGGCAACAACGTCGAAGCCGGATTCAGAATGAAGGCCTAGGTCAAGGTGAAAGACATGCTGGGCCTCCTTTCACAGTGTGGGAGGGAAGGCATTCAGGACTTTGTGGATTGCTGCCGATACAAAAGGCGGGCAAAATAGGGAGGCATTCCGAACCGTTCAGCGGCTCCCAGTTTGAATTCGGCGTCCTTCGTTCGCGGCCCGGAGGGCAAAACTCTTGCCTCAGAAAGACCTACCCATGACCAACGATGAGCAACCCCGAGACGCCACCGTGCTGGAGAACATCTTCAGCCGCCCTGCGATGTATTGGGGCGACAGCGCCAACCATTTTCACAGTTTTGTCGCTTTCGTCTCCGGCTACCAAATAGCCCGTAGCGATCTGCTGGGGGATGAGGCTCGACGCCAACTCGATCAAATCATCCCTCCGCGATTCCACGAGTTCGTCACAGAGTACTACGGTCATCGCTTTCCGCATGGTGGATATGGATGGACAACTTTCATTGAGGCGAACACGAAGTCGGACCGGGAAGCCCTGGCCCTTTTCATGAAGCTTCGGCGGTTATACGATGATCAACACAAAGGGGAGCAGGGCGATGGTGAACCGCCGGCTGCCCTCCCCGAGTAGAGATGACTCCGCCCGTTTAAACGCCGATCCCTGTTGCGAAATGGTGCTGCTGATAGCTTGTTCAATACTTATGACGACAGGTAAAATAGTGCATGACATACCAGACGATGACAATGGTCGTATTCTGAGACGGCTTTATGATGGCGGCGATTCCCTGTCGAAGCCTCGGTTCATCGAGTTTCAGTTCATTTTCCCTGAACGAGCTCAATCGCTTGAGTTTGCGCGAGCGGTTCCAGAGAAAGAGTACGAGGTCTGTTTGTCCTACTACGAAGAGCGCGATATGTGGGAGGCCGAGGTCAAGATCTATATGATTCCCGACCATGACTGCATTACACGAATTGAATTGGATCTGTCGAATAGAGCGTCCTCACTAGGCGGAAGCCCAGACGGCTGGTGTTGCCTCAGGCTCAAAGACAGGATTTAGGTCTGGTGACGAAGTTGAGTTGGAGAAAACTCAGTCGAAGAATTCTTGCATGACTGGGGGAGACGTGAGCCATTTCATTCCACCACAAATCAACTTGCGGTACTTCGCGTCACGGCAGAGATGTCCCAGGGTTGCCGCATTTCGCTGAAATGCAGCCGGAGCTACTCTTCCCTGTGCCTCCTACGAAATCCCAACCTGACAAAGCGCTGATGAATTTCGAGGAATACGTTTCGATCGTCAAAGATTCGGTATGCGAGACCGGCTACGAGTGCTTTTTGCCGTCGCTCTGTCACTCAGGGGAGGCTGGGGACAAAATGGCCGTCCTCCAGACGGAACTATCAGAAGGGGGAGAGGAAGTCCTCGCGAGAAAATGGGCTGAAGAATTTGCAGGGCCCGGTGAAAGTATTTTTATGGCATACCGTTGCGGTCAAAGGAAAGTTTCCGTCATCGAAATTTTTGGTTTCAATGTCCTACGTAAGACTACGATTGCGGTGGAGCCGTATGCCACAGAAAACGATTGAAGGTCGTTTCGCACTTATTGTCAGCTCGCCTGCCGACTCTGAATGGGGGCGACGTGCAGTGGTCAAAGACTTGGATGGTCACACCGTTGAGTTGCTCACCCCATTGGCCGGACCGTGTGCTGTAACCAGCCCAGCGTGAGTGTTGCGGTGGCGAGTTCGGGGATTGTCGCCTCAGGGGTGCTGCCACGGTTTGTAGAACTCACTTCGGAGTTCTGGTGCAAATGTCCGCGTACCCGGGGTGGCGGCTCGTGCCTCGCCTTACTCCGGGCTGTTTTGTTTGACGCCCTTGGCGTCAGAGTTTCAGTACATGAAAACGGTGATGAGTGTTGGGTGGTCGATCCCTCTGCTCCACCTCGGCGGTAGCACACGTACATCTGCCGCTTATCGAGGGTCCCTTTAGGCTGCACAAGGTGATCTCCTGTCCGTTCCGGCGTCCCTCCGGGACGCGAATTGCGTGTGGGGGCGTAGTCCGGCGGTTGGCACCGTCGGCTACGGTCCATCGTCTCTCCGGGACGGGGGCATTCCCGTGCTCATTGCTTCCAAGTCGGAGAATGTCGTCTGGGTACCGGTGGAGTAGGCCAGTTCGCTGGAAGCTGATTCGCCCCGGTGTTTCGTCGTCGGTGTCCGGGCCTTCCGAGGTCACTGTCTAAAAATCTTGTATACCATACCCCCCTAGGGTATCTATTTCCCCAAGATGGGACACACCACGCAGAACAAGCCGCACCTCCTGGCCCGCATCCGACGCCTTCAGGGGCAGCTCGAAGGGCTCTACCGCTCCATCGACGAGGAGAAGGATTGCAGTGACGTCTTGCACACGCTGGCGGCCTTCCGGGGTGCCATCAACAGCCTGATGCTGGAGGTCCTGGAGGGGCACATCCGCCATCATGTCATGGATGACGCCCATGACGGCCATTCGCCCATCGAGGCGGGTGAGGAGCTCATCGATGTGCTCCGCAAGTACCTGCGCTGATTTCGCTGATTAACCCCTTTCTGATTGTTCCATGAACCCTGAACACATCTCCTGGCTCTACATCCCCACGGCCATTCTTCTGGGCGCGCTTCATGGTCTGGAGCCTGGCCATTCCAAGACGATGATGGCGGCCTTCATCATTGCCATCCGTGGCACCATCGCCCAGGCGGTGCTGCTGGGCGTGTCCGCCGCCATCTCTCACAGCCTGATCATCTGGGCTCTGGCAGCAGGGGCGCTCTACTTCGGCAGTCAGTGGAGTGCGGAGGCGATCGAGCCTTACCTGCAGATCGCCTCGGCAGTGCTGGTGTTGGCCATGGCGGTGTGGATGTTCTTCCGGACCCGGCGGGAGGTGCGTGAGGCGTACGCCCACTCGCATCATCACCATCACCATGGGCACGGGCATGGGCATGGGCATGATCACGGTCACCACCACCACCACCACCATCATCATCATGGGGATCACTCAACTCATGCCCATGCCCATGTGCACGATCATGGCCATGGGGAGGTGAAGTGGATCAACACGGGGCATGGTCGCTATGGCATCGAGATCCATGAGGATGGCGTGCCGCCTGTGTTCCGGATGCGGGTGCCTTCTGGAGCCAGGTTGCCGGCAGCGTCGCAAGTGGCGCTTGCGACCATCCGCGAAGGTGGGGTCAGGGAGTCTTTCGCGTTGCGTCAGCAAGGCGACTGGCTGGAGTCCGAGCAGCACATCCGAGAACCGCACGAGTTCGAGGTGGAAATGAGCCTGTCCCATGGCGATCACAGTCATACGTATCGCGTGGCCTTTCGAGAAGGGGGCGAGGATGAGCCTCCAGCGTCAGACGAGGAGTACCAGGATGCTCATGAGCGCGAACACGCTGATGAGATCCGCCGCCGGTTCGAGGGGCGCACGGTGACCACCCCGCAGATCGCCCTGTTCGGCATCACGGGTGGCTTGATGCCGTGCCCTGCTGCCTTCAGCGTGCTCCTGATCTGCCTGCAGTTGAAGAAATTCACCCTTGGGTTCGCCATGGTGGCAGCCTTCAGCACGGGGCTGGCCCTCACGATGGTGGCCACCGGTGTGCTGGCGGCCTGGAGTCTGAGACATGCGGAGAAGCGATTCAAGGGCTTCGGAGAGCTCATGCGTCGGGCTCCCTATGTCTCTTGTGCCGTGATGGTGGTCATTGCTGGGTTCATGGCCTGGCATGGCTGGGAGGGGTTGCAGAGGCTGGGGAGTGCTGCGGTGGTGCGTTGAGACATGGTTCCAGGTGCAAGATCAACCATTGCTTGTCGGTGATGGCCCGTGTAACTTGGCCTAACACGTCGTCCGCATGATCCCATGAAAACGCTTTGCGTCATCGCCGCCCTGTTCACGCTTGTCAGTTGCGTCAAGGGAGTGAAAGGCCCCGGCTGGGAGGAATTGATCTCCCACAAGGATTGCGACAGAGAATTGAGGGCCGCTCCAGTGATAACGGTTCAGAAAATCGCGCAGAATGACAAGTCTGCGACCGTGGTGCTACAGGTGGAGAACCGGACCGGGATCGACATTGATTATTTTGGCTACAGCAAGTGCCGTCCGCAGCTATTCTTCAGAAAGAAACGCGGTGGAAAATGGGAGGCGACGACTTGGAACTGGTGTGGTACGGGCATGGAGAAGTACGTATTGAAGAATCCAAGGGCTACGACTTTTGAGATTGGCATTACCAAGGGTCCGATTCAGGTGTTTACGATTTTTCGCAATGCCCACGACCCGAAAGAGTTCAGCCTGGTAAAGCTATATGAGAGCAAAAGAGGTTGATGAGAGTGCTGGCGGCGCGCGGGGGCGAGTTTGTGCCTGAACCGTTGTTGGGGACGCGCGTGCATTACAGTCATCGTGGGTCTCGGAGGGCCGGTCCGGCGTCCCTCCGGGACGCAATGGGTTTTGGGGTGCGGGATCCGGTGGTTCCCGGCCTGATTACAGGCCTTCACCACCGGCTAATGTCCGACGTCCCTCCGGGACGTGTTGTGAAGGGGGGCGACAGTGATTGGAGCTGGCTTGAGCGGCATGCGGGAGTTGATGCGGAGAGGGGAGGGCACCTTCAAAGATTCTCGGAGGCGTCGCCATTCGAGTCGTAAGTGACATGGGCTTCCAGCCTGTGAGTGATACCGGCGTCCCGCCGGTTCAGTCGTGGTGCGGCCTCTTGGTGGTACAAGGAAACGAGCTGTTGCGAGGAGGGCCGGGGGTGGCTGCGAGACCGAGCTCAGGCCGAGAAGCGGCGTTGGCGGTCAAGCGATCCGCTTCACATCGGCGATTGTGCAAGCACAAACACCGCTCCTTGGGCCGTGATGGCATGAGGGCGCGGCAGGGCACATGGGGCGGGGTCAATCCACGTGACTTGATTGCAGGCTCATGATTGACGACGTCATGGGACGCTTGGTGCGAACCAGAACAAGAATGTCCCTCGCTCCTTTTGCTGAGTGCTGTGTGGAGTGCTCTATCTCGTGCGTCAGCTCAGGTCTTGTGTCTGGCGTCTTCCAGTCTTCTGTCTCCCGCGCAGCGGGTCAGCCCACCAAACTCAAGTTCGGATCGACATCGATCTCCAACGGGCTCTGATAGCCTGTCAGGTGACGGTGCACGGCGGCGAAGCCGATCATGGCGGCGTTGTCGGTGCTGTAGGTGGGTGGGGTGAGGCGGAGCTCGATGCCGGCCTTGGCGCAGCGTTCCGTGAAGCGTTCGCGGAGCCGGTGATTGCAGCTCACACCGCCACTTACGCCGATGATGCGCTGGCCATGCTGACGGGCGGCGTTCACGGTCTTCTTCACCAGCACCTCGATGACGGCTTCCTGGAAGGAGGCGCAGACATCGTTCATGGTGCCTTCATCCGTCAGGTCAATCTTGGGCAGGAGATAGAGCACGGCGGTCTTCAGCCCGCTGAAGCTGAACTCGTAGTTTCCTGCTTCCAGCATGCTGCGGGGGAATTCGTAGGCATCCCTCCGCCCGTGGCGGGCGCGGCGGTCAATCTCCGGGCCGCCGGGGTAGGGCAGGCCGATCATCTTGGCCACCTTGTCAAAGGCCTCGCCAGCGGCGTCGTCGCGCGTGCGCCCCACCAGATCATACTGCCCCACTCCGCGCACGTTCATGAGCATGGTGTGACCACCGCTCACGATCAACGCCAGGTGGGGAGGGATGGGTGCTGCTGTGTCTCCTGTGGCTTCACCCGGCTTCGTCATGAAGGGGGAGAGCAGGTGTCCCTCCAGATGATTGATGGCGAGGAACGGCTTCTTCCCTGCAAGCGCAAGGGCCTTGGCCATGGTGCTGCCAATAAGGAGCGAGCTCACAAGGCCCGGTCCGCTGGTGGCGGCAAAGGCGGTGATCTCCGGCAGGGCCACGCCAGCACTCTGCATGGCCTGCTCACACACGAGGCGCATGACCTGGATGTGATTGCGTGAAGCCACCTCCGGCACCACGCCGCCATAGGCGCGGTGGATCTCAATCTGGGACGCGACCTCGCTGCTCAGCACTTCGCCAGCCGTGGTGACCACAGACGCGGCGGTCTCGTCACAAGAGGTTTCCAGGGCAAGAAGGCAGGGCGGGCGGGATCCGGACATGAAAGCGGTACAAGGAAACGATCAACGGGCAGCCGGGGTGGCTGGCGCGGGAGTTGGCGCAGGGGTAGGGGAGGGTGCCGGTGGAGTCGTGCCAGACGGCGCGGGGGTAGCCGCCGGAGCAGGGGCTGGCGCAGGAGCCGCAGGAGGCGTTGACGCTGACGCTGGTGCCGGTGTCGGCGATTCCTGAGGCTTGGTGGGGGCCGCCGGAGCTTCGACGGGCGGTTTTGCAGCCGGCTTGGCATCGCCTTTCTTGAACTCCTCATACGTCATCACGCCCTTGAGCACATCCGTGGCGCGCTCCAGCTGGCGGTCATTGAGCTTGGCGAGATCCAGCGACCGCCCTTCCCCCTGGGTGTTGGCGGTGCGCCACTGCATGATCTTCATCTCTTCCTCGCTGGTCAGCGCAGAGACGATGTTGGGCTCCACGCCATTCTCGTGAATGGTGCGATGGCTGGGGGTGTAGTACTTGGCCGTGGTGAGGCGCATGGCGGCACCGTTTTTCATGGGCAGCACGGTCTGCACGGACCCTTTGCCGAAGCTGGTGGTGCCCACCACGATCGCCCGCTTCAAATCCTGGAGGGCTCCGGCCACAAGTTCAGAGCCACTGGCGCTGCCGTGGTTGACGAGGACGCACATGGGGTACTTCCGCTGCGCCTTGCCATTGCGTGGCGGCGTGCGGTAGGGCGGTGGGTTCTGGGTCGCAACACGACCTTCTGTGGTCACCACGACCGTGCCAGAGGGCAGGAACTCGCCGCAGACGCCTACAGCGGAGTCGATCAGGCCGCCCGGGTTGTTGCGGAGGTCCAGAACAAAAGCCTGCATGCCCTCCTTCTCCAGTCGGTCGAGTTCATTGGAGAGATCCTTCACGGTTCCCTGGGTGAACTCGGTGATGCGGGCGTAGCCAATCTTCCACGGAGAAGAAAGGCGGGCGTGGAGCATCATCGCATCGCGCACTGAGCTCTCCTGCAGGGCCTGGCGGACGAGGTTGAAATCCAGAAACTGCTTTGTGCCCGGGCGGCGCACGGTCAGGCGCACCGCGTCTCCGGCCTTGCCCTTCAGATGTTGGACGGCTTCCATGGTGCTCATGTTGTCGGCCAGCACCTCGCCGATGCGGATGATCTGGTCATTGGGCAGGACGCCGGCCTTCGCGGCGGGCCCCTGCTCATCCACCGTGATGATGGTGAGCATGCCTTCACGCAGGGCGATGGTGATGCCCACCCCTTCGCTGGTGTCGCGCTGCTCCTGCTGCATCTCCTCGAAGAGCGACTTCCCCATGTACTCGCAGTGGGGGTCCAGCTTCTTGAGCATGCCGTCCAGGGCACCCTCGATGAGCTGCTCGTAGGACACCTTCTTCTCATCCACATAGTTCTGGCGGATGATTTCCATGGCCCGTGTCAACAGCTCGAACTGGGCGAATGCCGCCTCCTGCGCGGGGGCGGCGGGTTTGGCCGGCTCTTGGGAATGCAGCGGGCCCTGCGTGACCAGGGCCGCGCCGGTGAGCAGCTTGAACCAGACGTTGGAAAAGGGGCGCATGGAGGAGGAAGGCGAAGGCATGGCGGGATCAGTTCGGTCGGATCGATCAGCGATTGTCTAGGTGAGCCGGGCCACTCGCATGCGCTCTGCGAGGAGCAGCGAGCGGAATTTCTCAAGGTCGGCTTCGCGGGAGCCACTCACCAGGGCGTAGCGGTACTTGTGCCAGTGGGCGATTTCGGTCAGCGCGTTGCGCAGGCGCAGTTCCAGGCTCTCATCGTCCTCGGTACCACGGCCGGCGAGCCGCTCCTTCAGGGCATCGACAGAGGCGGGCAGGATGAAAACATCGGCCAGGCACTGTTGCACCAGTTCGTCATCGCAGGCGCGCACCAGCGTGGCACCCTGCACATCGATGTCCATCACCACATCCACCCCGCGCTCCAGGTTCTCCTTCACATAGGTCTTGAGGGTGCCGTAGAGATTGCCATGCACCCGGGCGTGCTCGAAGAACTCGCCGCGGGCGATTTTCTCCTCGAACTCCTCCTCGGAAAAGAAGAAATAGTCTTTCCCATGCATCTCACCCGGGCGGGGTTTGCGGGTGGTGGCAGAGACGGAGTGCACCGCCTCTCCCAGGTCCGCGATCTGGCGGCAGAGAGTGGTTTTTCCGGAGCCAGAAGGGCCGGAGACGATGAGAAGCACTCCCAGGCGGGATTTCGGGAAAGGGGCGGGATCGGGCATGAAATGGGACAGAGTCAGTCAGTTGGGGCAACCGTCACTTTGGCCGGATTTGCGTAGTCGTGCAACAGCCTGTCCAGCAAAGCCGCGTCCGGTCTGCCATCGCGGATCACAAACCGGTAGCGCAGGACGAGAGGCTTGCCGGGCTCGATGGACCAGTCACCCTCCGCGGAGGGGGCGATGCACAGTTGCGGGTTCTTGGGATTCAGCCGCAAGGGTTGGGGGAACCGGAAATTGTCTGGATGCATGAGGACAGCGATGCCCGTCAGCGTGCCGTCCACCTCACCGCCCAGCCACACCCAGGAGGCCTTGGTGCCATCGCCTTTGGTGCGATCCGCGCCAGTGGAGGTGAGCATGGTCACCTTGTCCACCGGGTCCCACGGCTCCGGGCCGCGCACGCCCAGGCCGCCGTAGTGGTATTTGGGCAGTTTCAAGGGTTCCTGCCCCGCGCAGGTCTGGGTGGTGACGAGATCCAGAAGGTACGTCGATACGCCGCCGATCTTCACGGAGTAGCTGGTCACGCTCCAGTTCTCCCGCAGCACCTCTTTTTCCGCGCCGCTGGTGTGATCCAGCCAGCGATGGGTGCTGGTAAAGCCACCATGCACCGGACCGCTCCACTCGGTGTCGAGCTGGCCAAAGCGGACCTCACCCGTCAGCTTGCCGTCCTTGCCCTTGCCCATGTTCCAGAAGTCCGGGTGCCGCCCCTCGAACTCGGTCTTGGTCCAGGCCATGAAAATGCCCCTCTGGTGGGGGTGATCTGGCCGGTAGTCCCCGGTGACGCGCCTCCCGCTGGGGGAGTACACGGGATGCAGGTAGGCGCCATGGCGGAAGTCGTCAGAGGTGCAGGGGGGCACTTTGCTCGCCTCCATTTGGTAGGTGAAGAAGGGCTGCTTCCCCGCCAGAAACTGCAGGGCTCCTCCCAATTTGGCGACATGGATGGCGTCGGAAGGGGGAGAGGCATTTCCTTCTCTGGCTTTCACGATCAGCTTGGCTCCCGGCGCAATCGCCGGTGTGATGAGCGTCCAGGTTTTTCCGTCAGCGCTGGGCTGCACGGGCAGTGACTTGCCATCCGGCGTCATGAGTTGAGAGACGCCCTTGGTCCCCGCTGGCGCGGCAAAGCTGGCCAGCCCGGCTTCCCGCCCCTGTTCACCTCCCTCGACAGTCGCGGTCAGGCCGGCGGCGTGCAGGCCCCCCATCAGGGCGGCCTCAATCAGCAGCGGGAAAGTCCAGCGTGGGAGGGGAGCGGAAACCTTCATGATGGGAAGAACGGGCGGCTACTCGATGTTCTGCACCTGTTCGCGGATCTTTTCGAGCTCCGTCTTGGCCTTCACCACGAGCTGGGCCAGCGTGGCGTGGTTGGCCTTGCTGCCCATGGTGTTGAGCTCGCGGAACAGCTCCTGGGAGAGAAAGTCAAGCGGGCGTCCCACGGGCTCTCCGCTGTCCATGTAGGAGCGGAACTGGGCGATGTGGCTTGTGGCGCGTGTTATTTCCTCGCTGATGTCGCAGCGGTCGGCAAAGAGGGCCACTTCCTTGACGAGACGCTCATCGTCGAGCGGCAGGGGCAGGCCGGCATCCGTGAGGCGCTGGCGGAGGACATCACGGTACCGGGTGACCACCTGCGGGGTCAGGGCGGCGGCTTCTTGCAGCATCGCCGTCAGGGCGTCCAGCCGGGCATTGATGTCGGCCTTGAGGTGGTCGCCTTCCGTGCGGCGCATGGCCAGCATGGCGATCAGGGCCTGGGCCAGCGCTTTCTCGATGAGAGGCTTGGCTTCTTCCACATTCCATCCGCTGTCTGCCAGGCTGAAGACGCCTTGCCAGCGGGTCATGTCAGCACTGCTGATGGTGGCCTGGACGCCGAGCTTGCTCGAGAGGTCCAACAAGGCGGCCGCATACTGTCTGGCCAGATCGGTATTCACCGTCAATGAGGAGGCGCTGCCGGTCCCCTTGTCCCCGCTGATGCTCACCTGCACACGCCCGCGGGAGAGTTTCTCCGCAAGCTGGTTGCGCAGCCCTGGCTCGAGTTCATTGAGCTCGCGTGGCAACTGGACCACCAGCTCGAGCTGCTTGCGGTTCACGGAGCCCGCCTCCACGCGCCAGACCACCCCGTTGCCAACGGCCTCGCCACGTCCAAATCCTGTCATACTGTGCATCGCGCGATGTAATGCCAGCCGGGGGAAAGGCAACTGCGCGAATGGCGGGGTGCTTGCCCCTCATTATAATTGGGGGCATTATGGTGCTTGCGTGAACCGGCTTGCGGGTTTGCGTGAAATTTGCGATTATTATTAATGGCGAGTATGAGCGGCTTACCTGAGGCTTCCCCTGCGCGGCGAATCCATACTCCTACCGCAGGGTCTGCCCATGCGGCTGCGGAGGAGCAACTTCAGGAGAGTGAGGCGCTGCTACAAATGGCAAGCCGGATGGCGCGACTGGGGGGCTGGGTGGTGGAGGTACCGCCATCCAGGTGCCTTTGGTCGGCAGAGGTCTGTGAGATTCATGAGGTCCCAGTCGGCACGTATCCCACGGTGGAGGAGGGGCTCGCCTACTATGCACCTGGCTGGCGTGACAAGATCCAGAAGGTCTTCTCCGAGTGCGTGGAGCACGGCACACCTGGGATGAGGAAATGCAGATCCGCACTGCCAAAGACCGGCTGGTGTGGGTACGAGTGATGGGGCAGGCAGTGCGCAATGGTGACGGTCAAATCATCCGGGTGCACGGCGCGTTTCAAGACATCACCGAGAAAAAGCAGGCCGAAGAAGCCCTGCGTGAGAGCGAGCAGACCCTGGCTGCCCTGATGTTCAACCTGCCCTGTGCGGTGTACCTCTTTGGCCAGGACGGGCGCATGCTCCGGTGGAACGCAGAGTTTGAGAATGTCACTGGCTACAGTTCTGAGGAGATTGAGCGGATGGTGCCAGAGCAGTTTATCGTGCCGGATGATGTGTCCACGGTGCGAGCCCGCATCGCAGAGGCATTCACCAGTGGGCATGCGTTGGCGGAGTTGCGACTGCTCTCCAAGAAAGGAAAGACGGTGCCCTACATTTACTCCGCAAGCCTAATCCTGATGGAGGGACAGCCCTGCTTGCTGGGGGTGGGCATGGACATGAGTGCCCAGCGCCAGGCGGAGATGCAACTGCGTGAGCAGGCTGAACTGCTGGACAAGGCGCAGGACGCCATCCTTGTGGTGAATCTGGAGCGTCGCGTCACCTACTGGAACAAGGGGGCTCAGCAGCTCTACGCTTGGTCCTCAGAGGAGGCACTGGGCAGGGAGGTGGCGGATCTGCTGCATGCAGAGCCAAACGAGTTTCAGGGGGCATTCACCCAGGTGAACGCTGCCGGTGAATGGACGGGCGAGTTGAAGCAGCAGGCCAAGGACGGGCGCCCCCTCATCGTGGAGAGCCGTTGGGATCTCGTGCGGGATGACCAGGGGCAGCCGAGGAGTCTGCTGGTGATCAACACCGACATCACCGAGAAAAAGCGCCTGGAACGCCAGTTCTTCCGGGCGCAGAGGATGGAGAGCATCGGGACGCTTGCTGGTGGCATGGCGCATGACCTCAACAACGTCCTCTCCCCCATCATGATGGCGGTGGACCTCCTCAAGCTCAATACCCCGGATTCCGGGAGCCAGGAACTACTGGAAAATATCGCCACCAGTGCCAAGCGGGGTGCTGACATGGTGGGGCAGGTGCTTTCCTTTGCCCGCGGCGTGGAGGGGCGGCGGGATGAGGTGCATGCGGGCCGCCTCGTGGATGATGTGGAGAGGATCATCCGCGATACCTTCCCCAAGAACATCCAGATTCGCACCAACGTGGGCAATGACCTCTGGAGCTTGACGGGTGATCTGACCCAGCTACACCAGGTGCTGCTGAACCTGTGTGTGAACGCCCGTGACGCCATGCCCGAGGGGGGCTGTATTGCCATCTCGGTGGATAACATCACCCTGGATGCTCACTATGCCGCCATGAATATGGAGGCCAAGGTCGGCCCTTACCTGGTGATTCAGGTGGAGGACACCGGCACCGGCATTCCGGCGGCGATCATGGACAAGATCTTCGATCCGTTCTTCACCACCAAGGCGGTGGGGAAGGGGACAGGTCTTGGCCTGTCCACCTCCATGGCCATCATCAAGAGCCACGGTGGTTTCATACGAGCCCACAGTGAGGCCGGCAAGGGGGCGAAGTTTCGCATCTACCTGCCAGCGCGCAGTGTGGCGCAGAACCAGCCCGCGGTGGATGAGGACTCCAAGGTGCCCCGGGGCAAGGGCGAAACGGTGCTGGTGGTGGACGACGAGGCGGCGATTCGTATGATCACCCGGCAGACGCTGGAGGCATTCGGCTACAAGGTGATCCTGGCCTGTGACGGCGCAGAAGCCGTGACCACCTACGTGGAGCATCGTCAACAGATCGCCCTGGTGCTGACCGACATGATGATGCCGGTGATGGATGGGGAGGCCACCATCAAGGTGCTGACCAAGATGAATCCTGCGATCAAGATCGTGGCGGTGAGCGGCGTCAGTGCCAGCGATGTCACGGCCAAGGCCGCTGGGGCCAGTGTGAAGACCTTCCTGCCCAAGCCCTACACCGCGCAGACGCTCCTCAAGGTGGTGAAGGACGTCATTGCCCTGTGAAACTGGCCCGGCCTTGCCTAAACAGGGCGGTACAGATGTGTCGGACCGATGCCGGCGGTGACATGGTCTGTACATGCAGATAAGGCCTTGAGAGATGAGGGGAGAGGAGCGATTCAGGCAGATCGGATTTTGTGAGGGCAAAGGGTCACAAATCTACCAGAGGACGGCTCCTGCCCTTTAAACTCAAGGAGTTTCCCCCGCCCGTAGGGTGAGGGGCTGACACTCCCCTTGAAAGGTTTTCCTTTCCTTTCCGTTGCCTTCACTCCAAAATTTCTGGCTGCATGCGTAGAACCTCACCTCCCCTCATTGCCACCGTCTTTCTCGCCCTGGTCTCCTCGTTGGGGGCTCAAACTGTAACGCTCAAGCCGGGCGATACGGGGCTGAAAGTCGAAATCGACGGCAAACTTTTCACTGAGTATCACACCAAGGATGTGCCCCGGCCGTTCCTCTATCCCATCATTGGTGGGGCGGGGGAGAACGTGGTGCGCAACTTCCCCATGGTGCAAGATGTCCCGGGAGAGGCCAAGGATCACAAGCACCATCGTGGTCTCTGGTTTGCCCATGGCTCGGTGAATGACATGGACTTCTGGAGTGAGGAAAAAGACTTTGGTCGTCAGGAGCACGTTCAGTTCTCGGAAGTGATTGCCGCTGGCAACAAGGGCTCCTTCGTGGCGGACACCAAGTGGGTGGCCCCGAATGGCAAGGTGCAGCTTACGGATACCCGCAAGATCACTGTGATCGCATTGCCGGAAGGCGAGAAGTACATCGACTTCGACATCACGCTGAAGGCGACGGAAGGCGCAGTCATCTTTGGCGACACCAAGGAAGGCACTATGGCCATCCGCCTGAGCTCCGGTCTGAGCCTGAAGGGTGAAGGCGCCGCTGGCCGTGCCTACAACAGTGGCACGGACAAGAACAAAGATGTCTGGGGCAAGCGTGCTCCCTGGGTGGCCTACTATGGCCCGGATCCCAAGGGCAATCTCGTCGGCGTGGTCATGTTTGAGCATCCGAAGAACTTCCGCGCCCCCACCTGGTGGCATGCCCGGGACTACGGTTTGTTTGCCGCCAACCCGTTCGGCATTCATGATTTTGAAGCCAAAAAAGACGAGAAACACCTGGGTGATCACAAGCTGGCCAAGGGGGAGAGCCTGACGCTGCGTTACCGGTTTTATTTCTCCAAAGGCAAACCGACCCCGACCCCGCTGGGTGCGAAGTTTACCGAATACTCGGCCCAATGATGCCGGGCACCCCCATCAAATCTGTGAAAAAACGCAAAATGGCTGAAATACCCCCGTTGTACTGACCTCTTCCGGCACCGAGAATACTTTCCAGCCAAACGAATCCGCCAAAACGCCAACTCCATACTGAAAAATGAACACACCCACCTCCATGAATCGCCGTGACGTGCTGCGCAGCACGGTTTACGCTGGCACGGCCCTTGCCCTGCCGACTTGGGCAAACGCCGCTGGATCCAACGGCGACATTCGGATTGCTGTCATCGGTTTCAAGGGCCGCGGCTCTGGTCACATCGGCAGCCTGTCGAAGATCAAAGGCGTGCGCATTGTAGCGCTCTGCGATGTGGACTCCGAGGTGATGGACAAGCACGTCGCCAACCTCAAGAAGAACAACGTTGAGGTGAAGAGCTACACGGACTACCGCAAGCTTCTGGAAGACAAGGACATTGACGCCGTGACCATCGCGACGCCGAACCACACGCATACCGTCATCGCCCTGGCCGCCCTGGCCGCTGGCAAGCATGTGTATGTGGAGAAGCCCGTCTCCCACAACATCCATGAAGGTGCCGCTCTCGTGAAGGCCGCCTCCAAGGTGGAAGGCAAGCTCATCCTCCAGCACGGCATGCAGCGCCGCTCTGACCTCGGTTGGGCAGCCGCGGAGGAGTACCTCAAGTCTGGAGCGCTGGGCAAGACGCTCCTGTCTCGTGGTGTGAACTACAAGGCCCGCAAGTCCATCGGCAAGGTCTCCGGCCCTCAGCAGCCGCCGTCCACGGTGAACTACGACCTCTGGTGCGGTCCGCGCGAAACCGCGCCCGTCATGCGCGAGCAGTTCCACTATGACTGGCACTGGCAGTGGGCCTACGGCAACGGCGACATCGGCAACCAGGGCCCGCACCAGCTCGACGTGGCCCGCTGGATGCTCCACAACCCTGAGAAGCTGCCGACCCGCGTGATGAGCTTCGGCAACCGCTGGGGTTATGATGACGACGGCCAGACTGCCAACAACCAGCTGGCGCTGTATGATTACGGCAAAGGCACCGCGCCGATCCTCTTCGACAACCGCGGTCTTCCCAAGGCTGACATGAACTGGCAGAAAGGGTTCGAGCCCGTTTACAAGAACGTGGTGCGCATCGGCAACGTCGTGCATTGCGAAGGCGGCTACATCGCTGAAGCCAAGGCCTACGACAACGAAGGCAAGTGGAACGGCCAGAAGTTCGCGATCCAGGACGGCCCGGATCACATGAAGAACTTCATCCTTTCCATCCAGGCTGGCAAGCTGGTGAACCCGAACCTTCACGTGTCCCACGGTCACCATGCCGCGGCCCTGGCTCACATCGCCAACATCTCCTACCGCCTTGGCAAGAAGGTGGGGCCCGGCGAAATCAAAGAGCGTCTCCAGGGTGACAAGTTCGCCCTTGAAACCTTCGAGGACTTCGCCGCCAACCTGGCTGCCAACAAGATCGACATCGGTGTGGATCAGGCCCACGTCGGCCCCTGGCTGACTCTGAACCCCGACACCCTTCAGTTCGAAGGCGAATTCGCCGCCGAGGCCAACAAGCTGGCCACCGAAGACGTCTATCGCGACGGATTCAAGCTCGCGGAAGTGGGCTAAGGCCGTCTGCTGATTGGGTAGTTTGCTAGAACTTCGTAAAGCGCCCCGGGAAACCGGGGCGCTTTTTTTGGTGGGGGGGGAGGGGCGAAGGGCGAGGGGCGAGGTTGGAAGGTGAAACGTGATGTGCTATTCAGCGCGGACAACACCTGGCCCCGCTTGTCCCGACGCGTCGGGATGGAGTGCGGCGTGAAGCGCCGCTTTTGTGGACCTGGGACATGGGCATAGAGATGCGATGGGGGAGCAGGGGGAAGGGTGCGGTCAGTCGGCGGATGTGTGTCCCTCCATAGCTGTTCGCACTTCCTGCCGGACAAAGCGGCGCTTCACGCCGCACTCCACAGCGACTTCGTCGCCAGGTGGAGATTCCGTGTTGTAGCTTGAATCTTGGTCAGCTTCGAAGTCGTCCGGAATCTTCAACTGATCGGTCTTGAAGGCACTGACAGTTTTCAACCAGCCAGCAGATGCGGTTCGCTCAAACCATGCCGCTGAACACCAGCGATAGTTGCTCGCCACTGGGACCAGTCCATGTTTGACCGGGTTGTTGTGGACGTAGTTGAGCCTTGCGATGTATGCCTTGTGATAGGTCAGTCGTGAGTCCCAGTAGTTGTGCCAAACTTTTCGTGCAGGAGATCCGTCCAGTCGGTTGATCTCCATCGACGTGAAAGTGTGTAGCCTGTTGATGAAGTCACGCAGGGACGAGGTGTTGGCCGCTTGCGCATCCGGTCGGGCTATTAGGTGATAGTGATTAGGGAATACGGCCCACGCCTCAAGTTGCCAACCGTGCGATTGTGCTTCGCGAAGAAGCGTGTTGTGCAGAAAGTTCAGCCTGGAGGTGCCTTGAAAGTAGTGCGCCTTTTCGTAGGTGCTGCCTGTAACGAAGAATGTCCCCTAGGTATCCAGGCGATGCGGAGGAGCGTGAGGCCAGGGTGCCGGAGTCTCTTGCGTCGATTCCATTCGATCCCATATTGCATGGACACAAATTGCGCAATCGAATTGGAGGCTGATTCGAGAGCAAGCGACATTGCAGTACACATCATCTGGCGACGAAGTCGCTGTGGAGTGCGGCGTGAAGCGCCGCTTTGTCCGGCAGATGGAGCGTACGTGGATGATTGGATGACCTTGCAGCCGGCTGTCCGGTCAGGCCTCTGCTCCCCTTCTCAGGCTCTTCTACATGTCCTGGGGCCGCGAAAGCGGAGCTTCACGCACGCACTCCACAGCGGCTGCGCCGCCAGATGTTGGGGCTGGTCCATTGTTTGGAACACATTCAGCCTCCAACCCCACAAAAAAGAGGCGGTGCAGGCACCGCCTCTTCACAGTCATTCGCGTAATTTCAGCTCACGCGGCCCCTACTCCTCCACCCGGTGGAGCTTCCCGTTCCAGTCGAGAACGAGGATCTCCTTGTTCAGGTCTTCGCAGAAGGCGCTGGGTTTCATCAAACCCTGTCCCTTGGGGTTGAGCGGGGCCTGGAAGATCAGTTCATTGCTGATGACCTTTTTACCGGCCTTGTCATACTTTAGCGCCCAGATTTTGCCGAAGGCCCAGTCGCCGTAGATGTAGGCTCCTTTCAGATTGGGCAGCTTCTCGCCGCGGTAGATGAATCCACCGGTGATGCTGATGCCGTCAGAGTGCGGGTACTCATGAATGGGTTCGATGAACTTAGCATCGGCTGGGGGTGCATCGGTGCGGATGGGGAAGGGGCGGGCGCCCTCCCGGTAGCTCCAGCCATAGTTGCCGCCTTTTTCGATGAGGTTGATCTCCTCCCAGATATCCTGGCCCACGTCGGCGCACCAGAGGGTGCCGTCCGCGTCAAAGCTCAGGCCCCAGGGATTGCGGAGGCCCAGGGCGTAGATTTCCGGGCGGGTTCCGTTGACGTTCGGGAAAGGATTGTCGGCCGGGAGCCCGTACTGGCGGCTGCCCTGCTTCGTGTTCACGTCGATGCGCAGGATCTTGCCGAGGAGCGAGAAGGGGTTCTGCGCGGTGCGGGTCACGTCATCGCGTTTCCCGCCGTCCCCAAAGGCAATATAAAGGGAGCCATCCGGTCCAAAAAGCAGGTTCCCGGAGTTGTGGTTCCAGAAGGGTTGGGGCACCTCCAGGAGGATGCGCTCCGTCTTCAGATCGGCCTGGTTGGGATCGCCTTCAGAGACCTGGAATTCGCTGACGATGCTGCGCTTGGGGTCCTGCTGGGAGTAGTACACGTAGAACTTCCGGTTCTTGGCAAACTCCGGGTGAAACGCGAGTCCGAGCAGTCCTTCCTCGAACTTGCCGTCCTTGGCCTCCATGGCACGGCTGGTGAAGTCCAGAAAGACCTTGGCGTCGGCAGAGGACTCGTCCTTGGGCAGCACCAGGATCTTGCCGCGCTGCTGCAGCAGGAAAAGGCGGTTGGAGCCGTCAGGCGGGATGATCGCGCTGGTGGGCAGCTCGGTGACCACGTTGGGGTACGCGGGCTTCAGGGTGTAGGCGCTGGCGTCAACGGCCAACAGGCCCACGGCGAGGGCGGACAGAAGGGTGGGTTTGAGACGTGGTTTCATGAAATAGTAAACTGAAGGGGGATTCGGTGGAAGTGGGCGCGTCAGGCCACATCGCACAGGGTGACGGCCTCGCGGAGGCCCACCATCGGATCCTTGGTGGGGATGAACTCGTGGCCTACATAACCCGTGTAGCCGATCTCGAGCAGCTTCCGCATGGCGGGCGGATAGTTGATCTCCTGATCGGCACCGATTTCACAGCGGCCGGGATTTCCGGCGGTGTGGATGTGGCCGATGATGTCTTTGCAAGACTCCAGCCGGCGGAGGATGTCGCCGTGCATGATCTGCACGTGATAGATGTCGAAGAGGAGCTTCATGTTGGGCGAGTCCACGCCGCGCACGATCTCCGCGCAGTAGTCGATGTTGTCGCCCTGATAGCCGGGGTGGCCCTTCATCTCCGCGGAGTCACGGGTGTTGAGGTGCTCGAGCAGGAGCACGACGCCCTTCTTCTCGGCGTGACCGATGATCTTCTTGTATGCCTCAATGCAGTTCTTCTTGCCCTGCTCCAGGCTCACCACGCCACCGCCCTGGGCCGTGGTGTCGGCAAATCCCGTGAAGCTCAGCACATTGGGGTTGCCATATTCCGCGCACTGGTTGATGCGCTCTTCAATGACCTTGAGGTTGGCGTCCCAGAAGGCGGGCTGGTTCATGCCTTTGACAAAACCATGGGCACCGACGTAGGCGCACTTCAGGTCGTTGGCCTTGAGCAAGTCCCAATGCTGGGGGGCGAGGCCTTCCACGCTCACGCAGCCCAGTTCCTTGGCGGCCTTGATTGTGTCCTCCACCTTCCACTTGGATCCTCGCTCAAAGCACCAGTGTACGATACTTTGTTTGATCTTGCCGTGTTTGAGCGGCGAGGCAGGGGCGGCAGATGAGGACTTGGGGGTGAGGGCGGCCAGGCCGGAACCGGCAGCCATCCAGCGGAGAGCGGAGCGACGTGAGGGCATGCAGTGAGAAAGAGAAAAAGTTCCGGGCCATTCTAAACGTGCCAGCCCGGCTGCCTCAATCTTTCTCTTTTATGCGCAGGGCATTCTGCGAGTACGGGCAGCGGGGCCTATTTTGGGCTCTTTTCCGCAATCTCTTTGAGGTATTTGGCCGAGTCCTTCTCGAAGTTTTTCAGACAGCCCTTGCAGCAGAGCTTCACTTCCTGGCCGTCTTTCACAAACGAGTAGGGCTTGCCCATGGTGCCGAGGCCCTCACCCGAGACCGGGCAGGTGTTGAGCTTGTAGGGCTTGGGGTCCGCTCCAAAAGCGGAGAGGGAGGTCAGGGTGAGCAACAGCAAAAGGGTGGATTTCATCGTGCAGATATACGGTTGAAACTGCGCAGGGGATGAACTGGAACGTGCCCTGTGCTGGAATATGTGCAGCAAGTTCCGCGCCGTGGTTGAGACGGCACCTTTCCTGAAGATGGATCTCAGGGGGCTTCCCGAACAGGGAGGCTCCAAGTGGTAAGTGCGTAGGGGGTGGGGAGTTCCCGCCGGTTCCAGCTGACCGTCACAGCCTGCGGCCCTAGTCTCAGGTCCGCGTCTCTCCGTGGCACCGAGGCTGGTTGGCTCATCAGGACGTTGCCGCTCCGGTCGCAGGCTCTCACTTCGCGATCAATCAGACTCATGCGGGGAGGCGTGGCGTCCGTGATCAAAAGGGTGCGTCCGGGCACGAGTTGACTTTCCACCCAGCTCTGCACCATCGGCATGCCACCTTCTGTGTAGAGACGGTCCAGCGTTTGATGAAACTCCTCCTGCGTACCCAGATCCAGCGGGGGAAGGTCTGAAGGCGGGATTAGGGCGGCTGTATCCCCAGGCTGATCGCCCCAGGGGATGTACCGTTGGACCATGCTCACGGCGACCACCACCATCATGAGGCCGCCAAACAGGAACACCACCGTGCTGAAGAATTTTGGCATGATCTGATAAGGGGCACCTCGGGTTGCTTTGTTGCTGGAGAATTGGACACAGGCCCGCTCAATTTGTTGGAGGGAAAGCTTGGATGCGCCATGCTGCCGCATGCGCCTTCCGCTTTTCATTGCTGTCTTGCTGACCTCTACCCTGCCTCTCGCGCAGGGGGCGGACGATTACAAGCCCAGCCCTGATGCCCCACCTCAATTGGGGGTATCCAAAGGGATGATGCTGAAAGTCAAGTTCACGAGTCACACCATCTTGCCGGGCTCGGAACGGGAGGTGTCCATCTACCTTTTGGCTGGTCTAGACCGCTCCCAAGGAGTGGTCAGCGGCCAGCGGGCACCCGCCAAACCCGCCGCCCCCAGGCTCTAGCCGCAGAAGTTGCCGGTCATGCCGATTTACGTCTGGCTTCTGCTCTTTCTGGCCGGTTTTACAGGTGGTTTCATCGACTCCATTGCGGGAGGCGGCGGCCTCATCACGGTGCCCGCGTTGCTGACGGTGGGGCTCCCGCCCCAGGTGGCCTTGGGCACCAACAAACTGCAGTCCTCCTTTGGCACGCTCATCGCAGTGGTCCGGTATGCCCGCGCCGGTCTTTTGGGGACGCGCTGGCTCTGGCTGGCGGTGGCGGCAGCGCTCTGCGCCTCCATGGCGGGAGCCTGGGCGGTGAGCGCGCTCGACACAAGTTCGTTAAAACAACTCATTCCGTGGCTTCTGGCGGCGGTGGCGGCGTACACCATGCTCAACCGGCGGTTTGGCCTGACGGCGGGACGGGAACGCGTGCCCCCGGTGGTGTTCGCCTTGGTGGCTGGCACGGCTCTGGGCTTCTACGACGGCTTTTTTGGCCCCGGTGCTGGTTCTTTCTGGACGGTGGCGGTGGTGACTTTGCTCGGGCTCGATCTCAGGACTGCCACGGGTTATACGAAGACGGCCAATCTGGCCAGCAACGTGGGGGCTCTGGGTATCTTCCTCGCGCACGACGCGGTGCACTTTGGGGCGGGCGGGGCGATGATCGCCGGACAACTGTTGGGGGCACGCTTGGGATCTGGTCTGGTGGTGAAGAAAGGCGCGCAGTTCATCAGGCCCGTGTTTATGACCGTGGTGGCGGTACTTACGGCAAAGCTGTTTTGGGACCTGCTGGCGGGTCGGTGAAATTTTTAACCACAGAGGGACAGAGGGAATGCAACTGAGGTTTAGACAGAATTAACAGAATTTACGGAATTAGGGTTCAGCTACTATTTGGCCGAGATGGTGTTGATTTCTAATTTTGTTAATTCTGTCTAAACCGCAGTTCCAGTCTCTGTGTTTTCTGTGCCTCTGTGGTTAAACTTAATCGTTGCTTCCGCCACTGCTGCCAAAATCCTTCTGATACCTCTGCAAAAGCGATGCGCCCTCATCCCTCGCATTGGGAACGATATAGATTTTTCCTCGAATCGCCTTGGTTTCGCCCGGCTTTACTTCGCCGATGCGGAAGTCGCTGTGCAGGCATCGGGCCACACCCTGGAACAGCTCCTGATAGGGGCTGAAGGCGACGGCGAAGATCCATTGGTCATCCTGGCTGAAACAGCCGATGAGGCCGTGGCTGGGGATGAGGGTGCTCAGAGGACGGGGATTCACATCCGTGCGCGGCACCTCCCTGGGGCACCAGACTTGTCCAGGCATGTAGCGTGCCTGGGTGGCCCAGGGATTGGTGGGCAGCCGGGTGAGCCGGTCTTTGAGGAAGATGAAACTACGGTCGAGCTTGATGTTCGTCTCCTTGGGATCGGCGGTCTCGCCCCCGGCGAAGTCCCCCAGGCGGATGCACGGCTGGGCCCAGTGGGCCTCGTTGAGGTGGCTGGTGGGATTGTGGGCCCTGAGGTTGAAGGTGATTTCATCGTCCCCGGCCTGGATTTTATGGTCCACCACCAAACCGTCTTTCACCTGACAGCGGAGGTGCAGGCTCTTGCCGTCAGGCGGGGCGGAGACGAGCTCCGTTGTGTGTCCCACGGTCGTGTGTGTGACCCAGTCTGCCGCAGCGGAGCCGGCGCGGCAGTAGGCTTCCAAGTAGTTGATACGGATCTCGCCCTTGGGCAGGTGGCTGCCCTTGATGACCAGCCAGTGGCCCGCCCGGGCGAGGTGCAGCGTGGGTTTCGCTCCCGCTGCAGGAGTCGTTTCCTGCGCACAGACCGGCGCGGCGGCAGCAGAGAGCGTGGCGAGAAAGGTGCGACGGAGCATGGGCGGGAGAGACAGGACCTCTACGCGAGAGGCACCTCATGATAGTGCAGCGCCCATTCCCGCATGTATTGCACCCGTTGAGGCTGGATGCGGTAGATGATGAGCTCCGGATTGTCCGGCGTGCCCAGGTAGGCTCGCAACAGGGCGTTCCCAGCCCAGATGTCATTCAGCACGGCAGCGTCCGTCACCACCTCAGCCACTCCGGTGATGCGGACCTGATTGTGGTCAGGGTCCAGGTAGCAGAGTTCGACCTTCGGGTTGTGGGCGATTTCTCCGGTTTTGTGGTAGCTTCGCAAATTGGCCACGTACACGGTGAACCCTTCCGTTTTCACGGGAGAGACAGGACGCACCCTGGGCTGGTCGCCGTCCATGCTGGAGAGCATGGGAAATTTGGCCGTGCGTAGGGTGGCCTGGGCCAGGGCGGGCAGTTCGGCCGGATCGAGCGGTTTGACTGGAGGAGGGGGCATGGGTAAAAAAACGTGCAGCGAGTCTTCATTTTGACAGAAGAGCCGGGCTTCCTGCCAGCAAAACAAAAAAGGCCGCCCCCACCTGCGTGGAGACGGCCAAATTCAAAACGATCGGGTGGTCCCGTACGTTGGGAAGAGAGCTGGGCTTACTTGGCCCCTTTGGCTTCCTTCTTGGCACCCACTGCAAGGAATTCTTCCTTGCTGAGGTCGCCACTCTTGTCTTTGTCTTTGCTGGCGAACTGCTTCTCGGCCTTGGCGGCGTCTTTTGCCCCCTTGGCGAACTCTTCCTTGGTCAGTTTGCCATCGCCATTGCCATCTTTCTTGGTGAAGGCGGCTTCGGTCGGGCCCTTGGGCTTGTCACCTTCGGGCTTCTTGGCGGCTTCGTCAGCGGCGAAGGAAAGGGAGGCGGTGGCAAGGAGAGCGAAGAGAACTGCGGTGATTTTCATGACTATGTTACTCTGATTTGGTTATGCTTTGGGTTTCAGTGGCACGCCGCAGGTCGGGACCTGGAGGTGCTTGCTGCTGAAACGGAGCTCCCCCGCCGTCATTGCACCTATTTTTCAAGAAAATGACAGACGGGGAGCGGACGAGGGGCCGGATCAGGGCTTCTTGTCGCCCTCGGGCTTGGCGGGCTTTTTACCCTGTTCACCGGGCTTGCCCTCAGGGCGGGCGACGAACTCTTCCTTGGAGAGCTTGCCATCCTTGTCCTTGTCCTTGGCTTCGAAGCCTTTTTCAGCGCGCTCAGGATTCTTCTGGGCGAAGGGGGCGGCCTTGAATTCGTCCTTGCTCAGGGAGCCGTCGCCGTTGGCGTCGAGCTTCTTGAAGGCTTCTTCAGGGTTGCGCTTGGCCCCGTCACCTCCGGGGGGCTTGGGCTTGTCACCATCAGCGGCGAGGGCGAGGGAGGCGCTGAGGGCCAGGGCGAAAAGCGTAAGCATCGTTTTCATATTCGGTAATTGAATGAGGACTGCTGATATTGTGATTTGGCACGCGCTCCGGAGCGGATGGCAGGGAGCACGAGGCTGGATGAACGTTGGCGGGGATGCTTAGTTGCAGATTTTTTTCTTCTCTTCTTTCGAAGGAGGCGGCATGGTTTTGCTTCATGAAAGTGTGTTCACTCTGGCGGGCTGGATGGTGGGCGCTGGCTCTGCTGGTTGCCGCAGCGCCGGGAGCGATGTGGGCGGAAACCGATCGAGCGGTCGGTGCTCAAGCGTCCAATGTCCTCGCCTTCAAGCTGGCACCGGCCCTGCAGACGATGCCAGAGAATTATGTGATGTGCCCGTATGCCCTGCATCGGGTGCTATCTCTGGTATTGGAGGGCGCGGAGGGGAAGACCCGGGAGGAATTGGCCCAGCTGCTGGGATGGAAGGCGGACTTTGCCACACGGTCAGCGGCCATCAAGGAGCTCGGCACCGCCTTGGGTAGGTCGGCTGGGGAAGGTGCGGTCACGATTGACTCGTCTCTGAATTTGCTGGTTCGCAACAGGGTGCGACTGGAAGACTCTTTTTTGGATCTGGCACAGGACACTTACGGCGTGACGCCCATGGTGCTGAAGAGCGATGATCCCGCCAACGCTGTGGAAGGGGTCAATGAACTGATCAGCCGCGGCACCCGGGGGCGCATTACGAACCTGGTGCCTCCTGGAGGCTTGGGCGCGGACAACGTCCTGACGTTGGTGAGCACCCTCTTTTTCAAAGGGGCGTGGTCAGAAAGGTTCCCGGCTGAGAAGACCGTGCAGCGGCCGTTTTGGGTGCCTTCTGCCCGAACAGACAAACAGGTCAAAATGATGCGCAAAACGGGAGATCTGCGCCACGCCAGCATGAAGGCGGGGGGCTATGGTCTCCTCGAACTACCCATGGGGGCCCGGTCGCAGGATTTCTGCATGCTCATCTTGTTGCCTGATGCGCAGGATGGACTGCCAGCAGTGGAGAAGGCGCTCACGCAGGCGGGGTTGGAAGAGGCGATCGGCAAGCTCGACTCTGCCCGGGTGACGGTGCATCTGCCCCGTTTCTCTTTCTCTCTAGGGGGTGATTTCACGATGCTTCTCAAAGCGTTGGGCGCAGGCAGGGTGATCGCGCCCGGAGACGCGGAACTGGGGCCAATGAGCCGCACCGTACCCCTGCGTCTGAGTGCACTCTATAAGGAAACCACGGTGGACGTCAACGAGACGGGGGCTGAGGCAGCCTCGGCAGTGGCGATGGCTGCAGGGCCCTTCTCCTCCGGTGCACCCAATGCGGAAGCACCCAAGCCCCCGGTCATGTTCATCGCCAACCACCCGTTCCTTTTCTTCATCCGTCACCAGCCCAGTGGATTGATCCTGGTGATGGGACGGGTGGACAACCCGTGATCTGGGGTTCGAGGAATTTGCGTGACCTGCGGTTCCAAAAACAATGCCGGCCCGGGCGATGAACCCGGGCCGGCATCAGAGTCTGAGAGCGGGAGTGAAGGGACTAGAGCAGGCGGGCCCCGGCTTCGGCAAGCGGGCTGCGCTCGCCTTTGCCCAACGGGACGTGGGCGGCAAAGGACTGGCCACGCATGCGCTGGCGGGTGTACACCAGGCCGTTGCTGCGGCTGTCCACATAGGGATTGTCGATCTGGGCGGGATCGCCGATGAGCACCAGCTTGCTGCCGCGGGACATGCGTGTGACCACCGTCTTGGCTTCCAGCGGAGTGAGCTGCTGCGCTTCATCCAGGATGAAGAAGCGGTCTGGGATGCTGCGACCGCGGATGTAGCAGAGCGCCTCGATTTCGATCACACCGGACTGCACCAGCGGATCGTAGGGGGCGGCGGCGCTGCCGGGCGTCATGCCCTGCGTGGGTGGGTTGGGGTTGCCGTGGCGGGAAGTCTTCTTCTTGCTGAAGCTGGGATTGGCGGCCGGGCGGGTCAGCAGGTCCAGCGCGTCGTACACTGGCTGGAGCCAGGGGCGCATTTTCTCATGCAGGGAGCCAGGCAGGAAGCCGATGCCCTGACCCATGGCCACGATGGGCCGGCTCACGGTGATGCCGGAGTAGGTGTTGCCCATCACCTGGGAGAGGCCTGCGGCGCAGGCCAGCAGTGTTTTGCCCGTGCCTGCTTGTCCGAAGCACGTGACGAGGGAGATCTCCGGATTCATGAGCGCATCCAGCAGGCAGGCCTGACCCAGGTTCATGGGCTTGATGGTGCGGCCCTGCAGGATCTTAAGCGATTCCGGCACATGCAATTTGATGAATGAACCCGTGGCACTGAAGCGGGCGGGCATGGTGTTCTTCTCCCCGGCGGAGAGCAGGACGTATTCATTGACGGCCAGGGCAGGGTAGCGGCGTGGCTCCAGCTCCAGGATGCTGCTGCTGGCGAAGCGCTGCAATTCGTGGGAGGTGACCTGCACGGTGACGAGCTCGGTTTGGGAGACTTCCCGCGCCTCCACCTTGTCATGCAGATAGTCCTCGCACGGCATGCCCACCGCGCGTGCCTTCAGCTGCATGTTCAGGTCCTTGCTCACGAGGATCACCGGATGATCGGAGAGGTGACCGAGCCAGAGGGCGCATGCGAGGATGCGGTGATCCGGCTTTTCCATGTCATGAAACACACGCTCGAAGCGCTGCACCGGCTTGGATTGAAGCGCCTCCTTGAGATCAAAGACCACCAGGCGCACCCGGCCGCCACCGGCGGTGTTCACGCCCTGCATGACATCCGCGCCGGGCTGTGAAAAGGCGCGGGAGAGCGCGCGGTGCACCTCGCGGGCGTTGGCTCCTCGATCGCTCGGTTCATTCTTGAACCGGTCCAGCTCACCCAGCACATCCACGGGGATGCACACTTCATTGTCCTCGAACCTTTGCAGGCAGGCCGGATCATGCAGCAGCACGTTGGTGTCCAGCACAAAGGACTTCACCCGGGTGCTCTGGGCGGAGCCGTTGCGCCCGTTGACTCCTCGTTTCCTTCGCGTCCCTGTTCCGCCTCCCGCGTACTGGACGCCGCCCCCGTTGCCGTGTTCCCTCCCGTTGGTGATTTCCTCTTCGAGACTCAGCATCAGTTCGGGGGAAGGAGCGGCTTCGTGGAGCATATAGGGCGTTGTTTGGGGTGGTTGAGGTTCAGGGGCGGCGGACCGGTGCGGTCAGCCTGACCATGGGGGGAAAAGAAAACCGCCCGTAAGAAACGCGCAGGCGTCCTCGGGCGGTTGGGGTCGTGCGGATGAAGCGTGCATCCGAATTAATTAAGTTCGTCAAAGTAAACACGACTTTGAGTGGCAACGGCAAGCATAAAAACCACGATCCCTCCATTTTCATGGAGAATCGCGTGACATAACCGTTGCATGCCTAAAGCGTGCCAGCCGCTCCGGGAACCTTGGTCCGCCTGGCTCGATTGTTGGAGATTTTTGCTCCCAACGGGCCGGTTGCGGACATTCCTTCTGCGGAATGCCACCAATCGCCTTGCTCCAAGGCGGTTTCCGCTCATCGTGAACCACCTGCCATGCTCTTTCGCCACTCTAAAGCCGACTTGTTTGTCCCCGACCAGACCGACCCCGCCCAGGCCTTTGCCCGGGTGACCCACCTTGGCATCGTCAGCCACCAGGATGACCTGGAAATTGCGGCCTATCACGGCATCACCGAGTGCTTCAGGCGGGAGGAGAAGTGGTTCGGTGGCGTGGTGGTGACGAACGGCTCCGGCAGTCCACGCAAAGGGCCGTATGCCCACTACACGGATGAGGAGATGCTGGAAGTGCGGAAGCACGAGCAGCGTAAGGCCGCCTTCGTGGGAGAATACAGTGTGATGGTCCAGCTTGGCTATCCCAGTGAGGATGTAAAGTCCGGTCGCCGGGAAGATGTGTCCGATGACTTGCTGCGCATCCTCAAGCTCACCCAGCCCCAGTTTGTTTATCTCCATAACCCCGCTGACCGTCACGACACGCATGTGGCCACCTTCCTGCGTTGCCTGGAGGCCCTGCGCTCCCTGCCCAAAGAGGCGCGCCCGCAGCGCGTGTACGGTTGTGAAGTCTGGCGCAAGCTCGACTGGCTTCTCAGCGAGGACAAGGTGATGCTCTGGGTGGACCAGTATCCGCATTTGATTGGTGCGCTGCTGGCGGTGTTTGACTCCCAGATCAGCGGCGGCAAACGCTATGACCTGGCCGAGGAAGGGCTGCGCCGCGCGAATGCGACCTACTTTGACTCCCACACGACGGACGCGACAAACTCGCTGACGTTTGCGATGGACCTGACCCCGCTCATTCAGGATGATACCTTGAACCCTGAGGACTTTGCCCTGGGGTTTGTGGATCGTTTGAAGGATGACGTAAGGGCGCGCATGCGGAAGTTTGCTTGAGAAGAGGTTTAGGCGCGCTGCGCGCTGGTTGAGGGGCCCGCAAGCGGGCTGTTGAGGCGCTCCGCTGGTTTAGGCGGCGCGAGCGCCTGGGGTGAGATGAGGGGTGATAAAAAACGCCTCTGGCTTCTCAGGCTGGTCTTGTGTGAAAGCTCCTCCAGATGTCCGCCACCTGGATGCGAAGCATCTTTGGGAGTGCGGCGAGAATCGCCGCCTTTAGGGAGTCCTGTGTCGGGCTGATGGCGATGTGGCGTGAAAGGAGGAGATGGGGCTTCGCTGGTGGGTGCAGGGAGGCAAATCTCACAAGGCGTAGCCAAAGCGGCGCTCCACAGCGACTTCGTCGCCAGGTGATGGAAGTGCCCAGACTGATTGACCCCTGGGGGCTGCCGGCGTCGAAGGCCGGAGTGTGCCATGTCCACCCACCCCCGTTTTAACACTTTTTTAACACCTCCTGGCCCCCTTTTAATTCGAGGGCCGGGGCGGGTGGAGGATCGTGGTTCCAATGAAACTTTCACCCCGGAACCACCCATGACTGACCTCCTCTACATCGCGGCCTTCACCGGCTTTTTCCTCGCGAGCGGATTCTACATCCGCTTCTGCGAGAAGCTCTAACCCCTGACTCATCCTGCATTGCCATGGAAACCATCCTCGTGGGCGGCGTCGCGCTGCTCCTCTTCATCTACCTTTTCACGGCCATGATCCGGCCGGAAAAGTTCTAGCACTTTCCTGAAACCCATTCACCTGAACCTTTTCATGCATACATCAGACTGGCTTCAGCTTGCCCTCTTTGTCGGGCTGCTGGCCCTCATTACCAAGCCGCTGGGCATCTACCTCACGAAGGTGCTGGATGCCAACGGCAAAACGCTGCTGGACCCCGTGGTGGGTCCGCTGGAGCGGTTGACCTACGCTGTCATGGGCGTGGACCGCACCCGGGAGCAAAACTGGAAGCAATACACTGTGGCCATGCTGCTCTTCAGCCTGGCAGGTTGTGCGCTCACCTACGCAATCCTGCGTCTGCAACACCTGTTGCCCTTCAATCCCCAGGGCCTCGGTCCCTTGAACCATCATCTGGCATTCAATACGGCCATCAGCTTCACCACCAACACGAACTGGCAGAGCTACGGTGGCGAGGGGACAATGTCCTACTTCTCCCAGATGGTGGGGCTCACGCTGCACAACTTCACTTCGGCCGCCACGGGGATCGCCATCGCGGCTGCCCTGGTCCGCGGCATCACACGTCATTCCGCAGGTGTGTTGGGGAATTTCTGGGTCGATCTGGTTCGATGCACCTACTATCTCCTGCTCCCTTTGAGCCTGGTGTTTGCGGTGTTCCTGGTCTCCCAGGGCATGATCCAGAACTTCAAACCGTATGACACGGCCACGCTCCTGGAGCCGCAGAAGGTACTGGTGGAGAAGAAGAACGAGGCGGGTGAGTCCATCCTGGGTGCAGACGGCAAGCCCGTCATGGAGGAGCAGGTGATCACGACGCAAACCATTGTGCAGGGGCCCATGGCCTCCCAGGTGGCGATCAAGATGCTGGGCACCAACGGCGGCGGCTTTGTGAACGCCAATGCGGCGCACCCCTATGAGAACCCCACTCCGCTCTCCAACTTTCTACAGATGCTCTCTATCTTCGCGATCGGCAGCGGGCTGACTTACTATCTCGGTCGCATGACCAACAACCAGGCACACGGCTGGTCGGTCTGGGGGGCGATGATGGTTCTTTTTCTGGCGGGGGTGATCACCTGCTGGTGGGCAGAGGCTCAGGGCAATCCCATCCACCAGGGGCTCGGCGTCGCGCTGGGCGATGGCAACATGGAGGGCAAGGAGGTCCGCTTTGGCATCTTCAACTCCTCCCTCTTCGCCACCATCACCACGGCGGCCTCTTGTGGGGCCGTCAACTCGATGCACGACTCCTTCACCGCCATCGGCGGACTGGTGCCGTTGTTCATGATGGAGCTGGGTGAGGTGGTCATTGGCGGGGTGGGGGCCGGGCTCTACGGCATGCTCGTCTTTGTGGTGCTCGCGGTGTTCATCGCTGGACTGATGGTGGGTCGCACGCCTGAGTACCTCGGAAAGAAAATCCAGGCCTACGATGTGAAGATGGCCATGCTCTCCCTGCTGGTCCTGTGCCTTTCCATTCTTGGCTTCACCGCCTGGGCAGCCGTCAGTGACTGGGGGCTGGCCGGGCTGAACAACGCCGGCCCGCACGGGTTCAGTGAGATGCTCTATGCCTACAGCTCCGCCACGGGCAACAACGGCAGCGCTTTTGCCGGCCTCACGGCAAATCCTGCCAACGGGGATCCTCACTACAACGTGACGCTGGGCTTGGCGATGCTCATTGGCCGGTTTCTCATGATCATCCCGATCATGGCGCTCGCGGGCTCGCTGGTGCAGAAGAAAATAGCACCGCCCAGTGTGGGTACCTTCCCGGTGGCGGGAGTGACCTTCACCATCTTGCTGATCGGCACGGTGCTGCTCGTCGGCGCTCTCAACTTCCTTCCCGCCCTCGCCCTGGGGCCGATTGTCGAGCACTTCCTGATGCTCAAGGGCCAGCTCTTCTAAACCATTTGTTTCCTGCTACCATGTCCCACCAAGTTCCCTCCCTCTTTGACTGGAAGATCGCCGGTCCGGCGATTGGAGAGTCGTTCAAGAAACTCGATCCGCGCCTGATGATCAGAAACCCCGTCATGTTCGTGACGCTGGTTGGTGCGGTGTTGACCACTGTGAGCATCTTCACGGCCCCGGTGGACCGCTTCTTTATCGTCCAGCTGGCCATCTGGCTCTGGTTCACTGTCCTGTTTGCCAACTTCGCGGAGGCCATGGCCGAAGGCCGCGGCAAGGCCCAGGCTGATTCTCTGCGGAAAGCCCGCAAGGATACGGTCGCCCGCCGCGTGCGCAGCGGCAAGGAGGAGCGGGTGCCTGCTCCCGAGTTGCAAAAGGGTGACGTCGTGGTGTGCGACGCTGGCGATGTCATCCCCGCTGATGGCGAGGTGATTGAAGGCATTGCCAGCGTGGATGAGGCCGCGATCACTGGCGAGTCTGCCCCGGTCATTCGTGAAAGCGGCGGTGATCGCAGCGCTGTCACCGGCGGCACACGGGTCATCAGTGACCGCATCATCATCCGGATCACATCGGAAAAGGGCAACACCTTCCTGGATCGCATGATCTCGATGGTGGAAGGTGCCAAGCGCCAGAAGACGCCCAATGAGATAGCCCTGACGATCCTGCTCTCGGCCCTCACGTTGATCTTCCTGCTGGTGGTGGTGACGTTGAAACCCTTCGGCATCTATGCTGGCACGAACTTCACCATCCCGGTGCTCATCGCCCTTCTGGTGTGCCTCATCCCCACCACCATCGGTGGACTGCTGAGCGCCATCGGCATCAGTGGCATCGACCGCCTGATCCGTCGCAATGTCATGGCCACCAGTGGTCGTGCGGTGGAGGCTGCGGGGGATATTGACGTGCTCCTGCTCGACAAGACGGGCACCATCACCATCGGCAACCGCATGGCTTCGGACTTTCGTCCCGCGGCCGGGGTCACTGAACAGGAGCTGGCGGACGCTGCGCAACTGGCCTCGCTGGCTGACGAAACTCCAGAAGGCCGCAGCATCGTGGTGCTCGCCAAGGAGAAGTTCAACATCCGTGGTCGGGAGGTGGCGGAGCCCCATGCCACCTTCATCCCCTTCACGGCGCAGACGCGCATGAGCGGGGTGGATATTGACGGGCGGAGCGTGCGCAAAGGCGCGGCAGAGTCCGTCCGGCGCTATGTGGAGGAGAAGGGCGGTCTCTATCCCGCCGAGGTGGAGAAGAGCGTGGAAGCCGCCGCTCGCGCGGGTCGCACGCCCCTTGTGGTGGTGGATGGTCAGAAGGTGTTGGGCGTGGTGGAGCTCAAGGACGTGGTGAAAGGGGGGATCAAGGAGCGCTTTGCCCAGCTGCGCAAGATGGGCATCCGCACTGTGATGATCACCGGGGACAATCCGATGACCGCCGCCGCCATTGCCGCGGAAGCGGGCGTGGATGACTTCATGGCCCAGGCCACACCGGAGGACAAGCTCAAGCGCATTCGCTCCGAGCAGGCGCAGGGCCATCTGGTGGCCATGACCGGGGACGGCACCAATGATGCCCCGGCCCTGGCCCAGGCGGATGTGGGCGTGGCCATGAACACCGGCACCCAGGCCGCGCGTGAAGCCGGCAACATGGTGGATCTGGACAGCAACCCCACGAAGCTCATCGAGATTGTGGAGATTGGGAAACAACTCCTCATGACCCGGGGCTCGCTGACCACCTTCAGCATTGCCAACGATGTGGCGAAGTACTTCGCCATCATCCCTGCCATGCTCATGGTCACGTTCCCGGCCATTGCCCCGCTCAACATCATGGGCCTGGCCTCGCCGCAAAGCGCGATCCTGAGCGCCATCATCTTCAATGCGCTCATCATCATTGCCCTCATCCCGCTCGCCTTGCGCGGGGTGCAATACCGCCCGGTCGGTGCGGTGGCGGTGCTCCAGCGCAACCTTTGCATCTACGGGCTCGGTGGCCTCATCCTGCCCTTCGCAGGCATCAAGGCCATCGACGTCATCATCACGACTCTTAACCTCGCTTGATTGAAACATATGAAATCGTTCTTGCTTGATGTGCGTGGGGCGGTGGTCTCCACCCTGGTCTTTGTGGTGGTGCTTTGTGGCATCTATCCCGTGGTGGTCTGGGCAGTTGCCCAAGGCGTCTTTCGGGACAAGGCCAATGGCAGCCTGATCAGAGATGCCGACGGCACCCTCCGGGGTTCTTCTCTGCTGGGGCAGAACTTTACCGGGGAGGCCTGGTTTCAACCGCGTCCTTCAGCCGCCGGTGCCAATGGCTATGATGCGGCCAGCTCCGGCGGGTCCAACCTCGGCCCCACCTCACAAAAGCTGGCGGATGCCGTGAAGGATCGCATAGCCTCCTATCGTGAAAGCAATGGGCTCAAGGCGGATGAACCGGTGCCTGCCGATGCGGTGACAGCTTCTGGCAGCGGACTGGATCCTCACATCAGCCTGCGCAATGCCGAACTGCAGACTGCCAGGGTGGCCCGGGCGAGAAAACTGTCTGAAGACCAGGTGCGCAGCCTTGTTCAGACCTGCATTGAGGGGCCTGGTCTGGGCGTGCTGGGAGATGCGGGGGTCAATGTGCTCCGCTTGAACCTGGCTCTGGAGAAACTGTCTTCTACGATGAAATAACACACGTCGAGCGAAATGGATGTCAGTGCGGGTCCGGTTCAGGCCGGGCCCGCCTGGTTGCTCCACAGCCCTGTCCTGCCATGAAGTCCCAGGTCAATGACCATTTTCCGATTCGCATCCTCGGCCTCTATGCCGTTGTGCTGGTGGTGCTGTTTCTCTTTTTCTCGGGCGTCGCCCACTTTTTGCGAAGCCACCGCGAGGGGCAAAAACTCTCCATTCCCGATGAGAAAGTCGTGGCGGAACAGCTCCTGGCCGGGAAGCTGACCGGGCCACGTTACTTCAAGCTTGGTGAGTCCACTGTGGAAACGCCCCACCCCTATCTGAGCTCCTTCCAGGCACGCCAGCAGGTCGAAGGGATTGCCAAAGAGCGCGGCCTGGATGCTGAGGGCATCAAAAGAGTGGAGGCACTCATCGACAAGCTCACAGAGCCACCACCCTCGCGTGCCATTGGCACTGACCGGTTAAATGTCTGGCGTCTCAATCTGGCGCTGGACGAGCTGCCGTAAGGGAAGGCCGTCCGCCCCGCCGCCCTGCCGAGGGCGGTCGGGACAATCCCGGGGCATCCCACGCAGATCGTGAGGTGCCCCGGGATTGCCCCATCATGGGCACATCCCATTGCACTGCAATGCTCACTGACACGTCATCCAAGTTGAATCGCCTACTGACATGAACTCTGCCCAGACGCATTTTGCCATTCCTACCTATCGATTACGGGATGTGGCCGCCACCATCGAAGCCTACGACGACAATTTCTGGCGCAACGGCCATGCCGCACGGATGTTAGTCTTCGACGACTCCAGTCTGGCTGCCCACCAGAAATACTACAGTCTGCTGGAGCAGACCCGCACCGCCAACGAGCTCTTCTACGTGGGGCCGAGGGAGAAGGAGGAGTTCATTGGTTTCCTGAACCGCAAGCTGCGTGACAAAAAGCTTGAATCACTGGTGCGGAATCTCTTCCGGCCCAGCTATGGCGGGAACCGGAATTTCACGCTGATGTACACGCTTGGTCACTATCTGATCAGCTCCGATGACGACATGCGGCCTGACGCGCTCATCGAGGACAGTATGGAGAGCCTGGCGGCCAACGAAGTCTGCCGCGGCAAGCTCTGCCGGACCTCGGAGAACGGCTACGTCAGCAAGTCCTTTGACCTGCTGGCCGCGTTTAAGGATGCTCTGGGCAAGAAGGCGGGACAGATGCCGGCGAACTACGAACGGGGGGAGATGCTGGTGGATACCTCGATGGATCTGGAGACCAACACTACCAGCACTTTCTCCCGCGAAAACTCCCTGATGCTCCAACCCGGCCGCCTGCCGAGGGAGTCGGTGGTGAAGATTGCCCAGACCTACCGCACGGGGACAAACGACATTGATGCGCTCGACTATGTGGAGATGTTTCTTGCCGACGAAGAACAGTCGGACATCAATGCCCTGAACGACGTGTACGTCCTGGTGAACTTCCGGCCGGTGGTGACCAAGAAGAACTGGCGCATCGACTGCGGTGTCTCCGGCTATGACAACCGGCTGGGGCTGCCTCCCTTTTTCCCCACCCGCCTCAGGTTCGAGGACTACATCTACCGTCTCTGGATCCAGCAGCCCGGAGTGGCGGCTGCCCATGTGGATGCGGTGCAGCGCCACACGAAGAACAACTACATGCGCAATCCGCTGGCCATGGAGGTCTTCAACGAAGAGCTCTGCAGCCTGCTGAAGAAGAAGATCAAGGACAGCGTGTACCACCGCGACGACCTGGGCATCAAGTTCCGCTACAACGGGGAGGTGACCCTGGAGGACACGCAGGAGATTTTGAGCAAGGTCATGGCGGTCTATTCCCGGGTGCTGACTTCTGCGGAATCAGCCGCGGACCCCGAGCGCAAGCACACCCTCAACCTCTTCGCAGAGAATCTCGCAAAGGTGTTCTATGGTTTTGAGCCGGACTTCTTCCAGCAGAACGTGAGTCGTATTGTGGATGATGTCATCAGCCAGATCCACGCCTCGCTTGAGCTCTGGCCGACTCTCGTGGAAATCTGCTATTATCAAAAAGACAAGCAGCCCTTTCCGCAGACCCGTGTTAAAAACAAGCGCCTCAAGCCCGGTCTGACGTCAACCAACTGATCCGCCCGCATTCTGATGACTGAACCCCACCGGCCAGATCCTGATGCCCTTTTGGCAGAGCTGCAGCGTGCCGAAAAGGAGTCCCGTCTGGGACGCCTCTTCATTTTCCTGGGCATGTGCCCGGGCGTGGGCAAGACGTACGCGATGCTGCAGGCAGCACGCCAGCGCCAGAAAGAAGGGGTGAAGGTGATGGTGGGGGTCGTGGAAACCCACGGGAGGTCGGAGACAGCCGCGCTGCTCAAGGATCTGGAGGTTCTGCCCCGCAGGAAGCTCGAGCATCGCGGGCACATCCTGGAGGAGTTTGACCTGGATGCAGTGCTCCAGCAGCGCCCCGAACTCGTTTTGGTGGACGAACTGGCGCACACCAATGCCCCTGGTTCCCGCCACTTCAAGCGGTATCAGGACGTGATAGAGCTCATTGGAGCGGGGCTGGATGTTTACACCACGGTGAATGTCCAGCACATCGAAAGCCAGGTGGACATCGTCCGTCAGATCACGGGCATCACCATTCAAGAGACCGTGCCGGACTCGATCCTTGATCATGCACACGAGATCGAGCTGGTGGATTTGAGCGTGGAAAAACTGCTCGACCGCATGGCGGCAGGCAAGGTGTATCTTGGAGACCGTGCGGAGTGGGCGGTGTCGAACTTCTTCAAGGAAGGCAACCTCACGGCCCTGCGGGAAATGGCGCTGCGTTTCACCGCCGAGCACGTGGATCGCGACCTGGAGGACATCCGCCGGGCGAAGCGGGTGAGCACGGCCTGGAAGACGAATGCCCGGTTGCTGGTGGGAGTGGGGCCCAGCCCGTACTCGGAGAGCCTCATCCGCTGGACGCGCCGGGCGGCCAACCGGCTTTCCTGCCCATGGATCGTGGCGTGGGTGGAGGGCTCCAAAAGACTGGTGCCGGCTGATGAAGAGCGTCTGTCCCGATCACTGGCGCTAGCCCGCAAACTGGGGGCGGAGGTGGTGAGTGTCACGGGGGAGGATGTGGCAGCTTCCCTGTTGCAGATCGCCCGAGACCGCAATGTGAGCCAGATCGTGGTCGGAAAACCAGGCAACAGAGCCTGGAGGCACCGATCATTGTCTGACCGGCTGGTTCAGGAAAGTGGTGACATCGACGTCTGCATGGTGCGGCCGGAACTGGCTGGTGGTTCAGCCAGGTCGGACAAACTACAGCCCGTTGAGCTTCCTGCCGGTCTGGTTGCCGAGTATGTCTGGGCGCTGGGGCTCACGTTCGCCGTGGCGCTGCTTGGCTGGCTGCTCCTTCCTTATACAGGTTATGTTTTTGCAGGTCTTGTCTTCCTGCTGGCGGTGATCGTTGCCGCCGTCCGCCTCGGCAGGGGGCCGGTGCTGACCATGGCCGCGCTGAGTGCTTTCACCTGGGACTATTTCTTCATTCCGCCCCGTTTCACGCTCCACATCAACCAGCCGCATGACATCGTCATGTTCGTGATGTTCTTCATTGTGGCCTTCAGCATGGGCCACCTGACCACGCGACTGCGGCAGCGCGAGCAGGCAGAACGCCGGAGGCAGCGGCAGACTGCCGCCCTCTTGCGAGTCACCCAGAGCGCCGCCCTTACGGCAGAGCCAGATCGTGGTCTTGAGGAGGCGCTGCGCGCTATCAATGAATTCCTGCGTGCCGACACAGCCGTGGTGGTGCGAAATATGGACCGATCACTGCCGCACGCGGTCCATGAGGCCAGCACCCTCAAGCCAAGCGCCAAAGAGTGGGGGGTGATCAATTGGAGCTATCAAAACAAGCAGCCTGCCGGTCGCTTCACGGACACGCTGCCCGAGTCTGAGGCCGCCTGGTTCCCCTTGCAGACGGCGACTTCCCAGATGGGGGTCTTTGGAGTGCGTTTGTCGGAAAAGGCCCTGATGGATTTCACGACCCGCCAGTCCATTGAGGCTTTTGCACTGCAACTGGCCTTGGTCCTGGAGAAGGAGCACTTCATTTTCGCCGTGCGGCATGCCGAGTTGATGGAGCAGTCCGAGCGTCTGCAGCGCACCTTGCTGGACAGCGTGTCTCACGAATTGAAGACGCCCCTTGCCGTCATTCATGCGGCACTGGAGGGGCTGTCAGATGTGAAGAACCCGTACGTGGAGGAGATTCACACTGCCTCGGCGCGGTTGCAGCGGGTCGTGAATCATCTGTTGCAGATGACTCGCATCGAGTCCGCGGCGGTCCAGCCCGTGCGGGAGTGGTGCCTGCTGGGAGATCTGATTGAGCAGGCCCGCCACTCCGTGGGGGAGGTGCTCGACAAGCATCCACTTGCGATGGACATTCCTGCAGACCTGCCTGCTGTGAAACTCGACCCCAATCTCTTCGCCCAGGCCCTCGCGAACATTCTTCACAATGCGGCAGTGTACACGCCGGACGGGAGCCCCGTGGAGATTCATGCAGCGCTGCAGCATGGCGGCATCCTTGCGGTTCGCATCGCGGATCGTGGCCCTGGTCTGCCGCAGAACGGGGAGGAGCAGGTGTTTCAGAAGTTTTACCGCGGACCCGGCAGCCCCACCGGAGGCACGGGACTGGGGCTTTCCATCTCGCGCGCCTTGCTGCGCTCGCTGGATGGAGACGTAAAAGCCTCGAACCGGCCCGACGGAGGGGCAGAGTTTGTCATCACACTGCCTGTAGAGACGCTGACCACCCCCTCACTGCCATGAGTGCTTCCCCGATACCTGGTCAAAGTCGTGCCCTCGTGGTGGATGACGAGGTGCAACTGCGGCGCTTGCTGCGTCTGGCGCTGGAGAGCAAAGGCTATGAAGTCTTTGAGGCCGGGACCGGCTCTCTCGGCCTCTCTGAGGCGGCGTTCCGTCACCCCGATGTCATCCTGCTCGATCTCGGGCTGCCGGACATGGATGGACTGGAGGTGCTCAAGCGGCTCCGCGAATGGACTGAGACCCCGGTGCTTGTTCTGTCTGTTCGTGATCAGGAGGCCATCAAGGTGGCGGCGCTGGAGAACGGCGCGGACGATTATGTCACGAAGCCTTTCTCAACCGCGGAACTGGCGGCCCGTCTGGGGGCCATTCAAAGACGTCGCAAAACGCCGGAGGAGCCGTCGCTGGAACTGGGGAAGTTATTCCTCGATCTCGCCGCACGGGAGGTGAAGCTGGCCGGTGCCGAGCTCAAGCTTACGCCGATCGAGTACAACCTGCTCAAGCTGCTGGCCCGCAATCTGGGCAGAGTGATCACGCAGAAGCAGATCCTGAAAGACGTGTGGGGCCCCAACGCCACCGAACAGGCCCAGTACCTGCGCGTGTATGTGGCCCATCTGCGCAAGAAGCTGGGAGACGCGGCAGGCGTGCAGATCCGCAATGAGCCGGGGATTGGTTACCGGATGGTGGCGGTCGATGGAGTGATGGAGTGATGGAGTGGGGGGCGAGCTGCGGCTGCGCGGGCAGGAAGTCAGTCGTGGCTGCGTTCGTAAGAACGTGGTCAGGCCGCTTGTGAGATGGTGGCGTGCTGATGACATCACAGGGCCACGCGATCCTTCCGCACTCTCACGAGCGCAGCTACGAGCTGCTGCGCCGAACCAAGCAATATGAACTAATCTACCTATTTCCCGGTTGCTAACTCAATGCATCAGATGGTACTTTTGTGCATGGCCTCAGGTTACTTGTCGCAAGCCCGCCTTAAGGCCTTTTCAGACTCTTTGCACCGTATCTATGGGGAACCCATGGGGGAGAATCCGTTGAGGGGCATCATGGATGCGATTGAGCAACTGTTGCCGATTAGCAGTCTATCCGTGGATCAGGTGAATCCGCTGGATTTGTCCATGAAACATATAGACGACCGCTACACGGAGGCGCTTCCGGAGATCCATGAGGTGGTGCCGCAGCCCGTCCATGATCATCCCGGCGTGCAGCATCTGATCAAGCATGGGCCCACGCCGGTGCAACGTTTGTCCGATTTCGTTAGTTTTTTCCAAGGGTGGGAATGGTTCCTGAGGGGGGCATATGCGACGGAGGGAAGAAGCAGTTAAGCCAAAGCCTAGGCCAGCCAGGAGCCACTTGGTGCGCATTGTCTGAAGCATGGAATTGCTTTGGCCAATCTTGAATGGCAACGACTGGAAATCGTGGAGTCTGGTGAGCGCTCCTCAACCCTATCCCGGCAGCGGCGCTTCGCGAATGATCTCCGCAGGCAGACGCATGGAGCCGAGCTTGGGGGAACCGATGGCGAAGCCTGCCATCTCGCGGCCCCAGAAGAGGCGGCTGAACTGGAGGTCATGGATGTCCGCCCAGGGAATGAACAGCCGCGGGTGCCCGGTGCGGAAGAGCCAGGGGGTCTCGATGTAGAAACCAGCGGGTCCAGCATGGATGGTTAACACACCCTTGTAGCTGGCCACACCCACCATGCCGAACTGGCCCGACCACATCTTCCCTTCGGGCGGGGACTTGGCGGCATAGGTGGAGGCCAGTCGGGACCAACCGCTGAACTGGCTGATGAGCCAGACGACGAAACACCAGAAGAGCGGGAAGATGATGAAGAATGCCAGCGGAATCAACGCCACCAGCCAGACGGGAAAGGGAGGGGAGGAGGTTGGCATGGCAGAGGGAGAAGGTGCCGACTCCCGGATCAGCTTCCCACCCGGGTCAAGGTGGCATCTTTGAGCTTCATGAGGTATTCCCCATCCGCGATGTATTGCGGGCGGATCCAGATGCGGTAGAGGCCGGGCTTCTCAAAACGGGCCTTCCCTACAGTTACGGTCTTAAACTCCGTGCTGGAGGTCTTGTCCACGGTCTTCAGGAAGGATTCTTTGCCCAAAGTGGCACGGTAACGTCCCGGGCTGGCCTTGTCGAAAAACTGGTTGATTTGCAGTTCGTACTCACCGGGCTGCTCGATTTTCACGAGCCAGTTGACCTGATCCCCAGTGTTGATCCAGTTGACGATCGCGCCGTCTGCCACGGTGAGTGGCCCGGGCGGAAGCTCCGCCTTGGCGGACTCCAGGGTGGTCGATTCTGCCGTCACCGGAATCATACGGTCAAGGGCCTGATTGACCGTGCGGATGGCACTGTCTGCCACTAGTTTGCGGCGGGGTTCGCGATTGCCAAGATCGCGGAAAAAATTAACCGCAGCAGGATCCGCCACCCGGGCGATGGCCCCCAGGATGGCACCTTGCTCACGACCATCACGGGTGGCGTCGAATGCTTTGGCAAGCACCACGGCGATTTCCTCCTGGGGAATGTTGCCGGACAGGGGAGCCAGAATGCCCAGGCTGTTCACCGCATTGGTCCGCACGAGCGAGTCTTTCTCACGTGCGATGAAGGCTTCCAAAGCGGCTACGGGCTCAGCATTGGGCCACTCTCCGAGGGCGAGTGCAGAGGCAGTGCGGAGCTTGGCGTTGCCATCCTCCAGTGCCTTCCTCATGTCATCCAGGGCGTTGGAACCGCCGAGGCGGCCAAGCGTGCGTAGCAGCATCGCCTGGACATCATCAGTACCCGAGTTGGCGCGATAGCTTTGCAGGACAGGCAGGCTGCGGCGCTCGGCTTCAGGCTCCTTGCGTGCAGCGTTCACCAGCGCGCCTTCAGCCGCCCGGAGTTCGTCGGCATCTGAGCCAGAGACTTCCTCCAGCATGAAGGGAACTTCCGCTGGTGTGGCCACGCGGCCCAGGGCATTCCAGGTGGCGATCCGCACCTCCCGCTCGGTGGCGCGAGCCAGGTGCCGCAGGAGGGGCTCGACCGCATCGGCAATGCCCCGAGTGCCGGCCAGCACGGCGATGTTCTTCCTCGCCCAAGGCTCTCTGGTGCGGGAGATGTGCTGGCGGATGAGCTTGTTGGTGATTTCCTTTTCCTCGAACTTGCTCAGCACTTCGGCAGCGGCGTCGCTGTTGCGGGGGTCTTCCAGGAAGCCCAGCAGCAGGTTTACGTCCTTGGCCGATCCGGTGGGTTTGCTCATGTGAGCCAGCGCCTCGAAGCGGTTCTCTCCCACTACCCGGAGTGCGTACTGCGTGCCGAAGTAAAGGACCGCTCCGATGGCGAGGGTGGCAGGTACTCCAGCTGTGAACCACTTCGGCAGTGCCTTCCTGTGCTGGAGGTGCCTGGGGGCCGCCGCGGCGGCAATGTTGACGGGCTTGGCCAGGGGCTTGGGCACTGGCTTGGAGCCGAGGGCCTGAGTGACGCTGCCTGGACGGGTGAATCTGGGCGCGCTCCGGCGCAGAGCCTGACTGGCTGTGCCGCTGAAGTTGGGTACGGCGGGCGGAGCGGTGAGGATGTCTGGCGGAGGAGGGCGACGGGCAATGGCATCCTCTTCCTCTGGGGTCAACGGGGCCTGGCCTGCCTGGAACCACTCAAAGGCATTGTCCATCGAGGCGGGCCGCCGCTCAGGGGAGCGGCTCATGAGCCACTCCACCCAGCGGCAGAGATCCACTGGCAGATCAGGGCGCAGCTGAGCCAGTGGGATGAAGCTGTGGTACAGGTGGCTCGCCATCACCTCCGGTGCGGTCTCGCCCTGAAAAGGGTACTGCTGCGTGAGGGAGAAATAATAGACGCATCCCAATGAATACAGGTCCGTGCGCACATCCACCGGGGAGCGCTCGAACTGCTCCGGTGCCATGAAGAAGATGCTGCCCAAGATGGCTCCTTCCGCATCGGTCTCCTGTACCATGGGCTGGTGCGCGATCTTGGAAAGGCCGAAGTCGAGAATCTTGATCTGGAACTTGCCGCTGGGCAGCCAGATCACCATGAAGTTCTGCGGTTTGATGTCGAGGTGGATCAGCCCTGTGGCATGGGCGGCGATCATCCCTTCCAACGACTGACTCACGAGCTGTCGGAAGTCCCCTTCGTTCAGGGCTCCCCGCTCAATGATGTCCTCAAGGGTCTCTCCCTTGAGCAATTCCATCACGATGTAGGCACCTTCTTCATCCTTGCCGACATCGAAGATGGTGACGATGTGCGGATGCTGTAGGGTGGAGAGCGTTCTCGCCTCTTCAAAGAGCTGCTCTGCCTGCCGGTCGGCCTCTTCAGCCGACTCCGCGCGCACCCGTTTTAGCGCCACTTCCCGCCGCAGATTCCGGTCGTACGCTTTGAAGACACTTCCCAGGCCGCCATCGGCAATTTTTCCCAGGACTTCGTAGCGGTTTTGACTCATGTGCTGAAGTAGAAAGCCGGGTGGTGCGAATCACCCGCAGTGTGGAGTTTAGGGTAATCTCAAAGTCAATCAAAAGGGGGCAGCTTTGGCAAGCATGTAAACAGACGGATCGGCAAACTCAGGGGAGAACCGCCCTTTTGGCGAAATGGAGACAACAAAAGAAAAAGGGCAGTGGAGACGCTGTGGCTCCACTGCCCGAAAGGTCAGTATAAAATACGTTCCCCGTGAAGCTTACCAGACGCGTTCCAGGAACTTTTCGAAGGGGCTCTTAAGCGAGTCCGGCTTGGTCTTGCCACGCTTGCCTTTGTTGGCGCTGCTGGAGGCCATGGCCACCACGGGGCCCTTCTGGTCCACCACTTTGATGCTCTTGATCTCGGCGCGCTCCAGCGGGCAGTCGTTGGAGTCCGTGGCCACCTTGGAGAGTTCCTTCAGATCATCCAGGCCCACGACCACTTTGCCAAAGACGCTGTACTGGCCGTTGAGGCTGCTCATGTCACCCACGGCAAAGTAGAACTGGGTGCCGTTGGACTTGCGATTGGGGTTCACTTTGTCACCGCGGCGGGCCATGGCGACGGAGCCGACCGTGTGCGGAAGCTTGAACTCACCGGGAATGGTGTACTCCTCACCCAGGCCCCATTGGTCCCGCTGGTCCTTGTCCTTGCTGGTGGGGTCCCCGGTCTGGACCAAGTAGCCATCCACGGCGCGGTGGAAAGCCTGGCCGTTGTAGGTGCCCTTGTTCACGTTGTCCACGAAGTTTTGGACGGTGACCGGGGAGTCGTTCGGAAGGAGTTCAAACACGATCTGTCGTTCCTCACCACCGAAGATGACTTTCATCACCGCCAGCTTGTGAGACTCTTCCACAAGGTTCTGCGCTTCGGCAGGAAGTTGCTTTTTGACTGCGGCGACCGGCTTGGACGAGGCAGTTGCTGCAGGTTGCTCAGCATGGACGGCAGGCAGGGCAAGGAACGTGGCCAGGAACAGGCAGCGGAAGGACAACTTCATGGGGACGACTTGGGGTGCGGGTTATGCGTAGCGTGGTTAGCCTCGATTGGCCTTTTGTGCGAGCGGTTTTACGCGTGAATCTGCGTAGAGGTGCGTCGCGAGGGGGGGAGGGGCGCTCCTGGAGTGAAGAAACCCAAGGAGGAGCACGCTTCAGGCCGGATCAGCGCAGTTTCTGAATGGTGGCCTGATCCACGGTGGGCGCTTCCGTGGGGATGGGCTCTTGAAGCTGGGGGGCAGGGGCGGGTGCAGCGGGAGCAAATTCAGGCTCCGCACTGTAGGTGGGATTCGGTGTCGGCACGGTATTTTCCGGCAGATCGCCGGGTTCCATGGGCCGCAGACGTGGCTTCACGATCCGGGGTTTCATGCCCCACTGGCTCTCCATACGGGTGACTTCATCGGCGTCGGGATTCGTGATCACCGAGCCACCAGCCGGGCCCGTGGATTCACAAGATGCCAGCACAAGGGTGGAAAGGGCCAGAGCCGGGAGCAGCGCAAGATTCCAGTTCATGAGATGAGAATATCAACTTCGAAAGTTATCCTAGGCGGCTCTTCGAACGCAAGCAATAGTGAATGAGCAGACGCAAACGCCTGTTTCACATATCCCAGACCGACCGGAAGACCGTGTCCTGGATGCAGGGTGGCGCTGGTCACATGGCCCACCTTGGTCAAGATGCCGTCCTCCTTCTGGTGAAATAGCAGGGCTCCGGCTGGGAAGAGGGCGGCGGCATCGCCGTTCCCTTGCAGCCGCACCAGACTCTGAGGCATCTTTCCAGTGGTCTTGATGCGCGAGAGAATTTCCTGCCCAATGTAGCAACCCTTCGCGTAGTCCATGCCCCGCTCTTGAAGACCTGCTTCAGGTGGGAACGCCTCTGGGTTGAGCTCATTTGGCCAGCGGGGCACTCCGGCGCAGATTCGCCAGGTCTCCAGTTCTTCGGATGTGAGCGGAGGGCGCATCCCTTCTGCCAGAGGCGGATCTCCGGCCGCCACGGGCCACCAGAGGTCCACGCCTTCCAGGCCAAAGCGCCAGGCAGCGGCGCGATGCGCGCTCTCTGGCAGTGCCATTTCGTGATACTGGGTGGCCTCTTCACCGAAGGCATGCCAGAGCTGCCACTCTTCGGTCACGTCCAGCAGTTCCACGTCATCGGCAATAATGTAACGTTCCAGCCGCAGGCTGAGGGGCTCTCGCAGACCGGGTTCGGCATCCACCACGAGGACCGGGTCGTCACCGATCGCACTGGCGTGGATGAAAATATCTCCCTCTACCCGGCCTTTGAGATTGGTCACGCAGGCATAGACGGACCGGGTTTCAGTGGCGGCCCTGACGTTGTTGGTCACCTGCCCGTTCAGGTAGCGCACCCGGTCGGCTCCACGGAGGAGCCACTTGGACCGGGCGCTCAGGTTGACGTATCCGCCTTGCTGCGAAATTTCCTCGAAGCGTTCTTTGGTCATGTTCAAGCTTGGGGCGGGGCTTTGCGATCCGCGGGAACAGCCGCCTCAGGTGAGCCCGGGGTCTCTGGCTCCTTTTTTTCCGGCTGGCTTGGGTCCCCCTTGCGTGAGGACTTGCCCTTTTCAGAGGCCTCTGTGTCCGCCAGAGACGCGGTAGCTTTAACCGCCGCGGGTGCTGGCGCAGGATTAGGGGCAGGGGCTGGCCCGCTGGCGGGTCCCTCGGCGGGCAATGGCGGCGCAGGTGCCAGGTTGGGGACGATGAAACCGCGGGTGCCTTCCAGACGGGTCTGAGGTGGAGTGATGGGGGGCGGTGCTGCGACCGGCTCTTTGGTCTCGGGCAGGGCAACCGTACGTTCCGGGATTTTCGGAAAGGCGGAGAGCTTTGCGTTGACCTCACGGGCAATGTCCTCCAGCGACTTGCTTGCGTCGAAGGCGGGCACGGCGGGCTCAGGTTCAGTCTTGGCGGAGACTTCCGATTTAGGAGCAAGCTCAACCACAGAGGGGGTGTCTGCGGGGGGGGGCTTTGGAGCGTCCGGTTCGGTTTTTGCCCGGGCTGGTTTCTCCTCCGCAGGAGTCGGGGTTGTTTCGACCTCAACAGGTTGGGAAACAGGCTCGCTGACCGTTGGAGCCGGAGAGCCCGCAGAGGCAGGGGCGATCTCTGCAATAGCAGGCGTTGGCTCTGCCGTTTTCTCGGGAGCCACAACCGGGTTTACGGGAGGCGGGGCCAACTTTCCTTTCTCCTTTTCATCAGAAGGAGGAGGAGGAGCGGCGACCGCGGTGATGGCCGCCGGCCCGTCGATATCGTCATCCCCATCGTCTGCGTCCGTGTCACTTAGCAACTTGGCCACCAGTGTGGTGGCAGGGGCCGCGGGGTTCTTGGGGCGCAAGGTCTTGACTGGCCTGATGGGTGGTGGCGGCAGTTTGGTCGGGGGGAGGGCAGGTTTCTCGGAGTCGGTCGAAGTCGCTTTGACTTCTCTGGACTCCGTGGCCAGCACGGCGGCGAGAGAGCCGCCCGAAGATTTGGCGGTCGGTGGTGAGCTCTGAGTCTTGTCCTTCTCCTTGGCGGCCTCCTTGGGTTTGTCTTGGCCCTTGTCCTTCCCGGTGACCGCTGGGGCGGCTGGCAAAGGTGTTGCTGCGCTTACAGGATCGGGTGTTTTGACGTCTTTCGCCACAGGCGGTGTCGCCTGATCTTGTTTGTCCTTTTTGCCCCTGCCAGTGATTCCTCGGAAGAGGCGGCTGACAAAGGAGGGCTGTTTGACTGCTGGGGCGACTTCGGTCTGGGCTGGGGCAGAGCTGGGTTTCTCAACTTTGGACGAGTCTGCTGTGCCCTCGGCCAACTTGCTGTCTGGGATGTCCTCGGTCTTGTCTGAGCCGGGGGCGGAGGGCTTCAGCCCAGCCTTGGCAATGGCAGGAGGTTTAGGAAGACCGGAAGGAGTCGGCGCATCTGGCTCCGCCTTTTTCTCATCAGAATCCCTGGCGGTTTTCTGGGCCTTTTCGGCAGCGCTTTTTTCACCCTCTTTCTTCTCGGCAGGAGCATCTCCCGCCACCTTGATCTCAGGAACGTCCTTCTCTTTTTTCTCGTCCTTTTGCTGGTCTTTGGTTTCCGCGGTGGCGGTGCTTGCGTCTTTGCTTTCGGAGATTTCTTTTTCAGCAGGAGCCTTTTCGGCATCCTTGGTGATGGTTGCAGGGAGTTCGGATGACGGCTCAGGTGCAGCTTTGTCTTTTGCGGCTTCGTCTTTCTTGGCAAGGGAAGGCGCGTCGGCTGAGGCGGATGTGGGTGCCAGGGGCTTGAGGGGAGACTCCTTGGGTTTCTCTGCTGCGGCATCCGCAGGAGGTGTCACCTTGCCAGCCTCCTCTGTCTTCACGGCGTCCGCCTCCGCCTTCTTCTTTTCAGTTTCCAGTGGCGGTGTCTCCGCGGCTGGCGTGGGCTCAGCTGGCGTGGGCTCAGCTGGTGTGGGCTCAGCTGGTGTGGGCTCAGCTGGTGTGGGCTCAGCTGGTGTGGGCTCAGCTGGTGTGGGCTCAGCTGGTGTGGGCTCAGCTGGTGTGGGCTCAGCTGGTGTGGGCTCAGCTGGCGTGGGCTCAGCTGGCGTGGGCTCTACTGGCGTGGGCTCTACTGGTGCGGCCTCTACTGGTGTGGGCGGCGGCACGGCAGCGGCTTCTTTGGCCTTGAACCGGGCTGCCCGTTCTTCGACGGCGCGAAGCATGGGGGCGAAGTTTTCCAGCACCACGGAGTAGTCAAACTCACCCTGCCCGCTCCGCACCCCTCGGTCCATGGCCAAGGCGGAGGCATTCAGCACGGGCAGGGCCAGGCCCTTCTCGTCCGCAATCGCCTGGGCGTAGCGGGCGTCCTTGAGCATGTTCTTCAGGGAGAAATGCGGGGCGTAACTGCGGGCTGCCATGGTGGGCAGCTTCATGGTGAGCAGGGCGGAGGAGTTCGCGTTGTCAGCCAGCGCTTCCTGCAGCTTGGAAACATCAATGCCTTCAGCCTTGGTGATGGCCATGGCTTCAGCGAGTGCTTCGATCACTGCGGCGCTGATGAGGTTGGTCGCGATTTTGAGCACGGTGGCGTCGCCCGCCTTCCCCAGGGTGATGATTTTCTTGCCGCTGGTTTCCAGGACTTTTCGGGCGCGATCCAGGGGTGCCTGATCGCCGCCAATATAATAAACAAGCTGGCCCTTCTCTGCCGCCGTCTTGCTGCCGGTAAAAGGGGCGTCCAGGAAGGCTGCCCCCACGCTGTCGGCGATGGCCACGGCCCGGCGAATGCCCCAGGAGTTGACCGTGGAATGGCAGAGCACCACATGATCCGGCGTCAGGGCCGTTTTCATGTCTTCCATCACCGCTACGAGTGCCTCGGCATCACGTACGAAAATCTGAATCACTTGGGCGACTTCCGCCACCTCGGCAGGGGAGGCCATGAAGTTTGGCTCAGGCTTGATGGAGCGGTTCCAGACATACACGTTGAAGTCCGCATTGCGCAGGCGCTCGGCCACCCGGCTTCCGATGATGCCAAGGCCGATGACGCCCACGCTGTTATTTTTGCTGCCAAACATGGCGCTAGAGTAGGCGGACTGCTGGAATACGCAATGAGGTTGCGCAGCGTCGATTGCCCCTAGTTTTCCGGGGCCACGCCGGTCAGGCGGTCCAGGTGCTTTTCCACGGGAATGAGCTTCAGGATCTCCTCCTTCAACTTGGCGGATTCGGCGCTGCGCCGGACGGAGGTGAGATGGGCGGCGACTTCGGCCTGTGCTTCCTCCAACGTGGCGGGGCGGGCGGGGCGCTTCGCATGGACCAAGACGATGTGCCAACCAAGTTCCGTGCGGAAAGGGGCGCTAAGCTCCCCAACCTTCTGGGCAAAGGCCTTTTCCGCGAAGTTGGCAGGCACCCGGTCGCGACTGAACCAGCCCAGACTTCCGCCTAGCTTGTTGCTGCGACCATCTTCGGAGACCTCACCCGCCAGTGCGGAGAGTGTGGTCTCGCCTGCGATGATGCGACGATGATACGCGGTGATTTCTGCGGTGCGGTCTGGCTTGTCCTTATCGTGACCGCTTAGAAAGACATGGCTGGCAGAGAGTCGCTCTGGGATCTGTACCTCAGTGGCGTGATCGCGGAGCCATGCCTTGATCTCATCGGGCGTCACCCTGGCCATCCGGCGACTCATCTCGGCGTCGAACGCCAGGCGTTGCCGGGTTTCCTCTTCCACCCAAGCCTGTAGCTGGGCTTCATTCATCTGCTGGAGTTTGGAACGCTGCCGCCAGGAGTCAGGGATCTCGAACTGTTTGATGAAGGTTTGCAGGGCATCCTCCGCTGCTGTCGGGTGCTCATTCCCTGGCTGGGTGAGCGCCCAAAGATGAAGTGCATGCGAGCTCACCAGGCTGTCGAGCGCTTCAAGGCGGCGTTGCTGCTGAAGCTGGGGAGACAGCGACTCCCAGGTCTCACTGCGCCGCCAGAGCAGGGATCTCAAGGCCTCGGCAACCTGATGGCGGGTGATCTCTTGTGTGGCAGTGGCCGGTCCTACTCGCGCCACCACCCGCGCCTCGTGCGCCTGGTCCTGTAGATGCCACCAATAGGCCGCTACAGAGGCGATCAGAGCCACCATCACCAGCGCCACGGGCCAGGAAAGCCCATGGGCTGGCAAGGCGGACCGAGGGCAGGTGTGGGGCTTCATGCCAGGAGGAGTGGGTGACGAGTGGCCCCGGGGAGTGCTCTTAACTTAGCGAATGTGGAAGCGGGTCGTGCGCAATTTGCCGGCCACCATGGTGTTTTTGTTCCAGGCGCTCTGGTCATTGAGCGGCACCCAGCGCCTTTCGTTTTCACGGTAGTGCCAGTCCTTGTCGTTCTGGAAGTTAAAGCTCACACCCTTGCCCTCGATGATGTTGAGGATCTCATGGTCGTGGTAGTTCTTCTCGTCGAAGTCCGTGATGGCCTGCTGCCCCATTTCTGAGTAGCGCTCGCTCAGGCTCACCAGCAGATCGTTCAGCTCGGGATCCAGCTCGGTGACCTTCAGGCCGACGCGTTTGGCTTCGCGCAACATGATCGGATAGCCGTGGCTGGGGTAGGCGGAGTTGAGGTGCTTGCTGATGCGCTCCCGCTCGGTCGCGTCCTTTAAATGATAAGAGAGGATCTCCTCACAGATCTTGATGGACAGGGAGCTGGCGCGGTCGATCGCCCCAAACACGAGCGGGTGCACGTGATCGTAGAGATTCTTGTAGGGGTTGGTGTCGCCGGCCTGGGAGGACTCGCGCCACAGGCGCAGCACGCGGTTCAGCTCGTCCTGGCTCACGGCCACCGCGTAGTTGTTACGGTCCACCGGGGAGAGCGCGTGGGTGAGGGAGGTGTCCACCGCGGTGAGATAGGCCAGGGGGCCCATCTTGATCTCATCGGCACCGATCGCCATCATCGTGGCAGCGCTGGCGCACTCCAGCGGCACCAGGGCGGTGATCTTGGTGGCGTACTGGCGCAGCAGGTTCACGATGCGGAGGGCAGCCTGCCCGTTGCCGCCGTTGGACTTGATGAAAAGATAGAGATGCTTCTGGTGACCGAGGTTCTTCAGCACTTCGAAGAAGGCCGCCACGTCGTTGTGGCACACAGAACCATTGCCGCTGGACCAGTAGGCGATGAAGGGGCCGTCCAGTTTCTTTTCCACCCGGGTGATGATTCGCTGAGTTTCCGGGTAAAGAATCGGGGGCTTGTTGATCTTGATCGTCCGCTTTTTCTGCATGGGAGGACGTTGGAGAGAATTTTCACTGTCACAAGGTGCATCTTGGGCAGTGGGGCAAAGGGGAGTACGCCTTGAACCTTGACGACCGATTCGTCATAAAAGTTGTCCGCCAGATCCCAGGCCGTTTTTCGTAGCATTCGACCACGCATCTTCCTTCCCATGAGAACTCCCACCCTTTTCCTGTCGCTCCTCGCCCTGGGGCTCGTGGGGACCGCCTCAGCCCAAACCGCCAGCAAAGAGCTGGTGGGCGAGCGCGCTCCCGCGAACTCCATCTGTCCCACCCCTGAGGAGGCGCAGAAGAAAATGACTGTGCCGCCCGGGTATGAGGTGCGGTGTTTTGCCCACGAACCGATGATTGAGAATCCCGTGGGCATGGCCTGGGATCCCAAGGGGCGGCTCTGGGTGGTGGAGCTCTACGAATACCCGGAAGGCTCCACGGCCCCTGCGCCCTTCGGTGGCGAGGCCAAGGATGATCTCTATCACCCCATGCCGGATCTCAAGGGGCCGATTCCGCGAGATCGCGTGGTCATTCTGGAAGACACAGACAATGATGGCGTGGCCGACAAGCGTACAGTGTTCCTGGAGGGCCTCAATCTCGCCTGCGGTATTCTCTATGGGGACAACGGCGTGTACATCGGCCAGCAGCCGCATCTTCTCCACTTCCGGGACAACGACGGCGATGACAAACCGGATGAATGGCGCGTCGTGTTGACCGGCTTTGGCCGCGAGGACACGCACGAGCTGCTGAACTCCTTCTCCTGGGGGCCGGATGGCTGGCTCTACATGACGCACGGGGTGTTCACCCACTCCAAGGTGCGCCGCCCGGGAGATCCCAAGGATCAGGGGGTGGTGTTCAACGCTGGCATCGGGCGGTGCAAGCCGGTGGAATCCTGGGCTTCTGACGCGCATTACAAGTCCAAGGCTGCTCCGTGGATGTTTGAGGTGTATGCAGACGGAACCAGCAACCCTTGGGGATGTGATTTTGACGCTGCGGGCAATCACTTCGTCAGCGCCTGCGTCATCGATCACTTGTTTCATATGTCCCCGGGTGGGCTCTATGTCCGTCAGGGTGGAGCGCCGGAGAATCCGTACTCGTACGAGCTGCTGCCCAGCATCGTGAACTTCAAGCACTTCCGCGCCGCTTACGCGGGCATTCAGATTTATCAAGGGGGCCGCTATCCCGCTGATGCGAACGGGCACCTGTTCATCGGCAACATCCATGACAACGCCATTCATGAGGAAGTGGTGAACCCGATGGGGGCCAGCTTCAAGGCCGCCCCGGTGCGCGACTTCCTGCGGGCCAATGACGGGTGGTTCCGCCCCGTGAGTACGAAGACGGGGCCGGATGGGTTCCTCTGGGTGATGGACTGGTGCGACAAGTACCCTTGCTATCAGAATGCCAAGGCCAATCCCGAAGGCGTGGACCGCGCCCGTGGTCGTATCTGGCGGGTGGTGTACACCGGAAAGGATGATCCCGCGCTGGCCAAGGCCGGCGTGGGTTCGAGGGAATCAAAGGACCTGAATCTGGAGAAGCTGGGCACGCCGGAACTGGTGAAGCTCATGGGTCACAGCAACAACTGGGTGCGGCGCACGGCCCGCCGCTGTTTGGAGGAGCTGAATGATCGCGCTGCGGCACCCCTTCTTCTTGAGCTTTTCAAAACCTCCAGGGAACCCAGCACCCGGATGGAGGCGCTGTGGGCCCTCAATGCCGGCGGCGTGAGAGATTTTCAGCAGATTCTGGAAGCCATTAAACTTGCGGCGACGGATGCCGATCCGGCGTTGCGCATCTGGGCGGCCCGACTCACGGGAGAGACGCCAGACAACATGCTGCACTACGGAGTGGAGTATGTCCGTGAAGGGCAGAGTGTGAAGCGGCACTTCTATCCCATCCTGGAAAAGCTGGCTTCTGATGCCGATCCCACGGTCCGAAAAGCTGCGGCAGTGGCCCTAAGAGGGGTGATGGTGGAGAAGTACTTTATGCCAACTCCTCTGGGGCGTACCAGTCGTCTCCCAGAACCAAACGTGAAGGCACTGGAACGCGAACTTTATCCTTTACCGTTCTCTTACGCGATTGGGGATCTCGACCCTGTGGCGCTCGAAAACCTCCTGAAATCCAGCGGCGCAGAGAACGACCGTCTCATCGCCTTCCATCTCTGGATGGCTCTCGAGCCCAACCTCTCCGCGAAGCCGGACAAGTGGGTGCCATGGCTGGCCACGGTGGCTCCGGCTTCCCAGCCCATGTCGCGCACGCTGGCATACAAGGCCATGCGCCGTCTGTCAGACACACGAGATGCAAAGAACATGGATCTCGCGCTGCAGTTCGCCGCCAGACTGGAGGGTGAAGAGGCCCTTCTCGCCACCACGCTCGACGGCTTGGTGAAGGGCCAGGAGAGTGGTGTGCTGAAACCCACGGCCGATCCCTCCGCGCAGCTCGCAGCGTGGCGCGCCAGCAAGAACGGAGAGGTGCGCAAGCAGGCTCACAACCTGGCGGTGCTCTGGGGTGACAAGGCCGCGGTGGCCGAGACGATGACGCTGGTGCTCAATGACAAGACCCCGCTGCAACAGCGCATCGATGCGCTGCAAGTGGCGCGCAAGGCCGGTGGTGTCGCCATCCTGGACGGGCTTCAATCGCTCGTGAAGTCGGACGTTCCCGAGCCGCTGCTGCTGGAAGCCGTACGCACCACGGCGGAGGCGGGTGGTGAGGCCATGCCTGCCCTGCTCTTGCAGCGTTGGGCCAAAGGCAGCCCGGCGGTGCGCACTGCTATTTCCCAAACCCTGACGAGCCGCCCGCAATGGGCCGCCTTGCTGCTGGATGCGGTGAAGGACCATCGTGTGGCCCGTGCCGATGTACCGGTGATTGTGAGCCGCTTCTTCGCCACTCAGAAGGATGCGGCATTGAAGAGGCGGGCGGAAGAGTTGCTGGGCGTCTGGCGTGAATCCAATGCGGACGTCAAGGCCCTCATCGCTGCCAAGCGCAAAGCGAGCCTGGAAGGGGAGCCGGATCTGGCGGCTGGCAAGCTCATGTTCCAGGCCACCTGTGCCACCTGCCATGAGTTCTTCGGCGGTGGTCAAAAGGTTGGGCCGGAACTGATTGGCAGTGGTCGCAGCAACCTCGATGCGCTGCTGTCCAATGTGATCGATCCCAACCAGATCATCGGCAATGGCTATGAAGCGGTGAACGTGACCACCAAGGACAACCGCACGGTGAGCGGCCGCGTGGTGGAGGACACGCCCTCCCATGTGAAGGTGCTGGCCATCGGCGGTGCAGAGCAGATCGTGCCGCGGGATCAGGTGGCCAAGGTGGAGAACACTCACCAGAGCCTCATGCCCATGGGGTTCGGCGCGCTGCCGGATGATGCCTTCCGCAACCTCATCTGGTACATCCTGGCTCCACCAGAAGAGGGGCCGCTGACCAGGGAGAAGAAGATCGCCCTCAGCACCAACATGGACGCCCCGGTGGCGAAGAAGCCCTCCGGCGGAACTAACTGGCGGGCCATCGACTGGGAGAGCGTGTCTCTGTGGAATCCGGATTGGAAGGTCTCGGCACCGGACTTCGAGCGGACCCCGGTGAAGCTGCCAGAGTACCAGGGGCGGAAGAATGTGCTCCTCATGCACCCGTTTGCGGAGAACAAACCCGCCACTCTGGAGCGCAAGGTCAAGCTGGCCCCGGGTAAACCGCACAAGCTCACCGTGGTGGTGGCGTCCCATGATCAGGGCGACTGGGAGCTCCGCATCAAGGTGGGGGACAAGGTCATCAAGAAGCAGGTCATCGGCCACGATGGCGACCGCTGGAAGACCGTCGCCGCCGACCTCAGTGAATTCGCCGGCCAGGAAGTGGATGTGAAGCTCGAAGGTGCCGCCACCGGCTGGGCCTGGGAGTTTGGCTACTGGGGCGGCATTACTCTCGAGTAGCGGCAGAAAATCAGGAATTCTGAATTAGGAATGATGAATTGAGGGCAATGCACCAAACGGCGGAGCTCTTGATTCTGGGCAGGGTGTTGGCTGTTCATTCCTCATTCCAAATTCAGAATTTATCATTTCCAGTTTGCCTCTTGCCCTTGAGCGCTGTCGCGCCTAAGTCGGGGGCCGATGTTCGCGTTCATCCTCCGCCGATTCCTCAGCAGCCTCGTGGTGCTGGGGTTCGTGGTGTCGTTGACGTTTTTGCTGTCCATCTCCCAGAAGGGCGGACCGTTTGAGAGGGAGAAACTCACCGCGGCGGCCAAGGCGGAGCGGGAAAAGAATGCGGAACTGGATGGTCCCAAGTGGTGGCAGTTGGCGCGCTATGTGAAGCGCCTGCTGAAAGGGGACCTCAATGTTTCGCTGCGGTATCAGAATCTTTCTGTGGCGGAAGTTCTGGGGCAGAAGCTGCCCAACTCTCTGATACTGGGTGGCAGTGCCTTTGTCATCGCCGCCGTGGGCGGTGTGTCGATGGGGTTTCTGGCGGCGATGCGCAAGGACTCGGCGCTGGACGTCACCAGCATGTTCTTAGCCCTTGCGGCCATCAGCATTCCGTCCTTCATCACCGGGCCGCTCTTTGTGGCTTTGTTCGGCCTGAAGCTAGGCTGGCTGCCCATCGGGGGCTTTGGCACGATCGCACAGCTCATCATGCCATCGATTTGTCTGGCGCTGCCGTTTCTGGCTTATGTGGCCCGCCTGACTCGGAACAGCCTGCTGGATGTGAAGTCGCAGAACTACATGCGCACGGCCAAGGCAAAGGGACTGGATGACGCGACCGCCCTGGCCCGGCATGGGATGAAGGTGGCGATTCTGCCTGTCGTCACCTACCTCGGGCCCATGGCCGCGTATGTGCTCACAGGCTCCTTCGTGGTGGAGAGTGTCTTCAACATTTCCGGACTGGGCATGGTGTTTGTGAATGCCATTCAGAATACGGACCCTTTCCTGCTGACGGGGGCGGTGGTGGTGTACTCCGCCCTGCTGGTATTCTTTAACTTCGTGGTGGACGTCATGTACACGTTCCTCGACAAACGCATCCAGTTGCATGCCTGACGCTGCTGCGACCCCTCATCGATGGGCAGGCTCGCCGCCGAATGGCTGGCAGGTGCTGCGACGCAATCGCGTGGCCATGCTCTGCTTCTGGTACCTGTTGGGGGTGGCGCTGACGGCGATTTTTGTGCCGGCGTTTCTGCCAGCGGAGGTGAAGATGGTGAGCGAGTCTTCCTATGTGCCGCCGTCCTGGTGTGATGGGGGCATGTCGAGGCACCTCTTGGGCACGGATGTGAACGGGCAGGATCTTTTCTACCGTCTGCTCACAGGGGCCCGGGTGAGTCTGGGGGTGGGATTGGTGGCAGCATTGGTGAGCCTCATCATTGGCGGCACCTACGGCATGATCAGCGGCTATGCCGGGGGGCGGGTGGACGGCGGCATGATGCGTCTGGTGGACATCTTGAACTCGGTGCCCAGCCTGCTCTTTGTGATGATCTTCATCGCGGCATTTGATGGTTATTTCACTGATGCCCTGGACGGTCTGCGCCTCTGGGGTCAGCGGGAGAAATGGGGCTGGTTGGAAGCCTGGGCTGGAGCGATGATCCCGTACAAGCGGATCTTCCTCCTGGTGCTCTCCCTGGGGTTCATCCAGTGGCTCACCATGGCTCGCATTGTCCGTGGCCAGGTGCTGGTGCTGAAGGAACTGGCGTTCGTGACTGCCAGCCGTGCCATGGGGCAGAAGGGCTGGTCCATCATCTGGAAGCATCTCTGGCCCAACCTTAGCACCATTGTGCTGACCTATCTGACCCTGACCATTCCGGCGGTGATCCGGGACGAGAGCTTCCTCAGTTTCCTCGGCCTGGGCATCGAGGATCCGGCGGCCAGTTGGGGCTCGCTGCTCAAGGATGGGGCGCAGGTCATCAATCCGCTCGACAGCAAGTGGTGGCTGCTCGCCTTCCCTGCAGGCTTGATGTCCACCTCATTGCTCGCGCTAAATTTCCTCGGTGACGGGCTGCGGGACGCCTTCGATCCGCGTTCTTCAGATTGAGAAGATGTTCATCTTTCACATGCAACTCGGTTGACACCGTGGAGCACCCCATGCAGCTTCCCTTCCGTTGCACAAACCAAGGCAAAGCCATGGGTACACGAGCGAACCAACGGAAGGCAAAAGCGGCGAGCGGGGGCAGTGTTGTCACCCGGATGTGTTCCATCAGCACTACTGGCGTGATCTTCGCCAGCAGTCGGGCCTTGGAAGTCTCTTCAGAACTTGCCCTCTCGATCCAGACGGATCTGCTTGGGCTTCATCGTGAATGGAGTGTGCAGGGGTGGGTGATCGAATGCACCCCGCTGGATGTGAGCGAGGCGGAACCTGAGTTCCAGGTCACCTTGTTGTTTTCTGAAATCCCCGCTGGCTTGCAGCAGTTGTTGCTGCTGACGGAAAGTGAAAAGGGCGGGCGTGCCTATCCCGTGGTGAGGGATGCGGAGATCTTTGGGCTGAACTGACCCAGTGAATCCCGCTCTGCGGAAATGAAAGTGCGAGGACTCTTCCGGTTTGTTGTCCGGCACTGGCTGGAGTCGGGATTGTCGGCTGGGCTCGCGGTCACTCTGCTGGGATTTGCGGGACGCTGGCATTGGTATCCAGATCTTTACAATCATCTGCGACCCCAATATGTGGTGGCGTTCGCACTTGGGCTGTTGTTCTGCTTGGGGTTGCGCCGGTGGAAGCTGGTCGGCCTCAGTGCTGCGGGCTTGGCGTTGAACATCGCTGCGCTGTGGCCTCATGCCCGGCCTGCCGCGGCTCCGACGACCGTGGTGGCCAAGGGCTCGACACTGGAAATCGCCACCATCAACCTGCTCCGTCGGAATCAGAATCACGCTGCGCTGGAGACCTTGTTGAGGGATCGCCAGCCGGACGTGGTGGTCCTACAGGAGGTGTCGCCAGGCTGGGCGGAGATGCTGCCTCGTCTGAAGGACCTCTATCCCCACCAGTGGCTGGAGTATCATCGCAAAGGATCGTGGGGCCTGGCCATCCTGAGCCGGGGGGCCTGGGAAAAAGTCGGACTCCACAAGCTGGGGGAGAGCGGGCCCAAGAAGCTTGGGATGGTCGCGGAGTTCGACTTTAAGGGGCAGCCCGTGAGTTTGCTGAATGTGCACGCCCCTCACCCGACCTCAGCGGCTGAGATTGCGGACCGCCATGTCATGCATGAAGAGATCAGGCTGTGGAGCGTGCAGCGTCAGCAGGAGGGGCGCGCGGTGATCGTGGCGGGCGATTTCAACTGCACTCCTTGGGCCTGGCTCTACAAGGACTTCCTGTATCAGACCCATCTGGTGGACACCAGTCAGGGGCGGCTCTTTGAGGCTACCCGGCATGTGTGGCTGCCAGACCGGATCATGATCGATCACGTCTTCGTTTCGTCTGACTGGAAAGTGAGTGGACGGGAGGTGGGGCCTGACTTTGGCTCGGATCATCGACCCGTTTTTGTGAGCCTGGATTGGGATTCTTCTGACCTCGCGGCAAAGTAGTCCTAAAAAACCGCCCCATCGGCGCGTCTTTGGCAATAGCCATTGCAATATGAAATTCTCTCTCCGCCCAGCCGGGATGCTCGCGCTTCCTCTGACTTGTTTGATCATCGCCGTCTGGAGCGCTGCCCAGGAGCCTGCTCCGAAGCCTGCCCCTAACCCTGCCCCGGCTCCCGCGCCAGCGCCCGGTTCTGGTCCCACGCCTGCACCTGCACCAGCGCCCCCTGGCAAGCCTGAACCGGCCCCGACACCTGCGCCTACGCCTGCTCCAACACCGTCCCCAGTACCTGCCAAGCCAGAGGCCAAACCGGAGGTGAAACCCAATCCTGTGGAAGCACCTGCTGCCAAGGTGGAGGAAAAAAGACCTGCGCCCGTGACGGTGGTGCCCGCTCCGCCCAAGAAGAAGACCATCGCCGATGTGACGAAGAACTGCGATGAGATCAAAGGCCTGTTCAACCTGCATCGTGATCGCGAGAATGGGACGGTCTATCTGTTTGTGCGGAAGGACCAGATGGAGCGTGAGTTCATCTACTTCTCCCACACGGTGGAAGGGGTGCTCGCTGCCGGTCACAATCGCGGCCAGTTCCATGATGAGACCGTGTTCGTGATGAAGCGCAGCTACGACAAGGTGGAGTTCATCAAGCAGAACACCGCCTTCTACTTCGACCCCATGCACCCGCTGGCTCGTGCCGCGCAGGCCAACACCAGCCATGCCGTGATGGCGGTTGAGGCTGTGGTGGCGGAGAATACTGAGGGCGTGCTGCTGAATGCCGGTAACCTCTTCCTCAAGGAAACCCTGTTGCAGGTGAAGCCTGGCGGCGGGGAAAAGGCGTTCCTCGGCAAGCTCTCGGACACGAAGACCAAGTTCACCAAGCTGAAGTCCTACCCCAAGAACACGCTCTGCTCGGTGGAGTATGTGTTTGACAATCCGACGCCACCCCGGAACGACGATGACAAACAACTGGGCGATGTGACGGACCCCCGCTATGTGAGCGTGACCATCCAGCACACGCTCATCGCCATGCCGGACAACGGCTACCAGCCCCGTGTGGATGATCCGAGGGTGGGTTATTTCATGACCCAGCTCACGGACCAGACCTCCACGGAGGTGACCCCATGGCGCGACTTCATCCACCGCTGGGACCTCAAAAAGAAGGACCCCAATGCACCGCTGAGCGAGCCCGTGGAGCCCATCGTCTGGTGGATCGAAAACACGACCCCGATCGAGTTCCGTGACACCATCCGTCTCGCCGCCCTCCAGTGGAACAAGTCCTTTGAGAAGATCGGCTTCAAGAATGCCCTCATCATCAAGGAGCAGCCGGATGATGCGGACTGGGATGCGGACGACATCCAGTACAACGTGCTGCGCTGGACCTCCTCGCCCAAGGCCCCCTTCGGCGGCTACGGCCCCAGTTTTGTGAATCCTCGAACCGGACAGATCCTGGGCTCCGACATCATGCTGGAGTTTGTGTTTGTGAAGAACCGCCTCATGGCCCGCCGTCTCTGGAATGAGGTGGGACTGGCCGGGATGGATGCTGCCGAGGGAGGCAACCTCTTTGACAAGAACTCGTGCATGGCCGCCAACGTCATGCAGCAGGGGCTGCTCTTTGGGAACCAGATGATGCGCCTGCGCAAGGCGGATGATGTGGACTTCGATGTGCTGCTCAAGGAAAGCCTCACCCAGCTCATCCTGCACGAGCTTGGCCACACGCTCGGGCTGAACCACAACTTCCGCGCCAGTCATCTGCACTCCCCGGAGGAGCTGCAGAACCGTGCCCTCACGGAGAAGACCGGCTTGAGCGGATCCGTCATGGACTACATGCCGCTGAATCTGGGGCCGGACCGGGCGCGCCAGGGGCAATATTACATCAATGCCCCTGGGCCGTATGATGACTGGGCCATCGAGTACGGCTACAGCGTGGCCGCACCGGAGCCGCAGGAGGAAAGTAAACGCCTCGCCGCCATTGCGGGCCGTTCGCACGAGCCCCAGCTTGCCTTTGCCAATGACGCGGACGACATGCGCGCCAATGGCAAGGCCATCGACCCGCGGGCCATGCTCTTTGACATGAGCAGCGACCCGGTCGCGTATGGCGTGGCCCGTTGTGAACTGGTCAAGCAGGCTACGGGCAAGTTGCTCGCGGACTATCCCACCCAGGGCAAGAGCTGGCAGGAGCTGACCAATGCCTACATCTCCCTCACCTCGGAGTCGAGCAATGCCCTCACGGCCATTTCCCGGTACATTGGTGGCGTGTATGTAGAGCGCGCTTACGTGGGGCAGGTGAAGGACAACCCGCCCTCACCTTTCCGCCCGGTCGAGCTGGAGAAGCAGAAGGCGGCCATGCGGGCCCTGGCCCAATACGGCTTCGGTCCGGAGGCTTGGGTCGCGCCGGAGCAGCTCCTCGCCCACCTTCAGCAGCAGCGTCGTGGGTTTGACTTCCGTGACAACGGGGAGGATCCCAAACTGCATGAGCGCGCCCTCAAGGTCCAGCGTTCCCTGCTGGACCAGCTCATGCACCCGAACACTCAGCACCGCATCCTGGACAGCACGCTTTATGGGAATCGTTATGTCCTCGGTACCATGATGAGCGATCTCACTGCTGCCGTCATGACGGGTGAGGCAGCGGATGCCTCTGTCAGCACCTTGCGTCAGAACCTCCAGCTCGACTATGTGGACCGGCTGCTCAACATCGTGAATGGTCGGGCGTACCAGCCAGCGGTGCAGAGTGTGGCCTTGGTCCAGTTGCGGACCATCCAGGCGCAGTACCAGAAGAACCCTGTGGCAGCGGCCAATCAGGCCCATGCCCAGTTCGTGCTCTATAAGATCGAGCGAGGTTTGGACGACAAGAAGTCGTAGTGGCGCGGGGTGTCGGCGTGACAGGGGGCATCGCCGGTAGAAGCTGTTTGTAGTTCAAACTCTAGTTCGAACTACAAACAGAAATAAAGCGCCGGGGCACCCTACTTCGTCTTCCGGTCAATGCTCTTCAGATGCTCCAGGATCCGGAAAAGGGCCACGACGACCTCGAGGAGGATGCGGGTGAGCAGGGCGTAGAGGATGAAGAGGACGGGGGCGAAGAGCAGGGACGTCATGCCACCCATGATGCCGCGTTGGAAGGAGTCGAGAGCCCAGCGACCGGTAAAAAGGGCGGCGGCAATGAGGCCGACGATGTAGAGAACATGCGCGATCTTGGGCGTGATCGCGGTCTTGAACGAGAAGTCCATCAGGGCGTCCATCAGTCCGACAGCGTCATGTGACTCGTCGAGGGGGTCTTTTGGCTTGGAGAGTATTTTTTCGTCCATAGTGAGAGTAGAGGAGGGAGTGGTTGATGTCGGAGAAACAATAGCGAAAAGGGACCGGGTGGGAGAAGGACCGGCCTACATTGCATGGGTCAGTTGATCAACCGGATGCACAGGGGATAGCGGTAGGCAATGCCTTTGTTGGCTTCCAGGCAGGCGATAATGGCCATGACCAGGGAGAAAATCGGCGGCAGGAGGGCGAGTGGCAGGCCCCACCCGCAGGTCAGGAAGCCAACTACCAAGGAGGCCAAAAAGTAAATGGTGATGGAGATCTGAAAATTGACGGACTCCTTTCCCTGATCGTTGACGAAGGGCATTTTGTCCTTGTTCACCAGCCATAGGATGAGCGGTAACAGGAGGTTGCCCAACGGGAGGACATACCCCGCCAGGCTGCCCAAGTGGCAAAACATAGCCATGTTCCGTTCCTCCTGGGAGATGCCCATGCCGGGCAGTCCGGGGTGGGAGCCCTCGGCAGGGGCCGACGGAATCTCAGCTGCCGGGGGCGGCGTGGGGGGGATTTCCGGTTTCGGACCTTCGGGCGGCGGGGGCGGCGATTGGTAGTCCATACGGGCCGAAGATAGAACAAACCCCCCGGTGGGGGCAAGCGCCGACTTGCCCGAATGGCCTCCCGCGGTCCGGAGTCCCACTTTTTCCTATGCCGACCGCCGAAACGGGGCTAGTGTCCCCGCTCATTTTCCGCCCGCATCCCATGACCAGCGCCCAGATCCGCCAGAGTTTCCTCGACTTCTTTAAAGAGAAGCAGCACACCATCGTGCCCAGCGACAATGTCGGCTACACGAGCCGGGATGGAGCACGCATTTTCACGAATGCCGGGATGAACCAGTTCGTCCCCATCTTCCTGGGGGAGCGTCCGGCGGATGTGGATACTTGGCCGGGCGTCCTGCACAAGGGCCTGCCCACCCGGGCGGCGGATACCCAGAAATGCATCCGCGCCGGCGGCAAGCACAATGATTTGGAGGACGTGGGTCTGGACACCTACCACCACACGTTCTTCGAGATGCTGGGGAACTGGAGCTTTGGCGACTACTTCAAAAAGGACGCCATCTCCTGGGCTTGGGAACTTGTGATCGAGCGCTGGAAGTTCCCGCCGACCCGCGTGTTTGCGACCATCTACCAGCCGGGTGAGGGTGATCCCGCCGAGCGTGACGAAGAATCCTGGGGCTACTGGGCGGAGAAGTTCCGCAGCGTGGGGCTGGATCCGGAGATTCATATCGTCAACGGCAACAAGAAGGACAACTTCTGGATGATGGCGGAGACCGGTCCCTGCGGTCCCTGCACAGAGATCCACATCGACCTCACGCCTGGTCCCCGCGACCTGGACGAGGGCCGCCAGCGCGAAGGTGCCAAACTGGTGAACGGCAGCAGTGCTGACTGCATTGAGATATGGAACAACGTGTTCATCCAGTACAATGCAAATGCGGACAAGACCTTCTCGAAGCTCCCCGCCCAGCATGTGGACACGGGCATGGGTTTTGAGCGCGTGACCAGCATCATCCAGGGCACGAGGAACTTCACGGACTTCGAGAACGCGAAGATCAGCAACTACGACACGGACGTCTTCAAGCCCATCTTCGACGAGATCTCGAAGATGAGCGGCAAAACTTATGCCAGCACTTTGCCCGCCTCTGGCAGCACGGGTGATACGGAGCAGGAGAAGATCGACGTGGCCTTCCGCGTCCTCGCCGACCACATCCGCACCCTGAGCTTCTCCATCGCCGACGGCATCTCCCCCGGCAATAACGACCGCAACTACACCCTGCGCCGCATTCTGCGCCGTGCGGTGAAGTATGGCCGCACCCTTGGGTTCAAGGAGCCATTCTTCTACAAGCTGGTGGACGTGCTGGCCCAGCACATGGGTGAGGTGTTTCCTGAACTCCGCGCCCGCAAGGAGCATGTGAAGTCTGTGCTCAAGATGGAGGAGGAAAGCTTCAACCGCACGCTGGATCGCGGCATCAGCCTCTTTGAGTCCGAGGCCGACAAGCTCGCTGGCAAAGGCACCGAGATCACGGGCGAGGTGGCATTCCGCCTTTCCGACACCTTCGGTTTCCCAATCGACCTGACCCAGTTGCTGGCTCGCGAACGTGGCCTGACGGTGGACGTCCCCGAGTACGAGCGCCTGCTGGCAGAGCAGAAGAAGCGGAGCACTGAAGACAGCAAAGGCCGGAAGCAAGTCGTTTCCCTCAGCGAGATCGAAACCAAGGAGCCGACCAAGTTCATCGGCTACGACAACCTCGAGGCGCCCGCCAAAGTGCTGGAGGTTGTTTCCATGAAGGACAAGACGGCCGTTGTACTCGACAGCTCTCCCTTCTATGCTGAGATGGGTGGTCAAGTGGGCGACTCTGGGGCGCTGATCATCGGTGCGGACAGTTTCCCCATTTCGAACACCCAGAAGGTGGGCAACACCTGGTTGCACTTCCTGGATGGGGAAGACACGCCTTCCGTGGGCGTGGAAGCGCAACTCGCGGTCGAGCCTTCCCGCCGGCGCGCCATCGAGCGTCACCACACGGTCACGCACATCATGCACTGGGCGCTGCATGAAGTGGTGAGCAAGGAAGCCACCCAGAAGGGCAGCTTCGTCGGACCTGACAAACTCACCTTTGACTTCAACAGCGCCGCCCTGACTGCTGCCCAGCTTGCCGACATCGAGCGTCTCGTGAACGAGCGAATCGTGGCCAATGATGTTGTTTCCTGGGACGAGCTTCCGTATGCGGAGGTGAAGTCCAACCCCGGCATCATGCAGCTTTTCGGAGAGAAGTATGGGGACAAGGTTCGCGTCGTGCAAGTCGGCGGCCAGGCTCACGCGCTCAACGGTTACAGCATGGAACTCTGCGGCGGCACGCATACCCGCTCCACGGGTGAGATTGGTCTGTTCCGCCTCGTCAGTGAGAGTGCTGTGAGCGCCGGGGTGCGTCGTCTTGAGGCCATTGCCGGACTTGAAGCCTATCGCGCGGCCCGGAGCGATGCGGACCTGCTGAAGCTTCTCGCCGGCAAGGTCCTGGCTCAAGGCACGCTGGATCTCGAGAAGAAGATCGAGACGCTCCTGGATCAGCAGAAGGCGCTGGAAAAAGCCCTCAAGTCCGCCCAGCAGCGCGAAGCGGCGGCGCGTGCGAAGGCTCTCCTCGGCTTAGCCAGCAATGACGCCATCATCGCCAATCTGGGCGAGGTGGATGGCGATTATGCGATGGCCGTGAGCGATGCGCTTAAGAGCCTCTTCAGTGGCATCGTTGTGGTCGCCGGCACCGCCGGCGGCAACGTCTCGCTTATCGCCACAGTGAGCAAGGATCATCAGGCCAAGCTTCAGGCGGGCAAGATCATCCAGGCCATCGCCCCCATCGTGGGCGGCAAAGGCGGCGGCAAGCCCGACTTCGCGCGCGGCGGTGGCAAGGAAGTGGCCAAGGTGGATGCGGCTCTGGATGAGGCCCGCAAACTGGTGGGCGCGTAGGGTGTTTGCAGATTCAAGTTTTCAGTTTTCACTGCTGAAATGACAAGCGGCCTTCGGGGGAACTCGAAGGCCGCTTTGTTTTTGACTGATGCCGATTGCCTGTCGGCGGCACAGCAGATTAACAATCTGCGCTACGCTCCTGCCCGCACCTTCAGTTTGAAGGGCGCGAGCCTGATCTCCACCGGAGTGTTGAGGCCGAGTTCGCCATCGAGTTCATAGGGCACCGTCTGCTGTGAGGTGACCTTGAGGGATTTTACCTGCAGGTAGTCGATGTCGTTGCACTCCTGGTAACCCGTAGCCACGAGGGCGGCGAGGAACTGGAAGGCTTCCAGGGGACGCCGCTGGTGTAGGATCAGGACGTCCAGCAGGCCGTCGGTGTGGGAGGCATCGCGGAAGACAGGCACCGGGCCACCGTAGTGGCGGCCGTTGCCCAGCAGTACCACGGAGCCATAGAGTGGTGGGCGGCCTTCGATTTCCACTGAGAGCACCGGTGCCTCCTGACCGAGGATGCGGGCGGCGGTCATCACGTAGCTGAGGGGGCCATAGCGACGCTTCATCTCCCACGGAGTCTGTTGCACGATCTCGGCATCGAACCCCACGCCTGCGAGCTGGGCGAAGTACTGCTCATTGGCCTGCCAGAGATCGATCTCACGTGTGGCTCCCCTGTGAATGATGTCCCAGCAGGCTTCAAGGTTCCGGCCCGGCAGCCCCATCTCGTAGGCCATGACGTTCATGGTGCCAACCGGCAGGATGCCCAGCGTCGTGTGCTGTGCTGCATCGGGGATGGACAAATGGTGGGCGGCGAGTCCGTTCACCACCTCGTTTACGGTACCATCGCCTCCTGCCGCCACCACGATGGGGTGCCCCTCTGCGGCGAGACGGGCGGCAATCTCACGAGCGCTGCCGATGCCCTCCGTCACATGGATCTCAGGGGTGGGCTGGAGGTTCCGGATGCGCTCCATCTGGGCGGAAGCCTTGGTGCTGTTGGCAGCGGGATTGATGATGATGGGAATGGCCATTCCGAATTTTGCAGGTGGCGGACGGGATCAACGAACAGGCAACTGGTGGTAGGAGTACGGCGCAAACGCCGTACTGGACGATGCGGTGCTCTAGCGTGGTTCCGTCCGCCCGCAACCTTGGCTTTGTCACATCTGACAGGATGCAGTGTCAGGTTTTCTGGTTTCAGTTGGGGAGCTGCGTTGACACTCGTTGGCCTGGTGGCTAAACGTGGGCAGGGGTTGCGAGAGGGAATGCAGGGGGAGGAATTACGGCACGGAAAGGCAACGACATGCAGCACGGCACCATTTGGCAAAGTCCCGGCGTTCGACCGGGCCTGTACGCGGCTCTTTGCCTTTTCCTGCAGACGGGGATTTTTGCGCAGGTCACGACCCGGACGGACGAGGTGGGGAAGCTCATCCTGAAGTGGCACGGCGAGGGCACGGCAGCGGGGCTCAATGGTTTCCAGTACGAAAACCGCGATGGCGGGCACTCCCTGTACGACATCAAGGTCTGGCCGCAGGTGCAGCTCTATCAGCCGACAGCGGTCGAAAAGGAGCGAAAGGCGGAGATTGGCCCCGCCAATCAAGTGCGCCCGTTTCCCGTGCTTGGGAATTGCTCCATGTCAGCCGCAGCCGACAAAGGCGGCAGCCTGCCCCGCCTCTACATGGGCAACCGCCAGGGGTTCGAGTTTCTCAACGCACAGTATCTGGGCAACAATCTCTACTTCTACCCGGAGCATCAGGACTACGACCCGGGGTGGAATGGTCGCAATGGTTGGGGCGATCTGTTTCCGGCGAACACACCTTTCGTGGTGATCTCCCAGGGCTCGTCCTTTACGGATCAGCCCTTCCTTAAGGCCTTCTTCAGCGCGGCCGCCGCCCTGCCGCCTGAAACCCAACAGGTGCTGCTGCGCAACCGCATCCTGGCACCCACCTTGCAGGCCGTGTTCCGCAGGAGCAACCGGGTGGTGAAAAGTGAGGCGGACTACTTCACCGGTGCGGCGCATCCTCCGGTTTTTGACGGCAACCAGATCGATGAGGCGAAGATGGTGGCGGAGGCACATGACATGCTGCCCCCACTCATTCCTCCGGTGGCCATCTTGGAAGTGCTGGAGGAGACCGGGGCCACGCCCAACAAGGACTTCTTTGAGCTGGATACCGTGACAGATGAAAAGCTGGGCAATGTGCCGGGTGTCATTGCCCGTGTTTTTCGAGGGGCTGCTCAAGAGCGGCAGATCGTGGTCACAGCGAGGAAGTCGCCCGATCTCATGAGTCGTCCCCTGACCTACAAGTGGGTGCTGCTGCAAGGGGACCCTGAGCGGGTGAAGATCGAACCACAGGGCAGTGGGGACACGGCCCGCATCACGGTGAAGTGGCAACCGCAAACGAAGGCCGCGACAGGAATCACCTCGCATCGGGTGGATGTGGGCGTTTTCGTAGGCAATGGCGTCACCTGGTCGGCCCCGGCGTTTGTCTGCTTCGCCATGCCAGCCAGCGAAATGCGGTTCTACGATGCCGAGGGTCGGCTTCAGGAGATTTGCTATGATGCCGGCAATCCCGATCTGGGATTGCCTGCGGAGACGGACCTTCGCTGGCTCGCGTTGGGTCGCAAATTGGGAAGTGACGGAACGGCGAAGGGGAGCCGCCTGCTGACGGAAGCACTGGGCAAGGAAGGGGCGAACGCCTTCCAAAGTCTGGCTTCTGACCTCGCTCCTTCACAGGAGGCTTGGCGAAAGCTCAGCGTCGGCGCGGACAAGGCTGCGGCGGAGGACGCTCAAAAGAAGCTCCAGGAAAGCCTCAAATCGAAACTCACGGAAGGCGAGAACCCCCTGGCCGGGCGGATGGAGCTGGCAGTGTCCCAAGTGGCGGACCGGCTGGATCTCTGGACCCTGCCTACGCCGGAGTTGCAGGCGCTCATTGGCGCTTCCTCCAAAGCGGGGGCCAAGGAGGCCATCAAGGCCGCCCAGCAGCGCCTCGTGGACTACGGGATCCTCCGCGAGAATGACGGCCGCCTCACCGCCTCGTGGCAGGAGCCCAATCCCGCGATCCGGTATCACCTTCGCCAATACAACCTCACGCTCTTGAGCGAGGTGCTGCTGCCTGAGTTCCTGGAACGCACCGGGGCCAAGGCGTATGTGGATCCATTGCTCACCGTCCGCAAGGCCTGGCGTGATGTGTACGTGTACGACAAACAGGGCCTGTGCCAGGGGTGGACGCGCTATTCCCACGGGCGCACGTATGAGTTCGATCTGGAGGGCTGGTTGCTGCCCCGCGGCAGGGGTGAAAAGTCTGTGGCTGTGAAGTATGTGAAAGACACTGCCACCGGGACATTGATTTTTGTTCCAAGATAGGAGGAATTCATTGGAAAACGGGTGTAGGGTGGGTGGGATTGCCCACTTTCAGCTTGTCAGCCCCCCTCTCAGGCGGCACCTTCGGGCAATCTCTGTGCCTTTGTTTTTTTGTAGATCAAATATGACACCCCAGCCGAATCAACCGAACCGCAATGATTCCCCGCAAGGCGGGATTGGACCCCGAAATGCTGGCCCTCCGCGTCGGAGTGGCGGAGGTGGTCGCGGTCGCGGGGGTCACCGTGGTGGTCCGCGTGGACGTGGTTTCATGGGGCGCCCTGGTCCTCAGTTGGGCCAGAGCCCTGAGGGCATGGAAGACAAGGACAAGCCGATCGAGCTGGAAGGGACCGTTTCCGCCGTGCTCGCTGGCACCATGTTCCGCGTGAAGCTCCAGAACGGCCACGAAGTCCTCGCCCACATTTCCGGCAAGATGCGCAAGCGGTTCATTCGTCTCGTCATTGGTGACCAGGTAAAGCTGGAAATGTCCCACTATGACGGCGACAAAGCCCGTATTGTTTATCGTCTCTGATCGGTCTTACTTTCGGCTCGGGCCTGTCCATGGTGGACGGAGCCACGCTGCCTACCTTTCCTGAGGATGGAATATCATCTCTCCATCGCAGGCGACCGGAGTGGTCCGCACTCGCAGTTTCGGATCATTGAGCAGATCCGTGAAGGTCTGCTGAAGGGCGATGAACTGGTGTGGCGCCTCGGCGTGCCGAACTGGGTGCCCCTCAGGGAGCTGGATGAATTCGACGGATACTGGCCGCCCGCCCCGGATGTGGTGGCGGCGGCAGAGGCCGCCAAGCATGTGGTCCCGGAGGATCTGGATCGCCCGCGGCCATGGATGCGCTTCTGGGCGCGCATGGTGGACTACTTCTGGTTCAGCTTTACGCTGGGCCTCGCCTTGAGAGGCCTGCTGCCACCTGAGGCGGTGGAGGTCCTCATGCGGCCGGGGATGGAGCAGTTGTTGTTCAATTCTGTCACGCTGCTGCTTTTTGCACCGCTGGAAGCCTGGTTTCTGAGTCAGCGGGGCACTACCCCTGGCAAGGCGCTCTTGCGTATTCGGGTGCGCAGTCTGGATGGCAGCCTGCCCACTTACCAGCAGGCGTTGATGCGGTCTGTCCAGGTATGGTTGAAGGGCATGGGGCTCTGCCTGGTGCCCGTCGTCGCCCTCATCGCCATGGCCTGGTGGCGCATCCGTTTACTCCAGAAAGGGTTCACGTCCTGGGATGAAAGTTGTCACACTCGGGTGGAGCATGGTCAGCCGGAGCCCTGGCGCATGGTGGTGCTGGCGGGTCTGGTCGCCATCCTTCTGGTGCTGGGTGTGCTCACCCTTCTGATGAGCAAGGAAGTGCTGGAGGCCATGCGCAACTTGCCAAAGTGACCACTGCATGCCATGGACACAGGAACCCATGGCCCGCGATATTGTTTACTTTGACCTCGAGACCCAGCGCACCGCCAACGATGTCGGAGGCTGGCAGAACAAGCACCAGATGGGCATGTCCATCGGCTGCACCTACAGCAGCAAGACGGGCCAGTACCACATCTACACGGAGAACACGGTGCAGGATCTCATCACCCAGTTGCGCCGGGCAGATCTCGTGATTGGGTTCAACCACATCAGCTTCGACTATGGAGTGCTCATGGGCTACTACGCCTTTGACCTGAAGGAGGAACTCCAGAGCCTGGACCTGATGGCGGACATTGAGACCAAGGTCGGACACCGTTTGAAGCTAGAGTCCCTGGCCAGTGCCACCCTCGGCGCGGGCAAGACAGCAGACGGTCTGGAGGCCATCCGCTGGTGGCAGCAGGGCAAACTCGCGGAGATTGCCGAGTACTGCTGCTATGACGTGAAGGTTACCAAGTGCATCCACGAGTACGGGGCCGAGCACGGTCACGTGAAGTACCTCGACCGTAATCAGCGGGAGCAGACCGTCGTGGTGAACTGGACCACCACCTGAGTGGGGTGCTGCTCAGACAGGTGAGTTGCCCTCCGCGGGAATTCCCAGTATGCTTCCAGGCAAATGGGCGAACTCTACGATGAATCTGCGGCGGTCCGCCGGCGGGAAGAACGTAAGGCAGCGTCGCGTCGTGGAAACTACTTGTTTCTCGCGCTGGTGGCCGTCTTGATCCTGGCGGCAGCGGGCATCGCGGCCTGGCGGAAATTTCATGACCCCGCCACAGCAGTGCTCAATCTCAATACGGCCACGGCGGTCCAGTTGGAAACATTGCCGGGAGTCGGGCCGGAGACGGCGCACTCGATTATCAAAGGCCGTCCCTATCAGAGGGTGGAGGACGTGAAAAACGTCAAAGGGATCGGCGACAAAACTTTTGAGAAGATGAAGCCGCGCATCAAGGTGGATTGAAGATTCACCCAGGGCCGGCGGTTCAGGGTGTTACCTTGATCCGGACGCGCGCAGGCTGGCGAGGTGCGTCTCATACGCGGCCCGCTGTACGTGACTGTCGGGCAGGGACTTCTGCGCAGCGGCGACTGCCTTGGCGGCCAGGACGGTGGCCTGGTCCATTCTCCCCTGTTTTTCACGCATGAGGGAGAAGTTGTGCGCGGACTGGGCGACATAGGGGTGGTCAGGCCCCAGCAGTTTTTCGAGTCCGGTCATGGCCCGTTCGAAGAGGGGTTCAGCGGCTTCGAATTCGCCGTCGAGGTAGTAGGCGTAGGCCAGGTTGGTCACTGTCAGCAGGGTGTCCTCACTGTCCGGCCCCAGTTTGCGTTCCTGGGCATCAAGTACGCGCTTGTAGAGCATGATGGAGTCTTCATGCTTGGTGAGATTGCCCAGTACGCCAGCAAGGCGCTCGGCCACTTTCAGGGTGGAAGGGTGTTCCTTCCCCTGCAGGCCTTCGCGGGCGATGAGCACCTTCCGGTAGAGTTTGGCGGACTCTTCAAACTCCCGCTTGCTGGCAAGGATGAGGGCCAGGTTGTTCTGGCTGTCGAGGGTGTCGGTGGATTGTGGGCCCAGTTCTTTCTCGCGGATGGTGAGTCCGCGGCGGATGCATTGCTCGGCTTCAACGGGTTCACCCAGATCCAGGAGCACCAGGCCCAGGTTGTTCAGGGTGGCGGCGGTGGAGGGGTGGTCTTTGCCATCGGTGCGTTCATTGATGGCCAGGTTCGCACGGTAGAGGGCTTCCGCACCGCGGAGGTCGCCCTTGGCTTTCAGGAGCACGGCGAGGTTGTTTGAGCTCTGTAGCGTCTCGCGGTGGTCTTTGCCCAGAGTCTTTTCGCGCCCCTCCAGCGCCATGCGGTAGAACTTTTCCGCTTCTGCATACTCGTTGAGGAAGAAATGGAAGGCCCCTAGGTCGTTGCAGTATTGGAGGGTGTCCTTGTGGTCCTTGCCCAGGGTCTTCACGGCCCTGGCCACCAGTTCTGCGGCTGCGTCACGGGCCTCCTGGTAACGGCCATCCCGGTAGAGATACACGCAAAGGTCGTGACTGGCGGAGAACCAGTCGTCGGGTTTCTTGGCCTTTTCTGATTTTTTCACCGCTTCCCGCAGAGTTTCCTCCTCCTTTGACATTGGGGCGGTGGGAGTGGCGTGTGCTGTGGCAACTGCCGGAGCCGGAGTCGGGGCGGGTTGTGGCGGGGTCAGCGTCACCACCGGGGCCGGGGCTGCCGCCGCAGGGGCAGCCGGATTGAGTGCACCCATGGAGCGGGGGGGCGACTTGGCAGGGAAGGCGGTGGTTGAGGGAGCAGCCCCCAGGGGCCGCCCCGACTCCGCGGTGGCCACGGGGGCCGAAGCAGGAGTCGTGGCGGAGGCACTGGGCGGATTGGCCGGACGATCGCCGAAGTCAATCACCTTGGCAGGGGCGCCTCCTGTGGGTGGAGCGCCCGCCGGTTCCGCGGGGACCGTGGGAGGGGTGGCCGGAGCAGGTGCAGGTGCGGGTGCAGGAGTCGCAGGTGCGGGTGCAGGAGTCGCTGGTGGTGCGGGGGTGGGTGTCGGACGGGTGGTCGAGGTCGGTGCCACCGAGGGCTCGGGGGTGGAGCGCGGGGCTGAAGTGGACGTTGACGAAGTCGGTGGGACGGCAGGCGTCGGGGTGGAGGAGGCTGGGGCCTGGGAGCCAGCAGGGGCGGGCATGGACCGTGCGGCCGCGTTGCCTGATTGGTTCGGGGCAGGATCCGTCACCGGCGGGAACCCTGGATTCTGGAAGGGCGCCGATCCCTCACCCAAACGGGAGGGAGCAGGGGCCATGCCGCCGAAAGGGGGTGGCGACTTGGCTGGAAAGCTGGTGATGTTGGGCTCGTTGATCACCCCCGGCGTCAGCGTCGCACCAGGGCGTGCGGCTGGGGGCACTGGCGCGGCGGGCCGGGTCTGGGCTCCGGCCGGGGGCGGTGTTGAGGGGACCGCTGCCGGTTGCAGAGGGACGCCAGCACCGGGAAGCGGGGCTGTGGTGCCACCTTTGGAGGGCTCATTGATGATGGTGGCCTGTTTCCCGCCGAAGCCCCCCACACCGATGACTTCATCGGCAGCGGGCATGGGGTGGGGATACGCGGCGACGAGCAACGCCGCCAGGGCGGGGAGGGCCAGCAATCGCTGGCGAGGGGGAGGTGGGGATGTGACGGTCATGACTTCAGGGGACAAGGCCTGGGGTTATGCGGGGGAAATGGGGCTTGACTCTTCTATGCAAAAGCTTGTCAGGCCAAGACTGGATGTGACAGAGAGCATTGAGATTTCACTCAATGGATTGCCGAAGCCAGGGTTGGTTAATTTGCGTGATGTTTGGTCCCACGTGACCGATTTCGCATAAAACATGTCCGCTAGATGCCGGGCACCCTCCCGTAACTGGCTCAGCGTCTTCCTCCCGCACTTACCATGGCCAATGTCCGACTTTCACTCATTCTGACGACCACGCTGGCTCTTGCTGGTGCGGCATCGGCAGAGACCCTGATCCGGTTTGAAAAACAACAACTGGAGACCCGCTTCTTTGGTGAAGGATCGGCCGTCGGTGATCTGAACCGCGACGGCAAAAGCGACATCGTGTACGGACCGTATTGGTGGGAGGGACCGGACTTGACGAAGCGTCACACCTTCTATCCGGGCAAGGAGTTCTCCAATAACGGGTACTCAGACAATTTCTTCGTGTACACGCCGGACCTGAACGGCGACGGGTGGCAGGATGTGCTGGTGCTGGGCTTCCCGGGCAAGGAGGCGCGCTGGTATGAGAACCCGGGCGCAAACACCGCCACCTGGAAAATGCATGTGGTGCTGGACGTGGTGGACAATGAATCACCGGAGTTCACGGACATCACCGGGGACGGGAAACCGGAAATTGTGTGCTCACAGAACGGCCGCTTTGGCTACGCATCCCCGGCGGCGGACTCAAACGCGAAATGGGAGTTTGTTCCTCTAACCGATGACGTGAAGGTGCAGCGCTTCACGCACGGCATGGGAGTGGGGGATGTGGACGGTGACGGCAGGCTGGATCTGCTGGAGTCGCGACGCTGGTGGAAGAATACGCCCGGTGAGGCGGTGTGGCCCTCCAGGACCTTTCAACTCACAGGCGGGGGTGGGGCGCAGATGTTCGCTTATGACTTCGATGGAGACGGAGACAATGATGTTGTTTCCTCGTTGAATGCGCACCAGTTCGGCGTGGCGTGGTTTGAAAACCAGGCCGGCAAGGGAGGCGATGGGCCGAGCTGGGTCAAGCACACGATCGTGGGTCAGGAGCCCTGGGAGAATGAATACGGCGTGCGCTTCAGCCAGCCGCATGCCCTTGCGCTGGTGGATGTGGACGGGGACGGTCTGAAGGACATCATCACCGGGAAGCGCTACTGGGCGCACAACGGGCATGATCCCAACGAGCGGGACCCGCGGGTCATCTACTGGTTCAAGACGCAGCGGGACAAGAAGGGCGGAGTCAGCTTTGTGCCCCATCTCATGGACAGCGCCAGCGGGGTGGGCACGCAGCTCACCACGGGTGATGTGAATGGTGACGGGCTGGTGGACGTGGTCATCGGGAACAAGGCGGGATGTTATGTCCTCGTCCAGAAACGCGAGCAGGTGGAGGCAGCGCGGTACGCCCAGTTCCAGCCGCGGAAGATCTATGGACCGGATTCCCTCAGGTCGGAGGCGTATGTCGTGGGGCAGTCAGCGGCGGATGCCGTGAAGAACATGGTCGTGCCGGAGGGGTTCAAAGTGGACCTCATTGCCGCCGAGCCGGATCTGGTGCAGCCCATTGCGATGTGCTGGGACGAGCGCGGGCGCATCTGGGTGGTGGAGGGGAACACCTACCCCCAGCCAGCGAAGCCGGGTGAGGGCAGGGACCGCATCCTCATCTTTGAAGACATGGACGGCAATGGCAGCTTTGAGACCCGGAAGGTGTTTATGGAAAAGCTCAACCTCGTGAGTGGCATTGAGGTGGGCTTCGGTGGTGTCTGGATCGGGGCCGCTCCCAACTTTCTCTTCATTCCTGACAAGGATCACGATGACAAGCCGGACGGGGAGCCCGTGGCCCTGCTGGACGGCTGGGGCAACCAGGACACGCACGAGACGTTGAACTCCTTCATCTGGGGGCCGGATGGCTGGCTCTATGGCTGTCATGGGGTCTTCACGCACTCCTTGGTGGGCAGGCCAGGTACTCCGGACAAGGAGCGCCAGCCCCTGAACGCCGGCGTGTGGCGGTATCATCCCACGCAGCACAAGTTTGAGGTGTTTGCCCACGGCACCAGCAATCCCTGGGGGCTGGACTTCAATGACCACGGCGAGTTCTTTGTCACCGCGTGTGTCATCCCGCACCTCTACCACATCCTGCCGGGTGGAAGGTATCAACGGCAGGCAGGGCAGCATTTCAACCCCTACACGTATGACGACATCAAGACCATCGCCGAGCACCGTCACTACGCCGGCGAGGTCAAGGACCATGCCGCCTGGGGCGATCGCAAGGAGCTGAAAAACCTGGCTGTGCCCGCCAGCACCGACCAGGCCGGCGGCGGCCATGCCCACTGCGGGCTTGCCATCTACCAGGGAGATAATTTCCCTGAACTCTACCGCGGCGCGCTGCTCTTTGGCAACCTCCACGGGCATCGCCTGGTGCACAATGCGGTGGAGCCCGCCCTGAGTGGGTACACCGGGCAGCGCCGGCCGGATTTCATGAGGTCGAACGATCACTGGTTCATTCCCGTGACCCAGCGGGTGGGGCCGGACGGGGCGCTGTATGTCTCGGACTGGTATGACGAGCAGACCTGCCACCACAAGGACGTTCAGATCTGGAACCGCACAAACGGCAGAATTTTCCGGGTGGTGTATGACCAGCTCAACACTGCATGGGCGAAGGACCTGCCTGCGGGCAAAAGCGATACGGCGCTGGTCGGAATGCTCCTGGACTCCTCGAACTCCTGGCAGGCTAGGATGGCGCAGCGCCTGTTGATGGAGAAGGCGGAAGACGGGCGGGTGGATGACCCGGCCAAAGACGCTCTGCGGGCAGCCCTGAATGGATCTGGTCCGGTGGAGCGCCGGTTGAAGGCTTTGTGGGGGCTTTCGGTCATCGGCTCCGTTGAGCAAACTCTCCTGACCAGCCTGCTGGACCGGCCCGAGCCTGAGTTGCGTGCCTGGTCGGTGCGCCTGATGGGCCAGTTGGGCATCGCTTACCGGCCTGCCCTTCACGATGCTTTGGAGCGACTTGCCCAGCAGGAGAAGTCGCCCCTGGTGCGTCGCGAGCTCGCTTCGTTGCTGCAGCGTCTTCCGTTGCCAGAGCGATCCAAGATCGCTTTGGGTTTGATCGGGCGCGAGGAAGACAAGCAGGATCCGAACATCCCGCTCCTGCTCTGGTATGGCATTGAGCCTCTTGTCGGGGCGGATGGCGAAGCAGGGCTGAAGCTTGCGGCCTCCAGCAAGCTTGAACAGGTGACTGGATACATCTACCGCCGCATGGCGGGCAGCGATGAGGGGCGGCAGGCCATTCTGGCGGCCATAGCGGTGAATGATGATGCTGGCGAAAGGGAGAGGCTGCTCAACCTGCTGGTGGCCTCCGCCAGGGGTTCTGGGAAACTCGCGGCGCCCAAAGAGTGGGCAGGCATCTCAGGGAAACTCCGCGCCGGAGCCTCCGAGCCGGTGAAGGCGCTGGTGGATGAACTGTCTGCGTACTTTGGTGACCCGGCCGCAGTGCAGAAGCACCGGGAGTTGTTGATGGACAAGGCCGCTGCGGGTTCACGTCGGGACCGTGCTCTGCAAGTGCTTTTGCAGGTGCGGGATGATCAAAGTGCGGTGCTCATGCAGCAGCTGGTGGTGAATGGAGATGCTGCGCTCACCCGCAGTGCGGTGCAGGCGCTGGCGTCCCTTTCACATCCGGAGACGCCGGTCGTTCTGACGAAGGTGTATGCCTCGCTTGCTCCGGCCGAGAAGGCGGATGCCGTGGCCACGCTGGCATCTTCGGCTGCGGGGGCCCAGGCGCTTCTCAGAGGGGTGGAAGACAAGTCCATTGCCCGGGATGCTTTGTCGCCCTTCCTCGTGCGGCAGTTGCAGGCGCTCAAGAATCCGGAGGTGGATGGCCTGATTGAAAAGGTATGGGGCACCGTGAACGCCAGCAAGGCGGACCTGCCCCAACGGAAGGCGAAGTACAAGGCCTTGTTGACTCCTGAACGCCTCAAGAAGGCGGATCTGGTCCAGGGCAAGCTGATGTACGGAGGCACCTGCGGAGCCTGCCATCGCATGCTGGGTGAAGGGGCGAACGTGGGACCGGATCTGACAGGCTCGAACCGGGGCAATCTGGACTATCTTCTGGAGAACGTGCTGGATCCCAATGCCGTCATCGGCAAGGCGTATCAGCTCAACCTCTTCTCCATGAATGACGGGCGCGTGCTCAGCGGCATCGTGCAGGAGGAGACAGACAGCGGGTACAAGGTGGTGATGCCGGGCGGGGTGGAATTCAGCCTGACGAAGGCAGAGGTGAAAAGCCGCGAAATTTCGAAGTTCTCCACCATGCCCGAAGGCCAGTTCGACGCGCTGCCTCCGGAGCAGGTGGTGAATCTGGTGGCGTACCTTCAGCAGCAGACGGCCGGAGGGGGAGCCGCTGCGGCGGCCAAAGTGGAAGGGGCGATCGAAGGGGAAACCATGCAGGGAGTCACGGTGAGCAAGGGGCAGGCGAGGGCCCAGAACATGGGTGGCTTTGGCGGCCAATGGAGCCAGGCGCGCCAGCTCTGGTGGACCGGTGGCACGCCCGGCGAGACGATGGCGATCACGCTTCCCGTGACCAAGGCCGGCAAGTACACGCTCAAAGCTGCGCTCACAAAAGCGCGTGACTACGCCTCGATTGAGGTGATCCTGGACGGGGAGGTCATTCCCGCGGCCAGTCTGGACCTTTACAGCGTCTCGGTAATCTCCACCGGAGAACTGGACTGGGGCACCCATGTGTTGCAACCGGGGGATCACAAGCTGGTGGTGAAGATCAGCGGTGCGAATCCTGCCGCGGCCCAGGCCTTCATGGTGGGATTGGATTATTTGAAACTGGAAGCGAAGTGAGATGAACCAGTGTGTCAGTGGGCAGTGCGTCAGGCCAATGCGTTGGCTCTGGCGCGGTAGGCGGTGCGGGCGCGGAGAATTCCTCGGCCCGCCAGGTCCCAATGTCACCATCGGCTCATTTCCGTGATCCCTCCATGCCGTGACTACGGACCGGGGGCTGATTTGGGCATGGCCGATTCCGGCACATAGATGACTTCCCCTGACTTCAAGCGGTACGCCGTACCGAGCCGTTCGCCATCTCCGCCGAGCGTTTCCGTGCTGGCGCGATAGCGCTCCATCTTCTGTCCCTCTTTGGTGATGATCTCCATCTCGGGAGTGCCTTCGTTTTTGATCACGGTGACGGTGCGGGAGGTGCTGGCTTTTTGGGCCAGGGTGTCATAGCTGACGAGCGCGAGCAGCAGGGCTACGGCAAAGGCGATCCAGACGTCAAAGAGGTTCAGCAATCCGGCACCCGGATCTTCGTCGCTGGCGTCATCCCACTTTCTTTTTTTGCGGATCATATACTTTTGGAGGTGGGAGGTGGCGGATGCAGACGGGCAATGATGTATTCGAGGTCACTCATGTCGCGCTGGTACCAGTTGCGCCGCACGAGGCCGAGCGAGAAGGAAACGCAACCGATGAGTACGCCGATGACCGTGGCGGTGAACGCCACCACGAGGTTTCCAGAGAGCATCGCCATGTCTCCAGCTGCCAGGCCGGTCAGAGCCGGACCCAGCGGAATGAGGGTGCCCATGAGTCCCAGCATGGGGGCCACTCGAGTGAGCCAGGTGAGCCTGGCCAGGGCTGCGGCGACATCAGACTCCACATCCTCCAGTGCCTTGTGGCATTCCAGCCGGTCATCATGGGCGTCGCCCAGACGCTCAATGAATCGTGCGGGAATTCCCACCGGGCAACTGCGCAGGGCTTCCATGGTTTGTATGGTAGGTGAGGCCTGGGCTGAGGTTGTTGGCTGAACCCTGGCCAGACTTGAGGCACGGCGGAGGAGTCCGCGAACCCGTGGTCGCATGCAGGCCTCACGAAGCAGTCCACCCGTCAGGAGTGCGGTCCAGGCCGTCAGTCCCAACATGGTCAGCAGAGTGGGCAGCAGAAGCGTGTTGGACAGCAGGTGGAGGGAGTTTTGAATGAGTTCCATCATAGGGCACCTGATTTCTTGAAGAAGCCTGCCGCGAGCAGAAGTGCCAGCAGCGTCGCTGCGGCGTACTTCCAGAGCTGGGGCTTGGTGGCGGGGGGCTCCAGTTCCTGCCGTGTCTCTTGCACGGGCTTCTGGTCCAGCTTCGTTCCCGCAACTTTCTCCTTGGATTCGCCTCCGGCAGATTGAGCCAGGGATTCCTGCATCGCGGCCACGCGCCGGGCATCGTCGTCGGCCCCGGTCATCTGAAGAGCTTTAGTGGAGTAGTCCACGAGGCGGGTGTTCCCGCCGCCGACCAGTCCGCCTGATTCACCGTGACGCTGAATGGACTCCGCGTAAATCCGGGAGAGGTCTTCGATCTGCTGAGGGGTGGCCTGCCACAAGCCCTTGCGGGCTGCCTCCAGCAGGGTGGCGGTGATTTCCTGCCGGGCGTGTGGAGAGACCTTTTCAAACCAGGCCTCCAGGCCGAGTTCGTACCGGTCTTTGACGAGCACTTCGTAGATGTCCTTCCACGTGTCTTGTGAGATGCTCTCCGGGCGGGTGACGGACCAACCGAAGGAGTTCTTTACCAGCTCGGTGATGTGTCCTGCCCCGGCATAGTCGTGGCCCTTCATGCCCTCCAGCCATTTTCTGTTGAGGAGTTCCGATCTTAGGTTGGTGGCCAGCACTTCCTCGAAGTCCCTCACCCGGGCTCCTGAGGGACTGCGCACATCCGCGATGAGAGCCTGCGGTGTTTTGCCAGTCACTTTCTTCACTGCCATATTGAGTCCACCCAGGTACTCATAAGCATGGTGATTGGAGAGCTGGCTTGTCATGTTCGAGGCCCAGACCCGGAGAATCGTGTCCGTGCCCTGGAGCGCTTCTTCGTAGAGCCCTTCAATCTTCTCCCCCCAGACGTCACCAGAGTACACGAAGCTCATGTTGTCCATGTACACCCCGGTGATCTCGTCGGGTTTGTCCCACACCCCTGAGCGGGGCACGAGATGCAGGATGTTGGTACCGGTCATGTTGCCGGGTTTGGTGCCAAAAATGCGGGCTCCGGCGAACTGGCTGGCCCGGGCGCTGGAAAAGCCGCGCTGCTGCAACCGTGCCTCCATGGCCTGCACGCTTGCCTTCACGGGGTTGCCTGCTTCCGGTGCGGAGGCGGCCAGCTTCACGGCTTTGTCCAGCAAGGTCACGCGGGAGGGGAAGTTTTCTTTGTACTGTCCTCCCATGGCCACAAACACATCCACACGCGGGCGTTTGAGTTCCTCTGCGGGAATGAGTTCAACATCGATCACCAGATTGCTCCGGTTCCACACCGGGCGCACACCCAGGAGATAGAGGATCTGGCCTTCCATCACACCATAGTCGCGCATGGTTTCCATGCCATTGAGATCCATGGCGATCTTCTTGGGGTGCCGGGTGGCCAGGAGATCGTCCACGAGTTTCCGGGCCACCTCCCATGCTGCCTTGTTGGGAATCTCTTCGGGATTGAGGGAATAAAGATTCCGCCCCGTGGGCACGGTGGAGGGGTTGCGAATGGGCTCAGGACCCGGGCCTGCTTCAATGTATCCGCCCGCCAGTGCATGGAGCATGCCCGTGATCTCGCGATCTGCCTGCATGAGCCGGTCTTTCATCTCCCGGGCGAAGGCCAGATCCCTTTCAAGGTCAGGAGTCGGGGTGAAGGGTGGGTTTGCTTTGCCATCAAGCACCCCGCCCAGGAGATGAGCTGCCGCGTCGCGCTGCTGTTGTTTCTCCGGGGCCAGATTCTTGATCAAGGGACTGGCATCACCCAGATGCTGCAGAAAGCCCTCTCCAAGGATGGAAACGAGGTACGGTGCCAGATCCTCAGCTACGGGCGGCTGGCCCAGGACATGAAGTCGTAGCGGGGTCTGGGAATCATAGAGCTCGTGCAGGTGTTGGTCCACCCGGGCAATCGCCTCGTCGGCATACGGGTCCTCTCCCGCAGATGCTTTGGCGATGTCATGGAGGGATTCCGCACGTGCCTGCTGGCTGATGCGTTTCCTGAACTCCTCCCGCAGCAGTCCGTTTTCCAGAGTGTTGAACTTGTGAATGTCGTCGTGCAGGGTTTTGAACTCATCCTTCAATCCGGCACCCACGGCAGGCGGTACCATGTGATCCACGAGCGCGGCATAGGAGCGGCGACGGGCGAGCGTGGACTCACCCAGATTGTCAGTGATCCAGAGGTCCACGACCGCCAACCGGTCCACGCAGATGTCACTCCAGCAATCTTCTGAGAGCCCCGCTTCTTTGCCGGGCAGCAGTTCCAGAGTGCCGTGCGTGCCCCAGTGCACGATGGCGTCGGCGTGGAATCCTTCCTCCAGCCACCAGTAGAAGGCGAGGTAGTTGTGAGGTGGGGGCACATCCCGGGAGTGCAAAAGCTTGTCATCCTGTTTCTCACCCCGCTCAGGCTGCGGCGTGAGGATCACGTTCCCCAGGTCGATGCGCGGGATCACCAGATGGGGCTCGCCATTGCGCTTCACCACCATGAGACGTCCCGGGGGCGGGCCGAATTTCTCCACCACCGCCTTCCGGCCGGCCTCGTTTAGTTTTTCCTGAAACCAGCGCTGATACGTCGAAAGGGGGATCAGCACGGGATTGCCTTCATCGGCAAGTTTCTCAAGGTCGCCCTGCACCCATGGGCCGAGATTGCGGCCGCGCTTTTTCATCGTTGAGATGAGTTCTGCTGCGGAGGCGGGCAGGTCTTTGACCTGGTATCCAGCCTGCTGCAGCCTCGGCAGAAAGCGCACCAGGCTCTCCGGCCCGTCCAGAAAGGCGCCTGTGGGGCTGCCGCGAACCAGATCATCCTGTCCGAGCCCCTTGTTGTAGTAGATGAGGGCCAGCTTCTTCCCGGCGGCAGGCTTCGTCTTGAGCCTTGCCCAGCGGGCGGCACGGGCCGCAAAGGCTTCAATGCGATCAGGTATGGGCTCATGGAGCCGAAAGCCCTGGATGTTCGCATGCAAGCCGCCCACCACCACGGGCTCGATGGTGCCCCAGGATTCCTGGAGGGACATAAACATGCCCACATCCCTCACAGACAGCCCGCGGGGATCCTTCCGCCATTCATCCACGGTGTACCCCAGCATGGAAATGGGCCGCAGGTAAGGCACATCCAGTTCCTTGATCACGGCATTGCTCTGCCACATGGAGCCATGCCGGTCCTCAACAAGCAACGTGGGGTGGGCGGCTTTCACCAGCTCTGTCATGCGTCCTTCGCGATCTCCAAACACCACCACGACATTCAACCCCTGTTTTTCAAGAGCGGTGATCTGGGCGTTCACCACCTTCAGGTCCCGTGTGATCCAGAAAGACTGCTGGATGATGATCACCGCGGTGGGCGCATCTTCCTTCCACCGGTGCCTGGATCGTTTGAATTCGCGGTAGGCGGTGAACTCCTCGAACGACGCCTCGTGATCAGGATCATAATAGCCAAACTCCGGAATGATCACCGGCGGCTCGATCACGCCTTCTGCGCCCAGGTAGGTCACGCGGCAGTATTGCATCAGGCGTTTCAGGTTGACGGGACCATTGGCCCGCCAGTAGGCCATCAGTTTTGGGTCCTGTTCCAGGAGGCCCGCCTTGTCCAGCTCCACATGACTGCTCCGCGTGTCCAGGGCCAGCACCCGCTGTTGGGGGTTTTTCTCCCTGGTGGCTTTCAGTCTGTCTGTCAGGCCGGGAGATTCGGCGGCCTCCAAGTTCAAGACCATGACCAGAGGAAACGTCTCCGGATTCTCCGCCTCCGTGCTCCTGCCAAACTCACCCGCCCTGGCAAAGACGGCTGCCAGGCCCTGCTCGCGGCAGGCGGCATCCACCAAGGCCATGGACCGGTCCCATACCCCTACAAAGGCGATCTTTGTGGGAGGAGGCGGGGCGGTGGCTGACTGAAGGGGAAGAGCGGCGCTGCCCAACAGCAGCGCCGCGAACAACCCACCCCAGAGGAGGCGTGATGGAGGCATGGCTTAAAAGGTCAACCGTGCGCCCACAACAACCCCAAAGCCCGGAGCCACCTTCTGCTGCTGGGAGTAAGCCTCCCGGTAGCGGGTATCAAAAACATTGTTGAAGTCCACCGTGACGTCAAAGGACCGGTTGTCGCGCTGCCAGATGTTGAAGCCGGTGCGGACATTCGTCACTGCCCAGCCGGGGATCTCGTAGTCATCCCGCAGAGGCGGGTTGTTGGAGCTGTTGGGGGAGCCATAGGCCGGATCGGTGGAGAAGCCGGCATCCTGCTCATCGGTGGGGGCGTGCCGGCGGAGGCGGTCGGCGAGGACCTCCACCACCTCCACCCACCAACGGCGGGAGGGAGCGGTGTACCGGAGCCCCACCACGCCATACAAGGGTGGCATGAAGCGCAGTGGGGCATTGGCATTGGTATCCTCACCATAGGTGTAGGTGGCATTGCCAAAGAGCGTCCAGTTGTCATCAAGATCGTAGGTGAGGGCAAACTCAACACCTGCCACATAGCCTTCCCCATTATTGGACTTCCGTTGCGCCTCAAACGTGCCCTGGCCAGGGATCACCACCGTGCCTGAGGTTTCCGTAGCCACGAGATCGTAGAGCTGGGTCCAATACCCCACAAGGGAGGCGGAGGTGCGTTGCGAGTGGAACCGGGGCCCAACCTCGTAGGAGATGGACTTCTCAGGATCCAGGTCGGGGCTGGGCAGTGAGGCGACTCTGCTGGAGAACACTGGGGGTCCGGCACTCAGGAGATCAGAGTAAGTCGGAGCGCGAAAGCCGGAGCCGATGTTGGCCACGAGGTCCCACTCTTTGTTGAGGCTGTAGATGGCACCGATGTTCCATGTCACCGACTGCCAGGACTTGTCCACGCGCAGGTCGTCCACATCATAGCCGGCGTCCGGAATGACATCCCTCGCTACGGGGCCGGAGTCGAGATGGGAGTTTTCAAAGCGGGCACCGACCGAGAGCAGGAGGGCGTCTGTGGGGCGGAACTCCAGTGTGGTGAATGCATCGAACACATCGTAGTTGCCGTCAGGAGTATTGCCAAAAGGCTCTGCAACCGTTGTGGAACCCGGGCGGCGCGTCGTCTGGGTGAGCGTGGAGCCGAGGTCTTCCCGGCGGTAGTCCATGCCGTAGATCAGCCGTGTCCTGCCCCACTGCGCGGCGTTTTGAATGCCCGCCCCGAGGACATCCTGCTCAGTGTCCGTGCGGGTGGTGGTCATGGTGGAGCCGCTCTGCACCCGGCGATCACGAACGCCATCATAGTACTGGTAGTACCCGTACACCTTGAGTTCTTGACTCCACGAACCCAGGTCCTCGGCTGTGTAGTCAAACTTCACGATGCCACGGCGCTCGGTGGGGCTGAAGAGCCGGGGGACACCGTTCGCATTCAGCTTGGACTGTACGTAGCTGTCCACATCTTCCCGTTCGTTGTGAATCCAGGAGAGGCGGAAAGTGTGCCCCTCGGCCGGCCGGAAGGCAAGATTGGCATAGCCACCCAGAGCTTCAAACCCGGTGGGGCTCAACCGACCCTCACCAGGGCCGCGGTAGTCGTCCACATCCTGGTGAGTAAGGCCTGCGGAGAAGGCCATGGTGGGACCGGTGACGTGGAAATCGAAGGTCTCTGTGTTTTCGCGATCATTAGTGCCGTAGCGACCGTAGAGCTCGCCGCCGGTTTGCACCGTGTCCGTAAAGTCTGCCCGCTTTGAGAAGATGTTGATCACGCCTCCGATGGCGTCACTGCCATATTGTACGGCCCCGGCACCCCTGATGACCTCCATGTGATCCACCGCACCGACCGGGAACTGGTTGAAAAAACCGTTGGGGCCACCAAAGAGGGCTCCGTTGTTGATGCGAATGCCGTCCCAGAGGTAGAGCACGCGGTTGCCGATCTGGCCACGCAGGATGGGAGAGCCCTGGGCAGCCACACTGACTGCCCACACCCCGGGCTCCTCCTGAAGCATTTCCACCGGAGTGCGCGCTTGCCGACGTTCCAGCGTCTCCTTGTCCACCACGGTGACAGACTGAGGGATGTTCCGGAGGTCTTCAGTGGTTCGCAGGGCGGTCTCCGCCGTGACGGTTACCGTGGGAAGTTCGACCTCCTCTGCGAGGCTGCCGGTCGCTGGTGAAGGGTTCTGGGCCGGGGCAAGCGTGGCGCAAAGAAGGCAGGCTGCAATGGCCGCATGGCAGGATTTTCCCGCGAGGGAGGGTCTCTTGAGCGAGGTGGGATGCATGGATGGGAGAGGAAGGTTGAAGCGAAGCCTCAGCGACCTTGCACCATGCGTGCCAATCCCCTGGTGACCGCGGGTTCGTGCAGCCGGGGACCCGGCATCTATTTCATAGAACCTGGCGCTTTGCCCATTCTAAAGGCATTGCGGAAGGGTTGGCAGCATGGATTAGATTTCATCATGCACACTCAGTCTCCCAGATGTCTCACTGCAGCGGGTGAAATCTGATCAAACTCACGGGAGGGATGGGCGTTATTTGCCCGATGACTGCCTGCCCTCGTGGTGTCAGACGCCTGCCATCGCAGCGGCGCTGGAGGATCGGCCGGCCATGGACTGGGGCACCTGGCCCTGCTGCATCTTGGCCATGAAGCGGCCAAGCACTTCGTGGGAGATGGCGTTGAGCGTGGTCAGGACGTTATGTCCTCGTGCCGCGCTGGCCTCGAAGCTCTGGCAACGGAGCGTGCTCTGGTTGATGAGGTACTCCAGGTATTCCACCGGCGCTGCGTTGGGAAGGTCGCGCTTGTTGTACTGGATGACCAGGGGCAGTTCGTCGAGGGACTGCCCGTTGAGCCGCAGGTTGTTCCGGAAGTTGTCCCAGGCCTGGACGTTCTCCCGCATGCGGTCCATCTGGGAGTCTGCCACAAACACCAGCCCGTCCGCCTGCTGGAGCACCAGCTGGTAGGTGGCATTGTACACGGCTTGTCCCGGCACCGTGTAGAGCTGGAACTTGGCGGTGTAGCCATTCAGAATGGGGGCCTCCACAGCGAGGAAGTCAAAGAACAGGGTGCGGTCCGCCGTGGTGGAAAGACTCACGAGCTCCCCGCGTGATTTCGGGTCCAGGCACGCGTGGATGTGTTGCAAGTTGGTGGTCTTGCCGCCGATGGGGGTGCCGCAATAGACGATCTTGAAGTTGACCGTCCTGCGGTCGGCGTGAATCACAGCCATGGGAAGGGATGGATGAAGACGGGTTGAAGGAAATTCAGGAGGCGGCACCCACGACAGACTTGAGCTCGCGGGCGATGAGGGTGATGCGCTCGCGCAGGGTCGGCTCGTTCTTGCCCGGGTCGTGCAGCACGCCCAGCACGAGTTCACCCTGCAGGGAGAAGGAGGCCATGAGCTGGTCGCTTTTCATGCTCAGGGTCTCTGTATCCATGATGCCGGTCAGTTGGATCAAGGGCTGCAGGTGTCCGTAGATCTGGGTGGCCTGGCGGATGAAGTTTTCCGCCTCGCTAGTGCCGTTGCTGGCATACCCCATGATCGTGCCTTCCTGCAGGCAGACGGCGGCTGACACACCGGGGAGCGCGCCGGTAAGACGGATGACGTCCTCCAGTTCCAGATCATCCTCGGTGCTCAGCAGCACGCGCAGCAGGAGCTGTTTGTTGCGGTCCCGGCTGGCGCGGAGTTGGGCGGGCGGAGTCGCGGTAAACTCTGCCTTGACTCCGGGTCCGAAGGAGATGGCCTCGGAGCGGATGGAACGGCTGCTGGCCGGGGGATCCACGGGCAGCCCCAGCAGGGTACTCGTGGACTGGAAGAGAGGGGACGCAGGTTCAGGAGTGAAAACGGGCTCCGCCTTGGGCTGCTGATGGTAGGGTGGCGGGATGGCGGGCGGATCCTCCGTCGCAATGGGATTCCCAAAAAACATTGCCTGAGACGCGGCAGCGGGAGTCTCAGGCCCCGGCAGGGCGGGGGCGGCTTCAAACGGCCAGGGCACGCCAGAGGGGAGTTTGGAAGTGGTTTCCTTGTCCTCGGGCCTGAGCGGATTGAAGAGGGAGGGCAGGGCAGCCTGACTTTCAGGTGAATTGGCAGCCGAAGCGGGCTTAAAGGCGGCCATCGCTGCCAGTGCCTCGCTGCCCAGCATGTCTGCGGACTTGGTGACGGGCGGTGCGGGAGCCCCGGCCGGAACCGGTTGCGGCGTCAGCTGGGCAAGCGGCAGGCCTGCGGGCGTGGCGGTCGAGGGCAGGGCGTGGAAGACGTCGTTGATGGGCAGTTCCACCACAATGTCTGGCCGGGAGGGGGAGATGATGCTGCGGAACTCGGGTTCGAGACCACGCATGATCTCCGCCAGCTTCACGATAACTCTTCCACTGGCAAGCTGGTCCACCAACGTTGTGACTGGGAAGCCCACGGTGATCCAGGAGGGAATTTGCTCGGGCTTCACGCCGATTTCCTGCTCCGAGCATCGGGACAACACTGTCGCCAGACTGAAGACGGCCTTCTCCTTGGCGGGAGCAGGCGGAGGAGCCGAGGCAGGAGTCCCCTCAGCTAGGGGGCCAGGAACCCCTGAGAAAACGGGAGGGGGTGTCGGAGGAGCCGGTACGGTGGGCTGGGGAGTTGCGGAGACTGGAGCGGGAGCGGGGCCAAACAATCCATGGGGTGCTGCCGGCATTGCATTCGCAGAGGGGTCCGGCAGCGAGCCCAGAGCCTTGATGCGATCAAAGGGGTTGGCGCTGGCTGGTGCTGGGGGGGCTTCAGGGAACGCACTCGGGCCAGGGCTGAAGGCGTTGCCGAAGGGGCCAGACGGCACCTCTGGCACGGAAGGTGGTGCCGGGGCGGGAGCAAATGCCTGCCAGGAGGCTGCCCCGTGGGGCGGAGCTGATTCCGCTGCCTTCGGCTGGACCGATGGCGCAGGCACTGGTTCCGGAGGTGCCGAAGGCAGACCGAAAGAGGCAAAAGGATTCACGGCCTGACCTGGAGCGGGTGTCAGAGTCGGAGGAACCCCGGCGCTGCCGCTCGTGGTTGAGGGTGGTTGGAAGAAGGGATTGGGTGCAGCAGTGGGAAACTGGGGCTGGGACAGCGGTTGGGGGGCGCTGGTCGGTGGCGGAAGGAAGGCGTCTTGAGAAGCTGGCGGATTCTCCGGGAGGAAATTGCCAAATGGGCTCGCAGGCGCCGGAGTCGGCTGACCAGCAAAGGCTGGTGAAGTCGGAGCGGAATGGCTGAAGGTGAACAGCGGGGAAACGGGTGGCGAGATGGCCGGGGGGGCAGCTGTCGGCGTAGCGTGTTCTGATTGATCCGCCGGGGTGCCGAAAAACGCCGGCACGGGAGGCATGGGCTCCGGGTTCGAGGTGCCAAAAGGAGAAGCGGCGGGTGCCGGCTGTCCGAAGGGTGCAAAGGGCTGGCCGGCCCCTCCCGGCATCGGAGGGAAGGGAGCGGTGGAGCTGGAACTGGTGACTGCCGGAGAGGGAGCGAACGGGTTCCCGGTCAGGGCGTTCGGCAGAGGCGTGCCGCTCCGCTCGTCTGCGGCCGACGCGGGGGCTTCGGCAGGTGCCGGGGCACCAAACTGACTAAAGGCACTGACAGGCGTCTGCACCGTGGACGGCGGCATCGGCTGCGCGGGGACGTTCACGCCTTCGGCATGGAACGGAGACGGATGAAACAAGGTGGTTCCTCCGGAGGTGCCACCAGCAGGAGGTTCGGCCGCTTCCTGAAAGGGGTTGCCCCCCATGAAGAGGGGCTGACCGGCATGGGGTGCCGGGGCAGGGGCCTGCGGGGGCAGTTGCTTGTGCATCAGCGCCGCCAGACCGCCCAGTTTATGAGGAGGCAGGGCCACGAACCTGGCATCTTGCGGGGCAATCGGCGTGCGGAACAGTGCCGGACACACCCGATAAATCTCGAACAACGGCAGCGCCGCCTGGCCGCTGCGCAGAGCCCGCTCCAGCAGCTCATTGGGAATCTGCAGGGGCTGTCCCGGAGGCACGCCACCGGGCTTCGCCACATCCGGCGGCAGGGAAGGCAGGATGTCTTCCACCGTCAGGCCAGTACTCGGCACGGAGATGGCGGGCGAAAAGGGGCTGGATCCGTGGTAACTGGCCCCGTTGCCGTTCGCTGGCGTGGACGCGCCCAGAAAGACGTCCTTGGTGGAGTAGGTGCCAGTCTGGTTCCCCTTCTGAAAGGGGTAGCCTCCCTGATGCGACTGTGGGGAGGATGTCATCGCGGAGCTTCCTGCCGAACCGTTGTCCGGTTTGTCTTTGCCGAAGAAGCTGCGGAAGGAGAACGCCATGACGCTGGGAGTGACCGCACACAGCGTGTGCGGGTGAAAGAACGCGAACTGACTGGGAGCGAGGTTGAGGTGAACGACTATGAAGCCAAGTGCGACTTCTAATGTACCTTAAATTTCGCGCGAAAGGAAGGCAAGATAAAAGTCCGATCGTCTAGCTGCTCAGATGACCCAACGCAAGGAGGCCATAGGAAGTGTATTCCACATCCAGATCATCGTCTGCCCAGTGACCGTGAAATCCACCTTCCGCATTCCACAGACTGTCCACAAAATCCAGGCTGGGTTCACGAAGGACTTGCCAGTTGGTTTGCAGGCTCTCCAATGCGTGGAGCGCTGTGGCCGTGCTCAGCAGATCCGGCAGGGGGGCTCCAGGCACCGCCAGAAAGCCGCCCCCGGCGTGGGCCTGCTTCATGAGCCACTCCCCGGTGAGAGGGCTTGGCTTGTGGCCCAGATGGCTGCACAGGATGACGCCGGCTGCGGTTGTAGGCGTGGTGCCTTGGGGCATGTCCCGTTCGTTGGCAAAGGAGCCATCGGGAAGCTGCAGCGTCAGCAGGGATTGCAGCAGGCCATGTTCCTCCGGCATGGGCAGGGCGAGATCCGAGTACGCACCCCATGCCAGGAGATCGCCATAGGCGGAGCCATCACTCTTGCCGGGTGAGCCATGGTACCCGCCGTCAGGAGTGCGGTAGGCTTCAATGCGGGCGGCCAGGCCTGTCTTCACTTCTTCTGTGAGCACGTCACGTCCCAGATTGGCTGCGCAGCGGGCCAGGGAGCACAGGTGCACAAAGTCGAGGCCCGCACCATCGCCGAACGACTGCACATAGGCGCGCGTCGCCTCCAGAGAGGCTTCCTTGCGCAGTGCCAGGAGCGACTCCAGGCCAAACACGGTGTAATACAAATCCGGGCGTCCTGCCCGGTCGGCAAAGCCTCCTTCGGGAGTGAGGTGCCGTTGCAGAAACCCTGCCACAAGCTCTGCCGAGTCCCCCAGTACCTTGGGCGCAAGGCGGGCCACTTGGAGCATTTCGAGGCGGAAGCTGCGGGTGCTGGTGATCACGCGATTCCAGTAACCCACAGGCGGATAAGCCGTCAATCCCCGGCGAATGGATCAAGGCCAGAAAGAAGCCAGATCTCTGGTCGTTCTCCCACCCGGCTCTTCACTCCCTTTTTCATGAGACTGCGTGCCCTCTTCCTGCTCCCCCTGCTGGCTGCCTTTGACTGTATGGGCACCCATGCTGCCACCCGGCCCAATGTGGTCTTCATTCTCTGTGATGATCTCGGCTATGGCGATGTGAAGTGCTTCAACCCCGAGGGCAAGATCGCGACACTGCAGATGGACGCCATCGCTGCGCGAGGCATGAAGTTCACCGATGCTCACACCAGTTCATCCGTCTGCACGCCGACTCGCTATGGGGTGATGACGGGACGCTACAACTGGCGGTCACGATTGCAAAACGGAGTGCTGGGTGGGCTGAGCCCCCGGTTGATCGAGCCCGGGCGCCTGACGGTCGCGTCGTTCCTCAAGTCCGAGGGCTATGCCACGGCATGCATAGGCAAATGGCACCTCGGGATGGACTGGGTGAAGCTCCCGGGCAAGGAAGTGACTGAGCTGGGCATCGAAAAGCCGGATCAGGTGCGGAATGTGGACTATGACCAGCCTATCACCAATGGACCCAACAGTGTGGGCTTTGACTACTACTACGGCATCAGTGCCTCGCTCGACATGGTGCCGTATTGTTTCATCGAGAACGACCGCGTCACCCAGTCGCCTTCCGCCATGATCAAGCTGCCCATGAACAAGGGCGGCAAGGAAAGCTGGACGCGCGAGGGCCCGGGCTCGCCGGGCTTTGATGGTGCCGGAGTGCTGCCTGAACTGACCAGCAGGGCCGTGCAGTATGTGCACACGCAGGCGGAGGCAAAGCAGCCGTTTTTCCTCTACCTCCCGCTGGCTTCACCTCACACCCCGATCATGCCTTCCAAGGAATGGCAGGGCCGCAGCGGGCTTAATCCCTATGCGGACTTCGTCATGGAGACGGATGATGCCATCGGCCAGGTGGCGGCGGCGCTGAAAGAGAAGGGGATCGAGGAAAACACCCTGCTCATCGTCACCAGTGACAATGGCTGCTCCCCCAGCGCGGACTACCCCACCCTCACCGCGAAGGGGCACAACCCCAGTGCAGCATGGCGTGGCACGAAGGCGGACATCTATGAAGGCGGTCATCGTGTGCCCTTCCTCGTGCAGTGGCCGGCGGTGGTGAGGCCCGGCACGAGCTACGCCCATCCAGTATGTCTGGTGGATCTCACCGCCACCTGTGCGGATGCCCTGGGGGTCAAGTTGCCAGCGGATGCCGCGGAGGACAGCGTGAGCCTGCTGCCTGCGATGATGGGGCAGGATTCCCCGGTGCGCGAGGCGGTGGTGCACCACTCCATCACGGGTGCGTTCTCCATCCGGCAGGGTTCGTGGAAACTGGAGCTCTGCCCCGGCTCCGGTGGGTGGAGCGACCCGCGCCCGGCCCAAGAGGATGCGGGGGCGGCCCGGGTGCAGTTGTATGACCTGTCGGTCGATCCTGCTGAGACAAAGAATGTCCAGGCGGAACAGCCCGAGGTGGTGGAGCGGCTCACGAAATTGCTGGAGAAATATGTGGCAGACGGGCGTAGTACGGCGGGTGCAGCGCAGCCCAACACCGTGGAGCCGGATGTTTTGAAAGGGACGAAGGCAGTGCCTGCGGCGAGGAAGAAGCCGCAAAAGAATGCCGGGGCATGATGCTGGGAGGTGCCTCGGGGCCTTTCAGGCCCATGGCGCGGTAATACATTCCCGAGTTTCCTCAGATGGTCCGTAGCGGGGTTGGCGTACCGACTTGAGTCGGCGTATTGTCGAGCGAAAAAGGGTGTCATGGGCACATTGGTTATTGACCCGCCTAAAGGCGGAACTCCAACCACGGCGCGGAGGTCCTTTCAACGTTGAGCATGCAACCCGCTGCTCATGATTCACTTCAACAGGGATGAAGCCTTCTCAAGTTTTTCCGAGAAGGTGTGCACCGGGGTTGGAGTTCCGCCTTTAGGCGGGTAAGGAGCATTTCTTGAAGAAATCCCGCTCTTGCTTTCCACGCACGGCTAATAGGTCCCGCCATGCCATCACCTCCCAACAACCCCCTCTCCCATCTCCCGGCCACCGGGGTGCTGGGTCTGCTGGAGATGCTTGGGCCCACCACGCCAGGCCTGGATCAAGGACCGGCAGGGGCGGTACCAGTGGGTGAATCGTGCCTTCCTGCTGAACTACTCCCTGGAGCAGTTGGATGAGGTGGTGGGGAAGACCGATGCCGACCTCTCCCCGGCGCATCTTGCCGACCAGTTTCGCACCGATGATGAATGGGTGCTGGCCGGGGGACGGATCGTCAACCGGGTGGAACTGGTGGGGCGTTTTGATCACACCGCCACCTGGTCCATCACCAACAAAGTGCTGGTGCGGGATTCGCGGGGGCGGCTGTTCGGCACGGCGGGGACAACTCGAGCCGTGGGGGAGGCTGAAGCCGTCCTGGCTGTAGAAGACGCCCGCTTGTCTGCCGTGGTGTCGGTCATCCGGGCGCATGTTGCGCAACCGCTGGAGACGGCCGCCCTGGCGCGCATGGCGGGGCTCTCCGTCCGGGCCTTCGAGCGCCGCTTTCGCCAGCTTTTTCATGTGGCACCGCAGCAGTATGTCCGCAGACTGCGGGTCCGGCTGGCCTGCCATGCCCTCGTCTTTGGGCATCGCACCCTGGCAGAGGTGGCAGACGACCACGGGTTCTGCGACCAGAGCCATTTCACCCGGGAATTTCGCAAGGAAACGGGCATGACGCCGCGAGAGTACCAGCAGCGCTACGCCACGGCGGCAAGAGTGTGACGCCGCTTTTGTACCAAGAGAGGACGCTGCCCTTCTATCATTTGGGCAAAGAGCAGCCCATCTTGGGAACGTTCTGTCCCACGTCTTTCGCTTCCCCTCCTGCCATGAGATGGTTTGTCCTCCCCGCCCTGCTCTGCCTTGCCGCCTCGCCAGTGTACGCTGCCCCGCCTGCGGCTCCGGCCTCCACTGTGAAGCCGGCACGAGATCGCAACGCAGTCTTTGCGTCGTCCAACTTGGCGGCGTGGTGCATCGTGCCGTTCGACGCCAAAAAGCGCGGCCCTGAGGAACGTGCCGCCATGCTGGAGAAGCTGGGCATCACGCGCCTCGTCTATGACTACCGGGCGGAGCACGTGCCCACCTTTGAGGCGGAGATCGAAGCGCTGGCCCGGCATCACGTCCGGCTCACGGGCTGGTGGTTCCCCACCTCGCTTACGCCAGAGGCGAAGCACATCCTCGATCTGATCAAGCGTCATGGTTTGAAGGAGTGCGATCTCTGGATCACCGGGGGTGGCCCGGCCCCTGCCACGCCGGCAGAGGAGGAGACGCGACTGACGCAGGAGGTGGAGCGCATCAAGCCGCTGGCTGCTGCCGCCGCCGATGCGGGCGTGAAGGTGGGCCTGTACAATCACGGAGGTTGGTTCGGCGAACCCGAGACGCAGCTCAAGATCATCGAGAAGCTCCAGCAGCAGAGCGTGTCCAATGTGGGCATGGTGTACAACCTGCATCACGGCCACAGCCAGGTGGACCGGCTGGCGCAAGTGCTTCGCCGGATGATTCCGCATCTGCTCTGCCTGAATCTCAACGGTATGGTGCCCGATGGCGAGGCCAAGGGGCAGAAGATCGTCCCCATTGCGCAGGGGGAGCTGGATCTGCAACTTTTGCGCGTGATCCGTGACAGCGGCTATCAGGGGCCCATCGGCATCCTCAACCACACCAACGAGGATGCTGAAGCCCGCCTGCAGGACAATCTCGACGGCTTGCGCTGGCTGGTGAAACAACTCGACGGGGGCGAAGCAGGGCCACGCCCGGTGCCCCGCTCATGGAAGGCTCCTGCACCGGCTGGTGGGAAGGGGGACGCCCCCTCTGCGGCGGTGCAAAGCCAGGGGCCACAGCTGGTTCCCTCCCGTAGCGAGGTTCTAGGGAAGGCGCTCAAGGGCGGACTGGTGCTGGCGGGGAAAGATGATTTCCATGAACTCCCCATCACGGTGGAGTGTCTCGCCCGGCTGGACAGTGCCAGGGGGTTCAACATCCTCGTGGCGTGCGAGCCAAAAACTTCTCCGCTGCATTGGGAGCTGTACTCCTACGCGGGCAGCGGCGTGTTCAGCCTCTACATGCCCGGCAGGGGTGGCGAGTACAAATCACAGACCAACATCTGCGATGGCCAGTGGCACCGCTTGAGCGCGGTCATCGAATCTGACCGGGTACGGCTGAAGGTGGACAACAAGCAGGTGCTGGACGTCCCGGTGACGCCGACCGCGCCCAAGTCGCATCCTACCCAGGGCATTGCCTTTGGCCGTCTGGTGGAGAGGGGGCTCTCCTGTGACGGGATCATTGATGAGGTGCGCATTGCCCGCGGCAACTCCAATCCCGTGGGCCGCGGTGAGCCGTTGCTGCCCACGGATGCGACCATCGGGCTCTGGAATTTTGATAACATCGAGGTCCTGAAGAAGGAGGCATCGAGTTCATCCCTCGAACCTGAGCCGTTTTCTTACGTCCGGGATCCGCTGAATCCTGGCCAATGGCCCAACCGGCAGGAGCCCGTCAACCGGGACCGGATTTACGACTACTACCCCAAGCAGGCGGTGGCGTTCAAAGGACGCCAGGCGGAGGGGCTGTTGCTTCCTCCTTATCCGGGGCTGGATGGTGGCACGCAGGGGCATTGGGGAAACCAGAGCGATGACACCTGGCGGGACGGCCGCTGGAGGGGATCCGATATGGGAAACCTCTTCAGCGGCGTATTGAAGGGGGACGGCCTCGTGGTGCCCAAAGGGGTCAGTGTGCGCTTGGGGGGCGAGGGCGAACTTGCAGCCTGCTTCGACCCGGTGACGGTCTCGTTTCCCCTGGTGTGGAAGGGTGGTTTCATCAAACTCTCGGAAGTGCGGCATGGCTTCATGGAGGCGGCCAAACCCGGCGGAGCGACGTTGCAAAAGTCGGCCCTGCCACCCCTACCTGCCTCGCTCAAGTACCACGGCTTCTACCGGCACGGGAACCGCGTATTGTTCGCTTATCAACTCGACGGCGTGGAGATGCTGGACGCGATGGGGATCGACAATGGCACCCCTGTGCGCCTGCGGGCCAGGGCGGAGGCGCATCCCTGGAAAGACCTGCGCAACGGCGGCCCGGCCCGGTGGACGCAGGTGCTGGAGACAAAGGGGACGCTGGGAGAAGGCAGACCCTATGCGCTCGACACGCTGACCCTGCCCTATGACAACCCGTATGGCGCTCTCTTCTTTGTGAGCGATCACGACTTTCTGTCTGATGACACGCTGGCCCTTTGTACCATGACAGGGGAGGTCTGGTTGGTTCGAGGAGTGAATGCATCCCTGGCCAGGCTCACCTGGAAGCGGTTCGCCACCGGTCTGCATCAGCCCCAGGGGCTGGTGGTGGCAGACGGGAAGATCTGCGTGCTGGGGCGAGATCAGATCACCCGGCTCCATGACGTGAACGGCGATGACGAGGCGGACTTCTACGAGTGCGTGACGAATGCGATGATCACCTCCCCCTCCGGGCACGACTACCTCTGTGGCCTGCAATGGGATGGAGAGGGGCGGTTCTACTTTTCCTCTGGCAATCAAGGGGTGTGTCGCGTCAAGCCGGGAGGGGAGGTGGAAGTATTGGCCACGGGCTTTCGCAATCCCAATGGCCTGGGTCTTTCAGCAGAAGGACGCACCACCACCTCCTGCCAGGAGGGCGACTGGACGCCAGCTTCGATGGTGTGCGAGGTGAAGGAAGGCGGGTTTTATGGTCTGGGCGGGCCGCGTCCGGGCAAGACCGTTGAACCCCCGCTGCTCTACCTCCCGCGCGGGGTGGACAATTCATCCGGCGGCCAGTGCTACGTGGAAAGTGATGCATGGGGCGTGCCGCGCGGCACCTTGCTCACTTTCTCCTGCGGGGCCTGCACGGGGCTGGTGGTGTTGAGAGATGTGGCATCGGGGCAGGCTCAGGGGGCGGCCTGGGAGTTGCCGGCGGATTTCCTCTCCGGCGCGCAACGCGGCCGTTTTCACGGGCAGGACGGGCAGCTCTATGTGAGTGGCATGTATGGTTGGGGCTGCTATGGGCCCAAGGACGGCTGCCTGCAGCGGGTGCGTTTCACGGGCGGGACGCAGCCTCTGCCGGTGGGCTGGGAGGTGCGGCGGAACGGGGTGATGATTACCTTTAACCATCCGGTGGATGCCGCGGTTACGCGGGATGCCCGCCAACACTTTGTCCAGGTCTGGAACTACCTCACCTCGAGCGCCTATGGTTCACAGGAGTGGTCGGTGAAACACCCAAAAACCGCCGGGCACGATGCGCTGGAGGTGACCTCGGTGCAGGTGCTGGAGGGCGGACGCAGGCTCTTCCTGGAGGTGCCGGAACTGATGCCGGCAAGTCAGATCCATCTGCATGTCATGACGGGTCCGGACAAATTTGCCGACCTCTACGGCACAGTGCATCAGCTTGGTCAGCCGTTCACAGATTTCCCCGGGGCCAAACCCCTGGTGGCGAAGGCGCTAAGCGTGCCCGCAGGAAATCTCGCCGTGACGACGGAACCCACCCGAGTGAATCCCTGGGCGAAAGGCGAAGGCGGTCGTTCCGTCAAACTGGAGGCCGCTCTGGGGCTGCAGTTCGCGCAAAAGCAACTGGTGGCCAAAAGCGGCGAGCGGCTCTCGCTGGAGTTCAGCAATCCGGACGCCGTTCCGCACAATGTGTTGTTCATCAAACCCGGGGCCTTGCAGCGCGTGGGTGATCTGGCGAACAAGATGATCACCGATCCCGCCGGGCTGGCCCGGCACTATGTGCCGGAGTCGCCGGAGGTCCTGGTGTACACAGACATGGTGCAGCCCAGCCACAAGTTCACCATCCATTTTAATGCCCCGCAGGAGAAGGGGGAGTACCCGTACTTGTGCACCTTCCCGGGGCATTGGTTGGTGATGAACGGGGTGTTGAAGGTGGAGTAGGAGTCAGTGTGTCAGTGTGTCAGTGTGTCAGTGTGTCAGTGTTGCGGGAGTTATCTCAGGAACCCTGAGGGTTCGCCATGCGTAGCCATGGGTCGGCCGAGCGTAGCGAGGACTACCCATGGTGTGTTGTAAGGCGAATTCTACCGCGGAGCGGTAGGCCATGGCGGACAACAGTCTGCATGGGTGAGATCGCGGGATGACGCGTCGGGTGGCGCAGGACGATGGGCCTACCGCTCCGCAGTAGAGGGAGGGGGCGACTTCCATGGGTTGCACTCGCTACGCTCGTTTCACCCATGGCTATTCATGGTGAACCCTTCGGGTTCGATGAGGAACATGCGTTGATCGCGGGTGGTAACGTTGCCGGTTGCTTCTGATTCTTCGCCGAACTGCCTGCGCGCTGCTTTTAGGCCCGGATTCGATCTCACACCGGCTGCTTCTCCGCATCCCGCGCTGCGGCGCGCTCCACATCCTGCGGCAGCCACCGCATGCCGATGAACCAGAGCACGGCCGCCACCAGCATGGTGCCGGACACGAGCATGAAGCCCAGGTTCATGTTGGAGCGATCGGCCACCGCTCCGATCAGCGTCGGCGATATGGCGTCTCCCAGCGCGTGAATCGTGAGGATGTTCAGGGCAAAGGCACTGGAACGCACCGAGGCTGGCACCACGTTGGCCAGGGCGGTGTTGGCCGGACCGATGTTGAAGAACAGGAAAAACACCGCGCCGAATGCAAACACCCAAGCCAGAGGGAAGGGGGCAAACAGCATGGCCAGCGTGCAGGGAAAGGCCAGGGCCATGCCTGCCCCGGAGACGAGGAAATAAGAGGCGGCAAAGCGGCTGCGCAAGCGGTCCGCCAGCCAGCCCCCGAAGAGCGTGGCCCCCAGGCCGGACACGGCGGTGATGGCACCCACCAGGGTAGAGACCTGCCCCAGCGTGCCATATTGCCGGTACTCGGTGATGTAGGCAGGCAGCCAGAAAGAAAGGCCCCCGATGGCAAAGGTCATGGCCGTCTGCGCGGCCACGTTGATGACATAGGAGGGGATGCGAAGCAGGTGCTTGTAGTCGGCAAACCCCGGGGCGTGGTGAGCCTGTCCTGCGGCGGCGGCCTGGCTGCGCCGTGTATCCTTCAAGAAGAAGCAGACCATGGCGAGGAGGATGCCCGGTACCCCTGCCAGCCAGAAACCCCAGCGCCAGTCCAGGTAACTGTTGGCCAGCCCGCCCAGAGCATAACCTAGAGCGCTCCCCACGGGGATGGCCATGAAGAACCAGGACATGACGATGCCGCGCCGATGGACGGGATACATTTCTGCGATCAGGGCAGGGGCCGCAGGCCCATAGGCTGCCTCACCCACCCCGATCATGGCCCGCGTGAGCAGGAGCATGGTGAATCCTGTCGCGATCCCGGACCCGATACTCGCGGCGCTCCACAGCAAGAGGCCCAGCCCGATCAACAGCCAGCGGGAGGTGCGATCGGCCAGCCATCCGAAGAGCGGGGCCATCAGCATGTAGGAGATCATGAATGCCGTCTGCCAGAGCCCCGACTTGGTCTTGGCCATGGCGTCACCCGCCAGAAATTCTGCGCGCAACTCCGGCTCCACTGCCACCAGGACGTAGCGGTCGATGTAGCTGAAGAGATTGATGACGATGAGCAGAGCCAGAATCTTGCCGGGGGTCCACCAGCTCTGGTTTGAGAGGGTCATGGGCGCTCTTTACCACCAACTTCCATCCCTGCACAGAGAAAGCGCTGAGGCGCACGGTGAGGTGATTGTCACAATCCTACCAAAACTGGGCATTGGACACTCAGAGTTCGAGGGGGTGGTTTTGCAAGACGCGGCCACGGCTGCTGCGTTGGTTTCTGGGTATGCAAAGACGTCTGTTTTTCCTGTTCGCCGCCGCCACATCTGCCGTCTGTCTGCCCGCCATCGGACGGGCAGATGAGCCCAAGTCACTGCGGGTGGGCATCATTGGTCTGGACACTTCCCACGCCACGTCCTTCACCCAGGCCTTGAACAAGGGGGCCAAGAACCCTGAAGATGCCGCAAAACTGGCGGGTGCCAAAATGGTGGCGGCCTACCCCAAGGGCAGCCCGGACATCGAGAGCAGCACCAAACGCGTGCCTGAGTACACGGAGAAAGTGAAAAGTCTGGGTGGCGAGATCGTGGGTTCCATTGAGGAGTTGCTGGGCAAAACTGATGCAATTCTGCTCGAAACCAATGATGGTCGTCCTCATTTGGAACAGATCCGCCCGGTGCTGAAAGCCAAACAGCCGGTGTTTGTGGACAAGCCCATGGCTGCCTCGCTGGCGGATGTGTTGCGTATTTTTGATGAAGCAAAGAAGGCCGGTGTGCCCATTTTCTCCTCTTCTTCCCTGCGATTTGGCAAAGGGACGCTCGCTGTGCGTGGTGGGTCCATCGGCAAGGTGCTGGAAGCAGAGACCCACAGCCCAGTGAGCCTGGAGCCCACCCATCCCGACCTCTTCTGGTATGGTATCCACGGTGTGGAATCCCTCTTCACCGTCATGGGCACAGGGTGTGTCTCAGTGAAGCGCGGCACTACGACGGATGGTCGGATTGAAGTCACCGGCACCTGGGAAGGTGGGCGCAAGGGCGCATTCCGCCAAAGCACGGACAAATCCAAGGCCTATGGCGGCACTGCCAAAGGTGAGAAGGGCGAAGCTGTAGTGGGAACCTACGATGGCTACGACCCGCTCCTGGTGGCTGCTATTGAAATGTTCCGTACCGGGAAGCCTCCGGTGAGCATGGAAGAGACGGTCGAGATCTATGCCTTCATGGAGGCTGCGGACGAGAGCAAGCGCCGCGGCGGTGCAGAGGTCACCTTGAAGGAAGTGCTGGACAAAACCAAAGCGGAAGTCGCGGCCAAACCCTGACCATCGCGCTGGTTCTTCGGGGGGCGTATGCCGAAAATGGTGGCATTTGATCGTGGACGTTGGCCGTTCGTTTGCTCAGAATGAACGGCCCCCATGAACCAGCCTGACTCCCACACTCCTCCCCAACAGCCAGCGCTTCAGAAGACGCTGGGTCCGTGGCAGATTTTGTTTTATGGTCTGGGGTCAATGCTCGGAGCGGGCATCTACGCGCTGGTGGGGCGGGCGGCCGACAGTCTTGGCAATGCTATCTGGCTTGCCTTTCTGGCGGCGATGGTAGCTGCGCTGTTGACCGGGCTCTCTTATGCCTGTGCCGGCAGCCGCTATCCCAAGGCCGGTGGGGCGGCGTATGTCACCCATCGTTCTTTCAAGTACTCCTGGCTGAGCTACGTGGTGGGCATTGCGGTGATGATGAGCGGGCTCACCAGCATGGCCACCGGCTCACAAGCTATCGCAGAGAATCTGGAGAAAGCGCTGGGCATGGCGCTGCCGATCAAGTTCGTTGCCATAGGACTGGTGGCGTTGGTGGGCGGGATCATTTATCGCGGCATTCGTGAGAGCATGTGGGCCAACATCGTGTGCACGGTGGTTGAGACGGCTGGGTTGTTGTTCATCATTGTGGTGGGCATGCGCTTCTGGGGTGGGGTGAATTATCTGGAGACACCGGGTGATACCATCGAGGGCGGTTTGGGGTCGGGCATCACGCTTGCTCTCGTGTTGCAAGGGGCGGTGCTGATGTTTTTCTCCTTCATTGGCTTTGAGGACATCCTCAATGTGTCGGAGGAGGTGAAGAATCCCCGGCGTGACATTCCCTTTGGTCTCATTGGCGCGATGATCCTGGCCACCTTGATCTACATGGCCGTGGCCATCACGGCAGTATCCGTGGTGCCGTGGAAGGAGCTGGCCGCCAGCAAGACCCCGCTGATGGAAGTGGCCCACCGGGCGGCACCCTGGTTCAGGGGCATCGACAAGATTTATGTGGGCATCTCCATCTTTGCGATCGGCAACACCGCGCTGCTCAACTACATCATGGGCTCACGTTTGCTCTATGGGATGAGCCGCCAGGGATTGCTGCCCCAGGTGCTCGGCAGGGTGCATCCCCGCCGTCATTCGCCACACGTTGCGATCGCGGTGTTGTTTGTGATCGTGACCGGTTTGATTCTGAGCGGGGGCGTGAAAGCGCTCGCTGAGTCCACCGTGCTCTTGCTGCTCACAGTCTTCACGGTCGTGAATATTGGGCTTGTGATCCTGAAACGGCGGAAAGACGAGCCCAAAGGAGGGTTCGAGGTCCCGGTGATCGTGCCGATTCTGGGGGCCCTGGTCTGCGCGTCGCTCGTTGTCGTGCGGGTGATGAGTGCCATCCAGAGCGCCGATCCCGCCAATCGCACGGCTCCATTGATTGCGGCCGCCGTGTTGGTGGTGGCCCTGGCGCTTTATTTCATCATCAAGCCCAAGCATGACATGGGCGAGGTGGAGATGTGACGAAGATTCGTCGTCTTCTGGCTGACGCGATCAAGGTAAGAATGACCGGGACGCTTCTTCTACATTCACCGCGTGCGAGCCTTTCAGACCGCCACAACTCCTTCGGATGAATTCAACCCAGCAATAGCCGTCGCGCCCTATTCCTCTCCTCCCTCCGCTGCGCCGGCCATGGACTCTTCAAAATCCACCCGGAACTCCACCGGCAACGACTTCAACAGGGTCAGCAGCTCCGGTTTCTGACTGGCGGGGAGCCACATTCCCATGTCGAGGAAATACGAGGCACCAGCATAGCGGCTCACGGGTTTGTTGAGGCGCTCGAAGCCGAACTTGTTGAAGAAGGGTTCGTTGAGCACGCTGGTCTCCATGCCGACGAAGGCCGGGTCATGGTCCTGGGGCACCAGGGCCAGGCGGGTGAGGTTGAGCAGGGTGCCGAGCCCCTTGCGGTGGTGGTCGCGCCGCACCAGACCGCAGTTGATCTGGTTGGAGTTCTTGCTGCCATCAATCTCCAGACCGCCGCAGGCCAGGATCCGGCCCGCCTGCTCGATCACCAGCATGTAGGATGTGCCCATTTCCAGCCAGTCTGCATACGCTTCGATCAAGTCGGCGGGCAGCAGGTCCTCGTTGGAGCGGTAGATGTCCAGACAGGCGTCCTTGTCATCCGGAGTGTATTCGCGGACGACAAGGCTGGTCGGCAGGTGGGACAGATTCATGAGGTGGGACGGCGCAGTTTACTGGAGGGTGGTGACCACCTTGGCGGCTCCTTCCAGCAACTCCACCCGCAGGGCGCTGACGTCGCCAGCGGACTTGGGAACCAGGACAGTCACGACATGTTTGCCCGCCTTCAAGTTGAGCTTCATCTGCGGAGTGACTTCCTCGAACTTCTGTTCATCCACCACCAGCACCAGGCCAGGCGTGGAGGGCAGGCCGAGTGTCACGGGGCCGTCCGCGTCCAGCTGGAGGTCAAACTGGGCAATGCGCGGGAAGATGGGGTACATCTTCGCAGCAATGGGCAGCTCACCGAGTGGCAGGTCGCCATTGACCTTGCTCAGGGTCATCTGCCAGGGGTAGGCGTACTTGCGGTCGCTCAGGGCCTGGAGGCCCACGTGGCGCACATGGTCGTTATCGGCCTGCTCGATCTTGCCCATGGTGCGCCAGGTGCGGACGTAGCGGTTGGGCTGCGTCTTGTAGTCCCCTTCACGACCCAGTTCGGAGAGGAACTTCACCAGGTCCACAAACTCGTCTTCACGAAGGCTGGCGGTGAGGCCAGGCGGCATCATGGAGACAGGGCTGATGATCTTCTGGGCGATGTCGGCCTTGGCCACCTTGTGGAACTGGTTGGCTGCATCTCGCACCACCACTTCATCCCCGTCCTGCACAATTCCACCCGCGACTACCTGGCCGGCCTTGGTGGTGATCATGGTCATGTGGTAGCCTTCCTTGACCTTTTTGGAGGGTTCGAGGAGAGACTCGATGATGTAGTCCACCGGGGCGCTGGAGCCCAGGCTCACCATGTTGGGGCCAATGAGTCCGCCGCTCTCGCCGATGGCGTGGCAGCTCATGCAGAGCAGTTGCTGGCGGCGGTACACGTCCTCCCCGCGGGCGGCGTTGCCCTGGGCCTGCACCTTGGTGACCAGGGCGTGCATCTCCTCCGGGGTGAGGGGGCGATCCATCTGTTTCACCCCACCCGCCTTGCGGAGGGATTCCTCGATGAGGGACTGCAAACCACGCGAGCTGGCCATGCGGATGCCCTCCACCGCGACGAAGTCGGGCACCTGCTTGTCCTTCAGCTCACTGGCGAGCAGCACCGGGAGTTGCTTGTTCTTCAAGAACGCCTCCAGCACGGGGCGGGCTTCATCCACGGTCTTGGCGTTGCCGAGGAACTGCACGGCGAGTTTCGCCGCGAGGGGCGGGGAAAGCTCAGAGAGGCCGGAGAGCGCGGAGGCACGGGTGCTCACTGCTTTTTCGCCGGAAGCCAGCGCCTGAAGGTAGTTCTTCGTGGGTTCACCGCCGAGGGACACCAGGCCTTTGATGGCACTGTCGCGAAGGCTGGCGGGCGTATTGTCGCCGCTGGCAATTTCCTCGAGCCGGCTACGCAGGGTCTCCTGCTTCCAGAGGCCCGCCAGCAAGGCACCACGGGCTGCGAGGTCCGCGTCGTCAGGGGTGCCGCTGATGAGAGCGGTGAGGAGATCCTTCAGGGCGGCAGCAGCATCCGGCGTGGCTTTGCGCTGTCCGGCCTTGATGAAGGCGTCCAGAATGCCCACGCGGCGTGTCTTTGTGGACTCGCTTTTGAAGATGGGGAAGAGCTGGCTGAGCTCAGCAGGGCTGGCCACGTCACCCACCATGGCGAGCACCGCTGCGGCGTCTTCTTCGGCGAGCTTGCCGCTGCCGAGGGCCTTGATGAGCGGCGGCAGCGCTTCCGGGCGGCCGGTCGCCTTCAAGGCGTACACCAGGTGCTTGGGATTGGCGTCGAGCTTGATGCCGCCATTGACGAACACGGGCAGCCAGATGTCTGCCTGTTCACGTGCTGTGAGTTCGAGGAGGAAATCGATGCTTTCATCCACCGGCTTGTCCAGCGCCCGGAGCGCCACTTCCATGGCCTGGGGCTTGAACATGTCCCGGGCGATGGCCACGGCCCAGAGACGGACCTGGGCGTTGTCATCGGCGATGGCGGTGGCCAGGAGGGCGTCCGCATCCGGGAACTCCGTGAGGCGATGGCGCAGGATGCCAAGGGCACCCGCGCGGATGCGATGGTCCGGGGAGCCGAGGAGCTGCCGAACGAGGGCAGGGGAGCAGGCGTTGAGCGTTTCCCGGGCCCAGGCAGCTTCCAGGAGGTTGTTCCAGTAGTTGGGATCTTCCTTCTTGAGAGCCAGCGCCCATTCATCGATGGAGGCGAGGGCCAGTTGAGGCTCTCGGGTGCGGAGTTCACGCTTGGCGAAAAGACGGTTCCAGCGGCGGGGGCTCTTCAGTTCCTCCAGGAGGGCGGGGATCTCAGCCTTGGAGAAGTCCGGGCTGCTGCTCAGTTTGCGATCTTTGGCGGTGAGTTTCCAGATTCGGCCGTTCACACGGTCACGACGGGGGTCGCGAAAATCCACCTCACCGTGCTGGATGATGGGGTTGAACCAGTCGGCGATGTAAAGAGCGCCGTCTGGACCGGTGCGCACGTCGATGGGCCGGAAGCCGCGATGGGTGCTGGCCAGCACATCAGGCAGTTGCTTGCTGATGTAGCTGCTGCCGCTCTCCGTGAGGTGGAAGCGGTTGACGCGGTTGCCGCGGAAATCGCAGGTCACCAGGGTGCCCTGCCAGTCATCCGGGAAGTGTGCGTCCTCGATGATCTCCAGGCCGCACTGTTTGGGCTGGCCGGGGTTCAGGCCCTTGACGATGCGTTTGGCACCCGGGCTGGTGGCGAACACTGCGCCGGGGAAGATGTAGTTGATGCCCTCGCTGCCAGCACCGTCCGTGGCAAAGCTCTGGCCCCAGCGGTCGAACTCATAGCCCCAGGGGTTGATCAGCCCCTTGGCGATGATTTCCAGCTTCCGGGTCTCCGGGCGGAACTCCCAGACGCCGCCGCCCATGAGCCGGCGCAGGCCCCATGGGGTCTCAATGTGGCTGTGGATGTAGATGCTCTGGTTGAAGTGCATCTGACCGTCTGGACCATGACGGAAGGTGTGGACGAGGTGGTGGGTGTCCTCAGTGCCGAAGCCGCTGAGCACCACCTGGCGTTCGTCGGCCTTCAGATCCCCGTTGGTGTCCTTGAGAAAGAGGATTTCTGTGGAGTTGGCGACGTAGCATCCACCATCTGCCGGGATCACGGCGGTGGGGATCTGCAGATCGCTCGCGAAGACGGTGCTTTTGTCAGCCTTGCCGTCCTTGTCCGTGTCTTCCAGCACCACGATCTGGTCGATGGGGTCATCGCCGGGCTTGATCTGCGGGTAGGTGACGCTGCTCACCACCCAGAGACGGCCTTGGGCATCCCAGTTCATCTGCACGGGCTTGCGGACCAGGGGTTCACCTGCCCAGAGAGAGATTTCGTAGCCCTCTGGCACCACAAAGGCGGCTTTCTCTGCCTCCACCGAGGGGTCAGGAAGGTCAGCCATGGATTTGGGCTGCGAGGCATAAGTCAACTGGGCCAGGGAGGCGGCCAGCAGGAGCGATGCGGAATACTTCATAGTCGGATCAAAAAACGGTCAGTACAGGGTAAGGGCCCAAATGAGGGCGCAGACGCGGAAGTCAGCCAGCAGGCCCCAGGGAGCGCTGCTGGAGCAGAGGGTTAGGGAAGTCGTTTTGCGGCTTCCAGTGCCGCCACCTTTTGCTCGTGGATCTTGTCGTCCTCCGCCGTCACAAGGGGGTCAAAGCGCTCGATTTCAGCGGCGTTCTGCCCTTGTTCGTGTTTCCGGAATCCGTAGAGGTAGGTCTCGTTGGCCGGGCGCCAGCGGTTGAAGAAAAGCTGGTCCTTCTTGATGATGGTCTGGCGCAGTGGATCCACTGCCGCAGGGGGCAGCTTGGGAGCAGTCAGGCCGAGGCCTTCGACAATTTTTGCGGCCCAGGCACGGTAGCCAGCCTCACCGTAGTGGATGCCGTTGTCAGTCAGGGGGCGTTCAGGGCGTTGTTTGCTGGCCCCTCCCATCAACTCAAAGCTGTCCACGAAGGTCGCGGCTTGTTTGCCAGCGAACTCCTTCAGCGCATTGCGCACCGCTTCCATCTTCTTGTTGGCGGCCGTGAGATCCGGGAGCGGGGCACCCAGGTTCTCCAGCGGGGGCGGGGCGATGATGATGACGCGGACCTTCGGGCTCTTGGCCCGTACCAGGTCCAGCATTTCCCGGTAGCCGGAAATGAACTCTGGCATCTTGATAAGGCCTTCAAACGGGAGGTCTGCCCCGTAGCATGCGATCAGGACCGTAGGCTTGATCTGCTCCACGTGGCGGCTCAGCCGTTCCAGCCCCTCCTTGGGCGGGCCAAAGTAGGACCGGGCATGGCCAAAGACGGTGTCCCCGCTCCAGCCCAGGTTGCGGAAGCTCACGTGCTTGTCCTCGCCAGCGGCAAGGGTCAGGGCAGACTCCAGGAAGCCGTACTTCTGCTCCCGTTCGACGAGGGTGCCTCCGAGGAGAATGACGCGGTCGTGGTCTTGGAACTCAAAAGTGGGGGCGGCCTGCATTGAGGCCAGCCCGGAGAAGAGAGCAATGATTCCGGCGAGGAGACGTTTCATGGTTTGGGCAAAGAGACTAGACCAAACGCCTCTCACCCTGCGATCATTTCTTTCTCTATCGATTGAATCTGGCGGCGGTAGTCTCCGCGGCTGAAGTACTTCTCCAGCCAGACGTACAAAATGATGAAAAGGTAGCGGCTGCCCATCTCCTTCAGCTTCAGCTTGGCCACGCCTGCCCGGCGGTTTTGCCACGAGATTGGCATGGTCGCCCATGTGTATCCCCGCACGATGGCCTTGAGGGGAATTTCCACCGTCAGGTTGAAATGCGGCGCGATGAACGGGCGGCAGCCTTCGATGACCTCCCGACGGTAGGCCTTGAAGGCGTTGGTCGTGTCGTTAAGGCCGATGTTGAAGACCAGCTTGATCCACCAGTTGACCAGGCGGTTGAGCACGAGTTTGTGCGGTGGGTAGTCCTGAACTTCACCACCGCGTACAAACCGGCTGCCAAACACGCACTCGTAGCCTTGGTTGAGCAGATTGTAGTAGCCTACCACGTGGTCGGGGCTGTCGGACTCATCCGCCATCATGATCACCACGGCGTCGCCACGCATGGCGTTTAGTCCGCAAATAATGGCCCGGCCAAAACCATTGGGACCTTCGTTGTTCACGGGTGCCAGGGTGGGGATCTCTGATTTCAATTCCTGAAGCAGGTCCCAAGTCCCATCCGTGCTCCCATCGTTCACTACCAGGATCTCGTGTCCGATGCCGTTAGCCGTCAGTTTTTCATACAGGTGCCGCACCGTGTAGGGAACGCTTCCCACCTCATCCCGTGCGGGGATGACGATGCTCAGCAACTTGATCGGATTTAACGCATTCATGGCGGAATTACTCAGGCGACAACGAGCTCAGAGTGAGACTCTCCCGGCGCGCGCCGAGATTAGAGAAAATCTTTGCGGCATCAACGGAAAACCGTAGCATGGCGGACTCATGAAATTGGCTATTGTCACTGGATCGTGTGGGTTGATCGGCTCGGAGACGTGCAAGCGTCTCCACGCCGAAGGGACGGCTGTCATCGGAATCGACAATGACATGCGCAGCTATTTCTTTGGTGCAGAGGCCTCTACCTCCAAGTCGCGTGACACGTTGGAGGCCCTCCCCCTCTACCGGCATGAGTCTGTGGACATTCGCGACTGGGGGGAGGTGACACGAGTGTTCAAAAAATACGGTTTCGCCACAGGAGCGGTGATCCACACAGCAGCCCAGCCTTCGCATGATTGGGCAGCGCGTGAACCGCTCACCGATTTTGGGGTGAATGCTGTGGGCACCATGCATCTTCTGGAGGCCACGCGCCTGCACTGCCCGGATGCGGTCTTCATCTTCACCAGCACCAACAAAGTGTACGGCGACACCCCGAACCGCCTGCCGCTCGTGGAAACCGAGACACGCTGGGAGATTGCGGAGGATCATCCCTTTCACGCCAAGGGCATCGATGAGAGCATGAGCATCGATGACAGCAAGCACTCCATCTTTGGGGCCAGCAAGGTGGCTGCTGACGTGATGGTGCAGGAGTACGGCCGTTATTTCGGCATGAAGACTGGCGTTTTTCGCGGCGGGTGCCTGACGGGTCCAGCCCATGCCGGGGCGGAATTGCACGGCTTCCTGGCCTATCTCATGAAGTGCACGGTGACAGGCAAGCCTTATTCAATCTTTGGCTACAAGGGCAAGCAGGTGCGGGATAACATCCACAGTCATGATCTCGTGGACGCCTTTTGCCACTTCATCAAAGCGCCACGCAGTGGTGAGGTGTACAACATTGGCGGCTCCCGCCACTCCAACTGCTCCATGTTGGAGGCCATCCACCTTTGCGAGGAGATCAGCGGCAAGAAGCTGGACTGGAGCTACAAAGAGGACAACCGCATCGGCGACCACATCTGGTACGTCAGTGATGTCAGCAAATTCCAGCAGCACTATCCAGATTGGCACTACAAGTACGACTTGCGGCGCACGCTGGAGGAGATCCACGCTGCCTGTGTGGCGTCGCTGTGAGCCCGCTGCGTGGGAGACGGAAGACTTGAAGACAGAAGACGAAAGACCTGAGTTGGGAGGCAGGCAGTAGATCGGGGGTGAATTGGCACGGCGGAAGGTGAGGGGCCGTTGGCCCTTCTGAGCTCTCCGCTCTTCCTCAAATGGAAAGGGTCCTTCAACAGGGTTGGAGTTCCGCGTTTACGCGGTCACGCCTCAATCGGCCCAGGGGTTCTCTCGTCCCTGGGTTCGACGTCCCGCTCACCTCAAGACGCTGATACTGCCATCCAGGATGGCTGGGCATCGGCGAAGGCGGCGACCTCTTCAAACAATTGGTCTCTCGTGATCTCTGGCTGCCAGTCCCAGGCCTGGCGGACCTTCGCATCGTCGAGCAAAAGCCACGCGATGTCGAACGGCCGTTCGCTGCCGTCCTTTGCCACAGGCACCTCCCTGCTGTAGCGGGTGGTGCACCAGGCGCTGAGCTCCGCCAGGGAAAAGGAGCTCTCCACCCCACCCGCGACATTGACGAGGCGCGGTTTGTCCTTGGCGTCGCCCGCCTGCACCTGCTTGAAGAGGAGCCGGGCCAGATCATCCGGGTGCAGGGCATCCCGCACCTGCCAGCCGTGGCCGCCAAACCCGAGATAACGCAGGGAGCGCTCCTCCCTCCACGAGTGGATCCAGAAGGCGACGATCCCCTGGTCCGCCCGACCGAATTGACCTGCCCCGGCCATGACGCCGCAGCGGTTGATGTACACCGGCAGCTTGAAGGTGCAGCCATACTCCAGTGCCAGGTCTTCAGACATCTTCTTGCTCACGCCATAGAGCGACACAGGAGGGGCCGTGCAGAACGTCTCATCCACCCCGCGGGGGGACAGTCCCTGTGCAAGTGTTTGAGCCTCATCCACCACAAAACGATCGCCCTGTTGTTTCAAAGGGATCCGGCAGAGGGGTTCGACCCCATAAACACGGCTCGTACTGAGGAGGATGAATCCAGCGTTGTGACGGCGGCAGTACTCCAGCATGTTCACGGTGCCCATGAGGTTGTGTTCAATCACCTGGCGGCTGCTGGACTTTCCGTCCACGCCAGCCAGCACGCTGGGGTTCGCAGCGGCGTCAATGACCCAGTCCACAGCGGGCAGGGATTCAAAGTCGCTTGCTGACCGAACGTCTCCGTGAAAAAACTTCACTCCAAGGTCCTTCATTGCCCCGCGGTTTTGTTCGCTCCCCGCCCGGCAGAGATTGTCCAGCCCGACCAGGGTCCAGTTCTCAGACAGGGCGCGCAACTGGCGCAGGATCCGGCTGCCAACAAACCCACAGGCTCCAGTGACGAGAATACGCATGACGTTAGGTAGAAGAGTAAAAAGGGAAGGAGACTGAGCCTCTCCGCTTGTCCTCTCTGGCCGTCAACCTGAGCGGAATGGTTTTTTCATGGTTGAACAAGCGCTTCATATGCGATTCTGGAAATTGTGACGCCGGCATCGAATCTCCCCTCCCCTCCTCTTGCCAGGCTTTGGCATCTTCTTCTCTGGCTGCTGGCCTGGTCTCCAGCACTTGTGGTATTGTACTGGTGTGGCTCGTTCGCCTCACGCCTGCCGTATCACGATTCCTGGGCATTCGTCGAGCAATACCAGAACTGGGTGGAGGGCCGTGCGGCGTGGGAGGAGATCTTCCGCCCTCACAACGGGCACCCCTCCACCGTGGGCAAGCTGTTCTATTTCGCAGCGCTGCATGGGCTGAGAGGCGATGTGTCCGTGCTGCCGTTATTGAGCTGGGGGTTCTCGCTCCTCATTTCCCTCTCCGTGCTGCTGCTGGCCCGGCCGCTGTGGAAAGGGGCGGGGGCACGCGGGCCCGTGCTGATGTTGCTGGCGAATCTGAGCATCTTTACAGGTGCCCATGGGCACACGTGGATCTGGGATTTTGTCTTTCAGAACTTCATCCCCGGGGCCTGTCTCATGGCGGGTCTGGTGTTGCTGCGCCCGGCAGAGAACTGGCGGACCTGGAGGTGGGTGGCTGCCTTGGGATTGAGTGTGGTGGCGACCAACTCGTTTGGGTCGGGTTTTCTGGTGGGCCTTCTGTTGCTGCCCATGGTGGGGGTGGCCATGCCAGCAGAAATGCCCCCCCGCCGGAAGGCGGTTGTAGTGGCCATCTGGATGGTCACGATCATGATGGCCACTTGGCTGGCTCATTTTGCTTTGCCTGGTGCCAATGATGAAGTGGCAAAGAACGCCAGTGTGAATGAAGCCATGACGCGGCCAGGCATGGCCATTCAATATGTCCTGGTTTTGTTGGGGCACACCGTGGGGCAGGGTTCGGTGGTGGAGGCGTTTCGGGTCAGCATGTTTGCTGGAGCTCTGCTGCTGGCGATCGTTTTGGCGCTCGCATTCCTGCTGGTGGGCAAGGCTCGCCACCGCGGTGTCTGGCGGGCGGCGCTGCCCTGGCTGATCTGTGTGGCGTGGGCGGGTGGGAATGCGGCCCTGATCTGCTATCTGCGGATGGGGTCGCTGCTCGAGACGGCACTGGCTCCCCGGTACGCCACCTTCATGCTCTTCATGGTGCTTGGCGTGGTGTTTCTGGTGGCAGCGTTTTGTTTCCATCCTGATCTGCGTGGCTTGATCAGGGTGCCGGATGGCGTGTTGGGGTTTGCCGTCGCTGGATTGATGGCGGGGCATTTCTCCGGCTGGTCCGCGGGTTGTCACTCCTTCTTGCTTTTCCACCAGCGGATGGTGTCGGAAGCTGCCGCTACGGATTTTGTCCGGGTGCTCCCCATCAACCCCTTCGTACAGTGGGACTCAAAGAAACATCAACTGGCTGGCTGGGTGGAGTTTCTTCGATCACACGAGCGGCTCAAGGGGGTGAAGTTCGTGGAGGAGGTGGGAGTCAGCCAGTGGCGGCAGGGCAGTCCCATCCCAGACAAATTCGCCAGCTTTAGCTCCCTGAGTTCGCTTGGCGGTGGGCATTGGCTGGCGCGCGGCACTTGCGGCCTGACGAAGGACCGGGTGAATCTGGCCGACCTGATCCTGATCAGCGCCACGGCCCCGGGTGGGGAAGAGCGTTTCATCGCGTTGTCAGCTCCGGTGCTTCCGGAGGATTTTCATCAGCGCATGCTCTTGCGCCGGACGTTTCCTGCCCACTATCTTGCTTGGGAGGCTGTCTTTGAACTCCCGCAGGGCTCGCAAAAAGAGGGGCAGCAAATCAAAGCCTATGCCTATGATGCCAATACGCGCCGAGTGCGTCCCATGGCAGGTGAGCATACCACGCTCAAGGACAATGTTGTCCCTCTGGCACCATAGAAGGAGGCTACTTGGGGCTCTCTCCGGCCGGGGCCTTTATGCGGAATCCTTGCACGGAGCCTTCGTTCACGGGGAAGTAGATGCTTTTGACATCGTCCAGCTTCATGAGAAGCCAGGGGGAGACCAGATTTTCACCGTTCTTCGTGTAGACGATGTCATCCGCAAGGTACACGCACGAGTGAATGGCCTGACCGTGGGCATCCAGAAACATGAGCACGTCCCCGAACTCATAAGGGGGGGCGACACGGTCATAGCTGTTCAGCACATGGTCAGCCGCCAGCCGGGTGTCGAGGAAGTACTGGCGGGCATAGTGATTGAAGAAGTTCAGGGAGGTCCAGTGGCAGTCCGGCATCCTGCCCATGATGGCCAGCTCCATCGGTGGGTAGGTATATAGATAACGCCTCGCCATGGAGGGTAGCAGGTGGATGATGTCGATGAGGGCTACGCTCTCCGTCTCCTTGGCGGACTGGAGGATGGGCTCGATGTCCTTAAAGCGATTGCGCCCCGTCCAGTAGGCGGCCAGTTGCTGGATGTCTGTGTTCGCGTCCACTGAGAGGCGCAGGATCATCGTGCGGGTCCGGGTGACGGTTTTGAAAAAGTCCTGAGCCTCCTTGTCGCTTTTTGCGTAGTTGAGGACGGCCGACAAGTCGCTGAAGGCCAGGATGTTGCCACGACGGTACGCGAATTTGGGAATGACCTCCAACAGTTCTGGGCTCAACTTGGTGCCTTGCAGCCACTCGCTCACACTGTTCCCCGTGATCAGCACCGGGTTTTTGTGATACTCATTCAGGTCAGACTTGGCCAATTCCTCATAAATCACCTGTCGTTGGCTAAGGCTCATCGCCTCCAGGTCAGGCAGGGGGGGGAACACAGTGAGGACGCCGTTTTCCACCACAGTGCGCTTGGGGTCCAGCAGGTACTGCTGAAGGGCATGAGGCAGGCCGGCTCTGGTGAAAAGCGCCCGCAGGTCGGGTTCAGTCAGACCTTCAAAACACCATTTGGTGACCGAGTTGGGCATCGGGAACTTGGCCGTGAAATGGGCAGGGGCCTCCAGATAGATATAGTAATACTTGAGCTCTCCCCATGGGCCGGGCTTGCAGTCGTACACCTTGCCAATGACCTCTGGAACGGCTCCGGCCTCCTCCGCCGGCATCTCCTGCATCGCAAGCAGGGTGGCGACTGGCAGCAAAAGGGTTGTCAGCAGGCGGGAGGCCGGTCGGGAACAGCGTGGGAACATAGGGGAGTCGCGCGCACTAAGGTGAGAATCTCTACTTTCTCAACGTGCTTGTTATCTGAAACTTCGGTGCAGGATGCATCAGGCTCGTAGAATGTTCAAAAACGTGTTCGTGAAGATTGTATTTTTTGGCCCGGTGCGCTCTAATGACGTGCTTTATCGGGAAAATGCAGCCAGGCAAACCAAACATCAACACACCCTCGCGCAAGGGAACGCCGACCCTTGTCAAGTACGGGGCCCTCGGGTTGTGTGTGGGACTGTGCGTCGCTGGGGCCGCTTTGGCGGGCCCGGTGGGCAATCCCCACGCCAGAAACCTGGCCGACCAGGAACTGGTGCGCCGCAATGCGCGTGTGGCGGAGGCTCAAGCCCTGCTGGTCGAGGCGAATTCCCACAATGACAAAGGTGACTACGAAAGCGCACTGCGCCTGTATCGCCAGGCGTGGGATCTCCTTCCAGATGCCCCGCTTTCTGCAGCCGTGAGGAATCAGGCCCGGGATGGATACTCCCGTGTCGCTGTGGCCCAAGCGGCGAAGCTGGCTGAACAGGCCAAGTATGCGGAGGCCCGCACGCTTTTGAGTTCTGTCCTCGCGGACGACTTCAATCCTGGCTATACGGATGCTCTCACCTTGCAGAAGCGTCTTGATGATCCAGCCCGGTATGAGCCCGCGCTGACGCCGGAACACATCGCCAAGGTGACAGAGGTGGAGGAAAAGCTCCGCCTCGGCCAGGGGTTGATGTCTTTGGGGGACTTTGATGCGGCCAATGAGCGTTTCCGTGATGTGCTGCGACTCGATCCGTACAATGGTGCGGCCCGGCGTGGCATGGAACGGGCTGAGCAGCACAAGGCCCAGTATTATGATGTCGCTCGCGACCACACGAGGGCCAAGATGTTGACCGGTGTGGACTCCCTCTGGGAGGACAATGTTCCCGTGATCGATGTGTCGCAGCTTTTCGGCTCCGGTGGCGTGGCCTTGGGGTCGCTGGAAAACACGAAAGAGAACATCCAAATCAAGCTTCGGTCCATCATCGTGCCAATGGTGGACCTTCAGTCCGCCAGCCTGGAAGAAGTCATCGAGTTCCTCCGCATTCGCAGTCGTGAGCTGGACCCCAAGAAGAAGGGGGTGGCCTTTGTCATTAAAGCCTCTGAAGAGACCCGGGCCAAGCCTGTCTCCATGAGCATGACATCCGTTCCGCTTGAGGAGATTCTTCGTTATGCCACGGAAATGACTGGCTCGGTGTACCGGGTGGACGAATATGCGGTGACGATCACGTCCCGGGCGGAGAAGTCTGAGACGCTGATTTCCAGGCAATATCGCGTGCCCCCTGATTTCCTGCAAACCGCTCCAGCGGGTGGTGCAGCTCCGGCAGTCCCGGTTGATCCTTTTGGCGCAGCTCCCCCTGCGGGTGGCGGCGGTCTGCAGATGCGACGCTTGGGAGCGAAGGAATTTTTGGAGCAGCGCGGTGTTCTCTTCCCACCCGGGGCCAGTGCGTCCTATAACCCCGGCACCAACATTCTTTCCGTCAACAACACTGCGGAAAACCTCACCTTGGTGGATGAGTATGTGGACCAGGCCGTGAATGCCACGCCCAAGCAGGTGGAGATTCAGGTCCGGATGATCGAGATCAACGAGACCCGGCTGAAGGAGCTGGGTTTTGACTGGCTTTTGGGTCAGTTCAACGTTCCCGGTTCGGATCGCGTTTTTGCCGGTGGTGCAGGTACGGCGGATCCCAATGATCCCGCTCCGTTTCCTGGTCAATCCGTCACCAGCGGATTGCGCAGTTCCGGTGCTATCCTGGGAGTGCCCAGCATTGATGGCCTGATCGGTCGCGCCACCGTGCCATCGGCCAATTCCAAGTCTCCTGGTTTCTTCGCAGTGTCTGGAGTGTTCACTGATCCGCAGTTCCAGGTGGTGCTACGCGGTCTGAAGCAGAGCAAGGGGGTCGATATTCTTGCTGCACCGACAGTCATCACGAAAAGCGGCCAGCGCGCCAACGTGACGGTTGCCAAGGAGTTCCGATATCCGACAGAGTTTGATCCTCCGCAGATTCCCCAGAACTTGAGCGCCAACGTCAACGGCGTTCAGTACGTGGCGAACTTTGCTCCCATCACACCCTCCACGCCGACCGCCTTTGAAAAGCGTGATGTGGGCATCACGCTGGAAGTTGAGCCCGTGGTTGGCTCCGGTAACCGCACTGTGGATCTGAATCTGGTCCCCTCCTCAGTGGAGTTCGAGGGCTTTATCGACTACGGGACAGACATCCAGAACTCAGCCCCTGTCGGTATCGGCGGTGCGGATGTGTTCTTCAACGTGCCCAATGACATCCTGCAGCCGATCTTCCGTACAAACAAGATCACCACTTCCGTGTCCGTCTGGGATGGCAACACCGTGGTGTTGGGCGGGGTGACGTTTGAGAAGCGGCACAAGATCGACGACAAGGTGCCCGTGGTGGGGGATCTCCCCCTCGTAGGCCGCGCCTTCCAGAGCAAGGTTTCGAATGTGGAGCGCAAGAACGTGCTCTTCTTCGTCACCGTGCGGGTTATCGACCCTGGTGGCAACAGTGTGGGAGCCTCCTCAGCGGCCACCGCTGTTCGGTGATCCTGGCGGGACAGAACAAGATTACTAAAAAGGGCGGTCCGTGAGCCGCCCTTTTTCTTTGGTAGTTTCGCAACGCCTCAAAAAATGCGAGAGTCCAAGGAGGGCGGATTGTCCCTCAAGCACAACCGGCGTGGGGAGGGGAGCGGGCAGCCGCCAAATGCCAGCGGCAGGCCGCAAGGGGTAATGGGCGGGAGCTGTTATCGATGAAATAACATTCCTCCATCCGGCGGCCTGTGGCGGTTGATCAGGGCGCAAACCGTCCTCTCATGTTGAGCTGAAGCGATATTTCGAGAAAGGAAAGTGCGAGAGGGGACGCACCGGTTGGCCTTCATTGTGGGCATTCGCTGTCACATCACTGCGCCCATCCACAGGATGACCCCATGGCCCTACCAAAGGCTGATGGTCTCGCCCGGTTCAGGGGAGATGATTTCGCTCTGAGGAAGCGCGGCTGAGAGCGTCTGGTGGAACCAGGCTTGAGCGGGTGCATCACCATGGACGAGGAGCACTTTGCGCGGGCTGACCTTGGTCACGTAGGAGACGATGTCCTCCCGCACCGCGTGGGCGCTGAAGTCAAAGCTGGCCACCCGGCAGAGAAGGGGCACCTCGGGAAGCTGGGAATCGAGTTTGATCTTTTCACCCTGTTTCGCGTTCCGGATGCGATAGCCCGGGGTGGCGGGGTCTGTGTAGCCCACGAACGCTATCGTGTTCTTGGGATTATCCATGAACCGCATTGCGAACTGGTTGGAGGTCGTGCCTTCGCTCATCATGCCGCTGGAGAGGGCGTAGATGGTCCGGGGGTTGTAGAGCAGTTCCTTGCGGCGCTTACGCGGGGCCACGAGTGTGTCCATGTCTTCCAGAATGCGGAACCCCTCATAACTGCGCCGGGTTTTGCTGGCGTAGCTGTCGTACAGAACGGTCATCTTCGTGCTAAGTCCGCCGATGAAAACCGGGGCGTTCGGGATCAAATCCATCTGGTGCAGCTCATGCAGCATCACCAGGAGTTCCTGGGATTTGCCGAGGGCGAAGACGGGGATCATCACTGCGCCACCCTTGTCAAAAGTCTCACGGATCACCTGGGCGAGACGTTCCTTTTCCGCCTTGCGGGAAAAGTCGGCTGGTCGCTGGAAGTCGCCCCGGGTCGTTTCAATGATCAGGGTGTCAATGCCAGTCGTGGGGAAATCTGCCTCCCGGGCAATCGTCTGGGATTCAAAGTTCACGTCCCCTGTGTAAAACGCGGTCTTCCCCTCGTGCCTGATCATGATGCCGGCGGAGCCGATGATGTGGCCCGCGTCAAAGAAGGTGCATTCCACCTCAGAATCCGGCAGAAGGAATGGGCGGCGCAGATCGCGGTAATTCCAGCGGCCTTTGATGCCGTCGATCTCCTTGTGGGTGAAGAGCGGGTACTCATGAATGCCCTGCTCCTCCCGCTGGCGGGTCATCACGTTCACAGAGTTGTGCAGCATGGCTGCGCCCACTTCTCCCGTGGGCTCTGTCATATAAACGGGTGTACGCGGCTGGCGGCGTTGAAGCACGGGCAGGGCACCGATGTGGTCGTGGTGCGCGTGTGTGACCAGTATGGAGTTCACGGTGTCATGAGGCACCGAATTGAAATTGGGCAGCGAATCGTGACCTTTTTCCTTGGGGTGGGCCCCAGCGTCGAGAATAATGCGCTGGCGGCCGTTCTCGATGAGATACGAATTGGCGCCAATCTCCCTGCGGCGCAACAGACTGCGAAAGGTCATGTGATAAAGCAAAAAACTGAGGTACTGCGGGAAAATCGATCCGTGCAGTTCTCGCTACCGGAAAAAGAAGGGCTTGGCAAGGAGCATTCCTGTCTGGCGATCAGGCGGGCTGCGGTTCGACTGGCTGAATTTCTTCCTGGCGTGGTGCTTTCCGGTGTGGCCACAGGAAACAGCACAGTGTGCTGGGGGCAATGGCCGCAAGCACCGGGAGGGGGGAGCACCAGAGGAGGCTTGTCTGAAAAACCAGAATGCCTGTGCCCACGCAAAGCACCACGATGGCGAAACCGAAAACCAGTGAACCCAGGCGGCCCTGGCGTGCCTGCCAGATGGCGAGCAGAGTGGTGAAGCCTGCGACCACCCACTCCCACCGCTGGGAAGCCTGGTGGTAAGCGGGGGCGGAGAGGGCCGCCGCAATGGTGCGGGCCTCTTCTGCGCCAGCCTGGGTGTGGGAGATGACGATGATCTTTTTCTTTCCCAGGGCCTCCTTGTTCACTGCCTCAGACGGCACCCCGAGTTCTGGAGTGAGCAGGTCAAGAGCGTTCACGATCGGCACGGAGACCTCCTTAGGTACCCGCACGGAGGCGGTGCGATCGAGGGGGATCACATAACGGTCGCCCAAGCTGAGCCGGGCACCTGCACCGAGGCGCAGCCGCATGACGGAGTAGGGGATGCGGCGGTACAGGGTGACGGCCTGGGCTGCGACGGTGGGGACGATCTTCGACCCGTACCGGGCCAGGAGGGGCACACTGCCTTCTGGCGTGTTGCTGGTACCGGCAATGGAAGCGATTCCCATCTGTCCTACCACGCGGAGCGTCTTGGAGGGGATGGCCACCACCTGGTTGAAGGTTGGCATGGTTGCGATGGAATCCTCTGCTTCGCCCATGGAAGGCATTTCAGCCTCTAGGAAGGTCTTGGTCTCTGGAGTGAGGACCGCGGTTTCGGCATCTGAGCTCGATACTTCAAACCCAAAGACCACCGAAGGCTGCGCCACCAATGTCTGACGCAAGGGCAGGACGAACTCGGGTGTTTCGTTGTCCCAGTGGAGGCTGTCGGCAAAGGCCACCACTTCGGGCTCGTGGTGTGCGATTCGCTTCATCGCCATGATGTAGTCCAGCGGGGCAGGCGGCCAGGCGCTGTACTCGGCCTTTTCATCTTCGCGGAACTGGACGAGCACCACATCGCTGGAGAGGGACTGGGATGCTTCGGAGTCCTTGTTGCGCGTGTTGGCCACCAGGAAGTCCAGGTACCAGGGGTCCACCTCCGGAAACTGGCCCCGCCCGCCACCGACGTAGAGCCAGGCAAGGCTGCTGCCGATGGCGGCGAGGAGCAGGATCAGGCGGACAGGGTTCATGAAATCGGGGCTTGTGGAGGCCGGGATCAGGGTTCGATGAGGAACAGATGCATGAACGTGCCCCGGGGATCGAGGCTGACGAAGTTCGAGGAGCCGTGCCACTGGTAGCCGCCGCCATGGATGAGATCTCGCACCCGGTAGCTTGCATCATGTGGCAGGCCGAGGGCTCCCATGTCCAGATCCACCATGGCTGAGGCTGTGTCGTGCGGACTGAGGTTGATGATGGCGAGCACTCGGTTGTTGAAGTCTGAAGTCACCTTGCTGAACACGATGATCTGATCGTGCCCGCAGTGGTGGAACTTCAGGTTGTCATAGAGCTGCAGAGCCCGGTTTTCCTGGCGTGCGCGGTTGAGTTCGCGGATAAACCCTTTGATGTTCCCGGGGGCGTTCCAGTCCCGTCCCTTGACCTCATACTTTTCAGAGTCCAGATATTCTTCGCGACCTGCCAGCGGCTGGTTTTCGCAGAGCTCATAGCCGCTGTAGATGCCCCAGCTGGGTACCAGCAGGGCGGCCAGGGCGGCGCGGAGTTTGAAGCTGGGGGCACCCGCATTCTGCAGGTGATGCGGCAGGATGTCCGGGGTGTTGGGCCAGAAATTGCCCCGGTAGTACCAGCGCATGTCACCCAGGGTCAGCTCATTGGCGTACTCGGTGAGCTCATGCTTGCTCTCACGCCAGGTGAAGTAGGTGTAGCTCTGGCTGAAGCCGATCTTGCCCAAGCCCTGCATCATGCGGGGTTTGGTGAATGCCTCAGCCAGGAAAATCACATCCGGATCCTTGGCCTGCACTTCTGCAATCAGCACCTCCCAGAAGGAGACGGGCTTGGTGTGCGGGTTGTCCACGCGGAAAATCTTCACTCCCCGCTCCACCCAGAAGAGCACGACATCAATGAGCTCCCGCCACAGCGATTTCCAGTCTTCGCAGTGGAAGTTGATGGGGTAGATGTCCTGGTACTTCTTTGGAGGGTTCTCCGCATAGCGGATTGAGCCGTCTTCACGCTGGTGGAACCAGCCCGGATGCTCTTTCACATACGGGTGGTCCGGCGAACAGTTGATGGCAAAGTCCAGGGCGATCTCCAGCCCGCGCTGGCGGGCCTCTCCGACCAGCCATTCAAAGTCCTCCACGGTGCCCAAGGCGGGTTCCACCGCCCGATGGCCACCATGCGAGGAGCCAATGGCCCAGGGCGAGCCCACGTCACCCGGGTGGGCGACGAGGGTGTTGTTCTTTCCTTTGCGATGGGTGACGCCGATGGGATGAATCGGCGGGAAGTAAATCACATCGAAGCCCATCGACTTGGCATCGTCGAGTCGCGCCAGACAGTCGCGGAAGGTGCTGTGGCGGTCCGCCCGGCCCTCTGCGCTGCGCGGGAAAAACTCATACCATGCAGAAAAACGGGCGCGCTCGCGCTCCACCACCACCTGAAAAACCTGGGATGTGGTGCTCAGTGAGCGGTCGGGGAAGCGTTCCATGATGAGCTGAAGGTCATCGCCCATGATCACATCAATCAACTCCCCAGGGGGCAGGCGGCGCAGCATGTCAGCGAGTTCCAACAACTCCATGGAGGAGGAGCTGGCTCCGGCTGTGCGGGCCCGGCGGGCGGTCTGTTCCAGCAGTTTGGCCCCTTCCCGTGCCTCAATACGAAGCTCCGGATCGCTGGCGTCAAACTTGGCTTTGAAGTGTTTCCGCCAGGTCAGCCAGGAGTCGGCCCAAGACTCCACAGCGTATTCCCAGCGTCCGGCAGAGGGGAAACTGCAGCGGCCCTGCCAGCGGTCGTTCTCCTGAGGACGCATGGGAGCCTCCGACCAGTGCGCGTCACCGATTTTGTGCCACTTCAACAGAGTGCACATGATGACGTGGCCGTCGGTAAACGCATCGGCATAGACGTCCAATGGCTCGTTGATCACCCGTTTGATCAGATAGTTGGAGGCACCCAATGACGGGTGGAAATTCTCAATCGTGACGGTTGGAGCGTGGGCATGCTTCGGTTCCATGAGAAGTGGTCAGAGGCTGACCCCTCACAAGGACACATGAGACGTGGCAAAGCAAAGGCTTTGTGGTCTCTCTTCGTGCGCCTTTTGGGCATCATCGGATGCGCGTCAGTGGGCACCATTGAGCCGTGTCAGGGCAGCCACGGGGGCGAGGAGCGGGTGGCTGTCGCAAATGTCACGCAGACGGTCCAGCGCGACGGGAATGTGCTGCTCAAAATGGGGTTTGCCCAGATTGCGACTGAGATTGGCGTAGGCCCCGATGGCCTGCATAAGCCTTTGAGCAGCGCAGAGCTGGTAGGTCTGGCGGAGCTCTCCTAAATCTCGCCCGGTGTGCTGGGCGTACCAGGTGAGCAGGGCTTCGCGCTCATTTTCTGAGAGCTCCACATAGGGATCCAGCAGGAGGGAGGCGAGGTCGTATTCGGCCAGGCCAGGGCGCACCCCTTGATAGTCGATCAACCAGGCAGAGCCCTCCCGTATGAGCACGTTTTGACTCTGGAAATCGCGATGGACGAGGCCGCGGGGGAGACTCGCCAGGTGGTCGCGGAGTGTTTTCAGCGCTTCGTGAGTCCCTTCCAGACCGGCACTGGCGGGGTCTTTGCCCAGCAGGCCCTGCACGTAGTGGTTGAGGAAATAGTTCTGCTCCCACTCATAGAGCCGGTCATCGAAGCACAGCTCCATTTCCGCGATATCCTCGGCGCTCAGGGCACCGGCATCCACATTGTGGAGCTTGGCCGCCTCTTTCAGGGTGGATTCGTAGAGGGGGCGGCGGGTTTCCCAACACTGCTCCCGGAAGGAATGCAGATCCACATGCCCAAGATCCTCCAGCCAAACGCACAGGTTCTCGGTGTCATGCGCAAAGATGTGTGGGACGTGAATGCCCAGTTTTTCCAGGCGGCGCGTGGCCGGGACAAAGCGGGGATTGTCCGGCCGTGCCAAGGTGTAGACCATGAGGATCACGCCCGACTCCGCCGGGTTCTCGAATTGTACACGGTAGTACAGCCGGTCGGACCCGCCCTTGAGGATGGCATCCAGGCGAACGGCCTTGGGCCATCCCGGAAGTTGGGTGGCGGTCAGTTCGAGAAGTTGAGGGTCCGTGAGCATCAGGGGCGCGGAGTTTTCGGCAGTCTGGAGCGGATTGCAAGCACGGTCTGCACCCGGGGCGGGCCTTCAGAGGTTAGACATCGGTGTTGGCCAATTCACCATTGGCCTCCATGCCGCTGCGTACGATGCAACGTCGCAGCACCGCGCCGGGGGCGACTCGGGCTCCGGGCCAGAGCAGGCAGTCTTCCAGCGCGGCGTTTTGTCCGACCTGGGCCTGCTGGGAGATCAGATTGAATCCCCGGAGGGTGGCGGACGGGTGGACGTGCGCGTCCGGATGGACCGGATTCCAAGAGGTGCGGGCTTCCGGGGCATAAGCGGGAAAGGTGTCTCCCTCTGAAAAGATGGCGCGATGGGCCTCCAGATACTGAGTGCGATCACCCAGGTCCCACCACGAACCCTCGTCAACGACCACGCTACCGATGGGGGTGCCCGACTGGATGAGCGAGAGGAAGATGGGGATGACTGATTCGATCTTGCCGGGCGTAAGGTGCTTCAAGAATGCCGGGTGCACGGCATAGATGCCGGTGAACTGGTGAGTGCCGTGCTGCCCGGTGCCGAGCAGGTTGCGGATGTCTGTGAGACGGCCCGTCCCGGAGTCCCGTGCAATGTGCTGGCCGGGACCCTCACTGCGAAGCGCGAGGGTAACGAGATTGCCAGACGCTTGGTGGTGCTCCCAGAGGGGGGCCAGGGGCAGATCCGTCAGGATGTCGCCGTTGTACACGACGAAGGACTCCCCGCGGATCAGGTCGGCGATGTTGGCAATGCCGCCCGCAGTATCGAGCAGGACAGGTTCATGGCGGAAGGTGATGGGCAGCCCCTTATGCTGCGATTCTGGGAACGCCTTCGTGTAGGCCCCGGCCAGGTGGTGCGTATTCACGATGAACTCCCGCGCTCCCGCCCGCCTCAGGTGTTCAAAGGCATGCGAGATGAGTGGTTGATGGCAAACGGGGATGAGCGGCTTGGGGAGCTGGTCGGTCAACGGTCGCAACCGCGTGCCGAGCCCGGCACCCAAGACAAAGGCCTGAGTCATGCATTCGTACTACGATCTCAAGCGGGGGCTTGCAAACAGATGGAACGTGGCGGAGAGAATTCGCATCTATATTGAGGCATGAACGGGTACGAACGGAGCATTCTAGCGGCGCAGGGGTACCTGGAGTTGGGCATGTTCCAAGCTGTTTGGCACGAGTTGCAAGACCTTCCGGGGGAGTATCTGGCGCGGCCGGATGCGTTGGAGATCCTGACCTTGAGCCTGATGGGGCAGCTCCGCTGGGAGGATGCCCTGCGCGTGGCCCAGCGCCTCTGTCAGGAAGCACCGGAGGAGCCCGGCGGCTTCATCCATGAGGCATACTGCCTCCATGAACTGGGAAACACGCTGGGGGCGCTCAATGTGTTGCTCAAGGGGCCGCCTTCTCTGCGGACCAAGGCGGTGTATTTCTACAATATCGGGTGCTATCACGCCCGGCTGGGGAATCGTGACGAGGCTTTGAACATGCTGGAAAAGTCGTTTGAAATGGATTCCAGCCTCAAGAAGACGGCCAAGCGGGATCCTGATCTGGTCACCCTCAAGGACGAGTTATAGGCCATGGGGGATCATCAGCTCTCTGTTCGTCTGGACCAGGCGCTTCGCCCGCTGTTCGAGCGGAACTTTGCCGAACGGGGTGAGCTTGGTGCCTCTGTCTCCGTGTTTCACAAGGGGGAAGAGGTGTTGAACCTGAGCGGTGGAGCCTTGGATCGAAGCGGTGCCCGTCTCTGGGATGCGGACACTCTGGTCCCCGTGTGGAGTGCCACCAAAGGGGTGGCTGCGGTGACCTGTCTGCTGGCTTTAGAGGAGGCGGGGCTGGCTCTGGATGAGCGCGTGGTGGAGCTCTGGCCCGCCTTTGCAGGGGGTGGAAAGGGGGAGGTCACTTTCCGGCAGCTCCTCAGCCATACCGCAGGGCTTTCGGCGCTGGATGGTGTGGTGCCTATTGAGGATGCCTCTGCCGTGGTGGCTGCGTTGGAGGCGCAGGTGCCAAGTTCCCCACCGGGCACGGCGCAGGGCTATCATGCCCGCACATTCGGGTTTCTGCTGGATGAGATCGTCAAGCACGCCACGCGGGGCATCACGCTGGGCCATTACTTCCGGGAAAAGATTGGGGATCCGATGGAACTCGATTTCTGGATTGGCCTGCCTGGGGCCAGGCTCTCGCGGGTGGCCACGCTCTATCCGGGCCGGGTCAAAGCGGGGGAAGCCCCTACTCCGTTTTTGAAGGCGTTCTCCACCAAGGGGACCCTGACGCAGCGGACGTTTGTCTCCCCGAGCGGATTGAACGCCGTGCAGGACATGAACAAGCCGGAGACCCTTCAGCGGAGCTATCCGAGCATGGGAGGAGTGGGCTCTGCCCGGGCGCTGGCGGCGTTTTATGCCATGCTGGCCGAGGGAGGGGTGTGGAAAGGGCGTCGCTTGGTGAGCGAATCCCTGGTGCACTCGCTGTCTCAAACGATTTCCCAACAGGATGATGCTGTCCTGTGCACGCTGATGGCGTTCGGCCCAGGGGTGATGAGGGATCCAGTGGCGGAAGATGGAGTGACGAAGTTACGCCAGTTGTTTGGACGGGGACCTCGGGCCTTTGGGCATCCCGGAGCGGGCGGCAGTCTGGCTTTTGGGGATCCAGGGCGGCGATTGTCCTTTGCTTATGTGATGAATCAGATGGAACTGGGCGTGCTGCCCAATGCCAGGAGCCTGGATCTGGTGCAGGCGCTGGATGGTCTGGTGTAGGGGAGACAGAAGACGCAAGACATGAGCTGTCGCCCAGCTGGCCGGGCCGGGCGCGAGTGTCCCATGAGATTGCATCGTTCTACTCGTTGCCAAATACCTTGGATTGTAGGGCGACCGCTTCGGTTGCCGGGAGGGGGGCTATTCTCCTGTATCCAGAGACTGCATTCACCGGGCAGTCTCAAGAATCGCGGCAGCGTCTTGGAGTGCTGGCGGCTGGACGCCGCTTTCGCCGGGCGATGGAAGGTGAGGGGGCTTGATTCTTGATCCGGCCGATGCACGGGCGTTCGCGGGAGTTGTGGGCTACGCTGGTGTGCGGCTGCTGTTCACGCGTTGTCGCGGTCAGAAAACGGTGTCTAGCCACCGCACTCCAAGACGCTTCGCGATGTTTGGGAGCGGTGGGGGGGGCAATATAGAGGGGCGCGCTCGCAAGAGCGCCTTTCCCCAAAACAGAAAGGCCGCAGACGGGAGCGTCTGCGGCCTCGAAAGGGTCAATCAAAAGTTGGAAAAGGCCGGTAAAACGGCGTGAAACTTATTCCCAGTCTCCGCCACCGAAGCCGTCGCGCTTGCCACGGTCCCAGTTGCCCTTGTCTTTGTCGCGGAAGCCGCCGCCGCCGCCACCTTTGTAGCCGCCGCCACCACCACCACCGCCCTTGTAGCCGCCGCCACCGCCGCCACCTTTGTAGCCGCCGCCACCACCGCCACCGCCGCCGCTGTAGCCGCCACCACCGCCACCGCCCTTGTAGCCGCCGCCACCGCCAGCGCCGCCACCAGCGGGACGCGGGGAGAATGGGCGCTCTTCACGCGGACGAGCTTCCACCACTTTCAGAGGGCGCCCAGCCAGCTCAACGTTGTTCAGTCCATTGATGGCAGCACGAGCTTCTTCATCATTGGGCATTTCCACGAACGCAAATCCACGCGAGCGCCCCGTCTCACGATCGAGGATAATCCGGGCGTGGGAGACAAGACCGTAGCGCTCAAAAGATTCGCGCAGCTCATTATCGGTCATGTTATATGAAAGATTACTGACGTAGAGGTTCATCTGGTTTGTCTTTGACTAGGGCCGCCATGTTTTTTGCACAAAGTGATTCGATTCATGGCGAAAACCAGAATGCACTGCCATGCCGTGCCCAAAAAAAATGAAAACGGCGGTGACACATCGTTCGCCGCCGTGGAAAGTCAACCGATTTGGGCAGGCTAGTCCGGCAATCCTCTTAATTGGTCGCGGCTAATAAAGCAGGAGCGCAATCTCGTTGTCGGTGAGGGCGCTGGTGTCCTGCTGGGCCAGGAGAAGGCTCATCTGGTCCATGCTGGCCAGTTGGGATGCTACGGAGGTGGATTCTTCGACAGCGGTGAAGGTTTCCTCTTCGAGCGACGCGGCGGCCAGCGCCCCAGTAGAAGTCGTTTCCTTGGTGAAAGGAGTGGCCGTGGCCACCGCCGCAGCGCTGGTGGGAGGTGTTTCTACCTCGGGGGCGCGCACGCCCAGCCAGATGGCCAGCGCGGTAGTCACCGCCAGACCGGAGCCCGCCCAAGTGCTGCGGGCACCGAACCCGTGGGCCAGCCAGCTTTGGCAACGCTCCCACCACGTCTCGCGCTGAGGCGTCTGCCGCACGGCGCGCAGGACATTCTGCGTGAAATTGGGCCGCGGTTCCACCTGCTTGGTTTTACCAAGCAGTTTGAAAACCGGATCGTTGGGCGAGAGTGGCTCCATGGCTACCAGTATCAACCTCTGAAGAACTGGAAAGTTGCGGGAATTTGCAAAAACGTCAACAGGCACTGGAGGAAGAAGGGGTGTCCAGCTCTGCCGGAGGTTGACCACCGCCCGGGAACATTGCACATAGTGCACCAGATGATCTCCCGTTTTCTCCTCTTGTTCAGCCTGTTTGCCCTGCTCGGGTGCGAGTCTGGCGAACCTGGTGCCATGTCCCTGGATGATATGGAAGGACCGGAAGGAGAGGCGATGGTGAGGCACCTGCTGAAGACGCTGCCTCCTGTGGACCCCCAGGTGCCCAAGGTGTACTCGGTGGTGAAGGGGGACCGGCTTTACAGCACAAGCATGAAATTTGTGGGACGCATGGATGACCTGCGCCTGAACTTTGTCAGTGGCGAAGTGCTCACCATGCGTGATCCTGACAAGAGCATCGTGGACCCCCGCAGCGGCCTCTCCCCCGTGACGCTGCAATTGAGTTCTCTGAAGGCTTCTGGAACTGGCCGCTGGGACGTGGTGGCGGGATGGGCCTACAAGAAGCTCTTCGAGCGCAGCCAATACCGACTGGAAAAGAAAGGGGAGGGCTACGAAGCGACGCTGGTGAAGCGGATTGAGGGCAACTATGTGAAGCCGGATGAACCCGTGCCGGGCCCTGCGGGTGCTGATCCGGCCCCTGCTCCCGCGCCGATCCCGGCCCCCGAGGCGAAGCCCTAGAGCAGCCATCCCATCCAGCCCGGAACTGCGGTTTCTGCCCAGCTTGCATGGCCCCCCGCTGCTTTCTTCTGCCTCTTGGGTTTACGCTGCTGCTTTCTGCGGCAGGGTGCGTCTCGTCTGATCCCCTGGGGGCTGAACGCAAGGCGGGAGATTTAGAGGTCGTGAAGTCTGGAGCGCCGCGTCAATGGTCTGTCGGAGCGAGCGTCTCATCATCAAGTGCCACCGGATGGTTGGGAGATTTCGATGATCCCGACCTCCAGCGTCTGGTGCGGCTGGCGCTGGAACGCAATCATGACTTGAAGGCGGCGGCCAACAGAGTCACTCAGGCGAGGGCTCAAGCCAAGGCCGCAGGGGCGGAACTCTGGCCTCAGGTGGGTGTGGACTTTGGCGGGCGGCGCAACCAGAGTGCCTCCGGACAGCGATTCGTCGGCTCTGGCGTGCGGAGCAACCGCTTTGAAATGGGCGCAGACATCAGTTGGGAGCTGGACCTCTGGGGACGCCTGCGAGACCAGCGCGGCGCCTCGGCGGCAGGGGCCGAGGCAGCGCAGGAGGATCTGTATGCCGCCCAGTTGTCCCTGGCGGGGACGACGGTGAAATCCGCCCTCACCCTGGCGGAGACCCGGGCCCAGATTCAGCTCTCGGAAGAGAACATTGCCACCCGCCGCATCAACCTCGGGGTTCTGGAAAAGCAACTGGACCGGGGGATCGATACCGAACAGGTGGCGCTGGATGTGAGTCTGGCGCGGGCAGACCTGGCCCGTGCGGAAGCTACGCTGGCCTCCCGCAAGCGGGAGGCGGATGAAGCGCGGCGGGGGCTGGAACTGCTGCTGGGGGCTTACCCGGCGGGCAAGGAACATGGGGTGGCGGATCTGCCTGGTATGCGCAAGAACGTGCCGGCGGGCCTGCCTTCGGAGATGCTGCTGCGCCGCCCAGATCTGCGGGCGATGGAGCGCCGCCTGGAATCAGCCCTGCGTTCGGAGAGTGGGGCAAAGAAGGCTTTTCTGCCCAGCTTCAGTCTCACCGGCTCTGGAGGCCTGAGCAGTGATGAGCTGTCCCTGCTGCTCCAGCGTGAGGCCGTGGTCTGGAGCCTGGCGGGAAGTGTTGCCCAGCAGGTCTTTCAGGGCGGAAGGCTGCGGGCCAATGCCGAGGAGGCACGCGCCAGGTACGATGAAATACTTTCCACCTACTCGGGCCGGGCCCTCCAGGCCTTCAAGGAGGTGGAAGGAGCCCTGGCGGCCGAGATTTACCTCAAGGAGCAGGAGTCGGCACTGACCACTGCGGCGGCTGAGGCGGAGCGTGCGGTGGAGCTGGCGATCAGCCGCTACAGCCGGGGGCTGAGCGATGCCCTCACGGTGCTGGACTCCCGTCAGCGGGCCTTTGATGCCCGCAGTGCCCTGCTTGCCGTCCAGGCCTTGCGATTAAGGAACCGGGTCGATCTCCATCTGGCCCTGGGCGGCTCGTTTTAGTCTCCACGAACCTGAGCCTTATGGCATCGAACCCCAGTTTTAAATGCGCGGGATTCACCCGGCTTCCTGCCGTTTTTTCCGCCGCGGAGTGCGACCGTATGAAGCAGGTGCTGGGCACGGTGGCCGGTGCCGGTCGTCGGGGTCTCATGGAAGTGCCCGCCGTGCGGGAACTCGTGGGCTCAGAGCAGGTGAGGGATTGCCTGCTGCCACATCTGGCGGGAGCCCCCCGGTTGGTTCGAGCCATTTACTTCGACAAATCTCCCGCAGCCAACTGGCTCGTGCCCTGGCACCAAGATCTGACGTTTGCGGTGCGGGAGAGGAAGGACGTGCCGGGGTTCGGCCCCTGGAGCATGAAGGACGGGGTGCCGCATGTGCAACCGCCAGTGGCGTTGCTGGAGGCGGTCGTCACCATGAGGATTCATCTGGACGCCTGTGACGCGGAGAACGGGGCTCTCAAGGTCCTGCCAGGCACCCATGGGGTGGGAAGGCTTGGGGCAGAGCAGATTCAGGATTGCCGGAACCGCGTGAAGGAAACGCTGTGCGAGATGGACGTCGGGGACGTTTTGTTGATGCGTCCGCTGCTGCTGCATGCTTCGGGGAAGTCCACTTCGGACCGGCACCGCCGCATTCTGCATCTTGAGTTCTGCGGCGTGGATCTGCCAGGCGGGCTTGAATGGAGCGAATGAGGGGCGGGAGGGTTTATATTCTCACACGAAGGCACGAAGGGATTGGGCAGGGGATCCGTCGTGGCTTGGCAACGTCGGCGCGGAGGCGAAGCTTGCAGACGCTTCAGCTAGTGCCTGCCAAGGAGCCTTGGGGTGACTTGGAGGTGTTGATGGCGGTGGAGAGAAAGCGGAAGCGGTCGGCCTTCCCACCTGATCATCCTCCGCGGAGGTCCCCAGGGTTGACTCGCTCGAAGCTCACCAATGTCGGGTACCTCTTGATGAGTGCCACGCCACCCAACCACACTCTTACGAGGTGCGGCTACAAGCTTCGGGTTGTGCGTGGGCGGGGTGTTTCCTCCAACCTCAACCCCTATTGAGGTTTAGCCGGTGTCGCCGGAGTGGCTGGAGCTGGGGTGGCCGATGCTGCGGGAACCGGGGCCTGCACTGGTTTTGCGGGTTTCACTGGGGCTGCCGGGATGACCTTTGTGGGCGCGCCACGGATGTTGGGGTGGAAGATCTCCGCTTCCTTCATGTGAAGCCAGATGCTGAAGACGAGGGCACCCAAGCCAGTGACCAGCACGCCGTATCCCGCGAGCTGCCCAATTTTCCCGCTGCTGATGAGAGCAAGGATCGCGATGCCAGCCACGGTGAGGTACACCCACTGGGTGTTTTGCCGTAAAGCGGTCTGGTCTTTGATGGACTTCTTCAGCGGCATCATCTCCAGCACCCGGGGCTGGGCCCGCTCACGGTAGGTGGTGTAGGGGATGACACTGGCGCAGGCACCCGCGATCACCAGCAGGGCGATGACCCGGGTCTTGTCCTCTCTCCCCCAGAGGCCGACGGCGAAAAAGATCAGACCGAAAAGCAGCCCGAACAGGGGAACGGGTTCGAGCAAAAGGTGGGCGTACTCAGCATCCTTGATCCGGTTGATGAGGATGTCGAGGTTGGTGAGAAACATGGCAGTGCCTGACCAGTGGTTGGTCACCGCACGATTGGCGGAAAACCCTTGTTTGGCAACTGTGGAAATTCAGGGGATGCGTACCTTTGGGCGAGCATGCCTCCCTCACCAAAGACCCAGTGCCTCCATGGTGCGGGTCACATTTCCCGCCCAGTCCTTGTTAGCGGCGGGGCTGGCGGGACTGGGGTGAAGGATGCGCCCGATCTTGAGGTTTGGGAAGTCTGCCTTCAGCAACTGAGCGCGTCCTTCGGCAAAGCCGCCCACGCCTATGACCCACTCTGGCTTGAGGGCGGCCACCACCTTCCGGAGGTGTTCATCGCAGGCGGCGTAGAGCGCGGCCATCTCGGGAGCGGGTAGTTTGTCGGGTGTACGATTTTTGCCCCCCTCTTCCATGAATACCAGCGGGCAGTAGTTGGCAACGAAGTGCCGGTCAAAGAAGGCGTCGGCGGTGCTGAACTTGGCTGCAAAGAGCCCCCAGAGGCGGCGGCCGCTGACCTCACTCTGCGGGCAGTCGAAACCCACCACGGGGCGTTTGGGATGCTCCGGCATGGGCTTGCCAACTGGGCTGGAGATGCCGAGCCAGTCGCGCACCGCAGGGATCTCGCCAAAAGGAACGCCCGTCTGGGTCATCCCGTAAGGGCCGGGGTTCATGCCCAGAAACATGATCTGCTGTCCGGCGCGGCCGTAGCGGTTCAAATACTGCTCGTGTGGAACGGAGGCGTACTCCAGGGGATTGTAAACGTGCGTGACGGGCTCGCCAAACTGGAGCGGGGCCAGTTTGCGGCTGAGTTCCTGGGCGGCTTTGACGAGGGCGGGAGCGGGGCTGGACATGGGGCTGGGGACACACTGGCCAGCCTATGGGAAGACTCAAGATGGAAAGATGCTCCCCTTGCCACTGCGACAGGGCCCCTGGCTCCCTCAATACCGGGGACCGGGGTTCACGAAGTAATACTGCATGAACTTCATCTCCTGGGCGGTGCGGTCTTCCCAACCCATGGCGAAAGGCCACACGACCAGCTCCACGACATCTCCTGAAAAATTGTCCTCCGCAGCCACCGGGTTTGCGGTGTCATTGGTGAAGTCTCCAATCCGCAGATCATTGAGCACCCCTACCGTGTCCTTTGGAGTATCCACTTCGGCACGTCCCTTGGTGCCGTCTTCGGATCTCACATTGATGACGGCCTTGTTGACAGCGGTGTCCCAAGTAACCCCCACGAGGCTGTATTGCTTCGTGCTACGGTTGGTCACCTTGGCTTCGCGGCTGGTGTTGCCCGCACGAACCCCCAGGCGCCATTCATTGTTGTGGTAGGCGCGGACGTTGATGTAGTTCTTGTTGTCCTCGGTACGGAGGCGGAAGCACCGGGCTTCTTTGCCGGAGATGGCGGGGCGCACCAGCATGATGAGGGTGACGCCTTTATTGGCTCCACCTTCAGCAAAAGGATAGTTGCGACTGTGGGGCGTCCCTGGGGGCATGCTATGCATCATGCCCTGGCCAGTGGCGAAGCGAAGCACGTTCAAGCCAGCCTTCAGTCCGGCGGGCTTGTCAAAGACCAGGGTGGGGGCGTAGGCGGCTTGTCCGTCAAAAGTCTCCATGGGGCCCTCTCCACTCTGAGACTGCAGGTCTCCCCAGGATTTGATTTGGGAATTCGGGACAGCGGGCTTTCCAGGCGCACCGAAGGCCTCCATCTTCTCACCAGCCCGATAATGGAGAATGCTGCCAGGAGCGATGAAATCTGCGGGTCGCGAAGGCAGGGTGGCTGCTGGCGCGGGCGCAGAGGGGGTGCTGGTGGTGGAGCCAGACTGCACCTTGGTCGGGGACTTGGCCGGATTCTCAGGCTTGCCTTTTGGCCAGACGCCCCAGATGAGGCCGATGACAGCGAGACCGGCCAGCGGATACACCCACTTGGGCACGCCGCCACCTGCATCTTCGACATCCGTCTTGGGCTTGCGGGCGGCAACGACGGTGGGAGCGTTGGAGAACGAACCTGGGGCACCTGGTCCGGGAGGGTTCACCCCCGGACGCCGGGGTTGCAGGCCGGTGGTGCGCTTGGGCACATTCGCAGTGAGCCTCTGGGAAACGCTCCCCGTGGGCGGACGGGCCATGCTCTGCGTGGTGGAGCCACGCAGTGGCCCGGTTACGGCACCTCCGCCTATGGGGACGGCCATGGGAATGGCCTCGGCCACCGCGACGGGAGTTTCACTGAACCAACCAACAGAAGCAAGATCCCGCAAGGTTCTGAGGGCCTCCGACGCATTGGCCGGCCGGTCATTGGGTTCGAGGTTGATCAGCCACATCACCCAGTCACAGATCGGGTCCGGCAGGCGTGGAGCCAGCGTTTTTAGAGGATGCACCCGGTGTTCCAGGTGCATGTTCATGATCCCCTGAACGGTGGCGTCGGTGTAGGGGCGGTGGCCACAGAGTGCCTGATAATACACGCAACCCAGGGCGTACAGATCGGCGCGACCATCCAGCGGCTTGCGCAGGAACTGCTCGGGAGCCATGTAGTAGATGGACCCCATGATGTTGCCCAGTTGGTCCTCCGTCATCTTCTTGGCCCCGTAAGAAAGACGGGCCAGGCCGAAGTCCAGCACCTTGATCTGGATGCGACCGCCCGGCAGGCGCTGTACCTTGATGTTCTCCGGTTTAAGGTCACGGTGGAGCAGGCTGAGGCTGTGGGCGGCCAGCACGGCCTCCATGGTCTGGGAGGCCAGTTCCTGGAAATCGCCCAAGTTCATCGGCCCGTTGGCAATCCAGTCGGCCAGGGTCTCGCCTTCGACGAGCTCCATGACCATGAAAAAGCCCTCGTCATCACTGCTGAGGTCGAAGATGGAGACGATGTTTGGGTGTTGCAGCGTGGCGAGCGATCCCGCCTCCTTGCGCAGACCGCCTGAATCGGCGTCGGATTGCTCCATCTCCGCCTTCGTGAAGAGACGTTTAATCGCGACATAGCGATCGAGCTGGGTGTCATACGCTTTGAACACCGCACCCGCCCCGCCTTTGCCGAGCTCTTCGAGGAATTTATACCGTCCAGCCATTCTATTGGATCAAATCAAGAAAAACTCTACCTGTGGCACCTCCCTCTTGCCAAGCGCGAATCAAGCAATCTCAAAGGTTTAGGGCTTCTTGTTCATATCCGGGAGCGACATTTTGACAAAGTCGGCCCACACGGACTCACAGCGACGCTGATCTGGGACGCCCTCATGGACCCAAAGTCCATGGCGCACGTGCAGCGGAGAGGCATCTCCTACTGCGACTGGCTTTTCAAGAGACAGGGCGTTGCACATCCAACCATCGTTCCTCACATGGTAGGCGGTTGGATGATTTGGATTGCCCGGATGGTTCATCAGGGTGATGCCGGCGAAGCCGTCCACCGTGAGGCGGCCGCTGTAGTCGCACCAGCGGGCGGGTTTGCGGAAAACCTGCTCCTCATTTACCTGGCCTTCGGAGTTGAGGATGCGCCCGCCGCCGTCATGCACACCGATGGACCTGGCCATGCGGGCACTCATGAGGCCGAAGCCGCTGCCTTCAAAGGTGGTGGTTTGCCCATTGGGAGCGAGGAATTCACTGTCCACAATGAGCAGCCAGGAACTGGCGTCGGGCACCGGGCGGACTTCCATGTGGCGTTTTTCAATGAGCAGAACCTCTCCGTCCTCCTCGCTCACCCAGTGGTTCAGGGTCATCATCATGGCGGATTCATCGCCATCCCAGTAACCCAGGACCTTTTGGTGCTGAATGCTGCCCTTGCCTTTGCCGTGCTCGTCATCCCAGAAGTTGATGCCGCTGACGATATTGTGCGTCATCCAGATGCCGTAGTGGTGACGGTGGCTGATGGGGTCATGCGGATGCCCCATGCGAATCACAGAGGGAGCCAGGGAAGTCTGCGCGGGATACCAGAAAGGACGTTTCGCAGCCGGATCAAACCGGAACCGGGTCAGTTCATGACCACGAAAGGTGAACGATGCCTGGTAGTCTGGCAGCGGCGTCACCTGTACCAGCGGGATGGGCTTGGCGTCGGGGAGCGGTGGCTTCTCATCGGGGGCACCCAGAACCGTCATCAGACCGCAGAGTGCGCTGAAGGAGAGAAGAGGAAGTGTGGCGCGCATGAGGCAACCATACGTGCTGGCGGGGAGGGCTTTTCAGGCAGTTCGTGTTTCCCGTCACTGTCGCGGTCACGGCGGGTCAGGTTTGCAACCAATAGGCAATGGCCTCGGGTTGGACTGCGTGATCGATGTCGACAAAATTGGCAGCCAACATCATGTCCGTCTCGTCTTGGGTCGCTGATCGGAGAACAAGGACTTCATTCAAGTCAGGCTCGTTGAGGGAGATGTAGGTGGATTTGGGGTCCAGTTTGATCTGCGCCAGCGACAACGTCCCAGGTGGGTTGGCAACCCAATCCTGCGCGGTCGCTTCTGGAATTTCGATGATAGCGTAGAGTCTGCGTCGCTCGTCAGGCTCGAAGGCGAGCAGTGCGGCGAGAGCCCATGTTTCTTGCGTCTGAATCACGCCGGAGACAACGCCATCATACCAGTCAAGGATGGCGATGCTGACAACGGTTTGTTGTGTTTTCATCTTTTGTTTGCTCGTTGCCACTGCTAGTCATACACAAAAGGCTGCTGCTGCTGACGCGCTACAAGCTTGCGGCGTTCTTCCAAACGCACGCCGAAGTGGCGACCTTTGCTGGTTGTATAGCTTAACTTTGTTGAAATCTGTTGTGACTGTAGATTGATGATGATCGATCCTCTCTGAGGAAGATGAATGGAGAGCGACTTGGAAAGGCCAGTGGACGGGTCCGTCGTAGTTTCTTCGTTGAAGAGGGTCTTGCCGTTACAACTGATGTGGACCAGCTGCCCCTGGAACCCTGATTGGAGGGTCAAGTTGAACCTGTTCTCCACCGCTGTGTTGGGTGGTGGCAACACAGGAAGCCGTGGCAATCATGAATGCGGTCACGATCATCTTCTTCATTCAAGCAATCTTCTTCCTCTTGCGGCGGTCAAAACGGAATATCGTCATCATCCCAATCCGATGCCGCATCCGGGTCATGCGGTTCAGCAGATTCGTCGTCCGGTTGCCATGTGGTTGGAGCGTTGGGGCGCTGGGTTGGAAGGGGAATATCTCCCGGCCAGACGAGTTTGTTCCCCTCGGTGGAAAAATACCCTCGTTCTCGCAGTGCAGTGATCATGAGCTGGCGCTCTGCTTTGGTGACGGACTTGGGCAGAAAGGATTTCAGGCTGTTGTGCAGCTTGGCATGGGTGCGAGGTCCGTGATGCGGTTGATTGCTCAACCAAAGTTCGGCTGATTCGAGGAGCCGTTCAAGCGGGGGAGGGATGAGAGTCTGTGCCGCGACTACGGCATCGAGACTGTCACTGCGAGATACGGCAGCTTGATGGTTGTTCCTGAGGTGCTCGATCAGAGGATCGAACCGCGAATCGTTGGAGACGACATGGATACGGGCATGAGGGTTGTCGCACGTGAGCTTGCCCAAGTAGTAGGCGATGTGAAGATCGAGTGCCAGTTGCCCTTCCCCTGGGGCGCGTACGTACTCGCCATTCGCCCCAAGCCTTTGGAGGGCGGTTGCCAGTTCCAGCGATACGGTGTCTTGATTCCCTTTCAGGAAGACAAGGACCTTGTGCCGGGCCTTCGCCAGCTCGGGGATTCGGGCTGGCTGGGCGTTTTCATAGTCAACCAGGACGTAGGTGGCGATCATGGGAAGGGCAGGGAGGCTGAATCTACTGGTCGAACAAGAAGTGCCAATGCTTTGTCGTGCCCGTTTCTCAAAATGGCCTGTGCCTGGGAAGCTCGGGCCATTTGAGGCCTGTCAGTCTGTGCTTCACGACATAGATTCCTTGGCAGGCACTCGCTGAAGCGTCTGCAAGCTTCGTCTTCTCACCGTATCGCCAAGCTTCGACAGACTCGGGTCCTCCACGTGCAGGACGCTGGCGTATTCCACTTCCCAAACACACTGCTCCGATAAGGAATGTGTTAGCCCCGCAGACGATGTCTGCCCGGTGCTCATCAATACGGGTCAGTTTCAGACCTCAATCTCCCGCCAGTCTGGATATGCGACAGCTACTTCCGCTCGATTTCCCTTCGAATAGCACGCTGTGTTTGAATCTCTTTTCGTCCCCTTCATCGACGATGTAGACCGTGTTGCCATCAATCAGGATAAGGACTTCCCACTGGTTGGCGAAGGTTTGGAAGATGGAGCGGGCTGAACCATCCTTCTCCGGCATCTTCTTTTTTCCATCCCGGTTGGTCGAGCTCAGGAATCGAAGTTCGGATGCAATCTGCAATGCACCAGCGACATGATCCTTGGATGCGATATCTTCGCTCATAATGAAGGAAAGCAGGTACCATGTCTCAGTGAAGGAACTCTCTTCGATCTGAATGCGGCGAATCCGAGGGGCATCCAGCATCTTCTCCAGAGTATACTTCGCCTCCGGCTTTTGCTGGGCTTCGCAAGGGATGAATGCGAAGGGGAAGAGGAACATGATTGCCAGGGCCATTCTCATGGTGCAAGAACTCTATGATGAATCAAAGGGACTGTGAAGATGAAACTGCAGAAGCAGGGAGAAGGTGAATGTGTCGTAGTCCGTGAATGCAGGAAGTGGATGGCGATGGAGGCAGACCGTTGGAGAGTGCGCCTGTTGCGTCCGAGATGGATTCTTTTTGGGGCGCACCTTTGAGCAAACGCTGTCGGCCTCCACACCTGACCTTTGGTCGCGGCAAGACCCCAAGGTAGACTCGCTTGAGGCTGGGCAACATTCGGCTGTGTTACAGATCCCATTCTGGGATCAACTTCGGGCCGCAGATTGGCTGACCGTGAATCTCATGTCCCCCGTGCTGTAAGGTGCAGGGCCGAGGTGTGCCGACTGCGGAAGATGAGGATCGGCGCTTGGGACGTACGTCCCTGCGGTGACTGGGCCGGTTGAGGCAACCGGACTATGCCTGAAGTGCGCTCGCAGAGTACGGTGGAGGCAAGAGCGACGGAGATGGCGTTACGTCTCTCCGTCACGCCATCCGACATCGGCGGGAGCTTCCCGCGCTACAGCGGACTTGCTCACCCGACCTTAGACAACTCAAGCTTTTTGGCCTGTGGCTCGCTCGCGACTTCAAATTCGAGACCGAATTGTTTGCTCAAGACCTCGGCGAGGAGAGCTGCATCCGATTTGTGCGGATTGTAAGTGACCTTGCCGAGGTGGAAGGCAAAGGGTTCATCCCGGATGAAGAACTGTTCCCAACGCTCGTGAACTTCAGGAGGGAGCATGGCGAACGTTTGCTTGGTCCAGTAGTGGTTGCGCTTGGGGTAGGCGGTGCAGTGCTGGGGAACCAGAGCCTTGAGCAGCTTGAACCAGGCGGGGAACGGGCGCGAGTAGTGCATGGCAGTGTACCCGACTTTGACCTTCTTGTGATACTGCTCGTACACGAGGTGGCCAATGTCTGGGCGCTTGTCCCAAGCCCATTTGAGATTGGTAAGCCGGAACACGTCAACAAGCCCCCGGATGCCTGCTTCTCGCGCGATGGCAATGGCTTTGCCAACGGATGAGCGGTGGCTCTTGGCGGCGTTCAGGATGCGGTCCCGGTACGTGAAGGAATTGATCTTGCCCCGCACAGGTGGAGTGAAATCCAGGCCGAAGTGCAGGTTCTTCTGAAGCCTTGCGCGGTCGATGAACATGCAAATCGCCGTGGGGAAATACATGTAGGTCCGACCAAAGACATTGTACGCATTCAACCGCTCGGGGTGATAGGGGGTGCCCCAGAAGCAGAATTGCTTGCGCCTCATCAGCGCGGGAACCTCACGGATCCATTGGTCCTTTACGATGAAGCAATCGGGATCGAGCAGGAGGATGTGGCTGGTGATGGCGTAGGACAGGGCCATGTTGAGCGCCTTGCCGTGGTGAAAGGATCCGTAGCCGACGTTCGACTTCTCGCGTTTCGTGATGCGAGGGCCGGGAATGACATAGAAGTCCGGGTCGTCTTCCTGAAGGTCTGATGCGTTGTCCGGGGCGGGCGTGTTTTGCACCACCATCCAGTGAACCCGCGTGTCCGGATTGAGCTTCCGGGTCAACGCCAGATTTTGTCGCAGAAGGGAAGCGGAACGAAAGGAGACCGAAATGATCGTGAGATCATCCTCGCCCACGGCATCGAAGTACTGATGGATGTTCATCTGGCAGCGGCAGGTCAGGCGGCGTCGAGACCCAGTTCAAAACGCATAAGTGTGGGAGAGTCGTTCCCGGTAAACTGAAATCCCAACTTCTTGTGCAGATTCAAGGATCTCTCGTTGTCGTTGCGGACCACGGCCACCAGCTTGCGCGGCACCTGCGGCGGCCAGTCCTGACGCCTGAGGAAGTTGAGCAAATCCACGCCGAGCCCCTGACGGCGAAACTCGGGGGACACGCACACGGTGAGAAGGCCCCCCTCCGGCTCGTAAGCCAGGGCGGTGTAGGCACAGGGGAGGCCCTCCGGAGTTCTGGCCAGCCAGACGAAGTAGTGCTTTGGGGCCTGCCGGGAGTATTTCCTCTTCCACCAGCGCGCCTGAGTGAGGGGGCTGATGTGGCCGGTGAAGTTGGTCAACCACTCCCGGCAGTCATTGCGGATCCGCGCTACCGCCAGGGCGTCAGCCAGGGACGCCATTTCCTCAATACGGACGTCGTTCATCGGGATTTAGGAAAGAACTCGTCCACCGTGCTGATGATGTGCTGGACCTGATCCTCCTTGAGCCACCACCCCACGGGGAGGTTGACCTGGCGGGTGGAGAAGGCATCGACGCCGGGGAGCTCCGTCTGGAAATCGCGGAATACAGTGTGGCGGTCGTTCCTGGCATGAACCTGGGAGACGGTGATGCCGCGCTCCGCCATGAACTTCATGAACTCCTCGCGATTGTCCACCAGCATGGTGAAGAGCCAGAAGGCAGATTTGCGGTCGTCCTTGTAGTCCAGCAACTCCAGTCCTCTCTCTTCGCGCCCGGCGAAAGCCGCCCGGTACGTTTCGCCGTTCTTCTGGTGGGCACCCACGATGCGGGCTGCGTGGTCGAGCTGGGCAACACCGATGCTCGCGGCCACGTCGTTCATGTGGAATTTGTAGCCGAATTCAAGGACATCCTCTTCGCAGCGGAAGTCCTTCCGGGGGACGTCGCGGTCGATTCCGTACCACCTCAAAAGCTTGCCCCGTTTGTAGTCCTCTTCCGACCGGCAGATGAGGGCTCCACCATCCACGGTCGTGACGTGTTTGATCGCCTGGAAGGAGAAAGTGGTAAAGTCAGGGAGTGCCGCCATCTTCTGGTTCTTGTAAGTGGCGCCAAAGGCGTGGGCAGCGTCTTCGATGAGGGCGATCTTGTGCTGATCCGCGATGGCGCGCAGTTCGGTAAAGTCGCAGGGATAGCCGCCCCAGTCCACGCAAACGATCGCCTTGGTTTTCGGCGTGATCTTTTCCGCCACACTCTTCGGGCAGAGGTTGCCAGTCTTGGGATTGATGTCCGCCCACACGATCCGCGCACCATTGGCAAGGATGGGAACGTTCGTTGCCATGCAGGTCATGGCGGTCGAGATCACTTCATCACCGTGCTCAACCCCCGCCAGGCGGAGCGCGAGGTGGAGGGCGGAAGTGCCCGAATTGAGCGTGAGAACGTGTGGCGACGTCACCCAATCTTTCAATTTCGATTCAAACGCTTCCACTTGGGGCCCCTGGCCAATGAAGCCGCAGCCGAGCACTTCGACGCTGCGCGCAATTGCCTCTGGAGACATGAAGACACTGAACAACGGGATTGATGGAGCCATAAAAAGGCATTGATGCTACTACTTTTGCGGGAGAATTACAAGATGTGTCAGATGTAAATTACTCATTTCGAGTATTCAGGCATCCGCAGCCATCTCATTGACGGTGCCCAAGAGTGCAATGCATTGCGTGCAAAAGGCAAAATCTGGGGGCCGCACGGTCGCAAAGGTGGGTTGATCGGTAGCAAAGGCGATTTCAGGTCCAAGCACTGGTCTCGACAACCGTCTGGCGGTCCGATGCTTGCAGGAGGCAACTAATGGCTCAGAGACTCGCCATTGCTGTTGGAGGGCTCATGCCATCCTTCATTCTCAACCGGATCTCCTCCAGCGCCCACTGCGCGTGCTCGGAAATCAGCGGGTGCTCGTCATGGGCGGCGCACTCCAGCGAGGGGAGGTCTTCGGCGGTGCCGATGTTTCCTAAAACCACGCAGACGTTGCGGAGGAAGGCGGGGCGCTTGATGCGCTTGATGGGAGACTTGGCGAAGAGGGCGCGGAAGGCGTCGTCATCAAGGGTCAGCATGTCGCGGAGGTGCATGCCGAACACGGACTCGCGGGCCTGGAACCAGGCTTCGTGGGAGGTCTGGGCAAAGCGGTTCCACGGGCAGGCGGTGAGGCACTCATCGCAACCGTAGAGGCGGTCACCGATGGCGCGGCGGAACTCGAGCGGGATGGGGCTCTTGCTCTCGATCGTGAGGTAGGAGATGCACCGACGGGCGTCCATGCGGCGCGGGGCGGTGATGGCCTGGGTGGGGCAGGCGGTGATGCAGCGGGTGCACTTGCCACAGAGATCGTGAGCGGGAGAATCTGGCTCCAGCTCCAGGGTGGTGAGGATCTCCGCCAGGAAGAACCAGGTGCCGAGGGAGCGGTGGATCTGCATGGTGCTCTTCCCGCCCCAGCCGAGTCCTGACTCACTGGCAAAGTCGCGTTCCAATACCGGCCCAGTGTCCACGTAGAAGCGCTGGGTGCCGCCGCGGCTTTCCAGGAAGCTGTTCACGGCCTTGAGCATCTTGTCGATGAGGTCGTGATAGTCGTTGTTCCACGCGTAGCGCGCAATGCGGCCTTCCAACTGGCCGGGCTGGGGGCCGGGGCCTTGGAAGTAGTTCAGCGCAAAGACGACGATGGACTTTGCCCCCGGTAGTACCAGGCGGGGGTCCATGCGCCGCTCCACATTGCGGGCCATCCAGGCCATGTCGCCATATTTGCCATCGGCCACCCACTGCTCATACAGCTCCCGATGCGCTGCCGGCAGGGCGAGGGCGACCCGGCAGTCCGAGAACCCGAGCTCGCGAGACAGCTCCTGAAGTTCTGACTTGAGAACGGCAGGGGGCATGGGGGGGAGAGTTAAGGGTTAGAAGTTAGAAGTTAGAAGTTATGAGGCGGGGCATTCTGAGGCTGAAGGGAGGTTCGGCCAGATCCCTCATAACGTCTAACCCTTAACTCCTAACCCCTACTATCTAAAATACACGCGCACACTTTCGGCCAGGCCATAGGCCACGTCTTGGGCAGTCAGGTCGTCGGTGCCGATCTGAAGATCGCAGGCCTTCTGGTACATGGGACGGCGGGTCTCATACAGATGGCGCAGGGTGGCGGCAGGGTCGTGATTGCGCAGCAGGGGGCGGTCGTTGCTGTGGACGGTGCGCTGGTACAGCGTGTTGGGATCCGCATTCAGCCAGACGACGTAGCCCAGTTGCTTGAGGATGGGCAGATTGGCCGGCTGGGTGACGATGCCGCCGCCGGTGGCGATGACGAGACCTTCTTTGCCCAGGAGGGACTTGAGTGCCTCCGTCTCGCGGTAACGGAACCCGGCCTCGCCTTCCGCCGCGAAGATGTCCGGGATGGTCTTGCGGGCCTTTTCGATGATGATCTGGTCCGTGTCCACAAACCCAAACCCGAGACTGTGGGCGGCCATGCGGCCCACGGTTGATTTCCCTGAACCCATGAGGCCCACGATGATGATGTTGCGCCCGCGGCGGGTACTGGTGACGGGCAGGCCCAGCTCGGTGAGGATGGATGGCACCAGGGCGGCGTCGTGGTCCAGTGCGTCGAAATAACTGGGATAGGTGAGCGTGAATCCGGTGGCGTGAAGGGCGGCGTTGGCGACACGCTTGTTGGTCCAGGCGCGTTTCCGCTCGTTGTTGGGCGGGGCCACGGGTGGGAGAGAGCGGGCGAAACGGGCGGCCAGGTGCTTGAAACACTCTCGCTGGGTCATGGGGGCATCGTCCACCACGTTGAACACGCCGCGGTGTCCGCCCAGCACCAGGTGCATGATGGCCCGGGCCACATCATCGCGATGGATCTGGTTGAGCACGCGCCCCTGGCCTTCGGCACCTTCAATGGAGGCTTTGCCTTCGAGGAAATTCTTGAGCACAAACGAGCGGTTGGGCCCGTAGATGCCTGCCAGACGGGTGACGGTGCCGCCGTGGGAGAGGACGAGTTCCTCGGTCTGGCGGAGGATGCGGCCGGTCTCGCGCTCTGGCTCGGCAGGGCTGGTCTCGTCCACCAGAGAGCCGTCCACCTGGGGGTAAACGCTGGTGCTGCTGGTGAAAAGGAGATGGGCCTGGGGGAAGAGGGCGGTGAGATGGGTGCAGCCCTCCAGGTACACCTTGCGGTACATCTCGGCACCACCCCGGTTCGAGGAAGCGCAATGGATGACCGCATCCGGCGGGCCGGACAGGGTGGCCGCCACGCTGGCGAGGCTGGCTTCCTCGCTGACGTCCGCAGCGAGCACCGGGTACGGCTTGGAGGCAGTGAGCCTCTCCGCCGATTCGGGCGAGTGGGTGAGCCCGGTGACCTCGTGTCCTGCTTCATGCAGGAGGTCTGCCAGCTTCTCACCCGAGTAACCACATCCTACGACGAGGCAGCGCATGATCAGGCGCCTCCTTTCCGTGCTTGGGTGAAGTATTCCACCAGGCCCCGCTCCACCCCGCGGACATAGTCCTCCATCGGGCTGGTGACCAGCTTGCCATCCAGGAGCGTGCGCCCCAGATAGTGTCCCAGCAGGAGACGGCGGTAGGTTTCCCCGTGATTCATGACGTAGGGCTCAAAGTAGAGGACCGGGCATTCATACATCCTGTTTGCCAGCAGGTTCCGTGCATACACGAAGGGGCTTCCTGACACCCGGCGGGCATTTGCGGTGGTGTAGAGGTAGGGTGGCAGTCCGGTGGCAGCGGCCATGGCGGCGGCGACTGGCGCTGCCATGGCCATTTCCTGCTCCTCCGTGCGGGAGAAAAGCCGGCGCAGCATCTCAAAGCGCACGTCCTCGTACTGCAATTCATCCGGGCTGTAGCAGCCGTTGATGAGCAGGTGGAAGTGGTTGGCATTCACGAAAGAGGGTTGCTTGGGATCGCCCCAGGGCTCGGCATTCAGGTGCAGGCAGAGCACCAGGTCGGGCCGCAGTTCCTCGTTCACCCGGCGGGCGCGGGCGTGGATCTCACTCACGCGGTAGAAGAGCTTTTCCGCCTGCCACTGCACACTGAGGATGCGGGCCTCGTCGCGGGGGGCGGTGTAGGTGTCCTTGGGGCTGGCGATGCCAGCCTCATGCAGGACTTTGAGAGCCTCATCCCGGAGGCTGTCCGGGGTGTCCTTGGTGAGGGGGGTCTCCGACTCGCGTACCATGCTGACGCGGGCACCGAGGGCCTCCAGACGCGGCTTAAGGAGCTGGGCCACCTGGAGGACGATGCGGCCCTCCATGATTTCCTCACCCGGATTCATGCTCAGCCAGCGCTCCTCCAGGCGGGCATAGCCGCCACCGATGTGGCCGGGGTCCAGAGCGATGTGCACTCCCTTCAACGGGGGCTGACCGGGCTCAAGTGGACGCAGGTCCTTGGCGGCGCGCCAGTAGTGGGTGACCTGCTTGGCCTCGACCGTGGCGGGACGAAAAGCAATGCGCACCGGCAGCTTGCCGGGCGTGGTGTCCACGATGACGCCTTGGTCGTCCAGCTTCCACGGAGGCGGGAAGTTGGAGCCATTGCCATAGACATGGGAGATGGCTTTCTCGAATTGGGCGCGGGTAAGCACGCCATCGTAGGCCTTTAGCTCGTCCCATTTCGGCGGAGTTGCCAGCGGGCTGAGCTTCGGTTTGGCCAGGATTGGCGGGGCCGGGGTGAGCGGGGCGGAAGGGGAGTCTGCCGCCAAGGGGCCCGCTGCCGGGGCCTCTGCGGGCGTGGGAGCCGCAGTGGGGGCTGGGGAATCCTGCCCCATCACGCCACAGTTGAGGCCCATCAGGAGGGCAACTCCGGTCATCCATGGTCTGCAGGGTCCGTCCAACATGCTGGCAGCCTAGACTTGATTCATGGACAATTCATCCTCAAATACGTACTGCATGACAGACGCCCCTTCTGACCAGACGATTCGCATCCTTTTTTTAGGTGACGTGATGGGTGATCCAGGGCGGAAGGCCGTGGGTGAAATGCTGCCGCGGCTGAAGGAGGAGTTGCAGATCGATTTTGCGATTGTGAACGGCGAGAACAGCGCTGGCGGTCGTGGCATCACTCCGAAGATCGCCATCGGGCTCATGCGTGCCGGGGCGGCCGTCATCACCACCGGCGACCATGTGTGGGACCAGAAGGAGATCGTGCCTTATTTTTCAGAAGAGCCGCGCCTCCTCCGGCCGGTGAACTACCCCGCGGGCACGCCTGGGGAGGGATCGCTGGTGCTGGAGACGAAGAAGGGCAAGGTGGGCGTGATCAACGTGCAGGGGCGCACGTTTATGAAAATGCTGCTGGAGAACCCCTTCACCGTCATGGACGAGGTGGTGGCAGAGATGCGCAAGGAGACGCCGGTCATCTTTGTGGACATGCACTCCGAGACCACGAGCGAGAAAGTGGCGCTGGGCTGGTATCTGGATGGCAGGGTCTCCGCGGTGGTGGGCACCCATACGCATGTGCAGACGGCGGATGAGCGGGTGCTGCCCAATGGCACTGCATTTCTCTGCGATGCGGGCATGTGTGGCCCTGTGGACTCGTGCATCGGCATGGAAGTGCAGACCGCGATTGAGCGGTTCACGAAGCTGCTGCCCAGCAAGGGTCATGTGGCTCGCGGTCAGGTGAAACTGTGTGGCGCGGTGGTGGATGTGGATGCGACGACGGGCAAGGCGCTGAGGATCGAGCGCCTGCAGCGGGTGTGGCACGGCAGCACGGAGGGGGCGTAGGGAGAGCGGGAAGTTGAGATGTGCCGCAAGCGGCACGTTGAGACGCGTTGCTGGTTGAGACGGCTGCGCCTGGTTGAGGCGCTTCGCTGGAGAGAGGAGGACGTGTGGGGGGCGCAGCATGCGTGCTGTTCCGACGCGAAGTTTCCGGGAACGGCAGTCCCACAGCCCACGGATTTCGCAGGCCGCTTGTAGGTGTAAGCCCTGTCGGCATCCTCCACCTGATCCCGCTTGCGGGATTTTGGGAGTGCGGCAAGCATTGCCGCTTTGGGGAGTCCTGTGTCGGGCTGACTAAGATGTGGCGGGAGCGGAGGAATGGGCTCCGCTGCTGCTGGTAGGGGGATCGAACCTCACAAGCCGTCCCGAAAGCGGTGATGCTCACCGCAGTCCCAAAGCGGCTGCGCCGCCAGGTGTTGGGCGTGGTGGATTTGAGTGGATCCCGGGGGCTTGAGGTGCCGGAGGGACGTTTGACTGAAAGGTTCGAGGAAGCGTCTCTGAGGCCACCAATCCACCGTTTACCTCTATCCTTATCTCAGCCCTCTGTGTTCTCTGTGCCTCTGTGGTTGGATTCACAGCGCCGCTTCTGTGGGTTACCGAATCCACCCACTGGCCTCCGCCGGCGTCTTGCCTGCCGCCAGCGGGGTGCTCAAGGGGGTGTTCCCGCCATAAACCAGGTTCGGACGAACTGCCGCCACGAGGAGGCCCAAGGCCACACTGGCGGACAGGAGGATCCTGACGATGCGAGCGGTGGAATCGGGGTTCATGGAGAGGGAGGGATTGAGGGTTTTCTGATTGGCAGAAGCAAGGGGGTTCACTCCAGCCTTTCAATGACTGCATGTCCGGTGATCTGCCTTTGTGACGGGTCGGCCGCCGCTTTTATTCCGACTTTTGTTCACCGGGGTTGAATATGTCATAACACATGCCGGGGTGAGGCTTGAACGGGCGGGGTCAGTGTTTGTCCACCGGCCCGGTCGGGGCTTCACCCTTGGGGCCGATCACGAAGGCGAGCAGCTTGGCGGGCTCGGTGGTGCTGGCGTTGCGGGAGACCAGATGCACGCCACCCGGGGGCTCGTAGTAGGTCTCACCTTTGGTGAGCTTGGTGAGCGGTCCGTCGGTGATCTGCATCTCCACGGCACCCTCCAGCACATACACGAAGACGGGGCCGGAGTGGCGGTGGGCCGGGGAGCTGGCTCCTCCGGCGTACTCCACCAGCACCATGTTGACATCGCTTTCAGGATGTCCGGCGAGGGCGCGGGTGAGGAGGGAAGTCACCTTGGAGCCGGTCTGGGCGGCATCCTGGTGCGTGGCGGCAGAGGCTGTTGCTGCGAAGGCGGGCACGCCGGAAGCAGCGGTGAGCAGGGTCATGAGTTGGCGGCGGGAAAGGGGCATGCAATTAGAAATTATGAATTATGAATTATGAATTATGAATTATGAATTATGAATGTGGAATGTGGAATGTGGAATGTGGAATGTGGAATGTGGAATGTGGAATGTGGAATGTGGAATGTGGAATGTGGAATGTGGAATGTGGAATGTGGAATGTGGAATGTGGAATGTGGAATGTGGAATGTGGAATGTTGGGTTCGAGGGTATTATTTAAGTTCTTCGGGCATTTTTCGGAAGCTGATGGCGAATCGGTTCCAGCCGTTGATGGCGACGACGGCGAGGTTGAGGTTGGTCAGCTCGGTTTCCGAGAACTCGGTGCGGGCGTGGGCATACACGTCATCGGGCACATGCGTTTGGGAAATGAGGGTCACGGCCTCGGTCCAGGCCAGGGCGGCGCGTTCTCGGCTGGTGTAGAGGTGGGGCACCTCATGCCACACGGGCAGGAGATTCAGGCGGCGGGCGGTTTCTCCGCGGGCGAGCGCCTCGCGATTGTGGAGGTCGATGCAGTAGGCGCAACCATTGATCAGGGAGACGCGCAGGTGGATCAGATCCAGGAGTTTGGGCTCGATGCCGAGTTTCTGGACGGCGACAGACAGGGCGAACATGGCCTTCACAGCGTCGGGGCTGGCCAGGTGATATGCCATGCGGGGCTTGCCTTCCGGGGTGTCGGAGATCTCACTCATAAGGATGTTGGTTTGATTTTGGTGTTTCGAACGGGAGAAAGATTCGCTTGCGAATGGACTTGTCGGAAGGTCCATTTACCCGATTTCAACTGGACCACTTTTTCCCGGAGACACCCACGCCATGGCCAGAAAAGCATCCCTGCAGGAACTGGCATTGCGCCCGGCCCCGGAGGGGACGCCCCTATTCCGATGGATCTACGAGGAGCTTCGTCTCGCGATCGCTGAGGGCCGGCTCAAGCCGGGCATGCGGCTGCCTTCCACCCGGGATCTGGCGACGCAGTACGGCGTGGCGCGTGGCACGGTGCTGGTCACCTTTGAGCAGCTCAAGGCCGAGGGCTATGTGGAGAGTGAGGTGGGATCGGGCACACGGGTGGCGGGCAATCTGCCAGAGCGTTTCTTTGCCCCGGCTCCCTCGTTGCAGGCGACACCGGCGAGTGTGACGCCTTCACGGGCCAGACTTTCTGCATGGTCCCAGACACTGCGCCCCCTGTTTCCTCTTCGCGGGGTGGCTCCTACGGGGGTGGCGTTTGAGCCCAACCAGCCGGCGCTGGATCTCTTTCCCACCACCTTGTGGAGCCGGCTGGCAGGGCGTCGGCTGCGACGGGCCTCCGGCCTGCAACTGGGCGTGGCGGAGGCCCACGGGTACCGGCCGCTCCGGGAGGCGGTGGCAGCCTATTTGGGATCTGCCCGGGCGGTGCACTGCACGGCGGATCAGGTGGTGATTGTTTCCGGAACCCAGCAGACGCTCGATCTTACGGCGCGGCTGGTGCTGGACCCTGGCGACAAGGTATGGATGGAGGACCCGGGGTACATCGGGGCGGTGGGTGCCTTTCGGTCCGTGGGGGCGCGGCTGGTGGCCATCCCCGTCGATGAGGATGGACTGGACGTGGCCCAAGGGCGGAAGCTGGCCGCCGATGCCAAGCTGGCCTATGTGACGCCGGCGCATGAGTTTCCTCTGGGCACGAGTCTGAGCCTGGAACGTCGCCTGGCCCTGCTGCAGTGGGCGCAGGAGGCGGGGGCATGGATCTTTGAGGACGACTATGATAGCGAGTACCGCTATCAGGGGCGGCCGCTGCCCTCCATGCAGGGGCTGGACGGCAGCGGGTGCGTGATCTTCGCGGGGAGTTTCAACAAGATGTTGTTTCCTAACCTGCGACTGGGCTATGTGGTGCTGCCGCCGCGGCTGGTGGAGCCGTTTGCCGTGGCTCGCTCGCTGAGTGATCGTTTCCCGCCATTGCTGGATCAGGCCGTGTTGTGTGATTTCATCACGGAGGGCCACTTCGGCCAGCACATCCGCCGGATGCGGGAGGCGTATGCGGAAAGGTTGGGCACGCTGATGGAAATGGCGGCGACAGGGCCTCTGGCGGGTCTGATCGAGATCGCCCCGATTCATGCCGGCATGCAGACGGCGGGGCATTTGCCGCCCGAGATGAATGACCATGCGGTCGCAGAGGCGGCGGCACGGCAGGGGGTGCGGTGCATGACGCTCTCCATGTTCCAGATCCGGCGCAAGAATGTGAACGGGCTGCTGCTGGGCTTCGGTGGCTACCGGCCGGATTTGATCCGGGAGGGTGCGAGGAAACTGGCGAGGGTGCTGGAAGGGCGGTAGCCGGCAAGCCAGTAGGCAGTGCGTCAGTGCGTCAGTGCGTCAAGATGTTGGGGGTGTGGTGGTGGGGAGGGAACGATATTGGGTTCAGGTGCATTCGGAGCCCGGAGGCATCCCAGAGGCATCCCAGAGGCATCCCGGCCATCGGCCGGTGGATGAAGGAGCGAAGCGACTGACACCTCCGGGAGAGGAGTTCAACGGCGCAGTGCTACAAGATCCCTTTCAGCGTCGATGGCCGATTGAAATCGGAGCAGTGATCTTGGGAAGTAGTGTCCTTTCCGCCTCCTGCTCGTGACGCCCAGGGTCTGTCGAAACTTGGTGACGTAGGCGAGAGAGCAAAGCTTGCAGACGCTTCAGGTAGTGCCTGCCAAGGAACCTGGGGTGGTGAAGCATAGACTGACAGGCTTCAGATGGCCCGTGCCTGGGAAGCTCGGGGAGCGCACGCATCCTGCGTGCTGTTTGCGGCATCTTGCCGCGAATGTCAGTCAGCGCATGACATCAGGTCCGACTGACGTGGGGGTGTTGATGGCGGTGGGGAGAAAGCAGATGCGGTCGGCCTTCCCACCTGATCATCCTCTGCGGAGGTACCCAGGGTTGACTCGCTTGAGGCTCGTCCAACCACTGGGCTGTGTTAGAGATCCCCGCTGGGGATCAGCTTTGATCTGGGGCGGCCGCCTCAAGGTGGTTCCTTGGCATCCACCCCAAATGCGCGCCATTTGGTCTGTTCTCCTCACGGCGACAACTACAGGGGCGCTGGGTGGTTGGTGATCAAATGCCAGTGGGTGGGAGTTGTGGCGAGAGCCATCGGGGTGTGCGGATACAGAAGGTGTTTGAGGACTCCTTCTGCCGTGCGACCGCCAAAGTCGGTCGTAGTTGTCGACGTGAGGAGGCACTAACTTCCCTGTATGCGATGTCTCCCGGGGGAGTGCTGCCAAGTGCCCAAGGGGTACTTCAGGGCCGCGAGGCGCGGGAGAATCAAGCACTCGAGACATCTGCTTCCCGATGAGGGATCAACTTCGGACTGAGGCTGGCGATGGGTTCAGGTGCTAACATGAATCATCTGGCCATGGGGTGACTTGGATTGCCAGTTACTCCTCAATCGCTTCAATCCCGGCCAGCTTGAGCTTCTCAAGATGGTCCTTCATCTTCTGCAAGACTTCGGGAGGATGGCCCTGCCAGTCTGTGATTTCGCCGGTGACGCGTAGAGGTTCACGAGTGCGATAGGACTTGGTGGGATTGCCGGGAAATTTTTTGTCGGTCAGGTTTGGGTCATCTTCAAAAGGGCCGGTGGGTTCCACGATGTAGATCCTGCCGGGTCCTTCGCCCACGGCCAGTTCAGCTCCCCAGGTGGCGGCGTCCAGGGTGGCGGTGAAATAGACGAAGCTCGCCTTTCTCCTGCTGCCGTAGTTGGAGTTGAAGCCGGGCGCGATGAGGTCGCCAGGTCGCAAGTCGGCGCGAGTGCCGTGGTAGTACGTCGGGGTGTTTGAGTCTTCTGGGAGGGGCATTTTGGTTTTTTTTTGGGGGGGCAGAACAGACAGTTCAGGGCAAATCAGACCATGATGAAAAGCGGAGCATGGCTCGCGCGACGGGATGATTCAGCTCGCATCTCGCAGGTCGCTGCGACTTAGCATCACGTCAGTGGTCGCGAAATGAGCCATTCGAGGGGCTGCGCAATCTGAGAGTTCGAAGCCAACTTCAGCGCCGCAGACACAGACCAAGCCGCACCGCGAAGGGGTGTCGGCGCAAATAGTAAGGCTCAGCCAGGCGCGGGGCGAGCCAAAATTGCCTGCCGCGCGCAGGTTTGGCTGTTGGGGGCTACTTAAACGCCACCGGAGAAGACACCATGGCGTCGCGTTCATCGGTGACGGTGAAGAACCACATGTCTGATCCGGGCTCAGCGGCAGGGGCGGTCACGACGTTGTTTTCGACGGTGGCGGGGATGGATTTCCATTCGCGTTTGTTCACGGCTTCGCCAGGCAGGGCGTAGTTGAAGGCCGCGGATTTCACCGGGAGCGAGTGGGTGATTTTTGCCGTCACCTTGCCATCGGCGAGGACGGGCGCGGTGCAGGTGGCGAGTGCCTTGCCGTCCCCCAGACCGAGCTGCTGGTCCACCCAGAGGCCGATCTCCTTGGGTTCCCAGCCCACGCCGTGGCCGTGCGGCATCTTGATCTGGATGCGGATGTTCTTGGCGGTCTTGGACACGGCATCGTAGCTCTTCATGTAGCTGTCGAGCGGGTAGGCGAAGTCGTTGGTACCGTTCATGAAGAAGATGGGCACGGTGCAGCGGGGGAGGTGGCTGGAGGGGTCATAGCGCTCCACCCATTTCTTGGTGAGGTCCGGACCGAGTTTGGTGAACTCACCGAGCCAGCAGCTGTTTTGTTCTAGGAAACCACATCCATAGACCGGGACGGCCGCTTTGAAACGGGAGTCCACGGAGGCGACGATGCAGGTGGTGTAACCGCCCCAGCTGATGCCGGTGACGGCGGTGCGGTCCTTGTCCACCTCCGGGAAGCTCAGGAGGAGGGAGTGGGCCAGGATGCCGTTGGCCACGGCATGGAGTGGCCAGTCATCGGTGATGTCCTCGGTGCGGATGGTGTCGAACTTGGCGGGATGGCCCTGGTCGGGTCCGCCATCGGGAATGCGGGTGCGTTTATTGGGATCGGCCTCCTCCGGGCGCATGCCGCTGAGGTCCATGGCGATGGCCGCGTAGCCACGCTTGGCCCAGAGTTCCGCCCAGACCTTGAAGGCGGTGCCGCCGCCGCCGTGGATGAGGACGACGCCGGGATATTTTTTGGTGGCGTCAGTGGCGGGGGAAAGGGTGGCGGGAGAGGCGTAGTAGGCGAAGACCTGGGACGGTTTGCCCTGGAAGGGGAGCCCCGTGTAGGTGAGGGCGCGCATGGGGCCGTCTTTGACGAGCCACTCGTGAGCGGGGGCCTTGGAGAGTTGGGAGAGGTCCCAGGGGGATTCGGCGGCGTTGGCTCGCGGGGGAGTGGTGGCGAGGGTGACGATGCCGAGCAGCAGAGGTAGGAGGAGCCGGGTGCGCATGGGTGTAACCCAAACCAGAACGGGGTGGTGTGCAAGGGGGAAGGAGGGGGGAGATGGAAGACTGGAAGACGAAAGACAGAAGACCTGAGGGGGAGAGCGGGGAGTGCGCCGGCAAGGTGGAAGAGCCGTCCCGGCTCTTGGGGCGCTGGGTGGTGGGGGACAAGAACCGAGACGGTTCTTCTGTAGTTGGGGGGGCAAGGGGTTCGGGTTGTCAGCGGGTGGCGCTCCTGAATGATGCCGGGCTTTCAGCCCTCAATGATTTTGTTATTGCATGCAACCTGGGGCGTTGCCCCAGGCTGGTATGAAGCCGGACCGTTGGTCCTCAAGGCACCGGCAGAGTGCGGAAGAGCCGTCCCGGCTCTTGGGGCGCTGGGTGGTGGGGGACAAGAACCGGGAAGGTTCTTCTGCGGTGAGAGGGTGCAGAGCAAGGGCGCAGGATGCGTGGACGATGGCCGCCATGGGCCTACCGCTCCGCGGTAGAATGCGTTGTTGCGGATATCCATGGGTAGTCCTCGCTACGCTCGGCCGACCCATGGCTACGCATGGTGAACCCTCCGGGTTCGAGGAGTGATGTTGGTCGGAAATGGGGCGGGCGCTATGGAGGCCGGGTGGGGTGCCGGCAAGGTGGAAGAGCCGTCCCGGCTCTTGGGGCGCTGGGGGGGGGCAAGAACCGGGAAGGTTCTTCTGTAGTTGGGGGGGCAAGGGGTTCGGGTTGTCAGCGGGTGGCGCTCCTGAATGATGCCGGGCTTTCAGCCCTCAATGATTTTGTTATTGCATGCAACCTGGGGCGTTGCCCCAGGCTGGTATGAAGCCGGACCGTTGGTCCTCAAGGCACCGGCAGAGTGCGGAAGAGCCGTCCCGGCTCTTGGGGCGCTGGGTGGTGGGGGACAAGAACCGGGAAGGTTCTTCTGCGGTGAGAGGGTGCAGAGCAAGGGCGCAGGATGCGTGGACGATGGTCGCTATGGGCCTACCGCTCCGCTGTTGGAATCAGTTGAGGAGCATGCCCTCGAAGGCTTGTGGCGTGAGCCGCGTAAACGCGGAACTCCAACCCTGTTTGCGGGCATACAAAGAATAAGAGGAGGTGCTGAGCACTGGAGGGATTTCCTCCAGCTCAGTCCCCTCATCCCTCTGTGTTGCCTGTGCCTCTGTGGTTAAACCGCACTTCCATCCCGCTCACGTATCTTACGCCTGCCTCAGCAGAATCGAATCCACAATGAGTTCATCATGCAGCACGTCGCTGAGGATGACGATGGGATCGCCAGCGAGGACAAGGCTGCGTTCACGGAGGATCTTGATGGCTGACTCGATGGTGGTGCTGGGGTTCTTGCTGTTGAACTCCATCACGAACGGGAACACGCCGCGGGCGGACATGAGCGTGCGGCTGATCCAGAGGTTCGGGGTGAAGGCGAAGATGGGCGCGAATTCGGGGCGCTGGTGGGCGCAGAGGTGGGCGGTGGTGCCGCCTTTGGTGAAGACCAGCAACTTGGAGTTGGGGATGCTGTTGGCCAGGCCGATGGCGGATTTCACCGCGCGATGTTTGTTGGTCTTGATGGGGGCGTCGGAGGCGAAGCGGCCGGAGGGGTAGCGCTTCTCTGTGCGGCTGATGACGCGATGAAGCACGTCCACGCAGCGATCAGGGTACTTGCCCACGCTGGTTTCACCGCTGAGCATCACGCAGTCCACCTGCTCGGTCACGGCGTTGAAGATGTCGGTCACCTCTGCGCGTGTAGGCACAGGGTTTTCGATCATGCTCTCCAGCATCTGGGTGGCTACGATGACCTTGCGACCATGGTAGGAGCAGCGCTCGATGATGTCACGCTGGATGATGGGAAGGTCCTCCACGGGGCACTCGCTGCCGAGGTCGCCGCGGGCCACCATGATGCCCTTGGAGGCGAGCACGAGGGCGTCGAGATTGTTGAGGGCCTGCTGGTTTTCGATTTTTGCGATGACCCGGGCGTGGGAGTTCTTCTGCTCCAGCAGCAGTTCCAGGTGCTGGATGTGCGCGGGTTCACGGGCAAAGCTGAGGGCGAAGTAGTCCACACCCAGTTCGACGCCCAGATCCAGGTCCAGGTAGTCCTTCTTGGTCAGGGGCGGGAGGTTCACATCCACCCCAGGCAGGTTAATGTGGCGGCGGGACTTCATCTCCCCGCCGGTGAGGACCTCGGCCTGGATCCGCTTGCCGATGGCGGAGACGGTGCGCATCTGGATCATGCCGCCATCAATGGCAATGGCGTCTCCCGGCTTGAGGTCACGGGTGAGGCCGGGGTAGTTGACCGTGGTGGAGTAGGTGCCGATGGGGGCGAGGGTTTCGTCCGTGCGGAATTCCACCGTGTCGCCCTTTTTTAGCTGCCACGGGGCCTCCACATCGCCGGTGCGGATGGAGGGTCCGGTGAGGTCCATGAGCACGGCCACGTCCGAGTTGAGCTGTTTGGCAGCGTCCCGGATGCTGTTGTACACGTTGCGCGTCCACTCGTGGGAGGCATGGCTCATGTTGAGCCGGAAAATGTTGGCCCCCGTGCGGATCAGGGCCTCGATCTTTTCAACGCTTTCCGTGGCCGGACCTAGGGTGACGAGGATCTTCGTTTTTCGCATTGCAAATCTTTCTGGTGCTGGCACTCCGGCGGGCGGGCGGTGCCATTAGGTCAATTTCAGCACAAGACATGCCACGGACCGACTGGCTGAGGCAAAGGATTCTTCATATGTCTTGGACGTGTCAGATTCCCGGGGAAAACAGGGCTCCCGGGAGGTGTCGAAGACCAGGGTCCAAGCACCTTCCGGCATGGGGAAGTCAATGTCCTCTGGCGAGCTGTTGAACAACAGCAAGATGGGGGCGGCTTTGTCACGCTTGGTACCTTGCGAACTGTCCAGCACGGCGGCGATGAAGCGGGTCTCTGCCGCGTGCCATACCTCGCGGCTCATGGTCAGGCCCTCTCGGCAGAGCCAGGCGATGTCTGGCCGGCCGGTGTAGGGATTGACGCGGCCGTCAAAGAATTTGGCGCGGCGAAGCACGGGGTGCAGCTGGCGGAAGCGGGCGAGCTGTTTCACAAACTCCAGCATGCGGGTGGACTCCCGGTTGGTCGCCCAGTCCATCCAGCTGATGGGGTTGTCCTGGCAGTAGCCGTTGTTGTTGCCCCGCTGGGTGCGCCAGCGCTCGTCCCCCATGGTGAGGAAGGGAACGCCCTGGGAGAGAAAGAGCGTGGCCAGGCAGGAGCGGGCAAGCCGCCGCCGCAGACTCAGGGTGATCGCATCGCGGGTGTCGCCCTCGATGCCGCAGTTCCAGCCATTGTTGTGGCTGTCGCCGTCCCGGTTCTCCTCGCCGTTGGCCTCGTTGTGCTTGTTGTTGTAGCTCCAGAGGTCCCGCAGTGTGAAGCCATCGTGCGAGGTGAGAAAGTTCACGCTGGCCGAGGGCGGGCGACCACCGGGGCCGTAGATGTCCTGGCTGCCGCAGAGGCGTTTGGCAAAGTCTGCCATGCGTCCCTCGTCCCCTTTCCAGAAGCAGCGGACGTTGTCGCGGAAGCGGCCGTTGAGCTCATGCCAGGGTTTCGGGAAACCACCCACCTGATAGCCGTTGGGGCCGAGGTCCCAGGGTTCCGCGATCATCTTCACGCGGCGCAGCACGGGATCCTGGGCCAGGCCCTGGAAGAAGGAGCAACCGATATCAAAGATCTCGCCACGGCGTCCCATGGTGGCCCCCAGGTCGAAGCGGAAGCCGTCCACGTGCATTTCCTGCACCCAGTAGCGGAGGCTGTCCATGACGAGGCGCAGGGCGGCCGGGCTGGCGACGTTCAGCGTGTTCCCGCAGCCGGTGTAGTTGACCACCTTGTTTTCGTTGTTGAGCAGGTAGTAGCTGGCATTGTCCAGTCCGCGAAGGAAAAGCATGGGTCCGTTCTCGTCCCCCTCAGCCGTGTGGTTGTACACCACGTCCAGGATGACCTCGATCCCTGCCTTGTGCAGATCCCGAACCATCGTCTTGAACTCCGCCACCTGGGCCTGTGGATCGCGGGTGGCGGCGTATTCACTGTGCGGGGCAAAGAAGCCGATGGTGTTGTAGCCCCAGTAGTTCGTCAGGTCTTTGGCAAGGAGAAAGCCATCGTCAAGGTGCTGGTGCACGGGCAGCAGCTGGACGGAGGTGACGCCGATGGACTTGAGGTAGGTGATGATGGCTGGATCTGCCAGCCCGGCGTAGGTGCCCCGCTTGTCTGGTGGCACGTCCGGGTGCTGCATGGTCATCCCTTTGACGTGCAGCTCATAGATCACGGTGTCCTGCCAGGGGACGGCGGGCAGGGCATCTCCCTCCCAGTCGAATTCATCTGAGATCACGACGGATTTCAGCGCGCCCGGCCCGCTGTCATGAAAATCGCGGACGGATTTCTCGGTGACATTGTGGTAGGTCTCCTGCCAGATGGGCTCTCCCAGGAGCGCCTTGGCGTAGGGGTCCAGCAGGAGCTTGTGGGGGTTGAACCACTTGCCCTGGGTTGGCGACCAGGGGCCGCGGGCGCGGTAGCCGTAGATGGCTCCAGCGGTGAGCCCGGGCACGAAGGCGTGCCAGACATCATCATCGTCTCGCGTCATGCGCACCCGGCCCGTCTCCTCTGAGGGCTCCGCCGGGTCGAACAAGCAGAGGTCCACCCCATCTGCCGCCCGGGAGTAGATGCTGAAATGGACACCGCCCTCGACGATCGTGGCACCCAGGTGGTCCGGTGTTTGGCGGGAGACGGCCATCTGACGCGCCGCGACCAGAGCGTCATCCCCCAGACACAGTGTTGATAGCTTGGAAAACAGTCCTCTCATACCCAGTTCATCCTCTGTGAATGGCACCACTTTGCCTGCTAGCAGGAAACTGGCCACTGACAAAAAGGTTGGATTTCAATTCTCCAGCAGGGATGGCGGAGTCACGGTGGGGGGAGGCGGGAGGGCTCCGCTTTGACCACTGGGTTTTTGATCCAGCCAGCGTTCGAAGTCCGCCTGGGATGGAGAGACCTGCACCGGTTTCCCCGGTAGAGGGGCGGGTGGGGTGGTGTCCCTGCCATTCAGCCCTGGCGGAATCACCGGCAGGACCTGAGGAAGAGGCGAAGGCGTGAGAAGCCTGTCCTGGAGTTTCTGGTGCTCCACCGCCTGACGGAGTTCACGGAGCCTCCGTGCGCTGCGATCTTGTTCTTCCGGGGAGGGCATCGGGGCGTAGCTTGACCCGGTGCGGACCGGTTCACAGTGCCGCAGCACCTGGAACAGCAGCACCACAATCGCGATAATGGGAAAGGGGCCGATGCTGGCCAAGGAGCTGCCCGTGTTTTCCGTCTGTCGCTTGGGCTTGGGTGATTTCCTCTGCCACGACCAGAGCCCGACCCCAGCGTGGCCGGCCATGGCTTCAACGGCCTGGGTGTACTGTCCTGACAGGATGGGAGTAGGTGCAGGGAGGGACTTGGCCAGGCCGCGGAGCCGGTTGATCTGCACCTTGTAGGCCGCCTTGGCTTCGGGGCGGGGCAGTGGCAGCACCTTGGTCAGGGCATCCCCCAGGGTGTGCAGCAGACGCCACTGGGGCGGCACGTCCCCGGGGGGGACCAGTTTGAGCAGGGACTGGGCCTGTTCATGATCGCCAGCCAGAGCGGTGCCAAAGCCTGCCTGACTCACGTGGAGGGGCCAGGTGTCGTCCCGCACTCCCAGCCTCACGGCGGCGAGGCTGACTTCCGTGGCCTCCGGGCCGCGGTTCAACTGGTTCAGGGCGATCTCGTAGATGGCCAGCATCCAGCCACGGATGTCGGGGCGGGTCTCGGCCCCCTTCATCCAGTTCACGGCTTCCAGCTCGAGGTTGGAGGTGGCCAGGGCACGGCCGGCCGCGGCCCACAGCTCAGTATTGGGATGGATGAAATCACGATGCTCTCGTAGGAGCTCGGGCAGGAAGGCGCCCGCCTTTGACGTATCTGCCGCCAGATCAATGAGCTGATGAATGGCGGGCACGGCGCGCTGCTGCATGCGTGGGATCCACTTGTCGAAATGCCGCCAGCACTGCCACTTGCCCTGCCGGGCCTGCTCGCGGATCCAGAGCAGGGCGAAGGCGGGCCCAATGGTGTCTGCGGCGACAGCGGCATCCATCACCTCCACGAGGACCTTCTTGTACCGGGTATCGTTGAGCACGGTGGTGTCAAAAAGGCCCAGCAGATCGAAGATGTCGTCCTGACACTCCACGAGTTCCTTCAGTCCCGCCCGTGCGCCTTCCAAGTTCCGGCGATGGCAATGGGCCAGTACCGAGTAGGCCTTCCTGACCCAGCCCGTGGGACCGGTGGCCAGCATCAGCATGGAGGCTTTTTCCAGCCCGGCCAGATCTTTGCGCCGCCAGTAGAGATCGAGCAGCTGCCGGGCGGAGAAGTCGTGGGCGGGTTCGAGGTGCAATGCGCGCTCCAGGTGCTGGACGGCGCGGGCCTCATTGCCGCCGGCGCCCAGCTCCACGAGGGCGGCCCGGCTGCACGCATCAGGATCGCGCGGGCTCAGGCGCAGCAGCTCACGTGCGGCCTCGCGCATTGCCAGGGGCTGCTCCACGTGTTCGGCCAGCTCGTAGAGCCGCTCCCAGCCCCAGTGGAAGTCGCGGTGCTTTTTCAGCACCTTGCGCAGGACGATCATGCCCTCCTGGGGCTTGCCCTCGAGGACGAGCAGCCAGGCTTCACGGCCCGCCAGCTGGGCGGGGCGGTCGGTGCCCCAGGGGCCGGACCAGAGAGCCTTGCGTGCTTCCTCGAACTTTCCCTGCTCCGAAAGGAGGATGGCCTTGAAGTCGTAGGCCTCGGCGAGGCGCGGCCGGATGGCGAGGGCATGGTCCACCGCCTGAAGCCGTTCTTCCACGGCCTCAGGTCTGAGGACGCGGGCCAGCATCATCCAGAGGCGGGCCTGGGCGGGGTGCTCGCGGGTGACGGAGCGCGCCAGATCCTCCAGAGACTGCTGGCGGTGCAAGAGGGGGGCCCAGGCGGAGAGGATCCCCCAGGCTCTCTGCAGGCCGGGATCATCCCGCAGGCAGGATTCCACGAGTTCCCAGGGCTCCTGCCGCTCGCCTGCACGCCAGAGAAAGATCGCCAGCAGCATGCGCAGGTTGTTCTCCCGCGGCATGCGTTTCAGCGCGGTGCGCAGGGTGTGGAGGGCGTCCTCTGCCTGGCCCAGATCTTCCTGGAGCTGGGCGAGATCCTGCCAGGCCTGGTCCCAGTCTGGATTGAGCTCGGTGGTGCGGCGGAAGGCCCGCAGGGACTCCTCATTGCGCCCCTGCAACCGCATGATCTGCCCCAGATCACGCCAGGCACCGGGCAGCAGGGGGAAGCGGCGGCTGGCCTCCTCCGCGAGCCGGGCGGCTTCTTCCAGCTCGCCTGCGTCCTGCGTTTGGGAGATCAGCACGGACCACGCCTCCCAAAGGTCGGGGCGGGCCTGCCACACCTCCCGCAGGTGGGCCATGAGTTCGCGGGGCTCGATCAGGCCATAGGCAAGGACCCGGTAAACGTGAAGGGTCTCACCGTTGAGCACCTGGACGATCATTTCATGCCGGATGAAATCGAGCGCGCCGTCCCGCTGGGTCGAGCCGTTGGTGCACTCCAGCAGCTGGATGAGCGCGGTGCCGAAATTGATGTCCTCCTGCAAGGCCCTGCGGCAGTGTTCCTCTGCCTCGGCCGTGCGGCTCATGGCCTGGAGGACCATGGCCATGGTTGCCAGGCTCTGGGGGGCACGGGGGGCGAGGTTGATTGCCGCCGTCGCATGGGTCATGGCTTCCTCGAACCCGCCGGTGGCCTGGCAGATGTGGGCGATCTCACGGTGCAGCCAGGCATCGTCCGGGAAGTGGGCCAGCATGGCGAGGGCCGGGGAACGGGCGTCCTCCGGGGCGTGCTCCCTGAGCCAGGTGATGTAAGTCTGGTTGAGCTCATAGTGCTGCGGGAAGCGGGTGCACGCCTCCTGCAGATGTGCGCCTGCGGCTGCGGTTCCTTGGACCAACTCCAGGAGGGCCACCATGGACTGGTGGGCATCCATGGCCAGCGGCTCGGTCTGCAGGATCTCCCGCCAGATCGCAAGCTGGCGCGCATGGTCGCCCTCCCGGCTGGCCAGGGCGGCATCCGCACGCAGCCATTGGCCGTGTGAGCATTTCTGCCGGGCGCGCTGGAGCCGGAGCTGGGCCTCGTACATCTTGCCAAACCGCGCGGCCAGACGTGAGGCGTGCACCAGGAGTTCCCCGTCATCCGGACGGCGGCGCACCGCCTCCTCCACCACCGCCAGGCTCTCCTCAGTAAGGCAGAGGCGCTCCAGACACACGGCCAGCGTCAGGGCTGGGCCGGAAGATTGATCGCCGTAGGCTTGATAACGCTGGCGAAGCCACGCCAGCGCCTCCTCTGAACGGTTGAGGGCCACACAGGCGTTGAACCACTGGACGGACCAGGCTTCCACCTTGTCAGAAAGCGCGGCTGCAAAGCGGAAGAAGTCGAGGGCCTCCTGGCGCCGGGGTTCCCGCCAGTGCCACACTGCCAGGGCAGAGAGCACGGCCGAGTCCACCGGGCTGCAACGATGCGCCCACCAGAGGAGCCGCCGGGTTTCGTGGCGGTGCCGGTAGTCTTCAGACAGCTCCACTGCCAGCTCCCGCAGGAAACTGGGATGGGCTTGCTCCATGGTGATGATCCGGCGCAGCAGGAGCAGCCGCTCCTCAGGGCGGCCGAGCTCCCGCAGGGACTGCACATGCCATTGCAAGAGGCGCATGTCGTCCGGATACTGGGTGAGCATGTCCAGCAGCACCTGGTGGTGCTCCTGGGTGTTGCGATCAAACCCGGCGAGGCTGAGCCTCGCGAACAGGGTGAGCCGATGGAGCGGGCCCAGGGCTGTCATCTGGTCAAGGATGCTGCATGCTTCATCGCGCGAGTGGCGGGCCAGGGCGCGGTTGAAGGCGAAGTTCAGATCGTAGAAATCCGCGTCCGGCAGGGGCAGGGAGTTGACCCAGGCCCTGCGGTCTGCCGGAACGACGGCCATGCCCCGCGGCCCGGTGAGCTTGTAGCGGCCCAGGAACTCCTCCGCCACGACCTCCCGGTAGTGGGGCTCACCGGGATCCTGGATGAGCAGCGTCTTTCTTATTTCATCGTACCCGATGACCGTCTGGAGGTGCGCGGAGCCAACCTCCACCGTGGCGAGCGCAAAGGGCACCCCGGCATTCAGAAGGAGCCGCAGGCTGTCCCAGGTGACGTGAAACTCGCGGGCGGCAAACCCATTTTCCTCGCACCACTGGCGTTCGGAGTAGTCGTAGGTGCCGTCATAGCAGATGGCCTGTGCAATCTGTTCCTGAGTCGCGGGGTGGTGCCAGAATTGAGCGATGAGCGCCAGGGTGGCAGGGCCGCAGGTGCGGTGGCCCTGAAGCACGAAGCTGACCGGCAGGCGCACGCGGGGGCCGGAGGCGGTGGCGGCACGGTAGCGGCTTGCCAGGGCCTCGTAGTATTCGCCTCCCAGTTTCTCCGCCTGCTCTGCGGCGGAGGCCAGATCGCCGCGCATGTAGTAGGCGTCACTGCGGCAGGCGGCCAGCCACTCCTGATGCTGCAGGGACGGTATGGGGGTCCATTGCTCGCACAAATCCAGCAGGTCCAGCATGCCTGCGTCGTCATCGATCTCGCGCTTGAGCACGGCCAGTTGCATCGCCACCGCGCCGCTTTGCAGATGATTCAGGGCCTCCGTCAGGTAGGCAACGGCCTCGCCATGCCGGTTCAGCAGGTGGAGCAGGCGGGCGCGATGTTGAACAGCGGGCCTGAACCACGGCCGGAGCTGGAGCGCTTCGTCGAGCCGGCTAAGTGCTTCTTCACGCTTCTCCTGCGCCTGCAGGAAGCGGGCCTGCTCGGTGGCCAGCCAGGCAGATTCCGGATCCAGCTTCAGCGCGGAGGTGAGCAGGGATTCGGCGACGTTGAAGTCCCGGTACAGCGCGGCCACAGCGGCCCGCAGGGCGATCAGGTCAGCATGAAGCTCCGGGGTGAGATTCTCACAAGATTCCGGTTTCGCGGCAAGGGACCATGCTGACATGGGACCGCGCCGGTGCAATACGTGGTAGCCGTAGTGAAGCCGCGTCTCGGCATCTTGAGGGCGCTCCCGGTGGGCACGGGTCAGTAGAAGGCTGCTGAGGCGGTCGGCCCCCAGATTGTTGCTGAGCCGGGCGGCAATGACCTGCGCCTCGTGGCCCTGCCAGGCTTGCATCGGGCCTGCCCCGGCCACGGCGAGCGCATAGGCATCCATGTAGCGGCCGCTGTCATAAGCGGCTCGAACCTGCTGCACCACTTCACCGGGCACCGATACGCGTCGGTCCGAGGTGAAGCCATCCTTGAGTTTGTAGTTTTTTTCCACGCCGGGGGGTCGGAGTTGGGTTGTTACAACGCACAGCTTTTTGCGGCAGTGTCAATCCTTTGATGGGAAACACAAAAAAGGCGAACTCCTTTGGGAGCCCGCCTTTCAGCGATTGATGGAGGAGAACCGTCTGCTTAGGCAGTGACCAGCGTCGCGGGAGCTTCTTCTTCCGGGGGCAGGGCCACAGGCTCGACTTTCGGCGTCACCTTGACGAAGAGCGGGCGGAAGTGATCCCAGCGGTCAAGGATGTCCTTGGCGCGGGCGCTGTCCGTCTTCTCCAGGTGGTTGTAGATGAGCTGCTGAAGCTGCTTGATGTCTTCGGGCTCGGACACCTGCACACCGCGGATCATCTCCGGGTTGTGCAGCTTGTCGAACATGCCGGCTTCATCGAGCAGGTAGGCCACGCCACCGCTCATGCCTGCGCCGAAGTTCTTGCCGAAGCTTCCCAGCACCGCCACGAGGCCGTTGGTCATGTATTCGCAACCGTGGTCGCCGATGCCTTCCACCACGGCGGTACCGCCGGAGTTACGGACACAGAAGCGTTCCCCGGCGCGGCCGGCGGCATAGAGGCTGCCGCTGGTGGCTCCGTACATGACGGTGTTGCCGAGGATGGAGTTTTCCCAGGACTTGAAGCTTGGGTGAGTCTTGTTCGGGGTGCGGATGACGATCTCGCCACCGCAGAGGCCCTTGCCGACGTAGTCGTTCGCTTCCCCGGTGAGGTTCAGCTTCACGCCGCCGCACAGGAAGGTGCCGAAGCTCTGGCCAGCGCTGCCTTCCAGGTTCACCTGGATCGTGCCGTCAGGCAGACCGTGGTTGCCATGGTGGAAGGCGATCTCGCCGGAGAGACCGGTGCCGATGTTGCGGTTCGTGTTAACGACCTTGTAGGAGAGCGGCTTGATCTTGCGCTTGTCGCTGATCGCCACCTGCGCCGCCTGGAGGATTTTGTCGTCCAGCGGGTGGTTGTTGATGCGCTCGTTGCTGTTCACGCGGCAGATGCGCGGCAGATCTTCATCTGCCTCCTTGCCCACGTCGCGGAGGATGCGGGAAAGATCCAGCAGGTTGGCCTTCTTGTGATCCGGCACATGGCGCTGGCGCAGGAATTCCGGACGACCGATGAGGTCGTTCATCTTCGCGATGCCGAGCTGGGCCATGATCTGGCGCACTTCGTGAGCCACGGAGTTGAAGAAGTTCACCACGTGCTCCGGCTTGCCTTTGAAACGGCTGCGGAACTTGGGATCCGTGGTGGCGACGCCGACCGGGCAGTTGTTCAGGTGGCACTGGCGCACGTACACACAGCCGAGGGCGATGAGGGCGATGGTGCCGAAGTTGAACTCTTCCGCACCGAGGATGGCCGCCATGGCGATGTCACGACCGTTGCGGAGGCCGCCGTCGGTACGCAACGTCACACGGTCACGCAGACCGTTGAGCATGAGCACCTGCTGAGCTTCAGCCAGACCCAGCTCCCAGGGGAGACCAGCGTGCTTGATGCTGCTCAGCGGGGAGGCACCCGTTCCACCGTCGTGGCCGGAGATGAGAATGATGTCCGCGTTGGCCTTGGCCACACCGGCGGCCACAGTGCCCACGCCAGACTCTGCCACCAGCTTCACGCACACACGGGCGCGTGGGTTCACTTCCTTGAGGTCGTGAATGAGCTGGGCAAGGTCTTCAATGGAGTAGATGTCGTGGTGCGGGGGCGGGCTGATGAGGGTCACGCCGGGCTGTGTGTTCCGCAGGCGGGCGATGAGCCGGTTCACCTTCATGGCCGGGAGCTGGCCGCCTTCACCAGGCTTGGCACCCTGCGCCATCTTGATTTCCAGTTCCCAGGCGTTGGCCAGGTACTCTGCGGTCACGCCGAAGCGGCCGGAAGCCACCTGCTTGATCTTGCTCATGGCCCAGTCGCCGTTTTCAAACGGCTTGAACCGGCGCGGGTCTTCGCCGCCTTCACCGGAGTCTGACTTGCCGCCGATGCTGTTCATGGCAATGGCGAGGGCTTCGTGAGCCTCAGGCGAAATCGCACCCAGGGACATGGCGGCGGTGGTGAACCGGACGCGGATGTCTTCGATGGGCTCCACTTCATCCAGCGGGATCGGGCCATCGGAGGACGGCACGAATTCCATCAGGTCTTTGAGCGCCACCGGGGTGTTCTCAAGCTGGGCCTTCACGTAGGACTCATAGTCCTCCGGCTTGCCGGACTTCACAAAGGTGTGGAAGTTCCTGATCACCGGACCGGTGACAGCATGCATCTCCCCTTCACGACGCGGGCGGTAGAAGCCTGGGTCAGCGAGTTCGATCGCGCCTGCTTCCGGCACGGCGGTGCCGTAGCCAGCTGCGTGCCGGGCGAGGCTTTCTTCAGCCACCTCATTGAAGCCGATGCCGGCGATCTGGGATGGGGAGCCGGTGAAGCACTTGTCCATGAGCTCCTTGCCAAGGCCGACGGCCTCGAAGATCTGGGCTCCCGTGTAGCTGCTGAGCACGCTGATGCCCATCTTGGACATGATCTTCAACACGCCCTTCTCCAACCCCTTGCGGTAGTAGGTGAGAGCCTTGGCGAAGTCGAAGCCTTCAAGGATGGGCTTGCGGGCGGTCTTGTCCTTCTCCAGCACTTCCTGGACGGTCTCAAAGGCAAGGTAGGGGCAGACGGCGGAGGCACCGAAGCCAAACAGCAGGGCCATCTGGTGGGTGTCGCGGGCTTCGCCGGAATCCACCACGAGGCTGAGGCGCATGCGCACCTGCTTGCGGTTCAGGTGGTGGTGCACGGCACCGGTGGCCATGAGGGAGGGCACGGGCACGCGGGTGTGGTCCACGGCGCGGTCGCTCAGGATGAGGATGCGGATGTCGTCATTGACGGCCTGTTCGGCCTCGCTGCAGAGACGGTCCACGGCCTTCTTCAGCCCTTCGGGGCCTTCGCTTACCGGGAAGGTGATGTCGAGCACGCGGCAGGGGAAGTCCTTGAGGCCTTTCAGGGTCTCAAGCTCGTTCTCAAAGAGGAACGGCGAGGTCAGGTGCACCACGTGGGCGTGCTCCGGTGTCTCGGCGAGCCAGTTGCGCTGCCAGCCAAGCACAACGTCGAGCGACATCACACCGCGTTCGCGGATGGGGTCGATCGGCGGGTTGGTGACCTGGGCGAAGAGTTGCTTGAAGTAGGTGAAGAGCAGCTTGGGCTGCTTGGAAAGGATCGACAGGGCCGCGTCGTCACCCATGGAGTACACGGCTTCTTCACCACGTGCGAGCATGGGGGCGAAGGCCATTTCGACCTCTTCCTTGTTCCAGCCGAAGGTGACCTGCTTTTGAGACAGGCCGAGGATGTCGAGGTCTTCCTTGGGGGCGTGCGGGGCTTGCGCGGTGAGTTCTACGCGCTGCTCCGTGAGCCACTCGCCATAGGGCTGGCGGGAGACGAGCTGCTGCTTGATCTCCTCGTTGTAGGTCACCACGCCTTTGGAGATGTCCACGCTGATCATCTCACCGGGGGAGAGGCGGCCTTTCTTGATGACCTTGGCGTCATCCAGCGGCACGATGCCGACTTCCGAGCCAAGGGCGAAGACGCCGTCTTCCGTCAGCTTGTAACGGGAGGGGCGCAGACCGTTGCGGTCCAGGGTGGCGGCGATGACGCGGCCATCCGTGTAGATGAGGCCGGCGGGGCCGTCCCAAGGCTCGCTGAAGCAGGAGTGGTACTCGTAGTAGGACTTCTCTTCCTCTGTGGTGGTGGGATCGATGCCGTACGCCGGGGGCACCAGCATGGACATGGACTCCGTCACGCTGCGGCCGGAGAGCACGAGCAGTTCCAGAGCGGCGTCGAGGGACGCTGAGTCACTCTGCTTGGGATCGCACAACCCTTTGAGGAGGTGCTCATCGCCCTCCCACCAGGGGTGCTCAAAGTCGCTGGCGCGGGAGGCCATCCAGTTGCGGTTGCCCCGTACGGTGTTGATCTCACCGTTGTGGGCCAGCATGCGGAAGGGGTGGGACAGTGCCCAAGTCGGGAACGTGTTGGTGGAGAAGCGCTGGTGGAACACCGCCAGGGCTGTCTCGTAGTTCTCGTCCTGCAGGTCGTAGTAGAACTTCTCCAGGGCGGTCGCGACGACCAGAGCCTTGTAGATGACCGTGCGGTGGGACATGGACGGGATATAGAAGTCCGCCAAGCCTTGCTGCTTGCCTTTCAGCTCGATCTCGCGCCGGGCCAGGAAGAGGACGCGCTCGAAAGCGGCGTCGTCCATGTCTTCCGGCCGCCGGACCAGCAGCTGCGTGATGAAGGGCATGGTGCGGCGGGCTTTTTCGCCCAGCTCGCGCTCATTGACGGGCACCTTGCGCCAGCCGATGACGGTGACGTCGCGCTTGTCCACCACGCTCTCAGCCACGAGCTGAATGCGGAGGCGGGCGGTCTCATCCTGGGGAAGGAAGAACATGCCGACGCCGAGGTCGAGCTCATGCTCCAGCTTCACACCGAATTTTTCGACCTCAGGGAGGAGGAGCTTGTGGGGGATCTGGGTGAGGACACCAGCGCCATCACCAGTCTTCATGTCAGCCTCCATGGCCCCGCGGTGCACGACGGCGCAACAACCGCCCAAGGCGTAATCAAGAATTTTGCGACTACGTTTACCATCCACCTGCGCTACAAAGCCCACACCGCAGGCGTCGCGTTCCATATCCATGTTATGGAGCGTGCCTTCATTCGGAATTGGTTCGTCGTAATAGGGATGCTTGGTCATGTGGCCACAAGGGGATGCGAGGTTCGCCCCTTTGCCCGCTCGGGAAAAGGGGGGAGCCAAACTAGTCAAGAACAGGCAAGTTAGCAAGCAGGGAGTGTGCCGAGGGCGGCTCACTGCATAAAACCCACGCCCTGTTTGCCCAAAGAAACGCGCCTGGGCAGGGGCAAGATGCGCCGGTGTTTGGCCCGGTCATCCAGTGAGTTCTGACGATTTCGGCATCTGGATGAGCGCCAGCCCTTTAAAGCGCGTGCGACAAATGGCGTGGCTTCAAAAAACTTGCGGAAACCATTCAAAATCCGCTTGCATGTTTTGCCGTCACGAGCAATTTAAGGGCTCGCTTCTAGCGTGTCTCACGCAGAACGACGGGTAGGTGCCGGAGCGGTCAAACGGGGTGGACTGTAAATCCACTGGCTTACGCCTACGATGGTTCGAACCCATCCCTGCCCACCATTTACTCAGGAGAGGAATGGAGAATGAAATTGGCGCTGGATGGGATGGATGCGTCTGGCGGATGTGGGTTCATGAACCTGGTGGGGAACGTGCGGACGCGCTGGGTGGTTGTGTCCTGACCGCTCTTAAGCGGTGAAGCTGGGTTTGCGTTCTGAGTTGGAGGTAATTGCCGATAACGAGGACGGCACGATGATCGCTCCCTGTCCTCCCCGCTTCCAGGCCGACTGAGGACAGCGGGACTTCTGCTGACTGAGGTCGGTGCTCCAACACTAAGGTCGCTTGTGATACAGGGAGCGCTGGGCGGTTGTGTCCTGACCGCATAGATGCCAATGCCATCAGGGAAAGCTGGCGAGGTCATTGATCTCCCTTTGGCAAATTAAGCTGGAGCAAGTGTCGAGGTGAGGTGGCCGCAGAGTAAAGGAGGCGGGGTCTCCGGCCCCGCGGTCTGTGGGATGGGCGGAGCGGTGAGGGGAGCGAGTTGCTCCTGAGGTGGCAACCGGAGCGGTCGCCCTACAGCCCGGGAGGGCTGGGGGTGGGGGAGGCGGGTTCGAGGAGTCAGGGGTAGTGCCTACTGACCGCGTAAACGCGGAACTCCAACGCTGCCGACGGGTGTTATTTTGTGGTTTGAGCGTCGGTGATCGATGCGCGCACGCAAGGTGCGGGGCTGGGAACCCCCGCCTCCTGTGCCGGCGAACAAGCGTCGAGGTGAGGTGGCTGCAGAGTAAAGGAGGCGGGGTCTCCGGCCCCGCGGTCTGTGGGGTGGGCGGAGCGGGAAGGGGAGCGAGTTGCTCCTGAGGTGGCAACCGGAGCGGTCGCCCTACAGCCCGGGAGGGTTGGGGGTGGGGGAGGCGGGTTCGAGGAGTCAGGGGTAGTGCCTACTGACCGCGTAAACGCGGAACTCCAACGCTGCCGACGGGTGTTATTTTGTGGTTTGAGCGTCGGTGATCGATGCGCGCACGCAAGGTGCGGGGCTGGGAACCCCCGCCTCCTTTATGCGGTTTCACATCACTCCATTACTCCCCCGCTCCAACACTCCCCCGAACCTCCCCCCCCTCAATACGCCAGCCAAGGGCCGAGCCATTTCTCCATGTGCTCCACGGTCTCGCCTTTGCGGGCGGCGTAGTCTTCGATCTGGTCTTTGTTGATCTTGCCGACGGCGAAGTACCGGGCATCTGGGTGACCGAAGTAGAGACCACTCACGGCGGCGCCGGGGTGCATGGCGTTGCTTTCCGTGAGGAAGACGCCGGTGCGCTCGGTGGCGTTGAGCAGGTCGAAGAGGATGGGCTTCTCCGTATGGTCCGGCTGGGCGGGGTAGCCGGGGGCGGGGCGGATGCCGCGGTAGCGCTCGCGGATGAGGTCGTCGTTGCTGAGTTCCTCGGGCTTCTCATAGCCCCAGGCGAGACGGGCCTGCTTGTGCATGTACTCGGCCGTGGCCTCGGCGAGCCGGTCGGCGATGGCCTTGGCCATGATGCCGTTGTAGTCGTCCAGGGCGATCTTGAACTTCTCCGCCCATTCGTCGGCTCCGTGGATGCCCACGCAGAAGCCGCCGATGTAGTCGGCGCGACCGCTGTCCTTGGGCGCGACGAAGTCGGCCAGGGCGTAGTTGGGTTTGTCCTTCTTGGGCATCTGCTGGCGCAGGGTGTGGAAGACGCAGCGCACCTCCGTGCGGGTTTCGTCTGTGTACACCTCGATGTCATCGCCAATGCGGTTGGCGGGGAAGAAGCCGAAGCAGGCGCGGATGGTGTAGAGGTTCTCCGCGATGACCTGATCGAGGATGGCGCGGGCGTCTTTGTAGAGTTTGGCGGCCTCGGGCTCGACCTGGTCCTGGAACTCGGGCAGGGCGCTCTTGAAGCGTTGTTCTTCCTCGTTCCAGCGGCCGCGGAGTTCCCAGGTGTGGAAAAAGGGGGACCAGTCGATGAACGGCACGACCTCGCTGATGGGCAGCGGATCAAACACGCGCACGCCGGTGAACTCGGGCACGGCAATCTCCTGAGTGCTCCAGTCGAACTGGGACCCCTTGGCCTGGGCCTCGGCCAGGGGCAGGAGCTTGCTGGCATCATCGCGCTGCGCGTACTGCTCGCGCAGCTTCGCGTGACGCTCTTCGTTTTGCACCTTGAACCCGGCTTTCTGCTCCTCGCTGAGCAGGGAGGTCATGACGGGCACGGAGCGGGAGGCGTCCAGCACGTGGACGATGGGCTCCTTGTAGTGCGGGGCGATCTTGATGGCGGTGTGGGCGGCGCTGGTGGTGGCCCCGCCGATGAGCAGGGGCACGGTAAAGCCGTTGCGCTCCATCTCCTTGGCCACATGCACCATCTCATCCAGTGAGGGGGTGATGAGGCCGCTGAGGCCGATGACGTTGGCCTTTTCCGCCTTGGCCACCTCCAGGATCTTGTCGCAGGAGACCATCACGCCCAGGTCGATGACGCGGAAGCCGTTGCAGGCCATGACCACGCCGACGATGTTCTTGCCGATGTCGTGCACGTCCCCTTTGACTGTGGCGAGCACGATCACGCCCGCCCCCGATTGGGCTAGTTCTGCCGGCAGGAGATCGGTAAAGGTCAGGCTTTCGTGGCCTTTTTCCGTTGGCGCTCCGCCTGGGCCTCCTCCAGGTCCTTCAATGTCGCCTGCTCGATCTTGCGGAATCGTTCCGCTGCCCGCTCTGCCTTGGAGGAAGAGGTTGAGGAGACTGTCGGAGTAGAGGGAGTCTGAGCGGTTTTCAGTAAAGTGCTCATGGAGGGTAGTTTCGCCGGACTTGAGAAGATCATCAATCGATTTGTGAAAACGGTCCATCAGCCAGTCGGGACTGCGAACCACGGGAGAGTCATTGTGGGTGTTTTCCACCACGAACAATCGGAAGGTTTCCGTGTCCTTGAGGTCAGCCCAGAGCGCAAGCGAGGTTCGGGCGGCTTGGAAATGTCCGCCAGCAGCTCGATGGAGCGGCACCACACGTCCGCCTTCTTGTGCGGCACGCTGGGCCATGTTTCTGACCGCCTGCTCCCAAGGGCAGTGGACAAAGCGCACTTCAACAAACATGTCAGCCTGGAGGGCGGCCATGATGTGGGCCCGGCTGCGCACAGGGTTTTGCAGCGTGCCGTCCATGATCAGTTCGGCCTCGGCCATGGACAGTCTGCCCGTGGCTGTCGTCTTGCCGCTGCCCTGTCCGCCGGCATTGAAAACAACGAGGCTCTCGGGTGGCAATTCCCGTAGTTTCTTTGCAAACAGCCAGTCAATGAACGCCCCCGCGGGATTCAGCGTGGCCACGCTCCAGCGTTGCCGGGACTCCCGGCTGGCGGCGTACTCGTTGCACAGCTCCTGGGCATCGTTGCGATCCAGCACGTGGCCGAACTGGGCCTCATAGCGGTCGGCGGTCGCTTCAAGATTGCTTGCCAGTTCGGCTGCAAACTTCACTTCCAGACGGCGCTCTTCCAACGTGAGACCGGGATAGGGGGTGTAAGTGAAACCTTCGGACAGGGTGACTTCTCTGACCTGGGAATCAGGTGCCAGGATGGCGGCAGTCTGCGTGGCGACTTCCTGGCCGACCACAACCAGGCGCGCCCGCGCCTCTTTCTCCGCCTCCATGAAGGGTTCGAGGTAAGCCACGGACTTCTTCATGACGCGGGCGCTCTTCACCACCTGGGGGAGGAACATCTTGCCCGCGCCGAAGAGGTCGCCCACCACGCTCATGCCGTCCATGAGGGGGCCTTCGATGACCTTGAGGGGCACCTTCAGTTCATCCAGCGCCTCCTGCGTGTCCTGGTCGATGAAGTCGGTGATGCCGCGCAGCAGGGCGTGCTCCAGCCGCTTGCCCACGGACTGCTCTCGCCAGGCGAGATCCACCTCCTGCTTCTTCGCGCCGGTCTGGCCTTTGAACTGCTCGGCATAGTCCACCAGGATCTCGGTGGCGTCCGGGCGGCGGTTGAGGAGCACGTCCTCCACCTTCACGAGCATTTCCTGCGGGATGTCCTCGTACACCTCCAGCATCCCGGCGTTCACAATGCCCATGTCCATCCCCGCCTTGATGGCGTGGTAGAGGAAGGCGCTGTGCATGGCCTCGCGCACCTTGTTGTTGCCGCGGAAGCTGAAGCTGATGTTGCTGACGCCGCCGCTGACCTTGGCCCCGGGGAGGTTCTGCTTGATCCAGCGGGTGGCTTCGATGAAGTCCACCGCGTAGTTGTTGTGCTCCTCCATCCCCGTGGCGACGGTGAGGATGTTGGGATCGAAGATGATGTCCTCGGGATTGAAGTCCACCTCGTCCACGAGGATGCGGTAGGCGCGCTCGCAGATGCGGATCTTCTCCTCATAGGTGGCGGCCTGGCCGTTCTCATCGAAGGCCATGACCACCGTGGCAGCGCCGTAGCGCTTGATGGTGCGGGCGCGTTCTTTGAAAAGTTCCTCGCCCTCCTTGAGTGAGATGGAGTTCACGATGCCCTTGCCCTGGAGACACTTCAGGCCGGCCTCGATGACCTCCCACTTGGAGGAGTCCACCATGAAGGGTACCTTGGCGATCTCCGGCTCGGCGGTGACGAGGCGCAGGAACTTGTCCATCATGACGACGCCGTCGATGAGGCCTTCGTCCATGCAGATGTCGATGACGTTCGCGCCGTTCTCCACCTGCTGGCGGGCGATGCCGACGGCCTCCTCCAGCTTGTTCTCCTTGATGAGCTTGGCGAACTTGGGCGATCCGGCGACGTTTGTGCGCTCGCCGATCATGAGGTAGTTGGAGTCCCTCTCCCGGGTGAAGGGCTCGGTGCCGCTGAGGCGCAGCAGGGGCTCGATCACGGGGATCTCGCGAGGGGCGAACTGCTCCGCGGCCTTGGCAATGGCGGCGATGTGGTCGGGTGTGTTCCCGCAGCAGCCGCCGACGAAGTTCACCAGCCCAGCACCGGCGAAGTCCGTGATGTACTCGCCCATGTGCTTCGGTTCGAGATCGAAGCCCGTGGGGGTGAGGGGGTTGGGCATCCCGGCGTTCGGGTAGGCGGAGACAAAGGCGTCCGCCTTGGCGGAGAGTTCCGAGAGGAACGGGCGCATCTTGTCCGGGCCCAGGGAGCAGTTCAGGCCGATGGCGAGCGGATTGGCGCTGCGCACGGCATTCCAGAGGGCCTCGGCCTTCTGGGCGGAGATCATGGTTTCCCCACCCAGACCGACGGCGGCGGAAACCATGAGGGGCAGTTCCAGGCCGTCCTCCTTGAAGACCTCCTGGAGGGCCACGATGGCCGCCTTGGCGTTCAGGGAGTCGAAGATGGTCTCGACGAGGAGGATGTCGCACCCGCCGGCGATGAGGGCGCGGGCCTGGCGGCGGTAGTCCTCCACCACCTGGTCAAAAGTGACGACGCGGAATCCGGCGTCGTCCGCGTCTGGCGAGACGGAGAGAGAGACGGTGAGCGGCCCGATAGCCCCGGCCACGTAGCGCTTGCGGCCCGTGTCGCTGCCGATGTTGTCTGCCCACTTGCGGCAGAGCTGGGCGGATTCGTAGTTGATGTCCCAGGCGAGGTCGCGCAGGAACTTGTCGTCCATGACCTCCTGGTAGAAGGCGGGGTCCTTGCGGCCCTTGCCGGATTCGCGCGGGTCTTCTTTGAAGAACTCGCTCTGGGCGATGGAAGAGCCGGAGAAGGTGTTGGTCTCGATGATGTCCGCGCCGGCCACGAGGAAGCGGCGGTGGATGTCGCCGATGACGTCCGGGCGGGTCAGGGAGAGGATGTCGCCGTTGTTCTTGAGGTCCTTTGGCGCATCGGCAAAGCGTTTGCCCCGGGTGTCTTCCTCACTGAGACCGTAGCCGCGGATGGTGGTGCCCATGGCACCGTCAATGACCAGGATCCGCTTGCGGAGAAGCGCTTCCAGTTCAGGGCGGGCATTGGGTTGGGCAGGCATGGGACATGTTAGCGGGTTGGGCGCGAGGTTTCAAGCTCGCATGAACGCATGATGATATGAGGATACGAACTTGGGTGGTTTGGCGGAGGGATTGTTGCGGAATCCGGCTTGCATCCCCGCCGCGTAAGCTATGCTCACCGCCCTACCCATGAGCGCCGCTGATCGTGAAGTCATCCTCGAAGCCACTGACCTGACCCGGGAGTTCGACGGTGTGACCGTCCTGGACCGGTTCAACTTCAAACTCCACAAGGGCGAGGTGCTGGGGCTGCTGGGGGCGAATGGCGCGGGCAAGACCACGGCGATGAACATGTTGCTGGGGCTGACCACGCCGACCTCGGGCACGATCCGGGCGTTTGGCATGGATTTTGTGAAGCATCGCCTGGAGGTGCTGAAGCGGGCGAACTTCTCCTCTGCTTACACCAGCCTGCCGAACAATCTCCTGGTCTGGCAGAATCTGACGGTCTTCGCCAAGATCTACGGCGTGTCGAATGTGAAGCAGAAGATCACGGAGCTGCTGGAGCTCTTTGAGATCGCAGACCTGCGCAAGCGGGTGACGGGGCAACTCTCCGCCGGGGAAAGCACGCGGCTGAATCTGTGCAAGGCGCTGCTTAATGATCCTGAACTCCTCCTGCTGGATGAGCCGACCGCGAGCCTGGACCCGGACATTGCGGACAAGGTGCGCAAGACCATCCGCAAGGTGCAGAAGGAGCGTGGCATCAGCATCCTGTACACCTCCCACCTCATGAAGGACATCGAGGAGGTGTGCGACCGGGTGATCTTCCTGCACAAGGGCCGGATCGTGGCCGAGGGTTCCCCGGAGGAGATTGTGAAGAAGGCTGATGCGGCCTCGCTGGAGGAGGTGTTCATCAAGATCGCCCGCAGCGGCGACCTGGCGGTGACGGCTGCGGAAGGTGCTTCTGCCTCCCCCTAGGACCCGGCTTCCCTCTCCCCTCTCTCTCACTCCCGACTTTCCCGACTCATTTCCAAGGCATGAATCCACGCATCGTCAGCGCTCTTGTTCTCCGCTACCTGTATCTCTATGGTCGCACGCCCATGCGGCTCATTGAGCTGATCTTCTGGCCCATCGTGGAGCTGCTCATCTGGGGCTATCTGAGCATGTATCTGAAGGAGCATGCGGGGGCGGCGATCCCGACGATCGTGGGGCACCTGCTGGGCGGCATCATTCTGTGGGATGTGATCTTCCGTGCGCAGCAGGGCGTGGCCATCTCGTTCCTGGAGGACGTGTGGACGCGGAACCTCCTGAACGTGTTTGTGGCTCCGGTGCGCAACATGGAGTACCTGGCGGCCACGTTCATCATCGGGTTCTTCCGCATCCTGGTGACGGTGACGATGCTGTCGGTTATTTCCTTTTCACTTTACCAGTTCAGCGTGTTTGAGATGCACTGGGCCATTCTGCCCTTCTTTGGGAACCTGCTGGTGACAGGCTGGGCGCTGGGCATGATCTCCACCGCGCTGATCCTGCGCTGGGGCCAGGCCGCGGAGTCCCTGGCCTGGGCGGTGCCGTTCTTCATCCAGCCGTTCACTGCGGTGGTGTACCCAGTGGCGATGATCAAGCCGGAGTGGGTGCAGTATGTGGCCCAGGCCCTGCCTTCCACGCATGTGTTTGAAGGCATGCGGGAGATGCTGAGTCATCACACCTTCAACTGGCCGCACTTCTTCTGGGCCTGCGGATTGAACGTCGTGTTCCTTGGGGTGGCGGGGTGGATCTTCTCGTCCACGTTGAACACGACGCGGAAGCGCGGGTTGCTGACGAAGTTTGCAACGCAGTAGCGCCGCCTGCGGCGGAGACAGAAGACTGGCCTGCTGCGCAGGAGACACAAGACTGGAAGACTCAAGACACAAGACACAAGACTTGAGGTCTGGGGGGGATGGGTGTGCGGGGATTTTTTCTCACACGAAGGCACGAAGGTTTGATGATCGAGGCGAGTGTGCAAGGGATGCAGAAAGCTGTGGGAAAAGTCTGATTGCTGGAGGCGGTCAGCACCTGGCCCCGCTTGCGGGGCTATGGAGTGCGTGCGTGAAGCGCCGCTTTGGTGGATCGCGATTGTTGCCTTGAACCTTGAGAAGGTAGCAGGGGAGGGGCGGTGGAGATGATGCGGGCTGGCGGATGGTGTGTCGCAGGGGGAGGGGTGTTGTCGGCAGGCGAAAGCGGCGCTTCACGCACGCACTCCACAGCGACTTCGTCGCCAGGTGTTGGGGGTGGTGGGTTTTGGGGTGGCCGGGTGGCTGGTGATGTCGGAGGGACGTTTGACTGAGGGCTTCAGCAAGATGCAGAAGCCAGCCCGCTGGAAGCATGCGGTCCCTTATGGCTTGGGAGCGTTGTGGAAGGGAAGCTTGGGGGGCAGGCCAGCGGCCTGCGCTTCCCCCCTTGCGGACTGGGAGGAGGTGCGGGATCGCTGGCTCTGGTATCACCACGTGCGGGCCATCGCAGAGACGGCGGGATTCCTCTTGCTGCTGGGGGCGGCTTTCTGTTACGTTGGCAACCGTTGAGCGGGGTTGAGGCCCTGTTGAGTTCTTGTCATTTCCTTGATCACCATGAAGACAGGCTTTGTGCGCATGACGTGGTTTTCCAGATGTTGCGTGCTGCTCATCTGCCTGATCGCAACGGTGCCTGCCTTGGCGAAGGATGTGCCAGAGGTGATGCTGGCGGGGCTGCCGGAGAAGGCAGGGGTGTTTGAGGTGGATGGCGGGGTGCAGACGTACGATGATCCGGGGCTGGGGGCCTCGCGGGTGTATCGGGTGCCGGGTGGCACGTGGATCACGGTGTATCTCTATGACCTGGACACGCCGCTGATCCGCACTGGGATCGATGACAAAACCATCAAGGACGCGTGCCAGCAGTCGATGGGCGACATCAAGGAGATGGAGCGCCGGGGCCACTATGCGGATGTGAAGATGGCGGAAGAGAGCGAGGTGACGCTGGATTTGCCCTCGGGGAAGAAGCTGTCATGGCTCTCGGTGACGTATTCGCTCTCGCTGGTGCGGAAGGAGGGGGAGGAGCCGGTGAAGGTGTTCTCCCAGCTTTTTGTCACTGGTCTGCGGAATCACATTTTCAAGATCCGTGTGTCCCGTCCGGAAGCGAGCGGGGCGGTGGCGGCATCAGCGGAGGAGACGGAGAGCGCGCTGAAGATCTTGATGGATGCGGTGATCAAGGTGCCTGGGCGGGCGGCGGATTGACGGGGGCAGAGTCGGGGCGGGTGGCGGGTGTGATTCGCTTGACGGCGTGGGTTCGCTGCCTTGTCTGTGGCCATGGGTTTTATTGCCTGGCATTGTCTTATTCGCATGGGGTTCCCGGTGTTCATGCTGCTGGGGGGGCTGGGCATATTGCTGCCGAAAAACGGGGTGGGGAACGTGGTGGGTGCCTTGGGCGGGCTGGGCGTGTTCATCCTGGGGGCGACGGGGGCCATCCTGGCGGTGCGTCTTTTGATCCGCGGGTTCAAGTTTGCCTGCCCGCAGTGCAAGGGGCGGGAGACGGACTTTGGCATGTCGCAGAAGAAGGCCATGTGGCTCTATTGCCCGAGATGCGGGGTGTTTGAGGAGTCGGGGTTTTTAAAGATGCAGATCTCGCACGATGCGGGGGAGGAGAAGAAATAGGCCAGACAGGAGGAGGCAGGAGGCCGGGTGGCTGGCGGGAAAGATGCGAGGAGACGCGATTTTTTGGCGAGAGGCGGGCGGGGCTGGAGGTGTATGGTCACCGTATGAAGCTTCCTTTTTCTCGTTTCCTCGCTCCGTTGTCTCTGGCGGTGGGTTTGTTGTTCGGTGCCGGTTTGGCAGAGGGTGCGGAACCCAGGACGGTGATCGCGTATGGTGACTCCATCACGCAAGGCGGGGCATTGAGTGCTGAGGAGAAGAACAGGCTCTGGGTGACGCTGGTGGAGGCGCAGTCCGGCGGGAAGCTCAAGCTCATCAATGAAGGCAAGGGCGGCCGGCCCACGAAGTCGCTGCCGGAGTTTGAAGCCATGCTGACGCGTCAGACCAAGGCGGATGCACTGATCATTGCGCTGGGGGCGAATGATGCGCGGCTGGACATCAAGGAGACGTGTGTGCCCAACGCGGTGGCGAATGTGACGAAGATGATCGAGCTGGCCCGCAAGGCCTACGGCGCGAAGCTGCCCATCCTGCTGGTGGGGCCGACGAACATCCGGAAGGATGCGCTGGGGCCGTCCAAGCCGATCGCGAAGGAGCGGGAGGCGAAGGTGAAGGAACTGGGCGAGGGGTTTGAGAAGCTGGCCAAGGAACAGGGCTGCGCGTTTGTGAATCTCTACGGCGTGGTGTCGGATGCGAGCCTGGCCAAGGATGGCGTGCATCCCGATGGCGCGGGGAACGAGGCGATGGCGAAGGTGTTGCTGCCTGCGGTGGAGGGGTTGGGGAGTTGAGATGTGCCGCAAGCGGCACGTTGAGACGCTGCGCTGGTTGAGACGGTGCCGCCGGGGCGGCACCTGGTTGAGACTCCCGCAAGCGGGATGGTTGAGACGGCGCAAGCGCCTGGATGAGGGGAGGGGGAGACGGCTGCGGGGGTTTTGTGTCGTCTTCCTGAGGCTTTACATCCGTTAAAGTAGTGCGAAGATGACATTGTATGCCTACTCCCCATCACCCTTCTGCGGCGGTACGACGGGCCATGAGCAAGCTTGGAGAGGACCTTCGTGATGCTCGCCGTCGGCGACAGTTGCCGATGTCGGTGGTGGCTGACCGTGCCTTTACCTCCCGCTCGACTTTGCAGAGAGTGGAGGAAGGGGACACTGCGGTCAGCATAGGAATCTATGCGGCCGTGCTACAGGCTCTGGGGCTGCTCGATGGGCTGGGGCAGTTGGCAGATTTGAGCCGGGATCGAGTGGGACGGGAACTCGCCAGCGTTGCCTTGCCGAAGCGTGTGCGCTTGAAGAAAATGCCTCATCCAAAAAGCAGCGATGTCTGATTTCGAGGTCCACGTGTCTCTGGGAGGCGAGACCAGGCGAGTGGGCCTGGCACGGTGCAACGTAGCGCGTGGTCGAGAAACGATCCTCTTTGAGTACGCGGATACGTGGCTGCAAGATGGGGATCGATTTGCCCTGGAACCGGCGCTTGGACTGACTCGTGGCACCTTTGCCCCCTTGGAGGGGCTCTCCGTGCACGGTGCATTGGGGGATTCTGCGCCAGACACTTGGGGGCGACGGCTGATGCAGCGCGCCGAACGCCGTCTGGCTGAACGTGAGGGGCGGGCGGTACGGACGCTGATGGAGAGTGATTATTTGCTCGGTGTGGCGGACGAGACACGGCTTGGGGCGCTGAGATTCCGTCGGGTCGGGGGCAAGGAAGAGTTATTTCTCGCTCCCACCAAATCAGGGGTGCCCGCGCTCATTGACTTGGGGCGACTACTTCAAAGCACCGAACGGATCCTGCGTGATGAGGAGACGGAAGATGATTTGCAGCTCGTTTTTGCACCCGGATCGTCGTTGGGTGGGGCAAGGCCGAAGGCATCACTGATGGATCAACATGGGCATCTCTCGATTGCCAAGTTCCCGAAAGAAACGGACGAATACAGCATCGAGACATGGGAGGAGATTGCACTGCGGCTGGCTGATCGGGCTGGCATCGTCACACCGCAGCACTCGCTGGTGCAGGTGGCAGGACGGGCGGTGTTGCTTTCCCGGCGATTTGATCGGGTGAAGACCTCGCGCATCCCCTTTCTGTCTGCCATGGCCATGCTAGGGGCTCGGGACGGTGAGCGTGGGAGCTACCCGGAAATGGTGGATGCGCTCACGCGTCATGGCGCGAGAGCGACTGCTGACGCCCACGCTCTGTATCGAAGGGTGGCGTTTAATGTGCTGATTTCCAATGTGGATGATCATTTGCGCAATCACGGCTTTCTCTGGGAGGGACGTGCCGGGTGGGTGCTCTCGCCTGCGTACGATCTCAATCCAGTGCCGGTAGATCTGAAGGCTCGGGTTCTAACCACTAACATCGACCTGGATGAAGGCTCTTGTTCGCTGGATCTGCTGGAGTCTGCGGCAGATTACTTCGCCCTTTCGCTTGGTCAGGCGCGGACCATCATCAAGGAGGTGGCAGCGGTGACGGCGACCTGGCGTGAAACCGCGAAAGAGGCTGGCGCTCGATCGGCGGAGATTCATCGCATGGCCAGCGCATTTGAGCATGACGAGCTCCGGCGGGCGCAGGCATTGTGAGGGGGAAAGGGGAGACGCTTCGCTGGTTGAGACGGTGCCGCCGGGGCGGCACCTGGTTGAGACGCTCCGCTGGTTTAGGGGTGGTGGGAGGATTGTTTCCTGAGCCGTCCCGCTCTGCGTGGACGGGGCAGTTGGGATGTTGTGGGCGGATGGGGGGGGAATGAGTTTCCCTGAATGACGTCGGGCCTACAGCCCTCAGCATTCTTTTGTGCCCTATTCCCTGGGCGTTGCCCAGGGCTGGTATGAGGCCGGGCCGTTGGCCCTCAGTTTCTGTTTTGCGGGGGAGGCGCTGGTTGAGGTGCTGCGCTGGTTGAGGCGCTGCGCTGGTTGAGACGGTGCGCTGGTTGAGACGGTGCGCTGGTTGAGACGGCGCAAGTGCCTGGTCGGGTTTCCCTGAAGCGAGGGGCCGAGGTCAGTGGGGAGCGCACGCATCTTGCGTGCTGTTCCCGGCATCTTGCCAGGGACGTCAGTGGGCGGGGCGGGATAGCGGACTTCCCCGGTGGTTTGGGGCGTGAGCCGCGTAAACGCGGTACTCCAACCCTGTTTGCGGACGTGGTGGGGAGATGTGGGAGGCGCTGAGGGTGGGAGGGCCTTGAGCTGCGGATCCGCGCAAAAACACTCTCCCAAGGAAGCCAACCCCAATTCCGTGAATTCTGTTAATTCTGTCCAAACCTCAGTCTCATCCCTCTGTGTTCCCTGTGCCTCTGTGGTTAATCCCCACCGTCCAACCACCCCTGACCCCCTCCCCCCGCTTGCTTTTGCAGAGAACTGACGGACTGTCGTCGGCCAATTTCATGGAAACACGCACTCTCCCTACCGACCATCCCGAAGCCTTTCGTTTAGCCGTGGATGAGGCGGTGCGTGCGCTGTCCGCCGGGGAGGTGGTGGCGCTGCCGACGGAGACGGTTTATGGTCTGGCGGCGGATGCGCTGAATGCAGATGCGGTGGCGAAGGTGTTTGCGGCAAAGGAGCGCCCGGCGTTTGACCCTCTCATCGTGCACCTGCCGCACAAGAAGGATCTCGACCTGGTGGCAGAGGTTCCAGAGGACATTGCGGAAGTGGTGAAGAAGATCACCGAGAAATTCTGGCCCGGTCCGCTCACGATCGTGCTGCCGAAGAAGGCGGTGGTGCCGGATCTGGTGACCGCTGGCATGCCCACGGTGGCGGTGCGGGCGAGCAATCACCTGGTTTTCAATCGCGTGGCCCGGTCGCTGGACAAGCCGCTGGCGGCTCCGAGCGCGAACCGTTTTGGCTCGATCAGCCCGACCTCGGCCTCGGCCGTGCAGGCGGAGCTGGACGGCCGCATCCCTCTTATTTTGGACGCGGGTGCGACCATGCACGGTCTGGAGAGCACGATCATCCGGATCGAGGCGGCGAAGCCCAAGGCGCGCATCATCATCCTGCGTCCTGGCCCGATCACGCCGGATGACCTGAAGCCCTTTGGCAAACCGATCCTGGCCAGGAATCTGAAGCCGGAAGAGCAGGAGAAGCTGGAGGCCCCGGGCCAACTGCCCTCCCACTACGCCCCGCGGACGCCGCTGCGCCTGCTGGAGTCCCCGGAGGAATTCACCCCCGAGCCGGGCAAGAAGTACGCGCTGCTGAGCTACCGGGGCGACCCGGACGATGGCTACTCGGACCTGGCGGAGTGGGACCACGTGATGGTGCTCAGCCCCGGGAAAGGGAAGCTGCCGGAGGCGGCGGTGCGGTTCTTCTTTGCCCTGCGGGAGCTCGACAAGCTGGGGGTGGATGAAATCATCGCCGAACCTCTGCCAGAGAGGGAGCTCGGCCTGGCCATGATGGATCGGCTGCGCCGTGCGTCGGTGAAACGATCTTAATCTGACAGCGCCAACGTCCCCAACTCTGCTGCTGCGACATGAGCGACGCCAGTCCCCTTTCTGAACAGAAACCAGAAAAACCCGCCCCGTCACCCAGCGCGAAGCAGAGTGCGGCGGTGAGCACCAAGGCCTTCGGGATTGTCACCCTGGCGATCTTTAGCAGCCGCCTGCTGGGGCTGGTGCGCGAGATGGTGCTGGCGGCGCTGTTCGCCGGGGAAAACCGCAAGTGGCTGGACTGCTTCAACCAGGCGTTCCGCACGCCGAACATGCTGCGGGACCTGTTCGCGGAGGGGGCGCTGTCCACGGCCTTTGTCACCACCTTCTCCAAGAAGATGCAGACAGAGGGCGATGCGTCTGCCTGGGACCTTGCGCGGAAGATGCTGACCTTGGCGGCGATCTTCATGAGCATTGTCTCCATTTTGGGGGTGCTCCTGGCTCCCGTTATCATCCGGCTGATGGCACCGGGGTGGATGGATGACGAGAGCAAGATCCACTTCACGGTCCTGCTGGCGCAGATCATGTACCCCTTCATCCTGCTGGTGTCCCTGGCGGCGCTGGTGATGGGGATGCTGAATGCGAAAAAGGTCTTCGGCATCCCGGCGGTGTCTTCCACGTTCTTCAACCTCGGTTCCATGATCGTGGGCGGGGCGGTGGGCTGGTACTTGGATCCCAGCTTTGGCCCCAAGGCGCTGATCGGCTTCGCGATTGGCACGCTGGCAGGCGGTCTGGCGCAGCTCCTCATTCAGGTGCCCTCGCTGAGGAAAATCGGGTTCAAGTTCAAGCCAGACTTCCGGTGGCGCGGGGATACGGGGGTGGGCAAGGTGCTCCAGCTCATGTGGCCAGCGGTGATTTCTGGCAGCGTGGTGCAGTTCAACGTGTTCCTCAGCAGCATCTTCGCCTCCTGCCTGCTGGTGAAAGACGGCCCGGTGACCTGGCTGGGGCAGGCGTTCCGGCTGGTGCAGCTCCCGCTGGGCCTCTTTGGCGTGGCGGTGGCGACGGTGACGGTGCCCGCGATGTCCCGCCTGGCGACGGAGGGGATCACGCCGGAGTTCAAGCACACGCTGGTGAAGGGGATCAAGCTGGTCTTCCTGATGACGCTGCCTGCGGCGGTGGGGCTGGCGATCCTGGCGGAGCCGATTGTGGGCCTGATTTTCCAGCGCGGCCGGTCCACCTACTACGACACCCAGATGTCCGCGATCGCCCTGCAGAGCTATGCCTGGGGTCTCGTGTTCTACTCAGCGATCAAGGTGATCCAGCCCGCGTTCTACGCGATCGACAAGCGTTTTGTCCCGCTGAAGGTCAGCTTTGTGGCGGTGGGGGTGAGTGCCCTGATGAACACGCTGACGGTCTTTGTCTTCAAGCTGGGGCATGAGTGGCTGGCGCTGAGCACGAGCGTGTCTGCGCTGGTGAACTTCAGCCTGCTTTTTCTGGCCATGCGGAAGGTGGCGGGTCGCATGCAGGGGCGGAGCCTGGCGATCAATGTGGGCAAGCTCCTCATCGCGGTCGTCTGCATGGCGGGCGTCTGCTGGCTGGGGCAGGCCACGATCCTCTCAGACTGGCGGCATCAGCACACGGCCATGCGATTGGTGAGTTTGTTTGTAACCATCGGGGGGGCTGCAGCCGTCTATTTCGGGGTCAATGCCCTGCTGCGGAATGAAGAATTGGATGGCTTCAAGGCCATCGTCATGCGCAAGCTGGGGCGGAAATAATCTCCCCCTTCTTGAGTCATGTCTTCCCGAGCCCTTCTGGTCACGCTGCTAGCCCTGGTCGCCATCTGGGGTGCCGTGGCGGCGGTGATGAATGCCACGGACAAGCACACCTCCACGCCGGAGAAGGTGCTGAACCTCATGGCCGGGGCCCCCTGGCTGCAGGAAGGGGCGTCTGACCTGAGCGAGGCGGAGCGCCGGAAGCAGATGGATGCGACGATTGCCCAGATGAACCTGCTGGACTTTGACCAGCGGCGGCAGATGCGGGAGGACGGGCAGGACGTGAGTGACCGCTACTTCCAGTCGCTGAACAAGGAGGAGAAATCCTACTTCCTGCAGCAGACGGTGGAGCAGCACTTCAAGTCCGTGATGAAGGCCTTCAACGCCATGTCACCCGAGGACCGGCGCAAGGCGGTGGAGCGGGCCCGGGCGGACATGAAGCGCAACCAGGGCGACCAGCGCGGCATGGAGCGCATGCAGAAGGAGGATGCGCAGGCCTTTGAGAAGATGGTGGAGAAGGGCATGGGCGCCTACTACGAGGAGGCGAGTGCCGAGACGAAGATGGATCTGGCCCCGCTGCTGGAGGAAATGCAGCAGCGCCTGCGCTCGATGCCCGGGCGGTGAGCGATCTGGGGTTTGGTTGACCGATACGAAGCGACGACTTGCACGCTAGCCAGCTACCTCCCATGAGAACCTTTCTGCGAACCCTGCGCCGCCCCGGTGGGACCTGCGGCTTCACCCTGCTGGAGATGCTGGTCACGGTGGTGATCATCGGCATCCTGGCCACCCTTGCCGTGCCCGCCACGCAGCGGGTGGTGGCGGGCTCCCGGGCGGTGCACTGCATGGGCAATCTGAAGGGGCTGGGTGGCGCGCTCCAGCTCTACCTGGCGGATCACAACAACCTCATGCCCACCATGCTGGTGGCGCGGGAGAGCAAGGACTCTGACGAGGCGGTGATGGACAACACCCTGAGTGACTACGTGGACGGCACGGACGTCTTCTGCTGCAAGGCGGACAACAAGGGCCTCTTCCAGAAGACGGGCACGAGCTACCTGTGGAACAACCTGCTGAACAACCAGACGGCCGGAGACATGAACTTCATGGGCTTCATCCGGGACGGCAGCCGCATCCCGGTGATGAGTGACAAGGAGAACTTCCACAAGTACCGCGACGTGCAGGTGAACATCCTGTACGCGGACGGGCATGTGGCGAAGGAGATCCAGTTCGTGGTGAATGACGGCCAGGAGTGAACCCGGGGGCAAAGGCAGATGATTGAGGCAAACGGACTCACCAAACGATTCACCGCGGGCCGGCTGGCGCTGGACGACGTCAGCTTCTCCGTCAAGGATGGGGAAATAACCGGACTGCTGGGCCACAACGGGGCGGGCAAAAGCACGGTGCTGGGCATCATGCTGGGCATGGTGCGGCCAGATGCCGGGGAGGTGACGCTGGCGGGGCACAGTGTGCAGAAGGAGCGCTCCCGGGCACTGCGCCATGTGGGGGCCATCTTTGAGGCACCCTCGTTTTACGAATACATGAGCGGCTGGCAGAATCTCCGCTCCCTGTGTGCCCTGAGCGGCTGGTGGGAGGAGAAGGAGGTGGTGCGGGTGTTGCAACTGGTGAACCTGCACGAGCGGGTGCATCACAAGGTGCGCACCTACAGTCACGGCATGCGCCAGCGGCTGGCCCTGGCCCAGGCGCTGCTGCCCATGCCGAAGATCCTGCTGCTGGATGAACCGACTGACGGGCTGGACCCGGAGGGGATTCACGAGTTCCGCTCCACCGTGCTGGCATTGAGGAAAGAACACGGCCTGACCATCCTGCTGAACTCCCACCTGCTGGCGGAGGTGGAGCTCATGTGTGACCGCTGCGTGATCCTGAAGGCGGGGCACAAGGTGTACGACGGGGCCCTGGGCCGGCGGGAGGAGACGGCGCGGGAGTACCTGCTGGACACGCCGGACACGGAGCGGGCCAGGTACATCGTGCAGCGCTGCGGTGCGGTGTGGAAGGAAAAGGGCCTCGTGGAGCTGCCGGGGCAGATGGGTGGCCCGGCCCTGCTGGAGCAGCTGGTGCTGGACGGCGTGAAGGTGCAGGCCTGGACGCCGCACCGCAAGACCCTGGAAGATTGGTACCTCGAACTCTCGGCGAACCCGAACACGGCGGCATGACACTTTTTCTCATCCAATGGGGCGCGGAGCTGCGCAAGATGCTCTCCCGGAAGCGCACCTTCATCGGCTTTGGCGCGTTCCTGCTGCTGGAGGCGGTGCTGCTCTATGTGTTCAAGCGGGATGGTTCCGCGAGCTTCTTCCGCCGCATCATCTCGCGGCAGGGGGAGGCGTTTGAGTCCTACTTTTCTGCGCTCACCCTGGCATTCCTGATTGTGGCCTCGGCGGTGTTCATCCTGGGCGCGATCTACATCACCCTGGTGGCGGGGGATGTGGTGGCGAAGGAGAGTGAGGATGGCAACCTGCGCCTGCTGCTGGCGCGGCCGATCAGCCGGCTCCGGCTGCTGGTGCTGAAGTTCCTGAGCTGTATTGTTTATTCCTGGATCCTCATCCAGTTCATTGCGTGGTCGGCTCTGGGGCTGGGGGTGGCGCTCCAGGGGTGGGGTGGGGGGCTCTTTGTCTTTGCTCCGGATCAGGGGGTGCTGGAGTTCTACAATGCGGCGGACGGTCTGTACCGGTATGCCCTGGCCTCGGTGGCGCTGAGTCTGAGCATGAGCCTGGCGGCGTGTGTGGCGTTTTTCTTCTCCTGCTGGCGGATCAAGCCCTCTGCCGCGACCATCACGGCCCTGTCGTACCTGCTGATCGACATGATCGTGAAGCGGGGGAAGTTCATGGAAAGCTACAAGCACCTCCTCATGACCTCCTACATGGAGTCCTGGGTGCATCTGTACGCGGAGCGCATCCCGTGGGCGCTGCTGCTGAGAAACTACTCCATCCTCGCCGGGGTGGGCTTGACGTTGTTCGTGCTCGGTGTCCTCGTATTCGAGAGTCGCGATCTCAAGTCCTAGCATGACCCTTCTACCCACCCTTGCCGAACTGAACACATGGCGGTCTGCCCAGAGCGGGCCGGTCGTCTTTGTCCCCACCATGGGCGCCCTGCATGAGGGGCACCTGCAACTGATGCGGGATGCCCGCCAGATCGCCGGAGAGGGTGGCAGGGTGATCGTCAGCATCTTTGTGAACCCGCTCCAGTTTGGTCCCAAGGAGGACTTCGCCAAGTACCCGCGGGAACTGGAGGCGGATGCGGCCAAGTGCGCCTCCGTCGGCGTGGATGCGATCTTTGCCCCGGACGCGGCGGACATGTACCCGCCGGACCGGTCGGTGATGGTGCTGGAGACGAGGCTGAGCACGGGCCTCTGCGGGGCCAGTCGCCCGGGGCACTTCGATGGCGTGGGCACCGTGGTGCTGAAGCTCTTTAACCTGGTGCAGCCGCACACGGCGGTCTTTGGCAAGAAGGACTACCAGCAACTGGCGATCATCCGCCGCGTGGTGCGGGATCTGAATGTGCCGGTGCAGATCGTGGGCAGTGAGACGGTGCGGGAGGAGAACGGGCTGGCCATGAGCTCCCGGAACCGTTACCTCACCCCGGAACAGCGGGCGCAGGCCCCGGCGATCCGGCGCTCTCTGCTGCAGGTGCGGCGGCGCTGGCTGGCGGGGGAGCGGGATGCGGCGGTACTGATCCAGGCCTATCAGGCAGAATTGCAGATGCACGCGCCGCTGGGTGTGATCGACTACATCGCCTGTGTGGACCGGGACACTCTGGCACCGTTGACGGAGGTGGACGCGAATGCGCTGCTGGCCACGGCGGTGTTCTTTGACCGGACGCGGCTCATTGACAATCTGGAGCTGGACGGGACCCTTTGAGATCATGCGTGCCGCTTGCATCTGCGAGCGTTCGCAACGAATAGGACACATGCAGGAATACGACTTCATTGTCGTTGGAAGTGGTGCCGGCGGTCTGACCGTGGCACTGAAAGCGGCGCGCCATGGGCGCGTACTGGTCCTCACCAAGCGCACGGCAGAGGACTCAAACTCCGCGTGGGCCCAGGGCGGCATCGCGTGCGTGCAGAGTGACGAAGACTCCTTTGAGCGTCATGTGCAGGACACCCTGATCGCGGGTGCCGGCCTGTGCAAGGAGGACGCGGTGCGCACGATCGTGAACGAAGGGCCGGCACGGATCGCGGAGCTGGTGGAGCTGGGTGTGGAGTTCGACCAGCGCGAGGTGGACGGGCATCTGGAATTTGACCTCACGCGGGAGGGTGGCCACAGCAAGCGCCGGATCCTGCACCACCACGACACCACGGGGAAGGAGATCTCTGACCGGCTGGTGGCGGCGGCGCGCCAGGAGCCAAACATTACCCTGCTGGAGCATCACTACGCGATCGATCTCATCACCACGGCGAAACTGGGATTTGTCTCAGAGGACCGGGTGCTGGGCCTGTATGCTCTGAACGAGGAGACGGGTGAGGTGGAGACGTACCGCAGTGACCGCGTGATCCTGGCCACGGGCGGCTGTGGCCGGGTGTACCAGTACACGACCAATCCCAAGGTGGCGACCGGGGACGGCGTGGCCATGGCCTGGCGGGCCGGGGCCAGTGTGGAGGACATGGAGTTCATCCAGTTCCACCCCACGTGCCTGTATCACCCGCAGAAGCGCTCGTTCCTCATCACCGAGGCCCTGCGCGGCGAAGGTGCGGTGCTGGTGGGCAAGGACGGGAAGGAGTTCATGCACAAGTATGACCCTCGCGGCTCCCTGGCCCCACGTGACATCGTGGCGCGGGCGATTGACCACGAGATCAAACGCACGGGCGGCCCCTGTGTGTACCTGGACATCACGTCCAAGCCGGCGGACTTCATCATCTCGCACTTCCCCAACATCTATCAGACCTGTCTGAGCGTGGGGATCGACATGACCAAGGAGCCAATCCCTGTGGTCCCGGCGGCGCACTACCAGTGCGGCGGCGTGAAGACGGACATCAACGGCGCGACCACCCTGCGCGGTCTGTGCGCCGTGGGTGAGGTGGGCTGCACGGGGCTGCACGGGGCGAACCGCCTGGCCAGCAACTCCCTGCTGGAGTGCGTGGTCATCGCCCACAAGGCGGTGGAGTTTTTGATTCACAAGATGCCCATGGGCAAGGCCCAGGAGCAGCAGTACCAGATTCCGCCCTGGCAGTCAGGCGATGCGCAGGACATCGATGAGATCGTGGTGATCTACCACAACTGGGATGAGATCCGCCGTCTGATGTGGGACTATGTCTCCATCGTGCGCACCACCAAGCGCCTGCAGCGGGCGGCCGCGAGGTTGCGCAATCTGAAGCGGGAGGTTCAGGAGTTTTACTGGCACTTCCGCATCACCCAGGAGGTGCTGGAACTGCGCAACCTGGTGGAGACAGCGTCGTTGATCGTGGACAGCGCGATCCGCCGGCATGAGAGCCGCGGGCTGCATTACACGCTGGATTACCCGGAGACGGACCACAGCAAGCCGCCGGTGCGGACGGTGTTGAGGAGGTACTAGGGGGTGTGGAGTGATGGAGTGGTGGAGTGGTGGAGTGATGGAGTGATGGAGTGATGGAGTGATGGAGTGATGGAGTGATGGAGTGATGGAGTGATGGAGTGATGGAGTGATGGAGTGATGGAGTGATGGAGTGATGGAGTGATGGAGTGATGGAGTGATGGAGTGATGGAGTGATGGAGTGATGGAGTGATGGAGTGATGGAGTGGTGGAGTGGTGGAGTGGTGGAGTGATGGAGTGATGGAGTGATGGAGTGGTGGAGTGATGGAGTGATGGAGTGATGGAGTGATGGAGTGATGGAGTGGTGGAGTGGTGGAGTGGTGGAGTGGTGGAGTGGTGGAGTGGTGGAGTGGTGGAGTGGTGGAGTGGTGGAGTGGTGGAGTGGTGGAGTGATGGAGTGGTGGAGTGGTGGAGTGATGGAGTGATGGAGTGATGGATGCGGATATTGCTTGGGGAGTTGTCAGGGGCCGCGTCCTGACTGCTTAAAAGCCAATGCCATCAGGGAAAAGTGGAGAGGTCGGGCATCTCCCTTTTGTGAAAGTATTGAGGGCCGAAGGTCCGGCATCATTGCAGCCTTGGGCAACGCCCAAGGTAGGCGCTCGTTTTAGAGGTTGAGGGCTGTAGGCCCGACCTCATTCAGGGATTCTCGTCATAGGCAGACTTGATGACACCGGGCCTACAGCCCTCAAGGGTAGTTTGGCCATCTATCCCTGGGGCGTTGCCCCAGGCTGGTATGAACCCGGACCTTCGGCCCTTCTGAAAGGGGCTCACCAGTTACAGTCGTGGCGGTTGCACCATCGCGGCTCCGAGGCGCGCCAAGGCAAAACAGCAAGACGATGCGTTTTCCCTGATGGCATTGGTCCCGCATGCGGGACGGAACTCCAACCCTGTGGCGGGGCGTGGGGTGTAGTCCGACGGTCCCCGTCGGTTGTGGGAGCGGAGGGGCATGCGCTGGGTTGCCGAAAGGTGCAGGGCCGTGTGCGGCGTCAGAGGGGGCGGTTCAACACGGCCAGCGCTCAACGTCCCTGGGTTGTAGGGCGACCGCTTCGGTTGCCGGCCCAGGAGATTTCCGCGGCATGCCGTTGGTTTGATGCCGGGCCGTTGCCTGTTCACCCCCGGCAAAACTTTTTCCGCACGGAATGCGCAACTCGACACGCGCGGCGGCGTTTCATAGACTTCCTCTGTCCTCCCAGCCCAGCTCAGTCCAGCTCAACACTCACATGAAAAAGACGGCGTCCTTCCTCCCTGCGCTTCTCCTGGCGTTTGCCCTTTGTCTTGGCGTGGTGACCTCCGCCCGGGCGCAGGTGGCGGTGTACCGGCTCTCGTTTGAGCAGACGGGCGACAGCATCAACTACCGCCCGTACCAGAACGGGTACTACATTGCTCCCATTCAGGGGGGCGAGGGCACGCTGATCCTGACGCTGGTGACGGGGAACACGAAGCAGTACTTCACGTACGAGGGCTTCGGCGAGATGTTCGTGGCGCTCAAGGGCGACAACCAGCGCATGGTGATCTCTGCCACGGCGACGAATGATGTGAGCACGACGGTGTTTTACGCCTTGGGGAAGACGGAGAAGGAATTGAATGTCGAAAGCCGCAATGCCAAGAGCAAGGTCAAGGTGGCGGAAAAGATGGTGGGCTATGCGGTGAGCGCGGACAGTGAAAAGGATCTGCCTTTCAGCGGGGCGGGGACCTCCGTGGGGGTGGCCGGGGTGAGCATCTTGACTGCCCGCCTGGATGAAACTCAGACGCAAACGGCGATCCGGGACAGCCTGGATACGGCGGCACAGCTGGATGTGATCGTGAACCTGCTGGAGGCCGGCGGGTATGTGGATGGCAATCCGCAGACGACGGCCCCTGCGGGGAACTGAGGATTGAGAATTATGAATTATGAATTAGGAATGGAGCATCTCGCCCTTCCGCTCTTCTGGCGGTAGCAGCTCAGTCGAAGCTCATTTATAATTTATAATTTATAATTTTTAATTTATAATTTATAATTCCTTCAGGGCGGCGGTTCGTTCTCTTTCATCAGCCGCACGATGTTCTGGTGGGAGAGGGCGGAGTCGAAGATGTACACTTCGTCCACCTCGCCGCGGAAGAATTTGGAGACGGGGTTGGCGGTTTTTGGAAACAACGGGTAGGCGACGTTGCGGCCGATCCAGACGCCGTGGTGGGCGTTGGCGACGTCGGTGTCCACCTCGCGGAGGGAGCGTTGGGCGATGGGCTCGGGGCGGCCGTCCACGTAGAAGAGCATGTTCTTGACGGCCTCGGTGGAGCGGGCACTGCCGTACATGACGACGGCGACGTGGTGCCAGTTGCCATCGCGGAGGTCGGTGGTGCCGACCATGGCACCGGTCTGATAGGTGCCAACGCGGAGGCGGCCGATGGGGCCGTCTTCGGCGATGCAGTTGGCGGAGAGCTGCCAGGCACCGCCGGTCTGGAGGGTGCCCCAGCTCACGATGCCGTGGCCCTGGTTGATATCGAAACTCTTGGGCACGCGCACCCAGAGGGCGACGGTGCGGGCGGCGTTGCCAGCGATGCCGGGGAAGGGGGTTTCCGCGTAGCCGGTGCGACCGTCGAAGGACATGGCGTGGCCGAAGGGGCCGCGGAGCCACTGGGTGCCGGCACCGGGGGTGTCAGGGTTGGGGTGGCCGCGCATGTAGAGCTTGGTGTCCTCGGTGCGGCCCAGGGCCTTGCCGCGGTTGTCGGCCACCCAGCCTCCGGCTTCATCGAAGTTCCAGTGCACGTAGTGGGAGGGATCCTCTGAGGCGGTGGGCAGGGCGGTGATGAAGGCGCCTTCGTTGGCCTGGAGGCGTTTGGTCTTCTGGCCGGAGATGCGCAGGGCGTCCCCCGCGAAGAGGGAGACGGGGGATTGCTTGGGCACGGTGGCCTCCACCATGCCCTCCAGCACATGCACTTCCATCTTCTTTGTCTTGCGGTTCAAGTCCACGCAGAACTCGGTGCCGCGGTCCACGACCTTGCCATAAGGGGTTAATACCGTGAACCCGTGGGCGGAGGAGGGGCAGCGCACGGTGACGCGGCCGGAGTGCAGGTAGGCGGTGAGGCCGTCGCGGAGCTCCACATCAAACGGGGCCTCCAGGATCATGCGGGCACCGCTGCTGAATCCGAGCTCCAAAAGACCGGCGCTGGCCTGCAGACGGGTGCCGCGGGCGAGTCCGTTCGACTGGCTGGAGGGGGGCGTGCCTGCCCAGGTGATGGCCTCGGTGCGGGAATAGGATACGGCGGGCCGGTTACTCTCCAGCGCCATCCACAGGGCACTGCCCAGAAGGGTGACGGCGGCGGCGATCGCGCCGAACTTGCGGAGGCGTTTTCCCCACAGCCAGCTCCGCGCCTGCTCGGCGGCGCGCCAGGCGATCTCGATGGATTGATCCGTGCTACCGGTGCCGTCTTCCAGGCGCAGCACCACCTCCTTCGCAGCCAGCATCCCGCGGGGATCGCCCAGAGCCAGCGGCAGGAGGCGCTCCACGGTCATCACCCTGGTGAGGGCCTCGCGCGCCTCATGGCTCTCCCGGCACAGCACAAGCAACTGGGCACCCTCCTCTTGCGAGAGCGTTCCGTCTGCGGCCCGGGCGGCCAGCTGCTGCCATTGCATCGTGTTCATCAAATCAAGCTAGACTTCACCTGTCCTAGGACTTTCCCTTAGTTTCGCCTCTATGCAATCCCCAAGCACGACGCGCAGCCGGTGGAGCTGCATGGAGACGGCGGACACCTTCCGTTGCAATTGATGTGCCAGATCTTCCAGCGACATGCAGTCGGTATAGCGGGCCTGCAAGAGCCGGCGTGATGGCCCCTCAAGACTCTCCAGACAATCGCGGAGGGCCTCCAGGGCGGTGCCTTCGCCACCGGATTCAAACCGCTGGGCGAGTTCAGCGTCCAGCAACTCCTGGAGCTCGTCGTTGAGCCCGATGGGCAGGGCGCGGAATTTCCGCCGGTGATTGGCCAGGAGGTTCATGGCAATGCCGCGGAGCCAGGGGCCGAGGGGACGGCTGGGGTCGCACTCGTCCAGCTTGCGGAAAGCGGTCACAAAGACTTCCTGGGCCAGGTCTTCCGCATCATGAGAGCTGCTGGAGCGCACGGCCAGGAAGGCCCGCACGCCGGCGTGATGCTTTTGCACGAGCGTCGCGAACGCCGCCAGATCACGGCCTTGCGCGGCCCGGATCAAGCGGGATTCGATGTCGGCCTCGGTGCTGGACATGGGTGTTTAAAGAAGGACTGCCAATGGAGGATTGTTCTCACCCCGCCAGAACATCACAAGGAGCTCAGAAAAATTTCTTCAAGCTTTTGTGCTGTCATTGCTTCGTCAAGACAACCTCATCATTGAAGAACCTAAGTTGAAACACTGCTGGCACTCTCTGAGGCAAGTGGATTGAGCCGAAGTTCCCCCACATTTTCAGTTGCCAAACTGGCAATAACGAAAAGAGGATGGACACTGCACTGTAAATTCATTATACATACAATGTAATTACGAAAATACCTGCCGAGCGAGAAAAGCCCCTCGAAACCACCCTCGGCGCTCTTTTGCCTCTCCCCTCCGATATGAAATCATTTCCGCACCTGTTGAATACCGCCCGGGCGAAAATGCAGACCTCTGGCGTGGCGCTGGTCCTGGTGCTCAGCAGCCTTGTCATGGTTTCCCTGCTGGTGCTGGTGTTTCTCTCCACCGCCCGGACGGAGCAGCAGTCCTCGGCGGCGTTTGCGGACAGCACGCAGGTGCGCAATCTGGCCGAGGTGCCGATCAACCTGGCGGTGGGGCAGCTCCGGAAGGCGACGGAGCAGTTGGGCGGGCAGAGGACCTGGGCTTCCCAGCCGGGGATGATCCGCGTGTACGGCGTGGAGGATGATGGTTCAGGCTTCCGGTCAAAGGCGACGGCGCTCTACAAGCTGTACTCTGATGATACGATGGTGGTGGCCAAAGCCGGGGCGACGCCCAAGACGGGCGGCCTGACGCCGGTCGAAGTGAAGGGGGCTCTGGAATCTGATGTGAGCGATCTGGTGGACTGGAACACGAAGGCCGGTCTGTATGTGGACCTGAACGAGCCGGTGCCGGTGACGAGCGCGACGAGCACGACGCCGGAGTGGGAGTTCCCCATCGTGGACCCGCGGGCGATGCAGCCGGAGACGGGTGGCCAGACCCTGGCAGTGGATGGCTTTTCCTATGCTGCCAACGGGGTGCCCGGGGCCATCCTGCCCACGAGCCGGACGGATGCGAATGCCCGCCTGCCCCTGCCGGTGAAGTGGCTGTACATTCTGCAAGATGGCTCGATCGCGCCTCCCACGGGGGTGAACTCTGGCAAGGTGACGTTTGGCACTGCGGCGCCGACCGCGCTGAATCCCATCGTGGGCCGCGTGGCCTTCTGGACGGATGATGAAACCAGCAAGGTGAACATCAACACTGCTCTGGAAGGGGTGCCCTGGCTGACGCCCCACACCACCTCGCCCCGGGATGTGAACTATGCCAAGTACATGCCGGCGCGCAACGAGTTCACCCGGTACCCGGGGCATCCCGCACAGACGTGCCTGAGCACGGTGTTCCAGGCCTTTGGCCCGAGCTTCATCATCTCGCCGAGTTTGACTCCTGAAACTCTGGCCCAGCGGATGGAGAAGCTGCACCGGATCAGCCCGCGCTACGCCTGGGGCGGCACGTACGCGGGCACGCAGAAGGCGACGACGGCGATCCTGGAGAACAAGAAGGACCGTCTCTATGCCACGCTGGATGAGCTGGTGTATGACCGCAACCGGGTGCTCAATGCGCAAGGGGAGCTGGACGGCCGCGATCTGGCGATCGGGAAGTTCTTTCTCACGACGAACAGCCGCACACCGGAGCTGACGCTCTTCAACAAGCCCAAGGTGAACCTGTGGCCGGTGTCACAGAACACCAAGGAGCGCAATGAGATGGACCGTCTCATGGTGATGCTGGGGAGCGGCGGGGTGGAGGGCGGTGGCGCCCGCACGGAGGGCTGGTTTATTCAACGCAAGGAGAACGCCAAGATCATTGACGGCGTTGTGGGTTCCGGGCACACGACCTGGCAGGACTTTGCCACCGGGAGCCGCAATGAGGCGGTGATCTCCAACTACGTGGTTCACGCCCTGGGCCAGTCGGCAGGCGGGCAGAAGCAGTTGTTTCCTGGATTCGGTGGGGGCGCCAAGGGGGTGAACTGGGGTGACCAGGACAAGTACGGGACTGGGAAGCGCGACCAGATTCTGACGGAGATTGTGGATCTCCTGCGCTGGGGGTTGAACACGGAGAACACGTCGAGCCCGGACAAGACGCAGCACTACAAGTACCTGCCGCCGCACCAGGACCCGGTGGCGAATCCGAGCCGCCGTGCGGAGTCCTCCGCCGCGCCGCTGAGCACGTTCAAGACCTATCCCACCAAGAATGATGAGCCGGTGTATACCCTGGCGGAGCAGAAGAATTTGTACTCGGACTTCAACCAGTCTGTAAGCAATCTGGTGGTGAAGAACACGAAGGGTTTTGGCCGCTTCCCCACCATCACGGAGGCGACCATCGTGTTCCAGAAGTCTGCGACCAATGCCTACCGGGCCTTCTTCCTGGTGGAGCCCTTTGTGCCCAGCGTGGGGCCGCCGGCTTTTACCGCGAACTACCGCTACCGGGTGCTCTTTGCGAACCCGTCTGGCAACGACTTCAAAGTTACGAACTACAAAGTGGAGGGCAACGGCACGGAGACGAAGGGCGGCACGTTCCCGCTGAATCTGCCGGTGCCAGTGAGTGCGGGTACGGATGGCACCGCGATGAGCCCGCTGGCCACCTTCAGGGACATTCGCACCACCTGGCCGGTGAGTATGGTGAACTTCCCCACGGATCTGCTGGAAGGGGGCAACACCACGGCGTTTGCGGGGATGGTTTCACAGTTCAAGTCTGCCATGTACACGCAGGACAACACGCCTCCGGTGGCCTCCGGCAAGACGGGCAACAAAACTGCCGGCAACTGGGGACTGGGCAAGAACTATGAGCAGGCGGTGTACTACCCTTTCTACGGTGAGAATGTTACGATCACCTCCGGTGAGAATGAGTTTGAGTTCTCCGGTGGTGAGGTGGTGATCGCGATGTTCCTGGGCTGGACGGGGGATGATAAGCACCTGCCCGTGCAACGCATTCATGTGCGGTTCCCCCCCTGTCGTCTCAAGATGCCGACAAACTCGATCATGACACTGGGAGACCGGTTCAAGCTGACAAGCCCGACCGCCCTGCGCGACGCCATCATCCTTTCAGGGGAGGTAAGCCGCTCGGTGGAGGTCAATCCCAATGGTCCTGCCAAAGGGGACCTGCGCTTCCACACAGCTCTGCAACTGGTGCCCGAGGAGTACTTCGCACCGGCTCCGGGATACGGTGACAAGAACGTGCTGCAGAACCACGGGCTGCGTGACGGGGCGTGGATGACCGAGCCCCAGATCGGTGGGAAATCCACCCGGGACACGGCCGGCAATCTGCTCAAAGGGGTGAACTACCCGGACCACGCGATCCCGGCGGTGACGCGCGGGCTGGACGGGGCCTTTAACAAAGATGGCCGCCCGGGGGACTGGGACACGGGCATCGGCGGCATCGAGGACGGTCCGTATGTGAACAAGCCTGATGAAGGGACGGGGGCGCTGCCGCTGGGCGGGTACTTCAGCCGTGGGGGTGAGTTTGCCTCTGAAGACGGCACGACGTTCTCTCCGAATCGCATGATTTCCTCTGCGGTGGCCTTTGGGTCACTGCCGACGGGGCTTCACGGCACCATCGCGCGCCCTGCGGACAATTCCGGATCAGCCTGGGCGCATCCGCACCCCTGGCAGACGCTGCTCTTCTGCCCAAACCCGGCCGCGCGCACGACGGCGGCGGGACTGGAGCCGGGCGCGGCGGATCACATGGGCTTTGCCACGCCGCGGGACCACCTGCTGCTGGATCTGTTCTACATGCCGGTGATCGAGCCCTACGCGATCAGCGACAGCTTCTCCACGGCGGGCAAGATCAACATGAACTACCAGATGATGCCCTTCACCTATGTGGAGCGCAGCACGGGCATGCATGCGGCGCTGAAGAGCACGCTGGTGACGGCGATCCCGGTGTCTGAGGTGAGCCGCTACAAGTCTCCCGTGTCGGGTGAGAGCCCAGGAAACAACCTGGAGTTCCGCTACACGGTGAATGCGGCTGCGACGCTCTCCGGCATCAAGAAGCGCTTCACGAACTGGGACATCTACCGTGCGCCGTCGGAGATCTGCGAAATTTTCCTCGTACCACAGCGGATCCCGGGTGGGGAGTACGGCAGTGCCGCCATGCCACCCACCACCTATGAGGCGATGAACGAGTGGTGGAATGGCAGCGCCAACACGGCGGATGCGATGGACCTGACGGGGGACAATCTGCGTGAAGAACCCTACGGCCAGCTCTACCCGCGCCTGGCCACCCAGTCCAACACCTACACGGTGCACTACCGGGTGCAGACCCTCAAGAAGGCCCGCAGCTCAGATGCGGCCGGCTGGGAGGAGGGCAAGGACGCCGTCACGGCGGAGTATCGTGGCTCCGCGATGCTGGAGCGTTACCTCGATCCCAATGAGAAGGAGCTCGGTGCCGTGGGCGTGGGGGGGGACAAGTTCCTCAACTCCTGGGATGCTTTCTTCCGCTTCCGCGTGGTCCAAAACAAACAGTTCGCCCGATGATGATGATGAGAACCACCCTTTCTTTCCTGAACCAAACGGCCCGGCGCAAAGGTTTCTCCCTGGCTGAAGTGACGCTTGCCGTGGGCATCACGTCGGTGGGCATGCTGGCTCTGATTGGCCTCATTCCCGGCGGGCTGGACTCCATGCGCCAGTCCTCCAGCAAGGTGGCGGAGGCCAAGATCATCCAGGCGGTGACGGCGGACTACCAGATGGGCGACTGGGGCAGCCGCACGAGCGGGCAGAAGCTGGCGGACAAGGACTACTACTTTGACGAGCGGGGTGTGGAGGTGCCGGCGAGCGATCCCTGGCGGCACTACACAGCCCGGGCCACGGTGGATACGAAGTTTGTGGCCCTGCAGGGGGAGGCCAGCACGGGGAACAAGTACCTCCGCCGCCTGCAGATCAAGGTGACGGACCGCCAGAACATTGAGCAGGCGTTTGTGAACACCACGCAACACCGGGCCTACGGCAGCACCGTGGCCCTGATGGAACAGACCAACAGCGAGACGGCCATCCGCTACTAGACCCGCCCCCCCAAAAAAAACATGTCCCCACGCACTCGCAGCCGTTCCCGCCCGGGGTTTACCCTGGTGGAGATGCTTGTCAGCATGGCCGTTCTGGCCCTGCTGATGGTGATCATCATGGAGATGATCAACCGCACGCAGCAGACCGTGACGCGCCAGCAGGCGCGGGCGGAGGAGTTCAAGGAAGCACGCGCGGCCATGGAGGCGATTTCGCGGTCCCTCTCCGGCGCGGTGATCAACTCGTACTGGGCGTATGGTGACTACAGCGTGGGCGGCAAGGTGAACTACACGCGGCAGTCTGACGGGCACTTCGTGGCCGGCCCCGCCACGATCCTGCGTGCCGCTGAGCAGAACTCACCGGGGCATGCGATGTTCTTCCAGTCCTCCGACGGGCAGACGAAGCTGGGCACCTCCACCACGGGGCTGGGGGATCCCTACAATCTGATCACCTGCATGGGCTACTATGTGGACTATCAGGATGAGGACAAACTGGACATCCGTCCGGAATTTCTGGCCAAGGACAAGGTGCTGAACCCGGAGCGGAGCCGCTTCCGCCTCATGGAGCTGCGGCTGCCGCCGGAGAAGAACATCCTGTATTCCACGAGCCTGGACATCAACGGGGCGGGCAGCACGCGGGACAATGCGTACAAATGGTTCCGCGGCCCCTTCACGGACGAAACCAATACCTTGAAGAACTCCACGGTGCTGGCCGAGAACATCCTGGCGCTGATCCTGGTGCCGCGCTACGTGGCTGTGACGACGACGGGCTCCACGGGAGAGAGTGGCACTGGCAGCAACAAGGAGAACACGCTGACCAACACGAAGCCGGCGGCGGACTACTACTACGACAGCCGCGAGTCCCAATGGGGGGCGGCCACGGAGAAGTCGCGGAACACGGCGCACCAGCTGCCTCCGGTGGTGCAGGTGACCCTGGTGGCGGCGGAAGAGCGCTCCTACGCGGAGCTGGAAATTCGCATGGGGGAGAAGCCGCTGGCTGATGCGGTGAATGCGGCCTTTGCCAACAAATTCACCACCCAGAGCCAGTATGCCGCTGACCTGGAGGCGGTGGAGGAGGCGCTCAATGTGCTGAAACTCAAACACCGGGTGTTCACCACCAACGTCGCCATCCGGGGCTCCAAGTGGGTCGTCGAAGAACGCAATCTATGAAATCACTTCCTTCTTCTGCTTCTGCTCCCGCTCCTGTCTCCAGGAAGCGGCGTGGGTTCACGTTGATCGAACTGCTGGTCGTCATGACCGTGATGGGGCTGCTGCTGGCCATGAGCGGTGCGGCGTTTCAGGGATCTCTGCAGACCCAGACGCTGGGGGCGGCCGCACGGCAGCTCGCGGCGGATCTGGACTATGCGGCGCTGCTGGCCCGCAAGGAGAACCGTCCGGTGGAGATCCTTTTCTTCAAGTTCGTGCCCGCCGATGACCCCTCTGCGGCGGACGCGATCCGGGCCTACCAGTTCGGGGTGCTGGACGGTTTCACGGACGCGGGTGCGCCGAAGTATCGTTTTCTCATCGAACCCAAGCGCATGCCCTCCGGGGTGGCCTTCTCCACGGAGACGGCCTACACCTCCCTGATGAGCCAGACGGCGAAGACGCCGCAGGCCGGGCAGCTGGGCGGCGTGACGGAGACCTACACGTACTACTCCTACCAGATCCGCCCGAACGGCACGACCACGCTGGATGTGAAGCTGAAGCATCCCATCACGCTGATGTTCGACAAGGACATGGCGGGGAATGCGCTGCCGGCGGACTTTCGGACGGTGCTGGTGAATCCGGTGAATGCGCGGACGAAGGTGTATTGAGGGGGGAGTGGAGTGGTGGAGTGGTGGAGTGGTGGAGTGGTGGAGTGGTGGAGTGGTGGAGTGGTGGAGTGGTGGAGTGGTGGAGTGGTGGAGTGGTGGAGTGGTGGAGTGGTGGAGTGGTGGAGTGGTGGAGTGGTGGAGTGATGGAGTGATGGAGTGATGGAGTGATGGAGTGGTGGAGTGGTGGAGGGGGGCGCTTATGTTCACTGATGGAGCGCTCGGGATGGTGACGAGTTGAGGTTGGATTTAGACAGAATTAACAAAATTCACAGAATTGGGATGGGGAATGACTCCAATGCTGCTTCGGAGGGTGTTGCGTATTTTGGGGACGCCTTGCCCCTGATGATGGGAAAGCTTGAACCGCGAGATGGATGTGAATGCGCTCTTTAATAACCGCGGCGTGGTTGGAGTTCCGTCCCGCATGCGGGACCAATGCCATCAGGGAAAACGCATCGTCTTGCTGTTTTGCCTTGGCGCGCCTCGGAGCCGCGATGGTGCAACCGCCACGACTGTAACGGGTGAGCCCCTTTCAGAAGGGCCGAAGGTCCGGGTTCATACCAGCCTGGGGCAACGCCCCAGGGATAGATGGCCAAACTACCCTTGAGGGCTGTAGGCCCGGTGTCATCAAGTCTGCCTATGACGAGCATCCCTGAATGACGTCGGGCCTACAGCCCTCAAGATCTAAAACGAGCGCCTACCTTGGGCGTTGCCCAAGGCTGCAATGATGCCGGACCTTCGGCCCTCAATGCTTTCACAAAAGGGAGATGCTCGACCTCTCCACTTTTCCCTGATGGCATTGGTCCCGCATGCGGGACGGAACTCCAACGCCGCCTCGAACGCCTTCGCATAGGTTGGGTGCGACTTGCCCCTGATGATGTGAAATCTTGAGCAGCGGGATGGGTGTCAATATTTCCTGCAGTATCCGCGCCGTGGTTGGGGTTCCGTCCCACATGCGGGACGGGTCAGGCGACGAAGCCCCTGAATGGCTCCGGGCTTTCAGCCCTCAGAAGCTGTTTGTACCAAGAACCTGGGGGCTGCCACAGGCTGGTATGCTTCCGGGCCGATGGTCCTCAGATTCAGCCCTCTGTGGAACTCTGTGTCCTCTGTGGTTGGTAGAGAAGGAGTCGAATGGGTGGGTAGGGAGTGAGGAAATACAGCGGACTGAAGTCGGTACTCCAACCCGGCCTGCGGATGTGGCTCTGTAGGTTGTCACCTAAACCCTAATTCCGTAAATTCTGTTAATTCTGTCCAAAAATGTATTCCTCTGTGCTCTCTGCGCCTCTGTGGTTAAACCTGCCTCTCTCTTCGTCCCTCAACTCCGCCTACTCATGCCGCAGGGCTTCCACGGGGTTCATCTTCGCGGCGCGCATGGCGGGGTAGATGCCGAAGGCGATGCCGGTGATGACGGAGATGGAAAACGCGAGGGTGGGGGCCCACGCCTTGATGACGGTGGTGACGCCGGCGAAGTGGCTGATGGCGATGGGAATGCCGAGGCCGAGGATGACGCCGATGACGCCGCCGGCGCCGGCGAGGAGGACGGTCTCGATGAGGAACTGGAGGACGATGTCTGTCTGCCGGGCGCCGAGGGCGCGGCGGATGCCGATCTCGCGGGTGCGCTCGGTGACGCTGGCGAGCATGATGTTCATGATGCCGATGCCGCCGACGAGGAGGGAGATGGCGGCGATGCTGCCGAGCACGATGCTGAAGATGCGCTTGGTGCGCTCGGCCTGGCGGAGGAGCTCGATGGGGACGGTGACGCGGTAGTCCTCGTTGGGGTGGTTCCGGGCGAGGAGGTGGCGGATGGCGTCGGCACGGGTGACGACGGCGTTCACGTCATTCACGCGGACGATGGCGTCGTGGAACTCGACCTTCTCGGCCTCGAAGCTGCCGCTGCGGAAGCGGAAGAAGGTGTCGCCGTACTGGTCCATCAGTGTGTAGAAGGGGATGATGAGCTGGGCGAGGCTGTTGCTGTTGGAGGATTTGTTGTTGCTGCCGGAGTTCTCCCCGGTGGAGCGCTGGCTTTCATCCTCGATGATGCCGAGCACGCGGTAGTAGAAGCCGCGGACGCGGATGGACTTGCCGACGGGGGAGGCGAGAGGAAACAACCGGGCGGCGGTGGTCTGGTTGATGACGCAGACTGGGAGGCGCTCTTTCTGCTCCAGCTCTGAGAAGAAGCGGCCGGCGAGCATGCGGCGGTTGCGCATCTGCGGGTAGATGGGAAGGGCGCCGACGATGCTGGCATCGACATTGAGCGACTCGTTCCAGAGGTACTCGCTGATGATGCGGCTGGGGACGACGACGGAGACGCCGGGGATGGTCTGGCGGATCTGGTCGATATCCCGGGTGGTGAGGCCGTACTCGATGACCATGCTGCGGGTCTGCTGGGCGGGGCCCTGGTTGTCGGAGGGTTTGACGCTCTCCAGGATGATGTTTTGAGAGCCGAGCTTGCGGATCTGCTCCTGGGCCTCGTGGCTGGCGCCTTCCCCAATGGCGAGCATGGCGACCACGGAGGCGACGCCGAAGACGACGCCGAGGGCGGTGAGCATGGAGCGCAGCTTGTGGAGCCAGATGCTCTTTGACCCCAGCACGATGGACCGCCACATGTGCTGGGGGGACATGGCGAGCCTGAGGATGGGATGGGCGGCGAGGGAGAACATCTGTGCGGGCCGGGAAGGGGCGTCTGGAGCTTGGGCGTGGCCTTAAACTTGGTCTTAGGAAAGTACGGGCTGGTGCACGAGGGTGGCGGCGGCCCCCTCTGCGGTGTGGTCTGGCGCGCTGGAGTCTGTGGCGTGGGGGCGGACGGAGGTGCCGGTGATGCCGGTGTAGCGATCAGCGGCGGCGCCGCGCTCGTCGCGGTCCACCTCGCCATCCTTCAGGCGGATGACGCGGGTGCAGCGGCCGACCATGCGCTCGTCATGGGTGACGAAGACCATGGTCTTGCCGGCCTTGTTGAGGTCGTCAAAGATGCCGAGGATCTCCTGGCCGGACTTGGAGTCGAGGTTGCCGGTGGCTTCATCCGCGAGGATGACGAGAGGGTCATTGGCCAGGGAGCGGGCGATGGCGACGCGCTGCTGCTGGCCGCCGCTGAGCTCAGTGGGGCGGTGATGCAGACGATGGCTGAGGCCGACCTGGGAGGCGAGGCGGATGGCGATCTCCCGGCTCTCCTGCTCGGGCACGCCCTTGTAGTAGAGGGGGACCTCGATGTTCTCCAGCACGGTGAGCTGCTGGATGAGGTTGTAGCTCTGGAAGATGAAGCCGAGGTTCCGGCAGCGGGCCTTGGAGAGGTCGTCATCATTGAGCCGGGCGACGTCCTCCCCGCCGAGGAAATAATGGCCGCTGGAGGGCTGGTCGAGGCAGCCGAGGACGTTGAGGAGGGTGGACTTCCCGCAGCCGGAGGGGCCCATGATGCAGACGTACTCCCCGGGGTAGATGGTGAGGCTGACGCCCTGGAGCACCTGCGAGACCGTATCCCCCATCTGGTAGGATTTGCGGATGTCGCGGAGTTCGATGATGGGCTGCGTCATGATGCGGAGGGGGAGGCCGCCTCCCGGAGCCTGGGTGGGGGAGGCGGGTGGTGGGCGGCGGCCGGGCGGGGCCGGGTCGCGGCGGGAGATGGGAGTTATTTCAAAGCCAGCCCTTTTTTCTCTGGGGCGGGGGTCTTTTCCTTGGGCTTCTTGGTGGCCGGGGAGGAGGGGAGGGTGCCGGGGTTGCTCTCCAGGACCTGGCGCTTGGGGATGGCGAGGGCGACCTGCTCGCCGAGGTTGAGCCCGCCTTTGATCTCGATGAACTGGTCATTGAAGGAGCCGGTCTCCACCTCGCGACGCTGCAGGGTGCCGCCGGTGTTCACGTAGGTGAAGAAGTGGTCGTTCTCCACCTCGATGCTCTGCACGGGGACGTAGAGGATGTCGTCGAGCTGGTTCACGATGATCTCCACCTTGGCGTTCATGCCGGGCTTGAGCCAGTCATGGGTGCCGTCGATGTGGACGACGGCGGGATAGACCTTGAGGTTCGGGGTGTAACGGGAGCTGCCGGAGTCCGGGAGGACGGCGAGCTCGGCCACGACGCCCTCCAGGGTGCGGCCCTGCTCGGCATCCACGGTGACCCGGCAGTGCTGGCCGATGCGGACCTTCTTGAGCTGGGACTCGTGGATGTTCACCGCCACGCCCATGCGGGACATGTTGGGGATGGTGAGGAGGGTCTGGCGGAAGCGGACGGCGGCGCCCTCCTCAATGACGTCGTTGCTGCGGATGCCGTTGTTTCCTGAATGCGAGCCGTAGGCGACGAGGCCGGGGACGGGGGCCTTGATGACGCAGGCCTTGAGCTGGCGGTCGAGCTCCTCCTTGCGGGAGAGCTCCACTTCATAGCGGCGCTTGGCGGTGCGGTACTTCGTCTCCACCTGGGCCATGCGGGAGCGGTTGGCGCGCAGGGTGCGCTGGAGTTTCTTGAGCGCCTCCTGGTAGGCGGAGAGGGCGACCTCGGCCTGCTTGGGGAATTCGTACTTCTTGAAGAGGTCGAGCTGGGTCTCGGCGGTCTGCACGGCGAGCTTGGTCTTCTCGAAGTTCACCTGGTCGTTCTCCAGGGTGGTCTTGGTGATGAACTCCTTGGCGGCGAGTCGCTCGCTGGCCTCGACGTTCTGCTTGGCCAGGGCGAGCTCGCTCTTGTGGAGGAGGAGCTCGTTGCTGAGCTGGCGGAGCTTCTGCTCGGCCTCGCCGTCGCCCATCTCGGTCTGGTTGAGGAAGGAGAGGAAGTCGAGGGGCTTCACGGCCTCGTCATCTGAGGAGGCGGGGGCCGGAGGGGCGGGCGTGGTGGCATCGGCGACCTCCTGGGAGGCCTTGAGCGGGTCCACCTTGCCTTCCTTTTCGGCAAGGGGGTCTTCGCTGGCTTTGTCGGCCTTTTCGGCATCCAGTTCGAGGTTGAGGGTGCGGGGTTTTTCCGCATTGAGCTTGCCGATGTAGAACTCGAGCGCCTCAAGGTCGTGGGGGAGCTTGCGGGCCTTGAGCACGGTCTGGGCGTTGCCCTTGCCCATGTAGCGCTCGAAGTCCATGAGGGCGAAACGCATGGCCTGCTCCGCATCGCGGGCGAGGCTCTGGTTGTCGCTGGTCTGGATGGCGCGCTGCTCATCCGCCTCAATGAAGGTGGAGACGGTGGTCTGGAACTCGATCTCGTGGTTGGTGATCTTGTCCCGGAGGTCGGCGCTGTCGAGCTCGATGAGGACCTTGCCGTCCTTCACGTCCTTCTCGTTGATGCGGTAGCCTTCGGGGATGAGGCTGAGGATCTTGGTGGGGAGCTCGATCTCGGACTTGACCTCGATGTTCTGGAGGGCGCGGATCTCCCCGCCCTGGAGGACGTTGATCTGGATGGTGCCTTTTTGCACCGGGATGAGCGGGATGTCTGCGCCGGTGGTGCCGCCACGGCCGACGATGAACCACACACAGAGGGCGACGGCCAGGGTGGCCATGCCTATGATACCGGTTTTGCTGCGAATCAGTTTAATCATCACCAGCCACCTCCGCTTCGTTTTTTAGTACGCGAATCCATGAACCGTCTTTCTTGATGTAGAGAACTCCCATGTCTTTCCACAGGCGGAGCCGGGCGAGAGTGTGGGCGATGAGGGCGGAGGTGAGGTCGTCTTTGGCCTCGATGAGGTCTTGCTGGGCGTCGATGAGGTCACGGGCGGTGCCGCGGCCGAGGGTGCGGAGGAGCTCCTCCTCCTCAAGCCGGCGCTGGCTGAGGGCGACGCCGGTGGCGGCGATCTCGTATTGCTTCCGGGCGGTATCGAGGTCGCGCCAGTCGGTGCGCAGGGCGAGGCGGACGTTTTCCTCCGCGAGGTCGAGCTGGCGGGCGGCGCGCTGCTGGGCCACGAGGGCGGAGCGGTAGGCGTTGCGGTCGGCTTTCTTGTCCAGGCGGAGGTCGAGATCGAGCCCGCCGCTGAGCTGGTGGCGGTCGAAGTTGAGGTTGATCTTGCGGCTGCCGGGGTCGCCGTCCACCTGGTAGCGGCCGTTGAAGTCGAGCTGGGGCAGGAGGTCCTGGCCGGCGACCTTGATCTTGCGCTCGCTGTCCTCCAGGGAGTTCCGGGAGTTGTAGAGGTCCAGCCGGGTGATGAGGGCGGTCTCGAGGCTGTCGTCCAGGGAGAGCTCGGGCTCCTCCACGGTGAGCTTGGTGAGCTCCTGGTCCTCCAGGATGATGGGGGTGCTCACGGGGATGGCGAGGGCGATCTTGAGGTCGTCCAGCAGGCTCTCATACGTGCGGACGGAGGAGATCCAGATGCGCTTGTACCGGAGGGAGGCCTGCTCAATGAGGCCGAGCTGGGAGGAGGTGCGGCGGTCTTCCTTGGCGAGGGCGCGCTCGCTGGTGAGGATGGTCTCGAAGGCCTTGTACGCGAGGTAGGCGTTCCGCGCGGCATCGCGGGCCTCCAGGGTGCGGTAGTAGCGGGAGGAGATATCGACGGCGAAGGTCTTCCGGTACTGGGTGAAGTCGCGGATGGCGTAGAGGAGGTCGCGCTCGGCCTGGGTGAGGGTCTCCATGGTGGCGCGGTAGCCGGCGCCGCGCAGGAGGGGCTGGCTGAGGGTGACGGCCAGGGAGGAATCCCCGGCGCTGGTCATGTTCCCCGAGAGGAACTTCAGGAAATCCGTGGTGAAATCGGCCGCGATGCGGGCGCCGGTGCGGGTGAGGATGCTGACGCCGAGGTTCCCCTGGGCGGTGAGGGTGTTGTCGGTGACGAGCGTGGTGATCTGCTTCTCAATGAACTGGGGGACGGCCGGGGCGGTGGTGGTGGCGGTCGTCGTGGTGCCGGTGCCAGTGCCGGTGGTGCCAGATGAGGCGGCGGCTGCGGCAGCTTTGGCCGCGGCGGCCTGGGCCTTGGCGTAGGCGGGATTTGGCACCTTGACGGTCTGGGTGACGGGCTTCTGGGTGCGGGTGACGTCGGCGCTGCCTACGGCGGTGAAGAGGGGGGTGAACTCGTTCCGCACCAGCGTGAGGTCAAGCGCTTGTAGATACAAGAGCTCCTTCCGGGCCTGGTAGTCGCGGTTGTGTTTCACCGCCAGGCTGAGGGCCTCATGCAGGGGGATGATCCGGCCGTTCTTCTCCACCTGGGCGCGGTCTCCCAGAAACTCGGCGGTGCCGGTGTTCTTCCGCAGCTCCTCCAGGGAGACGGGCGGAGGCGGGGAGATGTCCAGCAGGCCGGTGCCGGCATTGGGCACGCCTGCGGACTTGTGCCTGAGGATGCCAAACACCTCCCGGTCGGCGGATTTCCGCATCTGGCCCGGGGTACAGCACGTCAGGGCCAGGGCGGCCAGGCAGACGCTGGAGGTAGGGATGGAAAGTCGCGAAAGGGGAGCCATGTCACAGAAGCAAACAAGCCGCGCTAGATGGCGGCTTGCCGGGATTTTTGGGGATCAAAACTAACGCCGTCCCGGTCCGTCCTCTTTCAGGGGCGAGGGTTTTCGGCAAAGATGCTTTGCCAGTCTCCGGCGGAATGCCTAAGCTGGGGAACCCATGGCCGAGCCTGTAGATAAAGAGGAGAAGATCAGCAATTCTCCCCAGACAAGAAAGACCCTGATCGAGAAGCTCGACAACTGGTCTGACTGGTCGAGCTGGGATGAATTCTACCGGACGTACTCGGGCTTTGTCTTCCACGTGGCGCGCAAGTCTGGCCTGAGCGATGACGAGGCGAGTGATGTGGTGCAGGAGACCTTTATCGGCGTGGCGAAGAACCTGCAGAAGAAGAAGTTCGACACGAGCCAGGGGTCCTTTAAGAGCTTCCTGCTGAACCAGGCGCGCTGGCGCATCCTGGACCAGTTCCGCCGGCGGAAGAAGCAGCAGGACCGGGAGGCGAACATCCACTTTGACGAGGATGAGGAGCGCCGCACGTCGCCGATCGACCGCTGCGCAGACCCGCAGGGGGTGACGCTGGAGAAGCTGTGGGACAAGGAATGGAAGAGCCAGATCATGGAGATCGCCCTGCGCCGCGTGCGCACCATGGTGTCGCCCCGGCAGTTCCAAATCTTCTCCTGCTACGTGATCAACGGCTGGACGCCAGAGCGCGTGAAGGAAGAGCTGGGGGTAAATGCCGCCCAGGTCTATCTGGCGAAGCACCGCGTGGGCCGTCTGTTGAAGAAGGAAGCCGCGCGGCTGTCGGCCGAGGGACAGAGGTGAGGGGGGGAGTTGAGGGGGGGAGTTGAGGGGGCCGCAAGCGGCCTGCTGAGACGCTGCGCTGGTTGAGACGCCGCCCCGGGGCGGCGGCTGGTTGAGACGGCTTCGCCTGGTTGAGGCGCTGCCGCTGGTTGAGACGCTGCCGCTGGTTGAGACGCTGCCGCTGGTTGAGACGCTGCCGCTGGTTGAGACGCTGCCGCTGGTTGAGGCCGGGCGGAACTGTAGCGCAGATTGGTAATCTGCTGTGCCGCCGAGTGGCACTCGGCATGGGAGGCGTGTTTCCCGCTGGTGAGCCTCTTGGGATCTCCCACCGAAAGCGCCAACTCCCGCCCCGCAGGCTGAAGCCTGTACTCCGTACAACCTCGCCCCCAACACCTTGACGCACTGCCCACTGCCCACTGACGCACTGACGCACTGACGCACTGGACAGCCGCTCCCATCTACCCCCGACCCCACCTAAGCATTTGGTTTGGAGTGGGTTAGGTTCGGAATCCCGGGGTCAAATGGCCATAAACAAATATCTAGGCAGCTCACATCAATTTTGGTCTAATTGCTTTGGAAATTCCCTCTAATAAATAACCAAGGGAGTCTCCTGCAGTACATAACGGATAACATACATAACGAATAAAAATGAAAACACAGATGAGAAAAGGCCTGAAAAAAGGCTTCACCCTGATCGAGTTGCTGGTCGTGATCACCATCATCGCCATTCTGGCGAGCCTGGCGGTGCCGACCTTCGGCCGAATCCAGGAACGTGGTAACATCACGAAGGGGATCAGCAACGCCCGCCAGATCATCACGGCGCTGCGCATCTACTCCTCCGATCACAGCGGCAACTACCCTGATATTGCAGTCAGTTCGGGAAGCGGTGGGACGGGTGGGACTGGTGGCACGGGAGATACTAGCACGGCCAACGGCGTGTTTCGCGTGTTGTTCGAGGAGCAGATCCTCGATAACGAGATGATCTTTGGCTGCCCGGTGAGCCGCTATGGCAACCCGGACGGTAAAGTGGGTACCAACGGCGATCAGGCCGTGCAGACAAATGAAAACCACTGGGCTTTCACCACGGGCGCTTCAGACTCCGCTTCCGGCAGCCTTCCGCTGGTGTATGAAAACCCGGTGAGCGCTGCTTGGGACCCTAGCTGGAATCCCCAGCTGGCTGGCACCAACGCTCCTGGCCGTTCCTGGTCCGGTGGCAAGGTGATCATCGGCCAGAACGATTCCAGCGTGGCCCTCCAGCAGCTGGAAGACAAGAACGCTGCCTCCAAGCTCAAGGGCGGCGCTGACAATCTGTTCGCTCGTTTTGCTGGTGCCGACGGCGCTGAAGGTGCCTATAACACCGTGGGTCCGGAATAAGCCAGGCTTCTGCTGATCTTCGACCCTTCCTCTGGCCGCAGACCTTCGGGTCTGCGGCTTTTTTTTGATGTTGCTAGGGCGGAGGTTACGATCTAAGGAGGGGGCCGCCCACCCCCTGTGTGAAATCCCTCACCAGTCGAGTTCAAGCCGCATGTTTCGCTTCCCTACGTTCAGCACTTTGAAGACCCTCCCACGGACCAAAGTGTCGGGGACCCGGGGATGGTTCGCGGGCCTGTGCGCCATGTTTTTTCTCGTGACGGGCAACGCCGCCCAGGCGTTCGACACGGTGATCATTGATCCCGGGCACGGCGGGCATGACCGCGGAGCCTCCATCGGATACGTTTTTGAAAAGCACCTGGCGCTGGATACGGCACGCCGGGTAGAGCAACTCCTGCGCAAGCAGGGCTACAAGGTGGTCATGACCCGGAGCACGGATGTCTTCATTCCCTTGGGGGGGCGTTCTGCGATCGGGAACCGGGATGGCAACGCCATCTTCGTCAGCATCCATTACAACTACAACAAGTCTGGCTCGGGCCACGGCCTGGAGACCTTCTACTGCCACGACCGCAGCTACATGCTGGCCGGGTACATCCAGGCTTATCTCATCCAGGAGACCCGCCTGCAGAATCGCGGGGTCAAGCATGCGAACTTCCACGTCATCCGGGCCACCACGAAGAATCCCGCTGTGCTTGTGGAGTGCGGCTTCGTGAGCAACTCGGCCGAACGCGCCGGGATGATGACCGGTCTGTACCGCGAGCGCATCGCCGTGGGCGTGGTAAAGGGCATCATGGCGTTTAAACAAGCGAAGTAGCGCTGGGTTTTAGGAAATGGGAGCGCGGTCGGAGCGTGGTTTGATGGGATGCGTCAGGGGCTTTGGAGTCCAGTGCGTCAGTACGTCAGTGGGCAGTGCGTCAAGGTGTTGGGGCTGAAGTTGTACGGAGTACGGGCTTCAGCCTGAGGGGGCTGGGAGTGGGATGCCCAGGCACCTGACGGAGCAGCGCCTTGGGACATGACACCCTGACCGCGTAAACGCGGAACTCCAACCCCGCGGGCGACAGGGAAGGTTGCCTTGCTTGCGACGCCGCTCCCATTAGGCCGCCATGGTGCTCCCCGACTGGCTCAGCCAATCCTGCACCCCCGCTCCGCAGCAGGGTTGGAGTACCGCTTTTAAGCGGAATCACTCCTCGCAAGTCCCATGACGGCTCAGTGCGTCAAGGTGTTACTCCAACCCTGAGCGGCGTGCAGCGGGTTGGCACTCTCTGCCCGCAATCTCCTTCCCCTGAACTCAGGTCTTGCGTCTTGCGTCTTGCGTCTTGCGTCTTGCGTCTTCAAGTCTTGTGTCTCCCGCGTAGCGGGGTATGCCGAAGGCATCACAGAAGGTAGCCGGAGGTTGAGGGAGCGGAGCGACTGACACCTCCGGTGGACAGGAAAGTCGGACCGACCCCGAAGGGGTCGCAGAAGGAGCCCTTTTGGTATATAACTGATCGGTGCAGTGCTTCAGCCTAAACCAGCGAAGCGTCTCAACCAGCAACGCGTCTCAACGTGCCGCTTGCGGCACATCTCAACTCCCCTTTCCCCATGATTCTCACTTGTCAGCAGATGCAGGAGGCTGAGTCCGCCGCCTTTGCCCGGGGTGTGCAGGCTTCAGACCTCATGGATGAGGCGGGCCTCGGCATCGCGGAGGTGATCCAGCAGTTCCACCCTAACGGCGGCATGGCGGTGCTGTTCCTGGGGAAGGGGAACAACGCGGGCGACGCCTTGGTGGCGGCCAAGCATCTCTTGCAAGCGGGCTGGCAGGTGATGGCGTGGTGCGCGTACCCTGTGGAGGACTTCAAGCCGCTCCCGGCCCAGCATTGGGCGGAGCTGGAGGAGGTGGTGCCGGTGTGTCAGTCGGTGGAGGCGATCGCCCGGCTGCAAGGGCGCGTGGTGCTGATCGATGGCCTGGTGGGCATCGGGGCCGCACGCGGGCCTCTGCGCGAGCCGCTGGCCGGTGCGGTGCGCGCCATGAACGAGCTGCGCCAGCGCCGCCACGCCTTCACCGTGGCGCTGGATCTGCCCTCCGGGCTCAATCCGGAGACGGGCGTGCCGGAGGAGCCAACGGTGCAGGCAGATCTGACGGTGACCATCGCTCACGTGAAGACACCTTTGCTGGCCGATGCCGCCGTTGGGCATGTGGGAAGACTGGCCGTGGTGCCGCTGCGTGAGTTGGAAGATGCCAAGGGCGATCTCAGCCAAGAGGTGCTCACGGCAGCCACGTTGCTGCCGCGCTTGCCACGGCGGTCGTTTGACTTCCACAAAGGGCAGGCGGGTCGCGTGGGCTTGATCGCGGGTTCGCGTGGCTATCTCGGCGCAGCCATCCTCGCGGCGGAAGGGGCCCTGCGCGGCGGGGCGGGACTGGTGACGCTCTATGTAAAGGAGGACGTGTATCCCCTGATCGCGGTCAAAGCCCCGGCAGAAGTGATGGTCAAGTGCGTGGTGGACTACCACGAGGTGCTGGAGCAGAGGCACGACTGCCTGGGCATTGGCCCGGGCCTGGGGCATGCCAATGAGGCCGAGGTGCTGGACGTCATCCGTCTGGCCCCGTGTCCCGTGGTGCTGGATGCGGATGCGCTCAACATGCTGGCGCGCACCGGACTGGCCGTGCTGCATGAACGTCGCGCGCCCAGTCTGTTGACTCCTCATCCCGGCGAGATGGCCCGCCTCGTCGAAGCCCTTCCCGGCTGGTCACCGCAGAGCCGCGCCCAGACCGCCCGGGAGTTTGTGGAAAAGTTTCCTGCAACCACCCTCCTGCTCAAAGGCTCTCGCACCGTCATCGCCACCCAAGGTCATCCCACCGCCTACAACGCCACCGGCACACCCGGCATGGCCAGCGGCGGCATGGGCGATGTCCTCACCGGTCTCAGCGCCGCGTTGATCGGGCAGGGGATAACGGTGTATGACGCCGCTTGTCTGGGGTCTTGGCTGTCAGGCCGCGCGGCCGAGGTGGCGATTGCGACGGGTGCGGCGTCAGAGGAGACCCTGGTGGCCAGCGATGTGTTGCTGCATCTGGCGAGTGCGTTTGGGGAGGTGAGAACAGCGTGAAAGGAGGTTAACCCAGGGCTCCTGAGAAGTTGCCTTTGTAGTGGAAGTGGAATCCGGATCTCATGTGAGAAAGAGCATGAAGACTGCCCAGATCGACAGGGACAACATGAGGAAGAGGTAGAAGCCGCGCCTGTGTGAGGGTGTGGCCTCAGACACGGTTTGAAAGGTCTCGCTCCAGGTCCTTGGAATGCACCCCATCGATGGATGCTTGCGAATGAGGCTCAGCCGCATGAGCAACCAAAACACCCCGGCGGCAAAGTTGCTGCAGCCGAACAAGATAAACAAAAGCAACTGCATCGTCGTCAACAGTACAATGATTGAACTCTGCCTGAGCCTACTCCCTTAACTTGGACCAAATCGAGGAAATGAGGGGAATCAGCATGCTGCTGCAAACAGCGCCCCAAGAACACCAATACAAAATACGAATCCACTTCGGTCCCCTATAGAAGGCTGCCTTTACCGCCCTTGATGAGGTTCCGGTGAATTTGGATGCGTAAACATGTACGTCGGGGGTGATGAAGGAGGGGCGGAGTGCTCAGGTCAATCGTCTTCAACTGAGACATTGAAGTCCAGGGCCACCCTCGCTTCTGCTAGAAGGGCAATTTCCTCTGTAGTCAGAACAAGTCCCATGTGGAAACCACTGTAGGCGGCGATGATAGTGAGGTAGATTGCCGTGTCGGGTGTTGTCGCCAACTGGGAAAGTACACCTTTGTTTAAACCAACAAAGTGAAGGAATCTCTCTTGAAGTAACTGAAGCGCCTCTTCCCTCTCCTCCCCAAAGTGCAAAATCCAAAGTGACTTTTCATGGACAGAATTGTTGCCTGGTTTTGGGTCGCCAATTGCTTTGGAGAAGGTGGCCGCCTGCGCCAATTCTTTGGTGATTTGAGCGGGCGTGAGCGTGGCACTTACGATTGTGAGTTTGGCTTGAAAAACACTCATTTTCTTGAGAATTTCCAGCAACGCCCCCTGCTTTGGCAAGGGGCGCCTGAAGTTGAAATGTGTTTGCACTGGCTGTCCAGTTTGTTAGGCGTGCTCTGTAACGCTGTCAACTTGCACATGGCTGCCCCAGACCGTGGGTGAAGGTGGAATGGAAAGTATCAGTTTGGATACACCCTTTCTCCCGGCCCGATTCCACCTTTCGGTTTTACATAGAGATTGCCATCTCTGCCTTTGTAAATATCAAAATGACCATTGGGCACACCGCCAACTGAATCCTTAAGTTCATGGGGGCCTTTGAATCCGTGTCTCTTTGCTTCTCTCTTTGCTTCTTTATCATCCAGCAGCCTGTCTTCAGCGGGGTTTCGCTCAGCGGGAGGGCACGGTTCTTCCTCCTTCTGCTCGGACTCCGAGGGATAAAATCGCGGAGATGGAAATGACGGGGCATGTTTCTGTAATTCTCGGAGCAAGGGTATCAGAATTAGGACACCAATACCTATAATTATAACCCCCTCGGCAGCCACTACAGGTGCCGCCACTAACAAACCCGAATCGTCAACGTATCGGGCTGGGCTATTGCTGACGTATTGATACAGGTTGATGCCGCCGGTCTCTCCAATTGGATCTTCGCTTAACCATCTTGCGTATTTGGGGTCATATGCGCGATAAGGAGCTATCAGAAGGCCGCTGGAGCTATGTGTTAAGTGACCAGTGTAACCGCGCTCCGCCTCTCCAGGACCGCTGAAGGACAGAGTGCGTTCCCCATAGGCACTGAAATCCGCCCCACCTACAACCCCGTCACTCACCCTGTACCACCTTCTCACGCTTCCCAGGTGGTCACTCAAGTATACTAAAGCGTCCGCTCCCGCCTTCTCGCCGGAGGTGAAGTAGGTGACTAGGACTGTGGCACTTGTTGAATCGCGCTTCTGAGCTAGTTCGAGACCATTCCAAATGTAATTCCACTGACTCAGCACTGCCCAACTGGCACCGTTGTGTAGCTTTTCTACCTGACGAACCCGACGCCCAAAGCCATCATAACTGAATTCCGTACGCTTGACTCCGGCGGCAGGCGATGAGGCGCTTTGCATGGCTAAAAGCTGATTCTCGGCATCCCACTCAAATTTTTGGGTCACCGTTCCTCCTCCATCAAGCTGCTCTATCATATTCCCGTTAGCATCGTAAGCACACTGTTGATCTGGCCCAGCCGACACGGTAACAGTATAATTGTTTGTCTTGACGTTATTGTTTGCATCTGTGGCCTCAACGGAAATTGAATTGCTTCCTGCGCTTAGATTGACCTCCTTCCTAAATCTCCATGGTCCTGACGGTCCCAGTTTTGCAACCGCTGACGGACTTCCGTTAACTTTGATTGTTCCAGGCTCGTTTGTGGTGCCCTCAACTGTCGCCGAGCCTGGTCCGCCCACATTCGTGATTTGATTGCGACCAGCAATTGACCTCGTCTGGATGGTTCCTACCGCGCTAGGGGGAAGGGAAACTACAGAGGTAATGTTGCCTGAAGGATCGTAGTGCCAAGCCTCTTTCTTTTGAGGCACACCATCGAGATTTTCCTCTAGTTCGTTGAGTTGGTCGGCTTGATCATGTCTCAGTGTCCAGGAGGAAACGTTGGCAGCCGCATTCGTGCGATTCCAAGTCGCCAAATTGCCCATAAGGTCATATGTATAGTCGTGCTTTTGCACCGTGTTGGATCCCTGTCGATGATGAATAGTTTGCAGGCCGAGCGCGTTGGCTCCAGCGTTAGCGGCATACAGGCTGTAGATCGTGTTGAATCCGCCTGGTAGATCCGCTTGATCGGGCAGGGTGGTCAGGTTACCGTTAGTGTAGGTGTTCGCGAAGGTGCCCAGACTGTTTGTCAGTTGGGCAACCCGGCCCAGGCTATCAAGCCACGCCTCCTCGGAACGAGTTACAGTCACGCCATCGTCCGCCAGAATTTCCGTCTTGCTGCGACGGCCCTTCCATTCATAGCTGTAGCGCGACGTATCGTCTGCCCATGGACCATTTATGGTCGCCAGTTGGCCGCTGCCATTCAATGACCCAGCAAGTGGCACATAAGCATAGTTGGTTGGTCCAAACTGGTCGGTCATGGAAGTGCCGCGGCCCAGATAATCCTTGGCCCCGAACATCACATCGAACATTGAAGGACTGGTGTAGTCTTTTTTCTGAATGCTGCCGTCCAGATGATAGCGCAGATTGAAAGTGGTTGCTGCGTTCAGTACATCCATCGGATAGGCTGTTGTAGAGGGGCGACCACTCAATGGCTCGTAGGTATAAAGGTACTTATTCCCGTCTGATAGTAGCTTCTCAGTCACCCGGCCCTGACCATCGCGCTTCCATGTTGTGATCTTGCCCATGGCGTCGACAAGCTTGCTCAGATTGCCGCATTTGCACCACTCGTACTGCGTCAGTCGCAACAATGGATCTAATTCCATGAGCAATTGTCGATGCTGGTCGTACCGCATGCGCGTCCATCGTCCGGCGCGATCTTTGCTGGCCCATACGCTCAAGGTCTGTTTCGCCCCATCTGTGTAGACGACTTGCTCGGTGGTGGAGTCAGGGTGGGTGACAAATGTGACGCGATCAAGATTGTCATAGTCGTAAGTCAGAGCGTAGCCTTGCGAGTTGGTGAGTGTGCGGGCTCTTTTTGCTGCGTCGTACGTCCAATTCTGTAGCGTGACAAACGCCAGCGGATTGGAAGGGGAAGTGTGCTCCACCCGGATCAAATAGCCATAGGCATCAGCGCTTCCATCCAGGTTGGCGTCATAGATGTACTTTGTTGTCTCGGAATTGGCACCCTTTGAAACAGTGACCTGAGTGATCTGTCCTTTGTCATTGTAGGCGCACTGGCTCTGAAGTCCGGACGAGTCGGTCAGGATCTCAGGAAGATGAACGGACTGTCCGCTTACCAACTTGTACTGGGAGATTGTCAATAGAGTCTCCCAAGTGGCACCATTCTTCACCTTCACATACTGAAGGTCTTGTTTGTTGGGGTAGTATTCGTACTTCAGCTCACGGCCCATGGGATCAACAGTTCCGGTGACTAAGCCCAGGTCATTGTAGCTGGCTTGGTTCATGCTCCACAATGTCGTACCGGTGGTGCTCTCCACCGCGCGGACCGTTTTAGATGGAGCGCTCACGTCGCCCACGGCGTGCGAGGAGGTCTGGTTGGGATAGTTGAACCAGATGCGTCCCTCCAGCGGTTGCTTGATGCTGCCGATCACGCCGGTGATGGTGTCACTGGTGCTGGTCAGCCAGTTGTAGATGAGGCACTTGCTGTAGTCTCCCGGCCAGTTCTTCATCTGCTGGCGGTTCCAGTGGAAGGTGTTGCGGTAAAAGAGGTTGTCGTTCTTGGGCAGGAAGGGGACGTTGGTCCCGTTGACATTGACACTACTGGGGGCCTGCGGGCTGGCCACGTAGTTGTCTGGCAGGGCGAGGTCATTGCGCTCCACTCGTTCGCGATCCCCGGCAGCGTCCTTGGATTCAATCCAACGGCCGGTCTCGCTGTTGATGCCGGGCATCTCCCCGTGGCTGAACTCCGTGGGACCGTAGGGGGTGGTGACACGGTTGATGAAGTCCCCGGTGCCATAGCTGAACTGGGAGGTGATGCCGATGGGATCGATGATCCTTTCGAGCTGGCCGGTGGCGGTGTACTTGAACTTGGCGAAGCGGGAGAACGGATCGGTGACCTTGCGGATCTTCGTGGTGTCACCGCTGACGTTGTCGCCCACATCCGGCGTGTAGCTGATCGTGGTGGCCTGGCCGAGTGCATCAAGAAGAGTGGTCAGGCGCAGGGAGCCGTCATACTGGAGGGTGAGGGTGTTGCCGACCTTGTCGATGATCTGAGTGAGGAGGTACTTGGTGGGGGTGACGGCATCGGCCTGTTTGAAGAGCTTTTTGGAGCCGTCGGAGAAGGTGAGCTGGTAGCCCGGTCCACCGAGGCCGGCGGTGAGGTAGGAGAGCTGGGGGCGCTCCTTGTACTTCTGGGCGTAGGAGGAGGTGGAGGTGTTGTAGGTGTACTGGAAATAACTGCCGTCACCCTGGACCCACTTGACCTGGGTGTTGGGGGTGCCGGTGCCGGAGAGGGTCACACCCTCCTGGTAGGAGTGGGTCCAGCGAGGGCCGAGGTTGCCGGTGACCTGAAGGTCGCCGATGACGGTGCTGCGCTGGTCATAGGTGACCGTGAAGTTGACGGCGGGGCCATAGGGGGGCGTGTGGACCACGGGGGTGTCGGTGACGAACAGGCCCGGGTTCATGGCATTGAAGCTGTAGGTGGCCATGGGGACGGGGGCCTGCGGGGGGCAGGTCTTGCACTTGGGCATGGGCCCCTCGGGGTCGGTGGCGTGGACGCAGTGGCGGCCGAAGACGGTCTTGGCCTCGTCATCGGCCACATCCACATACCCGGCGGGCAGGGCGGTGGCGGCGGGCACCAGGAAATAGCCGCTCATCTGCTGCTCCAGGGCCTGGGGCGGCACCCAGCTGTCATAGAAGAGGTGCTCATCGGTGAGACGGTACTTGCCCTCGAGCGTCTCGGTGAGGGCGGAGTAGTGGTTGAACTTGAAGTGGATGACGGAGGGGGCGATGATGGTGCGACCGCTGGTGCGCTTGATGACCTTGAGCGTGCCGCCCACCTCATGGCTGTGGGCTTTGAGCTCGAAGGCGGAGAGGCCGTCTTTGATGAAGATGGCCTTCTCGTTGTCATCATGCACATCCGGGAAGATGGGGCGCTCACCCAGGGGGACGCAGATGGCATTGGCGGCGGTGAAGCCGCAGAAGACGTTGCGCTCAGCTTTGTGATCAAGGAACCACAGCACTTCACGGGCGCGGATGAGGGCATCGGCGGCATAACCGCCGAGGGGTAGGGCCTTGGCCTCTTCAATCAAGGGGCGCAGCTCGTCCTTCTGGCCCATGAGGGAGCGGCGTTGCAGGAGGCGGCCGAGGGCCATCTCGGCGAGGCGGCGGTCGTCGATGTCGGTGAACTGCTTGCCTTGGTCCCAGGCCTGCTGGAGGGTGGCGAGGCCGTCGATGAAGAAGCCGTGACGCCATTCGATCTCTGCGGCTTCGAGAAGGAGGGAGGTGGCATAGCCGCTGTCAGGATGGGCGGCGAGGAAAGCCTTGATGCGGCCTGCGGCCTGGAAATCCTGGAAGCTTTTGCCCGCGACATGGCTCTGGAGGAGGCTGGAGAAGAGCTTGCGTTCGAGTTCGCCGGCCTGCTTGCGCTGGGTGGAGCGCAGGGGGGTGGAGAAGACCTTGGCCTGGGCGATGTCTGTTTGGGATAGAACCTTGCCTTGGGGGAGATCGAGAACGGGGGCGGAGGCCGGGGCGGCTTTGTTGAGGGTGATGTCCCTGGCGCTGAGGACGGGGGCTGGTGGCACCCAGTCTTCCTTGAAGGTGTCCGGGAGGTCTGTGTATCGTTTGACCTCAGGTGGTGGAGGCGAATCGGAGCCACCGCAACAGTTTTGCACCACGTCTTGCGGGAGTAGCATCATGGGCTGAAGCGTCAGAAGGATGGCTGACGTGGTGCGAAAGAAAATGGACTTGGGGGTAAGCATGGAGGTCGCGAGATAGAGAGAGAATTGCAAAATGAAAGGGGGCTTCTGGCGAAGCCCGGAGTGACTAGTGACTCAAGGGACGAGCACTGCGCCTGGCGGCTTGATCAGCGTGATGACCGGTGAGGTTACGTCCCCTGGCACCGTGGGCAGCGTGCTGGATGAAGGATCGAGCGGGAAGGCATCCAGGTTGTCAGCCACGCCGTCGCCGTCGCTATCGGCGGAGAGGGGGCTGGTGCCTTTGGCCAGTTCATCCAGGTTGGAGACGCCGTCGCCATCGGAGTCGAGGCTGGCAGGATTGATGCCTGAGCTCCACGACAAGCCGTCGAGCAGTCCATCCCCGTTGCTGTCGGTCACGTTGTTTTGCGTGCCCAGCAGGGCTTCCTGCGCATTGGTGAGACCATCTCCGTCATCGTCGGCTGTCTCACTGGGGGAGTCATAGAGTACCCCGGCCAGGGCGATGGCCTCAGCGAGATCTGACAGGCCGTCGCCATCGGTGTCAGCCACCTTCGGGTTCAGACCACACAGGTACTCGTCGAGGTTCTTGAGGCCATCGGGAGCTGGCAGATCCACATCGCCCGTGGCGGTTTGCGCCAGGTTGGTGAAGTAGAAGATTTCCCACCAGTCGGCCATGCCATCGGTATCGGTATCCACGAACTCATCAGCACCCAGGTCTGGGATGGACGTTCGAGTTTCCCCCTGGATGTCAGTGGATGAGGTGGACAGTGCGGTGACGCCGGGTTGGTTGATCGCGGGGCTGTTGGAGCGAAGCCAGCCTTCAGGAGTCAACTTCGGATCCAGGTTGATGCCGCCTTGTTCACCACCCCTGACGATGGTATTGGTGAGGGTGAGGGTCGCTGTGGAGCCCTTGTAGATCTGCTTGCTGGTGACGTCATAGGGAGGATTCCAGATGATCGAGTTTCTGATTCTGGAAATGGATCCGGAATTCAGATAGAGTCCCAGGCCTGACGCGGTGAGGGAGTCGGCCATCGTCTCAGTGTTGTCCACAATGGTGCAGTGATCGACCACCATCTCTGCGTTGTTGAGGTAGATGCCGGCCCCATACTGGGTCTTGTTGCCTCTGATGAAGCAGTTGGCGATACGGACGAGCGTCCGGTAGTTCGGGGTGGGAATGGACACCCGGATGCCGCTGCCCGTCATGGGGTAGAGGTGGCTGATGACCAGGCCGTCGATGGCGGAACCATGCAGGTTCATGGCAATCACATCATTGGCCGCCGTGGACTGGACGACGGGGAGAGTGAGCCCCTGGTCACCCAAGAGAAGGATTTTCTTGGTTGTCAGTGTCAGAGCTCCCTCGGTATAGGTGCCTGGTTTAATGGCGATGATCTTCCAATCACCAGCGGCGGCCTTGGCGGCCGTGAGGGCAGCACCGATGGTGGTGTAGATCCCCGCACCGCCGGCAGGATTCACGGTGTAGTCCACTGTGGGCTTGCTGGCGACGCTGTTGGCATCCGTACCGCGCGAATACTCATACAGGTTAGGGATGCGGTCTCCGTCGCGATCCTCCATGGAATCCTGATAGTCGAGCGGGTTAAGCACCTTGGAGATTTCATACCCATCTAACATGGTGTCGTCATCCGTGTCGGTGTCCCAGGGGTCGGTGCCGGCGGTGAACTCGGCGCCGTCATTGGCACCGTCAGCATCGGAGTCTGCGACGGCGGGATTGCTGCCGAAGGCATACTCTTGCGCTGCGGTAAGTCCGTCTGCGTCCGTGTTGGTGGTGCCGTTGGAGGCGAGGTTGCCGAAGAAGCGGGTTTCCCAGGCATCTGGCAGGCCGTCCGCATCAGAGTCGCGGTGCTCGTCCGCACCGAGGTCGGGCGGATTGGTTCTCGTTTCACCGTGAATGTCTGTCAGGGAAACTGGCAGGGTGACGCCGCCGACGGGGTTGATGGCCGGGCTGGTGGGTCTGAGGTTGCCAAAGCGATCCACTTGGGGATCCAGATTGGTCCCGCCCTGCTCACCGCCGAGGACGATGCTATTGGTCACCGTGCACTGACCACCGGATATGATGTTGATCTGGGGAACGGAGGGGCTGGATGTGGGATTCCAGACAATGGAATTGCGCAGGCGCAGGTAGCTGTCATCGGAGACGTAGAAGCCGCGGCCGGTGCCGCCTTCGCCGGTGGTTTCATCGCCCCGGTTGTTCACCACGGTGCAGTGATCCACCAGCACCTCACCACCTGCCAGAATGACGCCGCCGCTGGCGCACGGGTTGTCCCGGACGACGCAGTTGACGAGCCTCACTTGGGAGTGATAGCCCGGGGCATCGACATGGATGCCGCTCCAACCATTGAAGTAGAGGACATTGTGGGTGAAGACGAGGCCGTCAATGACCACGCCGCTGATCTTGGCGGTGATGCAGGAGGAGGCGAGGGCTGAGGAAATCACGGGCGGAGATGCGCCCTGCTCACCCATGAGCATGATGCGCTTGCCGCTCAGGTCCAGCATGGCCTCTGTGTAGGTGCCGGGTTTCACCAGGATGATGCGGCAGTCATTCACGCCCGACTTGGCTGCCGTGATGGCGGCGGTGATGGTGGTGTGGGTGCCTCCTCCGGCGGGGTTCACGGTATAGTCCGCAGCGGGCTTGCTGGCGGCGCTGTTGGCGTCCGTGGCGCGGATGAACTCATAGAGGTTGGGGATGCGGTCTCCGTCCTTGTCTTCCAGGGCGTCCTGATAGTTAAGGGGGTTCAGCGCCTTGGAGACTTCGTAGCCGTCGGTGATGCCGTCGTCATCGGAGTCTGTGTCCCACGGGTCAGTGCCCGCGATGAGCTCGCCGCCGTCGTTGAGGCCATCACCATCGGTGTCCGCCACGGCAGGATTGCTCCCAAAGGTGTACTCCTGGGCGGCGGTGAGGCCGTCCGCGTCGGTGTTGGTGGTGCCGTTGGAGGCGAGGTTGCCGAAGAAGCGCATCTCCCAGGAGTCGGGCAGACCGTCGGCGTCTGAATCGATGTATTCATCAGCCCCCCAGTCGGCCGGGGTGCTGCGGGTTTCTCCATGAATGTCTTTTGCGGGATCCAGGATGCCACCCCCGGCGGGGTTGATCGCGGGGCTTCCAGAGCGGAGGCAGCCGTAGCGATCGAGGAGCGGATCCGAACTGGCGCTGGAGAACTCCCCTCCCAGGATGATGGAGTTGCTGGTGGTGACGGTGGCTCCGCTGCTGGCCGTTCCGATTTGCGATGCACCAGGAATGCTGCTCAGGTTCCATACGATGGAGTTTCTGAGACTTAGGCGGCTGTCAACTCCCACGTAAATACCCAGACCAACTGGGTACACTGGTGCGGTGAACCTCGGACCATTTCCAAAAACGGTGCAGTGGTCCATCGTCAAGTCGCCTCTGCTCACATAGACGCCGCCGCCGTGGTTGGAGTAGTTGCCTGTGAGGATGCAGTTTGCCATTTTCACCCTGGTGCCAGCAGGAGGAGCCACAGAAACGCCTGGAGCCGCGTTTAAAAAAGTCTGATTGCGTAGAAGCACCCCATTCACGACAATCCCACTCGCATTCAGACGAAAACCGGGATCAGCGCTTTGGCTGACGATTTCAGGAATGGAGGGGCCTTGCTCTCCCAGAATCAGAAGCCGTTTCCCGTCGAGGGTCACTCCGCCGGAGTAGGAGTAGATCGCCTTTTTCAGTAGGATGATCTTGCAGTCACCCGCTGCGGATTTCGCGGCAGCTACTGCTGCAGCGATGGTGGTATGAGTGCCTCCGCCAGCGGGATTGACGGTGTAGTCCATGGCGGGAATGCTGGCGGCCAAAATGGGATCAGTTCCTCTGACGTACTCGTAGTAGTTCGGGATCCTATCTCCATCCTTGTCGTCGAGATCATCTCTCGGATCGAGGGGGTTCAAGCCTTTGGTCAACTCGTAGCCGTCCGGCATGAGATCGTCATCGGAATCTGAGTCCAGCGGATTTGTCCCAGCGGTGACTTCGGCTCCGTCGTTTGCGCCATCTGCATCGGTATCCGCCACGGTGGGGTTGGTGCTGTTGGCGTACTCTTGAAGGTTTGTCAGACCGTCGCTATCGCTGTTTCCTCCTGCAGGGGCTGTCAAATTGCCGAAGTACTTTAACTCCCACCAGTCGGGAAGGTCGTCCAAATCGGTGTCGATGAACTGGTCGGCGCCGATATCGGAAGTGCCAACTCTGGACTCCCGATGGATGTCGCGGAAGGTGCCGGCGATGGGAAGGCCCGCGCTACGTGAAGGTGAGGATGGGGTGAGCCACCCGCGTTGATCCAACAGCGGGTCAACCAGCAGAGAACCAGGGATGCTCCCGTCATAGATGAGGTTTCCGGCACCATAGACGTAGTCGCCACCCTTTGCTTCTTGAGGTGCTGCGCCGTTGGGATTCCAAAGGATTGAGTTGTTTACCACGACGACGGCCTCCGTTTGTTGACCGATGGCATTGCCGCTCACACTTGCGGTGTTGTTCAAGAACGTACAGTTTTCCACAATTGCCCGCCCTGCGGCCATGAACAATCCAGCGGCGTTTCCGATGGCTTTATGATCTTCTATGATGCAGTTTACAACTCTGGGAAGAAACTTGTCGTTTACAGATATGTTAACGCCACGAACCTTGTAATCGGGTGAGCTGGCGATTCTGAACCCGTCCACTACGCTTCCCCCTTCAATCTTCACAGCTTCACTTCCGATGATGGGGCGGATCTCGGGCGCAATGCCATTTCCGGTCGCTGCAAGCAGCAGGATTCTCTTGGTCGATGGAAGCTCAATCGTCTCTTTGTAGACTCCAGCGCGCACTTCGATGATGCTGAAAGGCGGGGTGGTAGAGTTGCCAGGTGCAGCGGTTATGGCGGCGGCAAGTGTCTTTTTCTGGGTGGTGGTTTCAGTCGCAAAGGTGGGGTCCACAACGATGTTTGCGGCCGGACGGACTGCCCCGTTGGTAATCGATGTTCCAAGGGCTTGTTCCCACAGGTTCGGGACGCCATCGCCATCCAGGTCGCCTGACCCATCGGCGAGATTGTAGGGGTCCAGTCCCGCAGTGAGTTCCGCAGCGTCGCCAATTCCGTCTCCGTCGCTGTCACCGGGATTTGTAAGAGCCCATCTGTTTGTGTACCCAGAGTAGTATCCTGATACGTTTGTAGCCCTGATTCGATAGTAGACATTTGAACTGGCGGGCACCGAGCCGTCTGTCCAAGAAGTAGCGTTGGCAAGTGTGGTAACCTGCGGTGTCCAACTTCCCGACTCCCCTGTTCGACGCTCCACGACGTAACCGGATTCTGATGGACTCATGTCTTCCCACTGTAACACCGCCGATGTACCCGACGTCAACTTTACCAGAAAACTTTGCGGTTTAAAGAGTTGCAGTGTCACTCCTGCTGTGGGCAGTACGGCGATGCGCAGGTGGTGCGTGCCGACCACGGACATGAGAATGTTGGGGTCACTCCACGTGAGGGTCTCGTAGGTGCCATTGTCCACGGTGGCCTCCACCTGAGGTGGGATCGTGGTCCAGGTGACGGCGTCTGGCGAGGTTTGGAGGACCACGGCGTAGTCCGTCATCCCCTTGAGCCGCCGGAAGGTGATGGCCGGATGGTCAGAGACGGTGGAGTAGGTGATGGTGCTGCTGGCTGCGTCCGAGACATTGGGGTCTGTGGCAAAGACATATTCGTACAAGTTGCCTACAGCATCCGCATCGGGATCTGCTTCCTGGTGGATCACGGCGTAGTTGCCTGCCTGCCCTGGGAAGCTGGAGGATTGCCACGACGCGTAGTCAGCAAAGGCGACCGTTCCGCCAAGGGCAAAACAGGTGGCACATGCGACGCTAAGGAGTTTTTTGGGGAGGTTTGCCTTAACCCGCTTTTTAGAAAGCATGGTGAAATGCTCCCCGAAGCAGGGGGTGAGGTCAACGAGTTTTTATGTCGCGGTAATGCTACAAAGCCGCGGTATTAGTGGATGCTTATTAGTTGGATGAAGTAATGACAATGCTTTCAATACTGAGGGGTCGCTCACAGAGTGAGAAGCTCGTTGGCACTGACCGTTTGGATAGTCTGAGACGGTTTTTGCGCCGCGAAGCATCGTGATGACTGATGAAAACAAAAACGTTCCCATTTATGCGATGTAGGGGCAGGCTTTCTGTCTGGTGGGTGTGATGGTATTATCTTTGATACACGTGTGAATCTGAGTTTTTTCTTTTGGCTAACATTGAGCCCTTAAGGTTGGTTCGGCCTTGGGCGTTGCCCAAGGCTGGGGATCACGCCGGGTCTTCGGCCCTCTTGAGGTGACGTGCCTGTCACCTGGGTGGCGGATGGGCCGTTGGGGGAGCTTGTCTCATCGCGGTGGTCCCATGGCGGTGATGGCCTGACGGAATCGCATGGGAAAAGTGCTTGCGCAAATTCCGGGCAGGCGATTAGAGTTGCGCCGTCGCTTAAGTGAAAGCAAAACCGAGTGGGCGGGAATCTCCGACGTCAAGACGACGGAAGGGGTTCGACCACACCGAAGGGGCCTGGATTCCGCGCCAGCCAGTTCGGGGCCACACGACGAATGCGGATGCCTGTTGATGAGCCATGAGTACGATCAACACCCAGGAACTGGTGGACTTGATTGCCGATGAAGCGGTGACGGACGAGGAGCTGAAGAAGTACTTCGTGGAGGATGAGTCTCTGACGCAGGGGATGACGCCTGGGGTGCGGGTGAACCCGGCGCTGGTGGTGGAAGAGCCGGGGCTGGAGTCGGCGCTGGGGCTGAATACGGCCAACAGCCTGTCCCGTTTCCGCCGGCAACTGGCCTATGGGCGGAAGATCAAGAAGAACCCGGGGGCGATCCGCATTGTGGCGGAGGGGGACTCGTGGTTTCAGTACCCGTTTGTGCTGGAAGACATCATCGACTATGTGGCGGCGGAGCCGGACATGGCGGTGCTGTGCTTCAGCGCGGGCGGGGATGTGCTGAAGAACATGGCGGTCGAGGGGGAGTTCTACGCGCCGATTGAGCGGGAGGGGGCCGCGGTGTTCCTGATCAGCGCGGGCGGGAATGATCTGGTGGATGATGAGAGCCCGCGGCGGGGGTTGCTGGACTTTGTGCTGCCTTTTCAGGCCGGGCGTCCGGCGAAGGATTATTTCAACGCGGCTTACTACGCCTTTATGAAGGGGATCGAGGCGCAGTATGACATGATCTTCAAGCGGGTGCTGGCGCTGCCGCCCAAGCCGAAGATCATCTGCCATGGGTACAGCGATGCGGTGCCGCAGCCGGGCAAGGGGAAGTGGCTGGGCAAGCCTCTGTCCCAGCTCGGCATCCATGATGCGAAACTGCAATACGACATTGTGCAGGAGATGCTGGCCTATCTGGCGAACATCCTGAAGGGCCTGGCGGCCAAGCACGGGGAGCGGGTGCGCTTTGTGGATCTGAAGGGCCTGGTGCCTGCGAACGGGTGGCACAATGAATTTCACCCGACAAGCCAGTACTTCGGCGTGGTGGCGAGGCCGGTGATCGATGAGATCCGCCGGGCGTGAGGGGGGGGCATCTGGGGGGGGGAGTGGTGGAGTGGTGGAGTGGTGGAGTGGTGGAGTGGTGGAGTGGTGGAGTGGTGGAGTGGTGGAGTGGTGGAGTGGTGGAGTGAGGGAGTGAGGGAGGGCGCTGGGGGAGGTGTCTGGGTATTTGTTTGGTGTTCCAGCAACCGGAGGCATCAGTCGCTATGCGGAAGACGCAAGACCTGAGGGGGATGGGGGTGGCGTGTGTGGTGTGGCGGGTTTGAGCCTGCCGCAGGATGCCGGGGTGCCAGGGAGCGGTTGCGCTGATGGCAGCGACGGTCATTTCAAATCACAACGGGTGGTGCTGTGGTGGTGGTTGGGCCGTTCCTGCGGCGGACTGAGCCGCCGGGAGGGGTGATTAATTCGCGATTTTTTTTGGCTGCGGATGGGGCTGGGTGGCCAGTTGGGGAGGTTGGCGCTGGCATGGAATTGCTCTGGGGCCCGGACGCGGAGTGATCGGTGGCACCCTGTCTTATATAGGAAACAATCCTGGAGGGGCGCGTTTGTGTCGTGGTGGTTACATTTGGCGGCGGAGGTTCTCCATTTTGCAAGTTAAGGATGAAAGGCAGGGGGGATGGGTGGGGGCGGTTGGTGCAGGGGGTTGTCATGTTCCAGATGCAAGGATGAATGAATGTGGCAAAAATGGAATGACGTTCGCCTGGTTTCCTGAGGACGGGGCTCCCAATGATGAGAGGGCTGATGCTCATGTTTGAATGGATGAAAAATATCCATGGGAAGCTCGGCCAAATGAGCGGGGAAATCTGTGCGACAAAAAATTATAGAGAAGATGGAATAATGCATTGCAAGATGGTGGGACGCGGACAAGGATTTGTGCTGTTAACCCATCCGGACGAGGAAACTTTGCAACCTGCCGGATCCTGGAAGAAGTTGCGCGGTGCCGGTGTGAACGGCGGCTGTGCCCGTGGAGAATGATCATGAAGACGAGCATTGAGGTTCTAGGGAAGTGCATGTGCGGACGGGGCGTGCCCGGTGGGGCAGCCTGCGCGGCAGGGGGACCGCGGGGTTCTCTGAAAGCACCTGTCTGACCCGGGGTTGCCGCCAGGATTGCCTGGATGTGAGATAAGGGTTATGGATAAACTTTTTGCGCTTGCAGGGCTAATGAGTCGCATGTAGGGCGGCGGGGCTGGAGGCCGGCTGGACTGCGGGGCCAGGATGACGGAGTCGGAGGAATTGAAGGAATCGAGAGCAGGAGATCACCAGAGTCACACTTGAAAGGATGGACGGCGGGTCCTCATGGAGCCTTGTGCTGCGGAGGTGCGCCGGGATGTCTGCGGATTTTTCACGCCAATCACCATGAAGTTTACAACGAAATGCTTCACGCCCAGAGGTGGCTGCCCGAGTGGGGTGGCTCTGCATGCCTGCCGTCTGCCTGACGGGGAGGATGTGCATGCCGTGGGATCTGCCGGGGTGGACGGGCCGCAGGGGGCCGGCGGGAGGCGGGGCGTGGGCCGGGGGTGGGGGATGCTGCGCCTGCGGTCAACGGGGTGGACGACGCTGACGACGGCACTGGTGGCGCTGGCGGGCCTGGCCTGGAGTGGCGGTGGGATGGCGCAGGCGGTTACTGGAAAGAACCTGGCGGCGGGCCACGCCCACACGGTGGTGGCCAGGGAGGATGGCACGGTCTGGGGGGTGGGCGCGGCGGAGCTGGGGCAGCTGGGCGTGTCCCTGACGGGGAGCTCGGCGCTGCCAGTGCAGGCGGGGTCTCTGACGGATGTGGTCTGTGTGACGGCGGGGGCGGCGCATACGGCGGCGGTGCGGAGTGATGGCACGCTGTGGATGTATGGGCTCAATACCTTTGGCCAGCTGGGGCTGGGCTACGCGTCGGTGAGCGTGTGGAGTCCCACCCAGGTGGGGGCGCTCTCTGGGGTGACGGCGGATGTTGCGGCGGGGGACTTGCACACGCTGGTGCTGAAGACGGACGGGACGGTGTGGGGTTTCGGTGAGAACGGGGTGGGGAATCTGGGCGATGGCACGACGACGGGGCGGGTGTCTCCGGTGCAGGCCACGGGGCTGACGGATGTGGTGGATCTGGCGGCGGGCAGCTTGCATTCCCTGGCGCTGAAGTCTGATGGCACGGTGTGGGCCTTTGGCGCAAACTTTGAAGGGCAGCTGGGGGATGGTACGAACACGATGCGTCTGACGGCGGTGCAGGTGTCTGCGCTGACGGATGTGGTGGCGATCGCGGCGGCGGGGCGGCACTCTCTGGCGCTGAAGAGCGATGGCACGGTGTGGGCGTTTGGTGCGAATGAGGCGGGGCAGCTGGGGGATGGGACGACGACTTCCCGCAATGCGCCGGTGCAGGTGTCGGGTCTGACGGGGGTGGTGGCGATTGCGGCCGGAGGGGCGCACTCTCTGGCGCTGAAGGCCGATGGCACGGTGTGGGCTTTTGGAGCCAACACCTACGGGCAGCTGGGGGATGGCAGCCTCACGGCGGGTACGGTGCCGGTGGAGATGGCGATCACGGATGTGGCGGCGATCGCGGCGGGGGCGGAGCACTCGGTGCTGATGAAGGCTGATGGCACGCTGTGGGGGGTGGGCTACTCTGCGGGGGGGCGGCTGGGCGGGGCCTCGCCCTCACCCCGGAAGCTGCCGATGCCGGTGAGCGGGGTGACGACGGTGGCGACGCTGAAGGCGGGGGGTGACAACACCGGGGTGGTGCGGGGCAACGGGGCGGTGCTGGGTTTTGGGTATAACCATGCCGGTCAACTGGGGAACGGCGGGGTGCTGCCGTCCTCTGTGCCGGTGCAGCCCACGGGGCTGAGCGGGGTGCGGGATGTGGGGGTGGGGTACAACCACACGGTGGTGGCGAAGACGGACGGCACGGTGTGGTCTTACGGGCTGAACTCCCTGGGGCAGCTGGGCGTGACGGCGGGGGCCTCGCAGCTGACGCCAGTGCAGGTGACGGCGCTGAGCGATGCGAAGGCGGTGGCGGTGGGGTATGACTTTTCCCTGGTGCTGAAGACGGATGGCACGGTGTGGGGCTTTGGCAGCAACACCAATGGCACGCTGGGGGACGGGACGTTTGTGTCATCCCGGGCGACGCCGGCGCAGGTGAGCGGGACGGTGGATATCACGGCGGTGGCGGCGGGCCGGGGCCACTCTGCGCTGCTGAAGTCTGATGGCACGGTGTGGACCTTTGGCGGGAACACGTATGGACAACTGGGCGACGGTACGACCACGTCAAGATATGCGCCGGTGCAGGCGACGGGCCTGACGGGGGCGGTGGCGGTGGCGGCCGGGGGGCGGCATACGGTGGTGCTGAAGGGTGATGGCACGGTGTGGGCCTTTGGCGGGAATGCGAGCGGGCAGCTGGGGGACGGGACGACGACGACGCGGCTGACGGCGGTGCAGATGAGCGGGCTGACGAATGTGGTGGCGATCGCGGTGGGGGAGGAGCACACGGTGGCGGTGCGCAGTGACGGCACGGTCTGGGCGGCGGGCAAGAATGCGAGCGGGCAGCTGGGAGACGGGACGGTGACGGACCGGCTGACGGCGGTGCAGGTGCCGGGGGTGACGCATGCGCTGGCGGTGGCGGCGGGCCGGGGGCACACGCTGGCGCTGAAGATCGATGGCACCCTGCTGTCCTGGGGGGCGGGGGAGCAGGGGCAGTTGCGTGAGTTCGGCACCGGCGTGCCGGTCTCCCTGCCTGTCAACTCGCCTGCGCTGGGCTATGAGTTCGTGGAGCCTACGGCGGCCATCGTGTCGCCACCCACGGAGACGATCGTGCCGCTGGGCACGGCGCAGACCCTCACGGCGGAGGTGACGGGGAGCGCGCCTGCGGCGAAGGTGCACTTCTACCACCAGGGGGTGCTGCTGGGGACGGATGACACGGCGCCGTACACGGTGGAGTTCACGCCGTGGACCTACGGGGACTTTGAAATAACGGCGGTGGGTGAGGATGAGCTGGGGGCGCTCTCCCTGCCCTCAGCCCCGGTGGTGATCCGGGCGCCGTATGATCACGATGGTGATGACCTGCCGGACTGGTGGGAGCATGCGCACCACGGCACGCTGGCACATGACCAGGCGGATGATGTGGACGGGGACGGGCTGACGGAGGCGGGTGAGTACCTCTACGGGAGCTCGCCGGTGGATACGGACAGCGATGATGACTCCATCACGGACGGGCAGGCCTTTGCCACGGCGCAGGGGCTGGTGGCGACGGGTGTGACGGTGACGGAGCGCCATGCGAATGCGGTGAAGCTCACGTGGCTGAGCGCGTGCCCCTTTGAGACGAGCTTCCGCATGGAGAAGTCTCTGGACGGCGGCACCACCTGGGTGGCGGCGGGGAGTGTGCCGGCGAATGCGACGAGCTGCCTGGTGTCTGGCCTGCCGGAGAAGACGGCGCACCTTTTCCGCGTGGCGACGGTGAGCCTGTATGGCACGGGCCGGAGCGCGGCGGTCTCTGCGAGTACGAAGCCTGCCAAGCCGGCTGCGCCTGCGCAGTTGACGCTGGTCTCGGCCAGCCCGGTGGAGGCGACGCTCTCCTGGGTGGACCAGGCGGGCAATGAGACGGGCTATGTGGTGGAGGGGAAGGTGGTGGGGGCGCCCGCCTTCCTGACCGGGGCCACCACGGGGGGCAATGCCACCACGGCCACGGTGGGGAGCCTGGTGGGGGCCAGTGATTATGTGTTCCGGGTTCGGGCTGTGAACACGGACGGGGTGGACACGGAGTACTCTGACTACTCCAGCGAGCTGACGCTGCCGAAGGTGCCCGCTGCCCCCACCTCCCTGGTGGTGGCGGCGACGCTGCCGTACCAGGCGAGCCTGGGCTGGGCCCTGCCGGTGGATGCGACGCGCACGGCGGTGCGGGTGCGAGGGTATGACGCGACCGGGGCGAACCAGCGCTTCCAGATCGATCTGGCGCCTGCGGCCCTGCAGTATGTGGACACGGGCCTGGTGCCCGCCACCACGTACCAGTACAAGGTGGCGGCGGTGAATGTGCGGGGGGAGACGCAGACGGCCTTTGTGGGGGCGACCACGCAGGGGCTGCTGCCGGCGACGCCGACGGGGGTGACGGCCACGGCGCTGGCCGCACGGGCCATGCTGGTGAACTGGACGGACAATGCGAACAATGAGGTGAGCTACATCGTGGAGCGGTCCACGACCTCCGGCTTTGCCGTGGTGGTGGCGAGCCCGCTGCTGCCGGCCAATACGACGAGCTATGAGGACCGCGTGGGTCTGAAGGGGGCGACCACGTACTACTACCGGGTCAAGGCGGTCAACGAGTCCGGCAGCTCCGCCTACTCGGCCACGGCCACGGGTGTGACCTCGAACTACCCGACGGCCAACCATGCGCCGGATGCGCTGGGCGTGGTGCCGGATGAGCTGGCGCTCTACAGCACGAGTGCGCCGAGTTATGCGGTCTTCACCACGATCGGCACGGGGCAGTTCACGGAGGCGTTCCAGGACGGGGAATTCGTCGCCACCTCTGTGGGCACGGTCTTTCTCTGGCGCACCACGCCGGCCTCGCCCACGGGGGCGGCTCCGCTGAACCAGGTGGAGGTGTATCTCTACAACGGGAGCAGCTGGGTGTACCAGGGGGCGCTGTCGCCTCCGGGCGGGGCGGGCACGACGTCCGGGTTCGGCACGAGCATTGTGGCTTCAGGAAACAAGGCCTTCATCGGGGCGCCGGGGGCGGTGAACGGGGGCAGCGGGGCCACGGGGCTGGTGTATGTGCTGGATTTCAACGGGCTGAGCATCAGCTCCAGCGTGATCGCGCCCCCGGGTGGCGGGGCGGCGGGGGACCAGTTTGGCGCGTCGTTGTCGGTGGATGGCACGCGCCTGATCGTGGGCTCCCCGGGGAAGGACAAGCCCAACGGCGGCGGCTCGATCACGGATGCGGGCGCGGCGCACCTGTACAACTGGAACGGCAGTGCGTGGGCGCTGCACCGCACGGAGTACAGCCTGGGGGCGCAGACCGGGGGCAAGTATGGCTTCTCTGTCTCCCTCCGCGGGCGGAACTATGTGGTGGGCGCGCCGTATGAGGACGGGCTTTTCCAGGTGGGCAGCACGCTCTATGCGCTGGGGGATACGGGGGCGGTCTATCTGAGCCGGTGGAATGAGCCGGGGCAGATCCTGGGCTTCCAGAACTTGTTTGCCCTCTATCCCGCGGTGCAGGCGAAGATCGCGGGACTGGGCAGCTCGCTCTTTGGCTACTCGGTCTCGATCGACAGCGCGATGCGCATCGCGGTGGGGCGGCCGGCCTCGTCCTGGACGGCGGGGGACAACATGAGCGCGTGGGACCGGGGCAATGTGATGCTGCTGCAGTGGAACGGGGAGCTGGATCAGGACTACATCTTTGCGATCGACACCATCACGGACGGTGCGCTCGCGGCGGGGGCCCGCTTTGGCGAGTATGTGGAGGAGGCGCAGGGCTATGAGCTGGCGGTCCGCACGGGGCTGCGTAATACCACGAACCTGCCGGGGCACTACTACTCCTACCTGGGCATCACGGCGCGGCCGGGCCAGGTGATCGGCGGGGTGCCGGTGTCCCGCCGTGTGGGGGACATGGTGGGGCTGGATGAGGACTATGATCCGCTGACGTTCTCCATCCCGGGCACGAGCAACCCTCTGGCCACGCATTTTGAGATCGGTGGCGACGGGGTGCTGAAGGCGAAGAACACGCTCTCTGGCGTGACCAACGGGCTCTATGTGCTGGCGCTGGCGGTGAGCGATGACCGGGGCGGATCCGTGGCGCGGGGCCTGGTGGTGGATGTGACGGGGGCCACGGCCTCCAATGACGCGGACCAGGACGGCATCGATGACACGTGGGAGCTGGCCCATGGGCTGAACCCTGCGGACGGGCTGGATTCACTCTCTGACCTGGATGGCGACGGCTACACAGCACTGGAGGAGTACCAACGGGCGCTCTCCGGCCAGAGCTACGCGATCAACCCCGGATCCTGGGACCTGGATCCGAACGGCGACATCGACGGGGACTCGATCGCCAACAAGCTGGACGGCAACCCGCATGATCCCAGCGTGGGCCAGATGAATGTGCAGATCACCTCTCCCGGCAGCGGGGTGACGCTCTGACCGCCGCCTTCCGTGGCGAACCTTTGCTTCTATTCTTTCCTGAAACTCTCCCAACCGGACCTCCTTTATGAAACTGTTGTGCACAACTAGAACTCCCGGCGCGCTCCTCACCCTCAGCCTCCTCTGCGCCGCGGTCTGGGGGCTGGGCTCCTGCTCCAGGGAGGGGGCGCCGCCGCCGGCCACGAGCGAGGTGTCTGCGCCTGCGCCGGTGAAGAAGAAGGTGTCCGCCGACGGGATCGAGATCATCGAGCACCCTGCCCTGCCGGAGACGAAGGATCTGCGCCCGCTGGCGGTGGCACCGGAGCCTGCGGCCAATCCTGCTGCGGCTGCGGCAGCGATGCCGGCTCCAGCGCAGCCACTTACGGTGTCGGGGGAGGGCGGGCTGACGCTCTCCAAGGCGCCGGGGGAAAACGGCAGCCTGCTGACGGTGGAGTCTGCCACGGACCAGAAGCTGCAGAGGCAGCCGCAGCCTGCGGAGGGGCCCCAGACGGCGCCGATGCGGCTGGAGGCCCGGCACCAGGCCATGGCGGAGATGCTGCGCGTGCGCAAGGCCGCGGAAACCGCCAACCCCGTCCCGGCCCGGTAAGACGAGGCTGACACACCCTTTCACTCAGGTTTCATAGAACCTTTCTTCACCCCTCTGCTGCAATGATGACGAAGAGCACTCCCCGGGTCTTTTTGTGCCTGGCCACGGCCGTGATGGCTGTGAGCTCATGGTTGACTCCGGCCTCCGCCCAGGCCCCGTCCGGCCCCCAGCCGCGCACGGGCAGGTTTTCCTACGGGGCGGGGGATGACCCCACGTACCAGGCGTTTGTGATTCCGCTGGATTTCCAGAAGGGGGTGCAGCTCTCCCCCACGGGCATTGCGCCGTGGGCCTCCGGGCTGGACTACGGTGCCTACCCGTGGTTCTTCAAGATCGCGGGGCAGTCCAGCTTCCTCATCCAGAACAACAGCGGCACGGTGACCTACCCGCTGGAGGTGCAGAACCCGATCGCGGGCTTCGGCAGTGAGTCGGGCGGGACGCCGCTGTACATTGGCCAGAGCAGCCGCTTTGCCCTGCACACGGGGGGGCAGTCTGCGGCGACAGATGTGCCGGATGAGATGAGCATCCGCGTGTACCGGAGGTCGGACTTTGCCCAGCAGGGGAACGTGGTGCCGGTGCAGGTGCAGGCGCTGGACATCCCGCACTGGAAGGGGGCCTCGGCCACGAACTCGGCGGCGGAGTGGAAGCAGTTTGGTGACAACGGATTTCAGAAGACCTTTGTGACCACGGTGGGCGGGGTGCAGGTTCTGGAAACAACGGTGCAGCTGGCGCTGGAGGCGGGGCCGGACGGCATGTTTGGCGCGGGCTACTCCGCGCCGTTCATCATCACGCACCGGGCGCTGCCGGGTGCGGAGGAGTACTACTTCTCTGTGGCGGCGGTGGGGAACACGATGGTGGGCAGCAACGCCCACTGGCTGGCGGTGAGTGATCCGGCCCAGCCGGGCACGAGCGGGACGTTCGTGGTGGGTTATGCCTTGAACTTCGAGTCCGCCCCGCCCTGGGGCACCACGCTGGTGAAGACGCCCCACTTCCAGGGGGAGCCTGCGCCGCCCACGTACCACGGGAAGACGGCGGAGGAGATCCAGGCGCTGACGCCGCGGTTCGAGCACCAGTTCGCCGCGCCCGCGGGCAGCACGTACACGCAGCTCAGCCAGGCGCCGGAGCTGCAGGGGCACACCATCCTGGACCGCTTCGTCACGGAGATGGGAAACAACCCCATGGCGCTGGTGAACTATGTGCACAATGAGATCGGCCTGACGGATGCGCTGGGCTACAATGAGAACGGGGACATCGATGAGGCGGCGGTGAATGCGGGGGGGATCAACCGCAGTGCGCTGGCCACCTTCCAGGAGGGGCAGGGCTCGCCGGATGAGCAGTGTGCGCTGCTGGTGTATCTGCTGCGCAAGGCGGGGGTGCACGCGTCTTATGTGCGCTCCTCGCCCAATGCGGTGAAGATGCTGGACCAGCGCCTGAGCAACCTGCTGCGCATGCGGCTCAAAGGCATGCAGACGCCGGATGGGACGCAGCCGGTGCCGCAGCTCATCGGGGTGAACTACCCGTGGGTGGCGGCCTATGTGAATGTGGACGGGGTGAACAAGTGGGTGCACCTCTTCCCCTGGCTGAAGGACACGGAGGTGGTGGAAGGCCTGGCTGTGGAAGGGTATCTGCCCAGCGGGACGAAGAGCATCCGTGAATGGGTGCGCAAGTACCTGAAGGCGGGGGCCGGTGATGCGCTCTGGACGCTGGATGCAGAGGACCGCACGCCGGGGAACATCTTTCTGAAGGATCTGGACAAGTCCCTGCAACAGAACTGGCCGGGGCTGGCGAAGGACAGCCTGGGCGTGCGCTTCCGCAACCGGAAGTTCAACCGTGTGCAGTGGAAGGAGTTCCCCCAGCCGACGCAGTTCAACACGACGACGGGGACGTACACGCAGAGCGACCGCGTGAGTGCGGACGGTTCGAGGTTTGACACGGTGGATATTGAGATCGCCAGCGTGCAGTTCCCCACGAACAAGGCGGTCATCAATGGGGTCCGGATCATGGACATGCACAACCGCCGGGCGGTGGTGAGCATTGCTCCCCGGGCCGAGGCCGGGCACTACGACATGACCTTCACCATGCAGCCCTTCGACCTGGAGAATCCGGACTCCGGCACGGGCAACTACACCTACGGGGCAGATGCGCACCTGCGCAAGAAACAGGTGACGACGCAGCATGTCAGCACGGTGGATGACCAGTTCAGCTTCAAGGTCACCTACCACCGCCAGCGCAACTATGGGGGTCCGGTGGGTGTGGCGGATCAGAATCTGCTGGGCGGGTGGAGCCACTTCGCGGGCATCACGAACCTGGATTTCGGCCCCAACCAGGCAGCGCAAGCTGGCAGCGCGACGACCTCTTATTTCAATCTGGGCGATCTGAATGCCTTCTGCCTGAACACGGGCAGGGTGACGGACCGGATGCTGAAGGTGCATCTGGAGCCGTTCTGGAAGCATGAGCAGGAACGGGCTGCGAACTCCAGCATCAATCCGGACTATGACCTGATCCAGGGCACGATGGCCTACTTGATGGGCATGTCCTACTACCAACGGGTGTCACGCTCGTTTGAAACGCTGAAGGACACGTTCAAGGTGCATGCGGTGTCCATGCGCGCCCATGGGTTTGCCCAGCTGGGGGCGGAGCTGAATGGTACACGGGACCCGATCATGGTGACAGTGCCCAACCAGGCGGCCAAGCGGCCCAATCTGGTGTACCCGGTGGTGGATATGAACTTCAGCCGCACGGCATGGGCCGGCTACGGGGACCTGCGACCAGATGCGGGCGGACAAGGAATGATCACGGGGGCGGACTTCATGACGAACCTGTTCATCGCAGAGATCTCTGCCCTGGAGCACCACACGATCAAAGAATACATCAAGGTGGAGGACAGTGATGCTGTCTCCACGGTGGATCTGATTCACCGGGTGCAGCAGGATGGGAACGCGAACACCAACGTGGTTGAGCTCACAGCAGACAACTATGTGACGGAGAAGACGAAGACCTACTCCTTCGAGTCGCAGACAAAGACGTTGCAGAACTGGGCACCCAGCCTGTGGACCAGCGTGGAGGCGGCCTTTTCAGGTTGGGACAAGAACCTGGCGCGTGTCTTCATCACGCCCGGACCGGTGGCGGGAGCGGCCGGGCAGTGGAAGGGCATGGGGGCACTCATCATTGGCAAGAGCCAGGCGGGGGCCTTGATTGGGCGCATCAATGGTGGTGCTTCGAACTGGCTGTTCGGCGGCTCCAACACGTACTCATCGTCCAGCCTGAGTTTCGGCAGCTCCACGATCAGCATCTCCAGCAGCGGCACGTTGAGTTTTTCCCCACAGCCTGCCTACACGCCGAGCTATGGGTTTCTCTCAGACAGCTGGTCGATGAGCTCCACATCCAGTGTGGCCAGCCTGCTGGGCTCGGCGGGTGGTTTCCTCTCCAGCAGCAGTTCGTGGTATTACGATGTGTACAGCACGCCATCGGGCTCGCTCGGCAGCCAGTTTCTGAGCAACGTGAGCACCGGCATGCTGCTGGGCAACACGAGCAGCACGCTCACCTTTGGTGACTACTACGGCTCGTCTGGGTACGGGGGCTTTGTGGGGGATCCGGTAAACTCCATCACCGGGGAGCTGTATGCGGATGAGCTGGATCTGACGCTGCCGGGCCCGATCCCGCTCCAGATCCGGCGCAACTACAGCAGCCAGTCCCGCGCGTACGGTCACTTTGGCTACGGATGGAAGATGTCCTACTTCCCCTACATGGTGCCGGTGGATGGTACGGACAAGCTGCAGGTGGCCGAGCTGGATGGCTCGGTGATCGTGTATGCCAGAAACACGGCGAACCTGGCGCAGGAGGAATGGACGGTGCGCGCCCAGGACAACCCCCATCTCACCAACGGTGACGGGCTGGAGCTGGGATCTGTACGCAATCTCTTCCGGAACCGGATCCTGCGCACCAGCCCGGGTGGTGTGGTCACGTACACGTTGTACGGGGCAGATGGGAGCACGCGGGTCTATGAGAAACGGAGCTATCCCGTCTTTGGTGCCAGCCCTGCCATCAGCCGCGAACGGCCGTATCTGAAGCGGTGGACGGACTCGGCGGGGAACTACCTCGATTTCAAGTTTTTTGGCGACGGGGTTTCGGGGGATCCGTGGTATGTGGCGACGTCGAATTCGTCCTACGGCGAGCTGGCGCGGGTGCAGGCGAGCAATGGCAACTACTACGGGTTCAAGTACGATGTGTATGGTCACATCGTGGAGATCTATACGGGAGACGGGCGGCGCATCTCCTACCGGTATGACGGCTCCGGCGACCTGGTGGAGGTGACGCTGCCGGACAACTCGTGGGTTCGATACGACTACCTCCATGAGCAGGGCAAGGTGGGGAGCACCAGCAACACGGCGTGGTCATCCACCCACCTGATCAAGAAGGAGATCCGCCCCGGGGGGCGGACGGTGGAGAGCGACTACCAGCTCTATGTGCAGGGTGACCTGGACCTGGAGGGGAACGTCATCGGTGCCGGAAGCGACAAGATCGGCAAGACCTCACACCTGCGGCGTGTGGTGCAGCAGAGGGCCACGGTGGGCAAGCACAGCGGAGGAAACAACGAGGCCCTGCCTGCGGCCGAGTCCTATGAGCCGGTGCGCAATGCCACCTACAGTTACTTCAACAGCGAGGATGCGAACGGGATGACCACCGGCCGGACGGAGATCCTGGACGCGTACAACCGCAAGACGATCTACTATTACACCAACAACCGGCTGACCAAGGTCTTTGACCCGGTGAGCACGGTGACGAATGCCGCGACGGGCGCGGGCACCAATCCGAAGATGGAGCAGGAGTGGTACACGGCGCTGGATGTGACCAACGGGGTGCCGGGGGCGTTTGCGGGGGGCTTGAAATCGCTGCAACACCGTGGTGGGGTGCGCACGGAGTTCAGCTACAACAGCGGCGGGGATGCGACGGAGATCCGCGTGAAAGGGGACCTGGACGGTGATGGCGTCTTTACGGATGTGGCAGTGACGACTGCCACCTATAACAGCCTGCACCTGCCGGAGCTGATCACCCATCCGCATCCCACCACGGGGCTGGCCACGGGCAGGCGCACCCGCTACTACTACCAGGATGCGGCGCGGCCCTATGCAGTGACCCGGGTGGAGAACCAGGATGCCTCTGGCACGGTGTTGAACGCATCCACCACGAGCTATCAGGATGCCTTCAGCAACCCCTCCAATCAAGCCCAGGTGCCGTTCTGCAAGGGCATGGTGTCCACCACGAAGATGGCGGAGGGCACGGCAGAGGAGGCGGTGACGGTCTATCAGCAGGATGCGCGCGGGTTCATCACCAGGAGAACGGGCTACAGCGGCCAGGTGGATCAGACAAACTACCCTGATGTGGTCATCGAGTACTCCCACAATCTCCGGGGCGAGCTGGTGGAGGAGCGGGTGATGGAGGGTGTGGTGGCCAGGAAGGTGAACCGCTATGCCTATGATGACATGGGCCGCCGCCTGTGGATCGAGAATTTGAACGAGTCCGGCACGCAGCTGGGCTGGAACTACACCTACTACAACCTGACGGGTGAGGTGGAGTGGACGGACGGTTCAAGAACCAACCCGGAGGACTACACCTACACCCGGTACGATGGCGCGGGGCGCAAGGTGGAGCATGTGGCCTGGCGCTCACGGGCCAAGGCGGACGGCACGGGCGTGGAGGCTGTGCCAGGTGTGGAGCAGTACGCCACCACGAAGTACTTCTACAACCTCTTCGGCGATCTCATCAAGATCATGGACCCCCGCGGTCATACGGGGAAGGCAGGCTACGACGGCATTGGTCGCAAGACGCTCACGGAGGCTTACCAGGGTGACTGGCAGAATGGCGGCACCTTGCTGGCCAGGGAGACGACGGCCTATGATGATGCCTTGCTGAAGGTGACGCAGACGGATTCCCGCGGAGGGGTCACGCAGAAATTTTTCACTTCTGATGCGAAGCCGAGGCGGCAGATCAATCCGGACGGGACGGTGCTGGAGTGGCGCTACTACCTGGACGGGAGGATCAAGCGGGAACCCGTGAGTGAGCACCAGTACCACGAGTATGCCTACAACGACACGACCCGCACCACGACGAAGACGCTCAAAAATGCCAGCGGACAAACGCAGGGCAGTGAGGTGACCACGGCGGATCGCAGGGGAAATGTAGTAAGCTCGACGAACTTCGTGGGACATGTGACCACGAGCACGTTCGACAATCTGGATCGCGCCATGACGACCGTGCTGCCAGCCTCTGGAGCCACGAGTGCCGCTCAATCCACCACCGTGTCCTATGATGCCGCCGGTCTGAAGAACAAGGCGGTGAGCAGCCTGGGAGAGAGCACGGAAACGGTCTGCGATGCTCTGGGGAGGAAGGTGAGCGTGACCGTGAGGAATGCGGCAAATGCGATCATCACCCAGTCTGCCTCGACCTACAGCCTGGACTCCCACCAGGTGACCGCCACCACGGGCTCAGGAGGGGAGCAGCTGACCCAGTCAACCTGGACAGACACGGCGGGAAGGACGGTCCTCGTCAAGCATGCGGACGGAACCTACGCCCGCACGGAGTATGATGCAGCGGGGAATGCCGCCGCGGTCACGGACGAGTCCGGCCAGACCACGAAGACCAGCTACGACGGGATGAACCGGGTGGCTCTGACGCTGCTGCCGGACGGGGCTGCCACGCAGTATATTTACACGAACCTGGGCGGGGGCGGGCAGAAGGTGGAGCGGCTCATGCCTCAAGGGCTGAAGGAAGTGGCGACGCTGGATGCGGCAGGGCGCCCCACGGAAAGCTACCTGGAGGGCAGCGGGGGCGTGCAGAGCCGACGCTACCACACCTACCAGTTCTACACGGCGGGCAAGGAGAAGGGGATGCTCCAGCTGTTCACCGATCCTCGTGGCCTGGTACACACCAGCACGTATGATGACTGGCAGAGGATCCTGGCCACGACGGTGGGCACGGTGGGGAGCCCGGCCTATGTGAAGCGGGAGATGCTGGCCTATGATGTGCGGGGGCAGGTGACCCATGTCAAGGAAACAACAGCGGCCGGGGTCACGGAGATCCTGCGCGCCTATGACGGGCAGGGGCACCTGGAGTACGAGAAGACCAAGCTGGATGGAGTGGTGATCTCCCACCTCGCCAACACTTATGACGGCTCTGGACGTCGCAACGGTCTGGCACGGGGAGGGGATGTCTCGCCTCTGGGGAGTGGTGCCGGGGGCAGCTGGGGCTTTGGCTACCGTGCGGATGGCCTGCTGGCGCAGGTGAGCCTGGGGGGAGGCACCTTCAACTACACCTATGGCGACAGCGGTCTGCTCAAGACTCGCAGCAACCCCTTCCGCACCTACACAGTGCCGGGCAGCGGCGGTCGGGACAACCGCGGCCGGGTGCTGGCGGCGCAGACGCGACTGACGGGGCGCAGCGTGGACGTGGTGGCAGAGGCCATCTCGTGGACCTCTGACAGCCGCCAGGCCAGCTACGCCGCCACGCGTCTGACAGCGAACGACGGCACGGGCACGGCCACCTGGCAGGATGCGAGAAACTACCAATACAGTGCCCAGAGGCGCCAGTTGATCAGCGAGAGCTGGGTGCCTGGTGACGGCCAGAGTGCGAGGACGCAACTGCACGAGCATGACTACGGCCAGCCGGGTGGTCTGGGGATCTACACCGGGCGTGAGACGCCGGCTCCGTCTGGCAGCACGGGCAGCCAGTTGTTCCTGGTCAATGATGCGGCCATGGAAGGCGGGGCGGGCATCAATGCCCTGGGGCGGGTGACGCGTGAGGTGAGCGGCTTCGAAACCCTGGGGCTGACCGCGCAGGGAACGGCCAAGGGGGCGAAGAATGTGGAACTGGTGGTGAACACCAAGAGTGAATTGAGCGAAGTGCAGCATCCGGCGGCCACCCGGTTCACCAGCGGAGCGTGGAGCCGGCAGCTGTGGATGCCGGCGGGCGGGTACAATCTGCTGGCCAAGGGGAACCACCCCAGCGGGCAGTTTAGCGCCCAGGCGAATGCGACGTTTAACCTGGGGGTGCGGCATTTTGGCGTGGAGAACCTCTTTGATGACGATGGCAATGTGACGCATCGACACATCGCGGGAGGATTTGCCCAGAACGGCCGTTCTCAGAGCCTGACCTGGGACGGGTTTGGCCGTCTGGTGAAGGTGGTGCAGGAGGAGTACGGTGGCTTTGGCTACGAATGGACGGCCGTGTATGACGGCTTCGGACGCAGGCTGCAGACCAAGTACGTGCCGAAGCGCGGCAACCTCTACCAGACAGCGGAGCAGGTGATCGAGCGCTCCTGGTATGATCCGCTGGTTGAGTTCCTGGAAGTGGGGATCGAGATAACACGTGGCTCTGGGGGCGCGGCGGTGACGGAGCGCTGGTGGAAGGTGCATGGGCCGGACCTGAGCGGCGGCTACGGCGGGCTCGTGGGCATGGGCGGCCTGGAGGCCCTGGTCAATGAGGCCAATGCCCAGGCGGTAGGGACGGTGGATGATGCCTACGGCCACATCGTGGGCTTTGCCAGGGCGACCACGCTGAGTGCGGCCGCTGGTGGGACTCTGGCGTTCGAGTGGAATGATGCGCGCTTTGGCGGGTACGGACCGCTCTCGGGTTCATGGAGTCCATCCCTGCCAGATGGGTTGAGCGTGTGGCGCGCGTTTGGCTGGCGCGGGAAGAGGCAGGATGTGACGGGCTTCTACCATATGGGGGCGCGGTACTATGAGCCTGCAAGCGGGCGCTTCCTCTCCACCGATCCCATGGGGCATGAGGCGAGCATGTCGCTCTATGACTATGCGGGTGGCGACCCCATCAACTTCGTGGATCCAGAAGGCAGAAGCGCCATCAACATCTGGAGCTCTCCCGTTCTGGGCACGTCCTATGGCATCTACAGCGAGTCCTGGAACAGTGGCAGCAGCAGCTTCGGCAGTGGGCAGTCGGCAGTACCGCCCGCGGTGCAGCCCAAGACGGGCTTCTTAAGCGGCCTGTGGGGGGGGACGAAGGATCTTGCCGTTGGATTCTGGGAAGGCGCAGAGAACATCGGTCACACCCTTGGCTATGCCGCAGTGAACATCTTTGACAATGATCTGGCGGAGGAACTGTACGGTACGGGATATCACCGCATGGCAGGGTTCACCTCTGAGGTGGGATACCAGCTCACATCCATCTATGACAATGATCTGGCAAATGACATCTACGGCTCCACACGCAACGGCTTTGCCGACACGATCGCCAACTACGGGCTCGACCTCTATGAGGGCAATCGCAACGTGGGCTCTGATCTCCAGTTTATCTTGAAAGAGGCGTCTGGGGGCCAGGATGCGAGCTGGGACTATCGCGCCGGATACGTGATACCGGCCATCGTCAGTGCCATCGTGGAGCGGAAGATGAGCACGGGTGGTGGCCTGCCAGGCTACTGCTTTGCCCCGGGCACGCCGGTGCTGATGGGGGATGGCTCAACCCGCCCCGTGGAAACCATCCGGGAGGGAGACTGGATCATGGCCGATGATCCGGAAGACGAACGGGCTGCCGCTCCCCAGAGGGTGCTCGCATTGCACAAAAACTGGTCAGACCATCTGTACGAGGTGCGGGTGGACAATGACCGGGATGGGCTGCCCGATGGCGCGCTCAAGGCGACGGGGGGGCATCCCTTCTGGACGAAAAACCGCGGCTGGATCAAGGTCTGCAACCTTCAGCCCAATGACATCCTGGCGGATGCCAGCGGGGGCGATTCCCGGGTGCTGGACACGAAGGTCGAGGAAAGAATATCCGCCACGTACAACCTGAGTGTGGCCAACATACACACCTTCTTCGTCATGGCGGGCAAGGTGCCCGTGCTGGTGCACAACACCAATCCCGGGCCGCGCACCTACATCATCTATCAGGCACCCATCCAGGGGACCAACCAGATCTACACGGGCCGGGCCAGCATGCCCGGGCTGGTTAGCGGTACAGATGTGCTCGACTATCGGTTCGCTGGTGGACATCACCGGGGCATCGACTTCAGCAGCGCGACTGTGGTGTCCCATGTCCAGAGTCTGCAGGGCACAGGCTCAGTGGAGTATCAGGCGATTCGCGGTGCGGAGCAAATCTGGTACGACCGGGCGGTCTTGAACGAGCATGCAGCCCGTCAAATCGCGCCGATCAGTGCGTCCAATGTGATGCGGGATGACTACCTGCGGGCAGCACAGACACTCAACCAGAGCGGGTCGCTGGATCTACCCTGCCCTCGCAGATAGGACACGCTACGGCTTGTGAGCATGATCGATTGTCTGGCGGGAGAAATGAAGTTTGGGTGCGGCTCAGACCAAGTTTCTCCCGTCCAGTCGTCTCACGGGATCGAGTCGGCCTGTTGCGTGCACTACGCAGGATCTTACGAGCGACAGACTGCGAAATGAGTTGCAGGCAGAGATGTCAGGAAATAGGAATCGGACACCATGGCAGGCAAACCCAAAGCGATATTGCGGAAAACCAAACCTGGGGACTATGTCGCCATCGCGACAGGGGCCAATGAGTACTGCTATGCGCGCTGCTATCGTGACAGGGCCATTGGCGTGCTGCCGGTGCGGTCGCGGGGCCTTGTCCCTTTGGAGAAAGTGAGTGGCTCTGAACCTGCGTTTTTTGCCAGGCTCTGGGTGTATGATGATGATCCAACGCCGGCATTCATCCTGGGCCACTGTGCCTTTGAGAGCGAGGAGGCGTCCTGCCCGCCGCCGCAGTACTACCCTCCTGACAAGTTTGATCCGGACTACCGGATCCACGGGTTCAACCATACCCTTTACTACATCAAGCGGACGAGCAATCCTGAGGATGTGAAAGGCATGGAGGAGTACCTCAAACTACAGCCGGGCGACCTCGGTTCCTACCTGGCAAAAAAGAAGGTTGAATGGCCCTGGCTGGAGGGCTCCCAGGCTGGCTGACTGGGAAAGGGTTGGGTGAGCGGGATGGTGAAAGCGCAAGGTTTAAGCAATCGTACGAATGACCAGCTCGTGCTCTCGCCCCATTTAACATCCTTTGATGTCTGGCAGATTGAACTGAAGGAAGGGTTCCCGGGAGTCCGCATCCTCAAGTTTTACGGCAAGAACCATTACCTCGTCCTGGGTCGGCATGAGGAGCTCAAGCCTGGGCCTCACGGGGATCTCTACTTCGAGTGTGATTCCCAGGGGCAGTCTGGGTATGATGTGATTGATTCCGTGATCACCGGGCCCGCCAGCGTCGAAATCTGGTTGAGGGCCCACGATCCAGGTCATGGGGTGGACACGGAGCACTTTGGTTCAAGGAATCACTACCAGATGACCATGAGGGTGGCGGACACAAAGTGGGCTGGAACCAGGGAACTGCTGCACCATCTGTTGCGTGATTTTAAGACGGAGGATCGCGAAGGGGGGGCTCCGCGCTTTCAAGCTACAGCAGGGGGCTGGTGCGTGATCTCTGCAAGGGGACACCCTTGCGCTGCCGGTGACAGGTGGACGCAAAAGACAGGTGAGCGATGTGCCTCAATGCCCGGACTTTGAACCGCACAACTATGAGACCTGGTGTGAGAACCTTGTGGTCCAGAGGAAGTCTGCGCGCATCACAGAGTTTTGGGAAGAGTTGGGAAGTGTTGGGGGGGCAGGGAAATGCCTGTTTGAGCTGACGTGTTTTTTCACCCGCTACGCCAGACTCAATTGGAAAACACTGGAAAACACTGGAAATACTGACGCATGGACATTTCGAAGGGCTTCGAAGAGGCGTGTCGTGAACGTTTTGTGGGCCAGGGGTTTGCAGTCGCTGCCCAGAAGAAGCAGGTGGTGCTGGAGAAAGGAGATGGGTCTCCCAGATTCCGCGTGCACTTGTGCCTCCTCGACAAATATTCACCCGTCATCGAACCCCTGGCGAGTCTTTGGTTCGACAAGATCGAAGATGTGAGGCGGCGGGCGAAGGGGTTGCCCGTGCAACCCCTGGCAGAGCACACTGCCAATGTGGCCTTCTACAGACTGGCGGTCCTGGAGGGCCGCTGGTGGGAGCTGAACAAGGAGCAAAAATACCTTAAGAAATGGAACATTCCCCTGCCAGGGCCCAAGGGCTTTGACGCTGTCCTGGACCAGATCGCAGAGGGGATTGCGAAGCTTGCCAATCCCTTTTTTGAAAGCTTGTCGACGGTCGAGAAGCTGGATGACTATTTCAATGCATCCAATGATCCTTATCGGATGGGGCCATACCTGGCAGCGCAGGTGGGAGTCATTTCAAGGTTTCTGGATGGGAGACCTGGGCTTGATGCCGTCATCGAGTTCCATCGGAAGAAGACTGCGCAGATGGGGGCAGGGGAGTTGGCCAGTTTTGACCGGATCGTCGAGGTGATGAGAAAAGAGAGAGGCGCTTGAAGGTGCGGTTTGAGGTGCTATGGGTTGCGGGAGGCGTCGGGAGCGTGGTGGGGTACCATGGGCGGTGACAGAGCAGGAGTCTGTTTAGGAAACGGAGATTGGACACCATGGTCGTGGGTCAAATAACATGTCTCTTGGAAGCGTCTCTCCCATGCCCATGATGACCGCCGAAGAGATCCGATCCCATCCTGGGCGATTTGTGAAACTTCGCCTGGCAGAGCCCCGTGCTCGGGAGAACTTCCCCTTTGGGGGAAACCCGCCCGAGGGGATTCACCCGAACTGCGCGACCGATTTTACGACGTATCTGACGACGATTCCTTTCGACTCTCATCTCTGTTGTAGCGTATTCATCAACCTGACCAGCGTGCATCCTTCGAGTCCCTTCTTTGTGTTTTCCGCAGCTGGCGTGGCTCATGATGAGACGTCATCCCTGGTGGAGGCGGTGTGGCATGCACCTATTTCAGAGGTCGGAACAGTGCCGTTGCCGTGCCGATTGCCGCGGCTTGCCTTCGAGGTGGAGGGGCTGGGGCTTGATGAAGGTGTGGAGGTGGACGTGGAAAACGATTCTGAGCTAGTGATCGACAATGAGAACTTCTATGACCATCACAAGCTGGGTGGGGGGGCGTATTTTTACCAGGCTGGTGACGCGGTAGTCGAGCTGGCGCACGCGCTATGCAAAGACGGTTTCCATCATCACTTTCAACTGGCGTTCCCCGGGCCAAATGATGCGGACGTCGATTGCAACTGGCCCTTTGGGGAATACGTTTTTCATGTGTTTGCCAGGCCGTGCAATGACCGGTGGGAACTGAGGTTTGTGTGGTCTTAAGGAAGGTGGTCTGGCCCGAGAAACAAGGTGGACACCTTGCTTTCGATCGTGGAGATGTTCAAGGTGTTGAACGGCGATACCATGGCAGGCAAACCCAAAGCGATATTGCGGAAAACCAAACCTGGGGACTATGTCGCCATCGCGACAGGGGCCAATGAGTACTGCTATGCGCGCTGCTATCGTGACAGGGCCATTGGCGTGCTGCCGGTGCGGTCGCGGGGCCTTGTCCCTTTGGAGAAAGTGAGTGGCTCTGAACCTGCGTTTTTTGCCAGGCTCTGGGTGTATGATGATGATCCTACTCAGGCATATATCGTAGGACATCGGCCGTTTGAGAGTGAGGAAGCGTCCTTTCCTCCGGCGCAATACCATCCCCCTGACGATTTCGACCAGGACTACCGGATCCGCGGCTTCAAGAATGCAGCCACCTATATCAAGCGGACGAGCAATCCCGAGGATGTGAAAGGCATGGAAGAGTATATCAAGCTGCAACCGGGGGATCTCGGTCCCTATCTGGCAAAAAAGAAGGTTGAATGGCCCTGGCTGGAGGGCTCCCAGGCTGGCTGACTGGGAAAGGGTTGGGTGAGCGGGATGGTGAAACCGCAAGGTTTAAGCAATCGTACGAATGACCAGCTCGTGCTCTCGCCCCATTTAACATGCTTTGATGTCTGGCAGATTGAACTGAAGGAAGGGTTCCCGGGAGTCCGCATCCTCAAGTTTTACGGCAAGAACCATTACCTCGTCCTGGGCCGGCATGAGGAGCTCACGCCGGGGCCTCACGGGGATCTCTACTTCGAGTGCGACTCCCAAGGGCAGTCCGGGTATGATGTGATTGATTCCGTAAACACCGGGCCCGCCAGCGTCGAAATCTGGTTGAGGGCCCATGATCCAGGTCATGGGGTGGACACGGAGCACTTTGGTTCAAGGACTCACTACCAGATGACCATGAGGGTGGCGGACACAAAGTGGGCTGGAACCAGGGAACTGCTGCACCATCTGTTGCGTGATTTTAAGACGGAGGATCGCGAAGGGGGGCTCCGCGCTTTCAGGCTGCAACAGGGGGTTGGTGCGTGATCTCTGCAAGGGGACACCCTTGCGCTGCCGGTGACAGGCCTAAGAGAAAGACAGGTGGCGAGATCCACCTCATCACAATCCTGAAAGCAGTTGAAGAATCGCCCCATCTCATGGAGAAGGGGTTCAAATGCAGCGATGAGAGGCACAGGGAAACGAAAGACGATCTTGGCGGTGGCGGTTGTGATGGCGACCGCGATCGGTGCCATCACGGTGCTCAGCTGGCTGTCGGTGGCCACGCCAGTGATGGCCAATGCAATGGGGCTGGCAGCCGAGAAAGTTTACATCATCCCTGAAGAGTCGAGCTTGTGGAGATTCAGACCGACGGTGATGAACACGGGATCGGGAGACTGGTGGCTCTATGGTGAGGACGCGGACTGCTACTACCACTTCGAGGGATCGAAGGAGGTGGCCTACCACGCCTTCAAGCGGAGCGATGTGTCTCAATGCCCGGACTTCAATCCGCACAACTATGAGACCTGGTGTGAGAACCTTGTGGTCCCGAGGAAGTCTGCGCGCATCACAGAGTTTTGGGAGGAGTAGGAGTAGGAGTTAGGGGAAGGAAATGCCTGTTTTTCCCAACCTGCCGAACCGGATTCAATTGGAAGACACTGGAATGCTGACGCATGGACGTTTCGAAAGGGCTGCGTTCGTGAGAACCTGGAACAAGTGGCCGAGGGTGTACGGATGGTGTCGTGCGGGGAGAGGCGGTAACCCGATAACCCGGTAAATCTGTGACTCAGAGGACCAGTGAGGCGGTGGGGAATGAAACCGCGGGAGGTGGGGGTGAGCGAGAGTTTGCCCGCGGGAGGGCGGGCAGGATCATGGAGAAGACCCTGCCATGAGCGCGGGGGCTGTTCTTGCCATTGGCATTCACGGGCCAGGGTGTGCGGGTGCGCCACCATTGCTCGTAGGCATGGAGGACTGTTTCGAAGGGCAGTATGCAGTCAGCAACGGCTGAAGCGAGTGGCCTGAGATAAAATGTGCCGATGGAGTTGCCGCACCGAAAGCCCTCGATGGCAGCCAGCACGGTGAGCGCCGGCTCTGTGCCAGCGTGGCACCTGCTACCCGCTGCAACTTCTGATCAACATGATTAATGCCAAGACAACCAACGCGAGCACACCAAACCAGCAACCTGCTGAGAGTGCGTTTTCAGTGGCCGTGCCAGACGAGGTCGTCTGCGTATTGACAGGGGGTGGGGGTTGGGTGATTGGCGGCTGAGGTGGCTGAGGTGGCTGAGGTGGCTGAGGTGGCTGAGGTGGCTGAGGTGGCTGAGGTGGCTGAGTTGGCTGAGTTGGCTGAGGGGTGGGCTTAGGGCTGGTGGGAGTGTATGGGATGCCGTTTTGGTTCAGGAAAGTGGCAAATGAAGGGGAAGTAACGGGCGCTGGCGCGTTGGCAGGGCGGTTTACGGAGCTCGGTGAGGGGGGTGGTGGTTGTGGTGGGCTCTTGTGGCCGGGGGACTGATAGCGCGACCAGAACGTGTCGGTGGCGCGGCCTGGGGGTGCCGGCGGTGAGACAGGTGGAACGCTGGCAGTGTGAATGGGGCCAGCACTGCGGAAGGCTGTGTCATCCAGCCAGAGGGAGCTTGACTGGGAAGGGCGGGAGGAAGGTGCAGGTTTCTGGGCGGCGAGCCAGGCCTCAAAGCTGGAGCCTGGACCTGCGGCAGGGGGGGATTGCGTCGGGGGCTGCGGGGAGATCAACAACAGGCACTCCGTGAGCGAAGGCAGTCCCTGATGGGTGGGTCTCCTGCTGAAGTTCCAAAGGATGACGCTGAGCGAGGAAACAACCGACGACATGCGATACAGCCTGCGGAAAATGGCGGTCGGCTTCTGGGCGGCGAAGTCCTGGTCTGTGAAGAGCAGTTCCTTGTCCCGGCCTTGTGGTGGGAACTGAGACCAGAGGCTGGGGTCCTCTGCCACCGCGAGCAGTGAGAGGTAAATGACCAGGGAGGCGAAGTGATCGTCGCATTCATACTGCCCGGCTCCCAGTGCGCCCCGGCGCCTGGGGTGCTGGTAGTGCGGGATGCCGTCGTTGGGGATGGGCCTGCCCTCCTGTCCAGGAACGAGCATGGTGTCATAGTCGATGAGGCGGACCCGGGGGCGGGCGAACTGCATGACAAACTTGATGTTCTCCCCTTGGAGGTCGCCATGGGCGATCTGGGCGGTTTTGAGCTCATGGGAGACTCCCAGGAATGCCTCAGCAGCGGCGAGGATGGTGGGTGGATCGCTCAGGTGTTTTTCGATGAACTTCTGGGCTGAATCTCCCTCCATCCACTCCAGCAGGAGGGTGGGATACCATTGGCCGCGCACCAGGAGTCCTTTGGATTCGAACAGAGGGACGACCACTGACCCAGAGGCGGGGGCCCATTGATTGAGGTGCGCAATGAGCAGGTCGTAATGGGACGCGCCATCGCCCGGGTGGGCGGTCCACAGTTTGAGCGCGTACTTGTAGCTTCCGCATTTGATGGGGTAGGCAACGGCGACTCCTCCGGCATAACACACGATGTCGCTGCTGCCACCGTGAGAAGATTTCTTTTTCTCCGGGATGCCGCTCTTGAGCAACTTGCTGGAGGCAAATTTATCCAGGTTCCCGACGGCCATGTCATAGTCCACTATGGCGGGGAAGATCGTGGGGAGTCCGGAGTGGGACATGGCAATGGGGCTGTGATCGTTCTGGTTGCCTCCGCTACTCGCTTTTAGCATCCGACGGTGCTAGGTCATCCTGTTTGGTGGATCCATCTGGTGCAGGCTGGGGCTGGGGGCTCGTGGTCCGGGTGATGTCCGGGATCGGTCCGGCTGGGATGAGGTTGTTGATACTCGCGCCGAGTCCCGGCATGACGGGGGAGTCGACTCCGATTGTGGGATGGAGGGAGTGGGCCGGCAGGGTGTTTGTCTCACGAATGAAATGTCCTTTGTCCATGACGGGGGCCTCGCCGCCGGATTTCCGGGGTTCGTGTCCGGCCCCGGCATCGGATTCCGGGGGGGCCGATGGCATGCCCTGTTTTTTGATGAGGCTGGCGATTTCTGCGTCGTGTTGTTGGACCAGATGTTTCAGGTCCGACTGTAGTTTGACGGTCTCGCGTTGGGCTGCATCAAGCTCCGCTTGCAGATTTGTCTCCCTTTCCTTGCCAAAGTAACTGGTGATCATCGCGGAAATAACAAAGCAAACAATGCTGCACACTGAGCCGACGATCAGGACAAGGGTGGTGGTGGAACCGTACCACGGGCGTTGTGCGGGGGTGGAAGCTTGGGTGAGGTTTGTGCCTCTTGTTGCGCCGAGGGGCGGGGAGGAGGGGGGCGCAGGCGTTGGGGGTGGGGATGGACCGTCGGGGGGATTCCTTGAGAGAGCGGGCGCTGGCGCGGGCGGGTTGCGCGGTACGATTACAGAACCTGTGTGCGGGGGGAGCGGGGGTGAGATGGGAGATCGGGAGTCAGCAGAGGCGGGCGGGAAGGAATTTACAGGCTCTGCCACCGGTGCCGGGAGCACTGGCCTGGAAGCTTTGGGCTGGGGGGTGAAGGTACCCTCAAGGCACCACGGGTGGGGGAGGCCGACCATTGCGATCACCAGGGAGACATCGTCGTTCTCCATGCTGAGGACGGCATCCTTTCTGGCTTGTTCCACGAGTGAGTTGAAATCCAGATCTTGGCGAAGCAGTGTGCCCCAAACGGGGGTGTTTTTTTCAAGAGATGTGATGATCCATTTGGCCATGGCGTCAGTGGCAAGTACAAACACGTCACCGGGCATGGCGGAGTTGTAGTGACCTTGACCGTCCCCCATCTTGACGGGACTGGCGTCTTTGGAACTGTCGCTGGGGTAGCTGAGGGTGGCGTTTGGAGTGTAGGTGAACTCTTCGCTCCGGGAGTAGGGGGCGGTCAGAGTTCTCCTGTCGTGCCGGAGGTGGAACAAGCATGAATCCCCAAGCACCAGTGCATCCCAGGCAGTTTCGCCCTGAGGGCTTTGCCGGAGTCGAAGCCCTGCGAAGGTTGCTGCTGCGGGCAGGCGGGCTTCCGTCGAGTTCAAGTTTACAATGTCTGCGAAGGACAGGTTCTGTTTGGGGAGGTTGTTGCGCCGGAGGTTGGCTCTCTCCAGCCATTCTTTGCGGCAATCTGAGATCCATTCGGTCCACCCGGAATGGTGGCAGCCGTCGCGTTTCAGTTCGGGAAATTTCTGGGCCAGGATCATTGCCCAAATTTGGGGCAAATAGGACTCGGTGGCCCCGTCGGCGACGGCCAGGAATGTAAGGGTTGTCCCGTCATCTTCGCGCGTGCAGACCGGGGGTGAGCCGGGAAGCGGAGAGATGCCATCCTGACTCTCCTCAGGACGCTGTCCCGATTTGCTGCAGGCATAGCTTCGAACGTGGATCGGGTTCGAGGAAGGTGGCATGGTTCTACGGGCGGCGGCCGGGATAGTGTGATGAGTTGGTGCCTTACCGGGCGTGCTGGGAGCCAAACTGGATGAGCGCGGTGAGGGCTTCAGGGCCGGCGTTCATGAGCATGCCCCGGGACCCGGACTGGACGTTGAAACCGACATTGCGAGCTGCCGCCTCCAGGGGCTGGGGCACGCCACTGGAGATGCGGTAAAGGAACCGGGCGTACTGATTGCTGAGGTGGCCCTCGGAGGCGGGCATCTTTACCTCGCCATCGGCGGGATTGCCGATATGCGCATTGAAGAGGAGGGTGGTGCCGTCTGTGGTGCCGGTCTGCATGAGGGCGCGGGCGGCATTCTCTGCTGCGGTCTCGTCATTGGGTTCTCCATCGGTGATGTTGATGCAGACGGGCGGGAAGTTGCCGGGGTTGTCCCGGGTCCAGGCCTGGATCATTTCTGAGGCGAAGTTGAAGGCCTCGGCCATGGGGGTGGAGCCGGATGCGGTGGCATCAATCCAGACAGGGAGCTTGAAATCAATGTCCACCAGGCCACCGGCCCCGTCTGGAACACGCTGTTTTAGATCCTCGAACCGGAGGATTCTGGCCTCGAGATCTGAGGGGCGGCCGACGACGATGAGATTGCGGGCCTGAAGACCATAGCCCAGCACGGCAATGTGGCACCGGTCGCGCACGTTCTGGCCGTCCCGGCACTTGGCGAGGATTTCATAGATGCAGCGGTTGACGGCGATGGCGGCGAACTCAGCACGATTGTGCGGAGGTGCATATGTCTCGCTCATGGAACTAGACTGGTCCACAAGGATGACGACGAGGCCGGGGTTGGCGACGCCGATGGGAAGGTTGGAGTAGGGCATGTTGGGGTGTGGGGAAAAGAAGGTTGTGGGAAACGACCCGCGGAACCGGTCGGATGTCAGGGTGATGAGGGCCCCGGTGGGGGGGCGGCTTGCGGAGCGTGGGGAGGCACAGGTGGCAGAGGCGGTGGGGCGCTGGGTGGGAGCTGTGGAGCGGGGGGCGGAATGCCCAGCCGCTGGTGCCAGGACTGGTGGTGGAGGCTGAGGGGGGCGTCCTTGTGATAGTCCTGGTGGGGATTGAGCTGCTGGGTGATCTGCAGGTCGAGCTGGCTCTGCCGGGCGCGCATGTCGTCGATGAGCGGATGGTCGCCACCGTGTTGTTGTATGAGGCGGGTAATTTCCTCGGTGCAGTTGCGGTAGTCTGTGAGGAGGGCCTGGATCTTCTCCTTCCCGAACTCGCCGAGGATGGTTTCAGATTCGACGGGGTCGCGATCAATGCGGGTGACCTGGACGGTGAGGCCGAACTGGGTGCTGATTTCCTGGAGGGCGTTGTGGGGACCGTATTGCAGGAGGATGGCCTGCATCTCAGGGGCGGTGCCGAGGGCGAGGTGGGAGGGAAGGCCGCGGAAGCGGATGCGGCACTCGGCGCCGATCTTGTCATCCATGGCCACTCCGATCTCCCGGGCGGTGGCATCGATGTCGTTGTTCTGCACATTGCGGCAGAGCCCTTGAAAGAGGGGCCAGCCGCCCGGTGCGATGGCCATGACGCGGTAGTAGATGTGGAAGGTGATTTCCTCCGTTCCGGTGCCCACGGTCTGCACCTTGATGGTGCAGCAGCGGTCACGGGGCGGTCGCAAGGTGCGGTCCAGCTGGGTGACGACGGATTCCTCCGGCCGGAGGCTGATCTGGAGGTCGGAGGCGCCGAACATCTGAACGAGACGCTTCTCAATCTCCATGGAGATCTGCTGTTCCGGGCTGGGGCGAGATTCTGGAACGAAGCTGCTGGACGTGGCGGTGGTGCTGCCCTGGATGGGGCGGTCGAATCCAAGATAGAGCGCCTCGGGAGAAAGCTCCCGCACCTTTGCGGTGATGGCCTGGGTGGTTGCCCGCACGAACTCGTCCTCAAGAGACTTGCCGGGGAGGAGGTGGTTTTGGATGGTGGCGAGGTTTTTCACCGAAAACCGTACCTGGGCACTCAGGGAGTAGTTCACCCGGCTCTCACTGGTCTGGCAGAGGATCTCCTGGGTGGCGAATGTGAAGTTGCGGGAGAGGCACTGCTCGATCTGCTTGTCTCCGGGGAGGGTGATGAATTGCTTGGCCTTGATGCCGATGGCGAGAAACTCCTGCTCGACGGCCGTGCGGATCTGATCGGCCACGACCGGGAAGTTGAGCCCCACATCCGTATATTCTTTGCCGGCGAGGTGTTTGCGCGTCGTGCGGTCCAGCAGGTCCTGGGTCCATTTCTCAAGTTCATGGTTCCATGCGCTGGAGATGGTGGGCAGATCCCGGGAGGCGAGAACTGCGGGGGAGGGGCGGGGACCGCTGGAGAGGAGCTGGGCGATGTCCGCCAGATCAATCACCAGAGTGTGGTGCACCAGCAGGGGGTGGTTGCGCGGATTGACGTGGCCTGTTGAGTCGTAGGTGTTGCGGATGTCGTACTGGCGCGGGAAGAAGTACTCCGGGGTGAGGGTGAGCTTGATGACGGACTGGCCGAACTGGGAGCGGAGGTGCTGATCCAGATACTGGGTGAGATCCCGCTGCAGGTTGGCCTTGTCGAAGCAGAAGGTGGAGAGGCGGCAGCTGCGCATGAGCCAATGCTCTACCGCCTGCTGGAGCTGCTGGGTGAAGGTGGCCAGGGGCTGGCGGACGCGGGCGGCGAGGCGGGGGTCTGATGGCTGGAGGATGATCTCCATGTCCAGAGCAAGCCGGTCGGGCACATCGTCAAGGAGGCGTATGGGTTCGAGATGCAGTCTGAGAGGGGGCAGCTGGAGGTCTTGCTCCGGCAGGAAGATGCCGCCGGTGGCGGTGATTCCCAGGACCTCGCTGGCGCGGCGGGCGAGGTACTGGGAGCAGGCGGTGCGCTGCGCACCCGTCATGCCTCGGCAGATGTCGGAGCCGTTGGTGTTGCGTTCCAGCACGGCATACTCATTGACCCACTGGGAGACGTGACGGCGCAGATGGTCGTGGAGCTCGTGGTTGCTTCGCGCCTTCTGGCCTGCCGCAGGGATGAGGAGCCCGGCAACAAGGTTCGAGGCATCACTCTTCATCAGGCCGGTGATGGCGAAGCTGCACTCCATGGCCTTGGGCTGATGAGAGGCATCCATGACGCTGACATCAAAGGGGGCGAGGGCGGCGGAGGCATTGGGACGTACCGTGAGATACTCGTAGGTGCGGTTGCTAAACCACCTCCGCAGCATGCCCCGGCTGGAGTGGAGCATGACGCCGTTTTCCTGCGGGTCATAGGAGTACACCTCGACTCCCGCGGTGGCGGTGGGAGGGGAGCTTGCCTGGCCGAGGTATTGGATGATGGTGTCCAGAGTACTGCCGGAAAAGTGTGTGGCGGCATGGCCAGCGCCTGGCGACGGCGGGGCGGAGGGGGACGGGGGGAAGGGGGCAGACCCGACCGGAGGGCTGGGGGCT